>NZ_QJSP01000002.1 GCF_003217475.1 Williamsia limnetica | reverse complement strand
GGTCATGATCGGGTCATCGGGACCGTCCTTGCCGACGCCGGCTACTTCTCACGAGAGAACCTCGCCGCCGCCGGACCCACCCGACTCATCGCGCCTGGTAAAGCCAAAGATGTTGCAGCATCGAAGAAAACGGCAGTCACACAGCCCGGGAAATACGACCGGACCGCCATCGAAGAGATGCAAGAACGCATCGGCACCGACGAAGGAACCGCCCGCTACCGCCAACGCGCCGGGATCATCGAACCCGTCAACGCCCACCTCAAAGACCGGCGAACCCTACGACGATTCGCCCGACGCGGCCTCGCAGCCGCACAATCTGAACTCATCCTCGCCGCCGCAGCCACCAACTTCCTGCGCTACGTGAAAGTCAACAACCTCGCCACCATCTGACCCCGGGGCCAAGGCCCCGGGCCAATCCCCAATCGGGCCACGACCCCCCCACGATCAAACACGCCCGCGGGGATTAGGCAACAGCCTCTGCAACGGGTGGGTTTGCCTGTACCGGGTGGGTTTGCGGCGCGAAAGTTTATGGTGCGTGCCGACGCTCAGTCGAGCGACTCCAGCAGCTGAAGCCAGACCTCGCTGACGGTCGGATACGAGGGCACCGCATGCCGCAGGATGCTGGTGGGCACCTTGCCGACGATCGCGATGGTCGCCGCGTGCACCAGCTCGTCGACCTCTGGACCCACGAACGTCGCACCGACGATGGTGTCGGTGGCGTTGTCGATCACCAGCCGGGCCCTGCCCTGGGCGTCGTCGCGAAGCAATCCGAATCCGGCGACTCCGGTCAATTCCACGTCGGCGATCGAGGTGTCGAGACCCTTGTCCGCGGCTTCCTTCTTCGTCAGCCCGACACTGGCGACCTGCGGATCGGTGAAGACAACCTGGGGAACCGGGACATTCTCAGGGACAACGGGTTCCGCTTTGCCGGCGGCGCGGGCGGCGATCAGGTGCCCGACGTTGCGGGCCTGGTACTTGCCCCAGTGGGTCAGTGCGGGTCCGCCGGACGCGTCGCCGACGGCGTACAACCAGGGTGCATCCTCGGCGACGGTATCGAGCCCGATGCCATCGCGGGCCGGCCGCCGGCCAGTCGCGACCAAGACCTCGTCGGCGGTGAATTCTTCGCCACCGGCGATCACGGTCACCTGATCGCCGTGGATGCGACCGATGCCGGTGTCATCGGCGACCGGCCGCCGCACCTCGGTCACATCGACCTTCTGGCGGACGTCGATCCCGTTGTCGGTCAGTGCCTTCGCCACCAGTTTTCCGGCGAAGGGTTCGGATTTGCCGAGAAGTGTCCCCCTCGAGAGCAGCGTTACCGAGCTCCCCAGAGCGGACATCCAGGCCGCGGCCTCGCAGGCCACCACACCGCCGCCGACCACGATGAGCGATGCCGGTATCTCGCGTACCCCGGTGGCGTCGCGCGACGACCACGGCTGGGTGCCTGCGAACACCTCCGGGATCACCGGAGTGCTGCCGGTCGCGACGATGACCGCCTGCCGGGCGCGGATGGTGCGACCCGCACCGCCGTTGTCGACCGCAACGGTCTTCTCGCCGGTGATGACCCCGTGGCCGCGGATGACGTCGATGCCGATCCCGTTGGCCCAACCCACCTGGCCGCCGTCCTCGTACTGCTTCACCCAGGCGTCGCGGCGTCGCAACAGTTCTTCGGGGAGCATCTTTTTGCTGACCTTGATGCCGTCGAGGTTGCGGGCAGCGGCGTGGACCTCGACGGGCCGAAGCAGCGCCTTGCTGGGCATGCACGCCCAGTAGGAGCACTCCCCGCCGAGCAGTTCGTGTTCGATGATCGCGGCGGTCCGATCCGATCCCGCGATGGCGTATTGCGCGGCGACCTCACCCGCCGGCCCCCCGCCGATCACGAGTACGTCGTACTCGTCCCCCGATTGTTCATCATCGAGTCCCGCTATTTCTTCTCTCGACTTCGACGCGCTCGCAGCAGCCATCACCCCACCCTGCCATTGCCGGTGGGGAGGTTCCAGTCATGCACGCTATGACTTTTCGGGCGCCACGTTCTCCGGGCCGGATTTCGCAGGTGTGCGGATCGCGGAATGCCGGGCGAGCTCGATCACCGCCACCACCATGACGACCAGGACCACGGCGACGACTCCGGCTTCCCACATCGTCACATCGATCCGTTCGGACAGCAGCGCGAGTCCGAGGACCATCGCGACAGCCGGCTCCATCACCGTCATCGCGGGGAACGACGTCTGCAGGTCCCCTGATCCGAAACCGCGTTGCTGCGCATAGATACCCGCGCCGATGACCACAACGAGCAGGTAGATCTCGGGCTGCACCACCACCGTCGCCGAGTTCTCCACACCCTGGTTGATGACGGTCTTGATCAGGAGCGCGGAGATACCGAACAGTGCGCCGGCGGTGAGCCCGTAGAACAAGGCGCGGAAATGGCTGGTGCAACTCTCGGCCGCTATCACCAGACCGATGAGGCAGATCACGACCGCCGCGATGGTGACCGCGGAGGCCAACTGCCCGGTTCGATGATCGGATGACCGCGGCGAGGCAAGACAGAGGAACAACGCCACACAAGCCGTCAGAGCGCCGCCCCAGGCCCATTCGACTCGAGTCGGGCGGCGGTGGTCGAACCAGGCCTCCAGTGGCAGCGCGAACAGCACCGCGAGGACCAGCAGCGGCTGAACCAGCAGGATCGACCCGAGACCGAGTGCGACTGCTTGCACGCCGAATCCGGTCACCGCCAGGCCTGCGCCCAACCACCAGCCGGGGGTGATGGCGCCGCTGGTCGCGGACGCGCGTTGCCGGAGGACTGTTCCGATTGCGATGAGGCAGGCGGCGGCAACCGCGAGCATCGCCGGTGCGATGGTGTGCATGGAGTCGCTAATGGTCCGTCGGTCCCATGGCGCTGCCCCCCGGTGCGGGAGCGGGTCTCTTGAGGATCTCGACCTCGAATTCCGTCTCACGCTCGGCGGCATGCCGGGCAAGGACGAACACCGCTCGGAGCATCACCACCAACGAGATGCCCGCGATGACTCCCTCGATCCAGTTGACGTCGACCCGCTCTCCGAGCAGCACCACACCGAGCGACATCGCCACGGCGGGCTCCCACACGGTCATCGCCGGGAACGACGTCTGCAGATCATGCGCCGCGAACGCCAACTGCTGCGTCACGACCGACGCACTCGCGACCAGCAGGATGAGGTAGATCTCCGGGTGGATGAGAACTTCGACGAATCCGTCACCGAGTTGGGTCACCACCCCTTTGAGGAGGAAGGCCTGCACGCCGGTGAGTAATCCGGACGCCGAGCCGAACAGCAGTGCGCGGTGGTGCAGGGACACCAGCCTGGCCGCGATCACCAGTCCCGCGAGGACCGCGATGACCACGACGATGGTGCCGGCGAGCACCCCTGCCGACACGTTGTGTTTGCCGGGCTCAGGCGCGGCGATCACCACGAACGCGGCGATACAGATCGTCAGGATGATGCCCCACTTCCACTCGTGGAAGTTCAGGCGACGATGGTCGAGATACGCCTCCATCGGCAAGGCGAACAGCACCGACAGGACGATCAACGGCTGCACCAACAGCAACGAGCCGAAGCCGAGCGCGACGGCCTGCAGCGCAAACCCGGCGGCCGCGATCAGAACTCCCAGCCACCACCGTTTGGTGATGCCGCCGGATGGCGTCGACGAGCGTTGGCGCACGAGTGTCCCGCAGGCGACGAGCAGCGCCGACAGCGTCGCCAACAGCGCCGGGAGAAACAAGTGCACCGGAATGACGATACTTGGATGTTCTTGGAGAAACCTGGCTGTCGCCGGGCCGTGTGAGCGAATAGCCAGTGGCGGTGGGGAGAAAATCCGGCATCGGGGTACTCCTGGCGTGGCGAGGACCCCCGATCTGCCGGGATAATCGCCATTGCCCTGCTCGCACGACGAAAGTTGTTGCACATGACGTTGGCCGACTACTCCAATTCCGACCTCGAACTCGACCTGCGGTGGTGGGCCGCGGCGAACTATCTGACCGTCGCGCAGATCTATTTGCAGGACAATGTGTTGCTCCGCGAACCTCTCACCGTTGAACACATCAAGCCGCGATTGTTGGGTCACTGGGGCACGAGTCCCGGCCTGTCGATGATCTACACCCTGCTGAACCGGCACATCCGTGACACCGGGACGCAGTGGCTCTACGTGACCGGTCCTGGTCACGGCGGACCGGCGCTGGTCGCAGCGACCTACCTCGAGGGCACTTACAGCGAGGTCTACCCCCACATCTCTGGTGATTCTGCGGGGGTGAAGGCACTGTGCCGACAGTTCTCGACGCCCGGCGGTATCCCGAGCCACGTCAGCGTGCAGACACCCGGTTCGATTCACGAAGGTGGCGAACTCGGGTACGCCCTCATCCACGCGGCGGGCGCCGCCTTCGACAATCCCGATCTGGTCGTCGCCTGTGTGGTCGGCGACGGCGAGGCCGAGACGGGGCCGCTCTCGGGGTCGTGGAAGATCCCGGCGTTCCTCAATCCCGCCCGCGACGGTGCTGTACTACCGATCCTGCATCTCAACGGGGCGAAGATCGCGAGCCCGACCGTGCTCGGCCGCACCAGTGACCGCGACATCGATTCGTACCTCTCGGGGCAGGGATGGGCACCGATCTTCGTCGAAGGAGACGATCCGAACGAGGTCTTCCCTGCGCTGGCGGCGGCCCTGACGACCGCGCACGGAAAGATTGCGGCCATCCAGTCGGCAGCTCGGGCGGGCGAACCGGTCGGAGAGAAGTGGCCGGCGATCGTGTTGCGGACTCCCAAGGGCTGGACCGGGCCACACGAAGTCGACGGCAAGCTCATCGAGGGCACCCACTGGAGTCATCAGGTCCCACTGTCCGGAGTACGCGAGAATCCAGAACATCTGGGCCTACTCGAGGCCTGGCTGCGGAAGTACCGGCCCGAGGACCTGTTCGACGATCATGGGGCCTTCACCAAGGAACTCGCCGAACTCGCTCCGGACGGAGATCTGCGGATGGGGTCGACGCCGTACGCCAACGGCGGACGGAATCTGGTGCCGCTGAAGATTCCGGCATTGGAGTCGTATGCGCTGGAGATCGACACGCCCGGCGCGAGGTCGTATGAAACGACGAAGGTCCTCGGCGAGCTGATGCGCGACATCTACAAGCAGAACTCGGACGACAAGCACGGCGGCACGTTCCGGCTCTTCTCCCCCGACGAAACGGCGTCGAATCGGTTGCAGGCCGTCTTCGAGGTGACCGACCGCTGCTGGCAGCTGCCTCGCACCGAGAACGATGACGGGCTCTCTCCCGAGGGGCGGGTCATGGAGGTTCTCAGCGAGCACCTGTGTCAGGGGTGGTTGGAGGGCTACCTCCTCACCGGTCGGCACGGCCTGTTCGCGACCTACGAGGCGTTTGCGATGGTGAGCGTCTCGATGCTGGTTCAGCACGCCAAGTGGCTTCAGCATGCAGTGGCTCTGCCGTGGCGCGAACCAGTCGCGTCTCTCAATGTGCTGCTCACCAGCACGTGCTGGCGCAATGATCACAACGGGTTCAGCCACCAGGGCCCGGGAATGATCGATGCGGTGATCCCGCTGTCCCCCGAGGTGGTCAGGGTGTGGCTACCCCCGGACTCGAATACGTTGCTCTCGGTCGCCGACCACTGCTTCCGGAGCCGCGATCACGTGAATGTGCTTGTGGTCGACAAACAATCGCACCCGCAATACCTGACTCTGGATCAGGCCAACGAACACTGCGCCGCCGGGGCGTCGATCTGGAAGTGGGCAGGTACGGAAAGCCCGACGGCGGTCGGCTCCGAGGAGGAGCCCGACATCGTGCTCGCCGCAGCGGGCGATGTCCCGACAGAAGAGACGCTTGCCGCCGCCCAACTCCTGCGAGAGTGGGTACCGTGGCTGCGGGTCCGCGTCGTCAACGTGGTCGACCTGATGGGACTGCTGCCGCAGAACGATCATCCGCACGGCATGCCGGAGCAGAAGTTCGTCGATCTCTTCACCGCAGAGACCGACGTGGTGTTCGCCTTCCACGGCTACCCACGTGCCGTGCACCAGCAATTGCACGGACGTACCAATCCCGAACGCTTTCACATTCGCGGATTCAGCGAGCAGGGCACCACCACAACTGCTTTCGACATGGTTGTCCTCAACAGGATGAGTCGCTATCACCTGGTTCTCGAAGCGCTGCGGCGTAGCAGAAGGGTGCCAGAGAAGAGCGGCGACCTGGCCGAGTTCTGCCAGTCGCAACTGCGTAGACACCACGACTACGTCCGTGAACACTTCGAGGACATGCCAGAGATCCGTGAGTGGAAGTGGTCTCAGGGGTAGCGGCCTGCCCATCGGTGAGTTCGGCCAGGAAATCAGATTCGCACGCCACGGCGCGTCTCCTGGCTGTTCTCGCCGTCCTGCGGCACCCTGGTTCGGGTGAGTGGTCTACCTGCATCGGCACAGGCGGCGCTGGCTGATGACCTGGAGCGGCTGATGACGCTGCGCCGCGATCAGATCGAATGGGCGTGCGCCGACTCCTCAGCACTGATCGAGTTGGTCGGCTTCGGCATGGACGAAGTGGTGGAACTGCGCGAACTCGCCGAACATGAATGGGACCGCGGCAATGCCGAGATCGCCCAGCACCTGGAGCAGGAAGCATCGGCGTGGGGTCACACCGTGCGGCTACTCCGTGCTGCGTTGGCCGCAGCGGGGATCGAAGAGCACAGCGGACGGCATCGGCGCGCTTCGTGACGTCCCGGCCGGTGCCGCGCGGAACTCATTTCTCCGGAAACCCTGACGGTGTCACAGTGGTGGCATGGATCTGCTCAGACATCTGAGGTTCTTCGTCGCCGTCGCCGAGGAAGGACATTTCGGCAACGCCGCGATCAGGTTGGAGATGACTCAGCCACCGGTGTCGCAAGGTCTGCGCCGACTGGAGCGTGAACTCGGGGTGGAGCTGATCCGGCGCGCACCGCATGGTGCCGAGCTGACCGCCGCGGGGCGCGAGCTGTTGCCCCGTGCGAGAGTCTTGATCGATGACGCCGACCGATTCACCGGTGAGGCGCGTCGCCTTCGCGAACATGCCGACGTGCTGCGGTGCGGGCTTGCGCCCGATCTCGATCCGTCGATTGCAGCGCAGTGCGCTGCTGCACTTGCCGGACTCGGCTCGCAGCAACGTCACCGAATCAGTGTGGCGCCCGTGGTCGATCTCGTCGACGACGTCCGAAAAGGCTTGCTGGACCTCGCAATAGTCGAACACCCCTGCGTACGTGACGGTCTCGAGAGCGGCCCGGTGGCCCGGATCGACCGCACCTTCCTGGTGCCAGCCGGACACCCGGTAGCGGCGGCGAAGCGGCCGACGGTCCGCATGTTGCACGGGCTGGCGCTGGCGCACTCGCCGCGCGCGGCCAACCCGCCGGCATTCGATCTGCTCATAGACACCCTGCACGTCCGGGGTCTCGACCCGGCGATACTGCCGGTGCGGGCGCCGAGCGAGCTGGTGGCGGCCGTCGCCGGTGGTGAAGCATTCGCCGTGGCGCCGGCGCCGGGCCGGCTCGGCGTCGTCGCGGGAATCGAGACGGTATCGATGATCTCGGACGACGTACCTCTGCGATTGCTGGTGATTCGCCGGCCCAAGGCGCAGCAGGCTCCGATAGACGCACTTGAATCGGCATTGTGGAAACTCTCCCGATGACGATCGGGAAGCATGACAGTGCTGTGGGTCAACGACTTCGGGAGATCTTCGCCGATGCCGGGTGCGCCGCCTGGCTACACGCTCGGACCATAGGGCGCTCACCCGAGCGCGAGTTCGATTGGTACGCCGATGACCCTGTGGTGATGGCTTCGGTATACAAACTGCCGCTGTTCGCGGCCCTGTGCGTGCGCGCGGACAACGGTGACATCGATTTGCGCGAGAAGGTCACAGTCGATCCCCGCGAGCAAGCGGCCGGACCGACAGGTATTGCCGCGTTGCATGATCCGATCACCCTGAGTTGGCGTGACCTGGCCGTACAGATGATGGTCGTCTCCGACAATGCCGCTGCCGATGTGATCCTCGCCGAAGTCGGACTCGATTACGTTCACAAGGTACTCGACGAGGCGGGGTTGCACGCCACACACGTGGTCGGCGGTATGGCGCACGTCCAGAAGCAACTGCTCTCCGACACCGGGACGAGCTCCGTCGCCGAGGCTTTCACCGCGCTGGCCAATATCGACTGGCGTGGATCGATCAGCGCCTACGACCCCGCGTTGGCCGGTGCCACCACAGCTCGGGACGCCACGAGCCTCCTCGACCTGATCTGGACCGATCGCGTTGCCTCGCGCCATAGTTGCGACTTCATTCGCACCACCATGCGCAAACAGGCCTGGAAGCAGCGGATCTCATCCGGGTTCCCACTCGGAATCGCAACGGTGGCAGGCAAGACCGGGACGCTCGGAGCGATCCGCAACGAGGTCGCCGTGGTCGAATATCCGGGCGAATATCCGGTCGCGGTGGCGGTGTTCACCCATGCCGCGCGATCGGAGCTGTCGCTACCCACGGTGGAGGCGGCCATCGGCCAGGCTGCGCGGGTGGCGGTGAACGAGGTCCGCAGCGCATTGAGCTGAATCGCGATTTTCAGCCCTGCCCAGGGCGCCCCAACTGCGCCGATAGCCAAACGCTATCGCCTACCACCTGTGTCGGCGGTTGTTATGCAGGGTGCGTGCTGGTTGAGTTCGCGAACGATGAGAAACGTTGAGCGCACTCGGTTGGCGGCGGGAATCCTGCTGATGGTCACGACGCTGTTGACCGCAGGTTGCGCTGCGCTCGGCGACAACCCAGAAGATCCTTTTGGCTCTTTCGCGTCGGCGTTGAGTTCCGGCGACGCGAGCAAGGCAGCCGAACACACCACTGACCCCGCCGCGGCAGAATCGGCGATCAGCGACATGTTCACCCACCTCGGAGAAAACGCCGAGGTGCGGGTCAGCGCCCATGACGTGGACGATGAGAGCGGTACAGGACTTCTGACGATGTCGTGGGAGTTCGGTGAGGGACGAGGACTCGACTACGAGACCGGCGGGCGCGCCATCGACACCGACGACGGCTGGCGCCTCGAATGGTCTTCGACCCTGCTGCACAAGAACCTCGCGCCGGGAACGCACTTGCAGTATTCGGACGACAAGAACGTGATGACTCCTGTGGTCGATCGCGGCGGTGCGGCCCTGATGACTTGGCACACGGTGGGTGTGGTCACCCTTCGCCGCGATGCCCTTTCAGAGGGATCAGCTGCATTGGCCCCTGTTCTCGCCGGAATCGATCCTTCCATCACCGACAAGTCGATCAAAAGTGCGGCCGGACAGCAGCAGACAGATGTCGTCACCGTTGCGACGCTGCGTGAGCGTGACCTGGACAGCGTCCGGTCCCGGCTCGAGTCGATCAGCGGAGTCACCGTCGTGGAGCAGGGAAAACTCCTCACCGTCGACAGGGCCCTGAAGTCGCCGTTACTCGGGGGTATCGACAAGGCCTGGAACGACCGCATCTCGCGGGGTGCCGGATGGTCCGTCAGCATCGTCGACGACAGCGGAAACCCCGTTGACCAGCTCACGTCGGTTGCTGCACAGCCCGCCGATCCGTTACAGCTGACCCTGGATCGACGGCTGCAGCTGCTCGCGCAGCAAGCCGTTGCCGCACAAGGTAAACCGGCCGTACTCGTGGCAATGTCGACGTCGACCGGTGGACTTCTCGCGGTGGCACAGAACAGCGCCGCGGACGCCGGTGGCGCAATCGCGCTCAGCGGCCTCTATCCGCCCGGCTCGACCTTCAAGACGATCACCACCGCAGCAGCGCTGTCCTCGGGCACCGCCACGCCCGACACAGTCCTCCCATGCCCAGGCCGAGCCACCATAGAGGGCCGGACCATACCCAACGAGGACGACTTCGACCTCGGCGCTGTACCCCTGTCCACCGCTTTCTCTCGGTCGTGCAACACCACGATGGCCACGCTGTCGAACCGGCTCGGCCCTGACGCACTACCGGCGGTGGCGGAGCAGTTGGGCCTCGGTGTGGACTTCGTGGTTCCCGGGATCGTCACCGTGACCGGGGCTGTGCCCCGCGCGGACAGCCCCGCGTTACGAGTGGAGAACGGTATCGGGCAGGGCAGCGTGACGGCATCACCATTCGGGATGGCCGTCGTCGAAGCCAGCCTCGGACACGGTTCCATGGTCTTGCCGAGTCTGATCGTGGGCGAGACGACCACCGCGAACATGACACCGGAACCTCTTGACCCGAGGGTGATCGGCCAGTTGCGCGCGATGATGCGGCAAACGGTCACGTCAGGCACCGCGAGCGCTCTCAGCGACATCGGTGGTCTAGGTGGCAAGACCGGGACCGCCGAGTACGGCGACAGCGGCGATGCACACGGTTGGTTCACCGGGATCTCGGGCGACATCGCGTTCGCGTCGCTCGTCGTCGGGGGTGGTAGCTCGCAGCCTGCCGTCGAAGTCGCCGGCGACTTCCTCCGCCCGGCGAACGAAGGTTAGGCCGACTGCGACTCTCGAGCTTTCGAACTTGCGAGGCGCGTCGGCGATGCCTTTGTCCGGTCACCGTCAGGCGACTACCGTCGGAACAGTGACGAGCACACTGATCTTGATGCGGCACGGCAAATCCGGCTATCCGGACGGAGTCCGCGACCACGAGCGTCCGCTGGCCGAGCGCGGACGTCGTGAAGCCGCGCTCGCCGGGCGCTGGATCGCCGAATCGGGCCTCGCGGTCGACCATGTGCTCTGCTCAACGTCGACCCGGACCCGCCAGACGTTGGAGCGCACAGGTATCGCTGCGCCGGTGACCTATGTCGATGACATCTACGGCGGCCATCCCGACCACATTCTCGAGGCGATCCGTCTGCATGCGCCGTCCGACGCGCAGACGCTGCTCGTTGTCGGACACGAACCCGGGATGCCGGCAACAGCACTGACCCTTGATCCCACGGGACAGATCGAACGATTCCCGACGTCGGCGTTCGCCGTGGTCGAGACCGAAACACCCTGGGAACAGCTCGGTCTCGCACCCGATCCCGCGGCGCGGCTTGTTCGAATGGCGATCCCGCGCGAGCCCTGACGACTGAGTTTCGTCTCCCCCATCTCCGCCGACCGCGCCGATCCGGCGGCCGAGCGTGCCGAAACAGCCGTCGAGCGTGCCCTTTTCGTGCGTAACAGGCGATGTCAGACCCCCTTGTTACACTGCCGCCGACAGTGCTTCGCGTGGCGAAAGATGTTGCAGCACAGCAAAATAAGTCTCTTCGAACACTTGTGCTAGTCCGATTTTCACGGTAGATTTGAGTCATGAACTTTCGGGGGCTGTTCGAACACCTATCAACAATGGCGGCTGATCCACTGCTGCTCGCACCGCTCGACGACGTGGCGTTGTCCGAGGAAACGGTCTACGCATTGCGGGCCAAGAATGTGTTGGACGCATTGCTGTTTCGGTTCACCGCCGACCTCGACAAGCGTGGGGTCGCCAAGACACTCGGCGCGGATTCGACTGCTGAGCTTCTGCAATCGGTGCAGGTATCACCGGCCGCTGCGCACCGCTACGTACGGGTCGGTCGCGCCCTCGGATCCATTCCCTCGGTCGCTGCGTATGCCGTGGACGGGACTCTGTCCGGGGAGCACGTGGACGCCATCGTCAAAGGCTTGCACCACATCGACCGCCGTGACCCCGACCTGTCGGAGACCGACCGGGACGACTGCGTGCGTGGGTTGTTGACCCAGGCGCGCATTTCGACGCCGGCCGCGGTCATAGAGCGGGCCCACGAGATGGCGATCGCCTTGTCGCCGCCGGACAAAGAAACGCCCGATGCGGAGAACGATGAGCTCAACGAGGTGTCGTTCGGGACCGGCGATGACGGCCGCACCCACGGCACCCTCGACCTGGACAAAACCCTCGGGGAGAAACTGGCGACCGCGTTGCGTCCGCTGGCCAAGCCGGTTCCTGAACCGGACGGGTCACCGGATCCGCGCAGCACCTCGCAACGTCTCGCCGAAGCCCTCGGAAAAATCCTGGACGTGTTCTTCGCCCACCACGACCGGCCCACCGAAGGTGGCGTCAAGCCGCGGGTGACGATGACCGTCTCCGCTGAGCAACTCCTGGCGTTTCAGATGAACGGCATCCCGGGCGCGAAAGTCCCGACCGCGCCCGCGACGTTCGAATGGACCGGGCCCGTCTCGGCCTCCACCGCGCAGATGACCGCGTGTGATTCGGTGATCACCAAGATCCTGCTCGACAACAATGCTGTGCCCCTGCAGGTGGGGCGTGAGTTCCGGACGGTCACACCCGCCATCCGCAAAGCACTGATTGCGCGGGACAAAGGCTGCGCGTTCCCCGGCTGCGGCTGTCCCGCCGGATGGACCGATGCTCATCACATCACGTTCTGGAGCCACGGCGGCGAGACGAGCCTGACCAACACCGTCCTGCTGTGCCGCAGGCATCACAACTACATCCACCACAAAGGCTGGACCGTGTTCCTCGGACACGACGGCCACCCCTGGTTCATCAAACCCGGCACCACCACGCCAATGCGTTCGCACGCCAGACGCACCCTGACCAACGAACCACTCGCCGCCTAACAGGCCCGGCCGGCCCGATCGAGGCCGCCACAAGTTCACGAGAAACTCCACACGACGACGCAGCCCGAAGCTACTACCGCAGCACCGGATGACACCGGCGCGGCTCGAACATTGACAACTCCATAGTGTGAGGGTTCGTCGCTTTGGGCGCGGGACGCCGAAGCAGTAGTGCGCCGTGGGGTCACTCGCGGTGTGATCGAGTCGATCCCAGAGTGACCACGCGAAAAAGGCCACACGACCGCTACCGCAGGCCCCAGAATGTCCAGAGTCAGACGGTTTTGGCCATACTGGACGAAACTCCCATCGCCAGCTCAGGAGACAGCAATGAAGCTTCCCGCATCAAAGATCGACGTGAAGACCATGGCCATACTGCTCGGGGCGGGACGCGCGGGGCTCGGCCTCGGCTACATGTTCGCCCCCAAGACCACCGCCCAAGGTGTGATCGGCACCGAAGCCGCCCTGCCCGGCGCAAAACTGACCAACAAGATGTTCGGTGCCCGCGAGGTCTACCTCGGTGGTGTCGTGATCGCCGCCGCGCAGGCGCAGGAGAACCCGCTGCTCAAGAAGCTGCTGCTGTCGGGCGCCGGGGTCGACGCGTGGGACGCCACAGCCGCACTGACCACCGGCGGCATCCCGAAGCTGCCGAAGTATGCCCTGACCGCCGTCGCCGTCAGCTACGCCGCACTCGGGGTCTACATCGCCGCGCAGATCCCCGACAAAACGTGATGGCCCCGCGCAGCGACAGCTCGTCGGCCCACCGCGGCAGAGCACTGTTCGTAGTTCACGACACCGACACCGACCGCGGTATCGCCGACACCGGCACCCTCCGCGAACATGTCGCTGACCGCGGCTACGAGGTCCAGATCGTGCACCCCGCCGGCGAACTCCCCGACCTCAGCGGTTTCGACTTCATCATCGTGATGGGCTCATCCGAATCGGCATACGACGATTCGGTGCCGTGGCTGGCCGCGGAGCTGACCTATTTGCGAGCAGCGCTGGCGGCGAACGTGCCGATCTTCGGTGTGTGCTTCGGTGGACAACTGCTCAGTCGGGTGCTGGGCGGCACCGTTAAGCGATCCGACCACCCCGAGCACGGGTACGTGACGGTGAACAGCGTGGCGCCCGAACTGGTGTCGAACGGGCCCTGGATGCAGATGCACTACGACCGCTTCTCACTCCCACCGGGCGCCCGCGAGATCGCGCGCAACGGAGCCGCGCTGCAAGCGTTCACGTTCGGCCGCAACCTCGGAGTGCAGTTCCACCCCGAGATCTCACCAGCGGTGTGGGCGACGTGGCAGGCCAGCTGGGCGGTGAGCCGCGAAGGGCAACTCGTCGTCGAACGGGGTATCGACCTTCAGAAGATCACCGCCGAGATCAGCGCGCGCGCAGAAGAATCACACCGACAGTGCGGGATCCTGCTCGACGCATTTTTGAAACTCGTTTACGCCCCGGTGTAAGGCGGGACCGCCAGGCACGGAACCGGCCGCGGATGCTGCGGGTCAAGCGCGTTGAGGACCATCGCCTCCGACCGCTGGTTCGCGACGATCGACAGGTGATCCGAACGATCCAGCGAACACGTATCCTGCACAACGATATTGGTGACCTCGACGCCGGCAGGACCGGCGAGGATACCGCTGGTGTACGGCGTCACGAGCTGGTCGTAGCGGGTGACGATGTTGGTGTAGTCGATGCCCTGCACGTACGGTCCGTTCGGCGCGTCGATGGCTGCTGCGAAATCGTCGTCATTCGGGGCCGCGACACAATCGGGGCAGTCCGTCTGCGGGATCGCTGCCGGTGGCAGTCCGAGCGCGTCGGCGAACATGGCGATGAGATCAGAGCGTCCCTGCCCGTCGCCATCGGATCCCTGCCAGAACGGCGCCAGCGACACGTACTTGTCGATGTGGCGGGCGCCTCCGTAGTACTTCGCCCAGTACGTCGGGATCTGAGTACCTTGCGAATGCCCCACGATGTCAACCTTTTCCGCACCGGTCTTGGCGAGGACGTCGTCGACGAACACCTTGAGCTGCCACGCACTGACAGTCTTGTCGCCGAGTCCACCGATCCTCGACAGCGGCCACTGTGGTGACAGCTCGCCGTACGTCAGCGCGAAGACGCAGTAGCCTTCGTTTTTGAGTGCGGGTACCAGTGAGATCCAATTCGTCTGCTGACTACCGGCCGTCCCGTGCACCAGGACCACCGGATTGGGATGTTCAGGTGAGGGTTTGCAGCTGTAGTCGTTGGACCCGGGAAGCGAGCCACCCGGGTTCGCGAGTTCGGCGGGTATCCCCGCGAGGAAATTGTGGTCGACGGGCAGCGGAGCAGCGGTCGCAGCGGGTGCGAATCCCAGCCCGATGACCAGTGCCAACGCAGCCGCCGCCACACCTGATCGCTTTGTCCACCGCATGCTCATTCCCTTCTGGCGCCCCGGACGAAAACTAGCACCGCCGTCGGTGCCAAGGGGCTATTCCGGCATCACCAGGTCGAGGCGGACCCCGAGCAGACGGATCGGTCGGTCGAACTCGAACTTGTGCAGTACCTCGAGCATCGCCGGTTCGATGACATCGATGTCGGTGGTGGGTGCAGGTAGCTTGCGCGACTTCGTGCGCGTGTAGAACGTCATCGTGCGAACAGTGACAGCCACCCGGAACGCGATCCGATCCTCGGATACCACTTGCTCCAACAACTCTCGGGTCAGCTTGCGAATCGCCTCATCGATCTCGGCCGGCTCGGACAGGTCTTTGGGAAATGTCTCGACCTTGCTGTGCGAGCGCGGTATGAACGGCTCCGTCTCGACGTGTATGTCGCCGCCGCCGCGCGAGAGCAGGTTGAGCCAGTTACCGAGATGGGGCCCGAACTCCGAGATCAACCGCCCGCGATCCTCGGTGGCCAACTGTGCGACGGTCGAGATCCCAAGCGCCTCGAGCTTGGCGGTGGTCTTGGGGCCCACGCTCCACAGATCGCCGACCCCACGCTCGCCCATGATCGGCATCCAGTTGCCGTTGTTCAGGACGAAGATGTGCTCGGGGTCGCGTTTGGCAAAACCCGTCGCCATCTTGGCTCGCTGCTTGTTGTCGCTGATCCCCACCGCGGACGACAGTCCGCGTTCGTCCAGGATCCGCTGACGGATCGAGTGGGCCAACTCGATCGCGTCAACCTCGGACTCCGAGGCCGGCAGTCCCAGGAACGCCTCGTCCCAGCCGATGACCTCCACCGGATAGCCAAAACTCCGCAGGGTGTTCATGACCTCCGCCGACGCCGCGTCATACGACGCGTGGTCCAGTGGCAGGTACACCGCATCGGGCATTTTCCGGAACGCCGACCGCAGCGGCATCCCGGCCCGAACACCGAGGTCACGGGCTTCGTACGACGCGCAGGTGACGACCTTGCGGGGTTCAGTGGGATCACCGGTGCCACCGACGATCACCGGGACACCGATCAGTTCGGGGTTCCCGCGGCGCTCGACAGACACCTGGAACTGGTCCAGGTCGACGTGCATGATCGCGCGGTAGCGCCGGAGCGGCTCAGTCATCCCTGCTGACGTTATTCCAAAACCAGGTCAGGCGCCCGCGCTATCGCAGGGTACTCATGGACCGTGAGTCGTGAGCCGGTCAGGATCCGATGAACTGTTCGCCGGAGATGGCCACCGATGACGCACCGTCGACGCCGACCGGGATGTCGCCTTCGATGGTGGTGCGGTAGAGCACGCGTGCGACGTCCAGGTGATTGACGTCCCCCGGGGCCAGATGCGCTGTCGCCCGGTTGTCCCACACCGCGATGGTGCCTTCACGCCACCGCAATCGGACCGTGTACGCAGCGTTGGTCACCTCGTCGAAAAGCAGGTCGAGCAAGGCGTCGCTTTGTCGCCTGCTGTAGCCGACGATCCGGCTGGTGAAGCCGGGTTGCACGAAGAGGATCTTCTCGCCGGTCACCGGATGAACCCGGACCACCGGATGTTCGGCGATCAACGGCGTACGTGCCACCTTGTCGCCATAGTTGCTGCCCTCCTTGAACACCGGGTGACGACCGCCGAACCGGTGCTCGGCCCGCAGCCCATCGACGAGCTCCTTGATGGACTCCGGCAACCCCGCATAGGCGGCAGCCAGGTTGGTCCAGCTGGTGTCGCCGCCGCGAACGGGGGTGTTGCCCGCCCTCAGGATCGACACCGCGGGTGGATTGACCAGCGCAGTGACGTCGGTGTGCCATTCGTTGGTGTAACTGGCGGCCTTGACCCCGAACTTGCGCTCGTATTCGCGGTTGTCGATCTTCAGTATCTCGGGGAAGTCGGTCGGCGCATCGTCATCGTACGGATGCGAGGCGGTCACCGGCCCGAAGTTCCGGGCGAACGCGATCTGCTGCGCGTGGTCGATGTGCTGATCACGGAAGAAGATCACCTTGTGCCGATGGAGTCCGGCGACGACGGCGTCGGCCACCTCACGATCGAGTGGTCGGGACAGGTCGACGCCGCTGACGTCGGCGCCGATGTGGCCGGCGACCCGGGCGAAGTGGACTGCGGATGTATCTGCTCCAACGGTGCGGAGATCGGTGATGGTCATGGCTTTTCCTTGTGTGAGTGGGTTGTCAGGCGGTACGGGCGTAGAAGGGTGCACCGGAGATCGAGCGCGACTGCTGACCCGCAACACCGACCGGTATGTCGCCCTCCACGGTGGTGCGGTGCAGCACGCGCACGACATCGAGGTGGCCGAGATCGGTGGGTGCCTGGTGGATCGTCGCGCGGTTGTCCCAGATCCCGATGCTGTCCGGGGTCCAGCGGACGCGGACGGTATATGCAGGATTGGTGATCTCCGCGAACAGCAGATCGAGCAACCGATCACTCTGCGAGGCACTGAGTCCGACGATGCGGCTGGTGAATCCCGGGTTGACGTAGATCAGCTTCTGACCGGTGACGGGATGTACCCGCACAACGGGATGCTCACTGATGATGGGCGTCTCCTCGGTCAGTGCCGCCGCCTCAGACTCCTTCTCCCAACGTTTTTCGCGCCCGCCGAAACGGTTCTCCGCGTACAGACCCTCCAGGAAGCGCTGCAGCGCCCAGGGCACGCTGGGTCGCCGCGCTCTGCACCTGCGTGAGATCGAGACCGGAAACCTCGGCGCCGAGATAACCGGCGATGGGAGCAACCTCGATCGATTGTGCTGTCGACGCGACCGGCGTCTGGGTATCTGTGATGGTCACCGTGATGATCCTTTCTTCGGGCCTTGAGATAACTCATTTGGCAAAGGGTGAATACTCGAGTCGCCGTTGAACACGGCCTGGGTGAAATATCAAAGGCGCCGGAAATTAACACCAGTGCGGCTTCCACAACGTGGAACCAGCACGCGAATCCGCCGAAAAATGCCGATGAAAAGATCACAGCGCGCACAATCCTTCCGCTCGGACGGCACACCGGGGATCGTGACCTACAGAGTTGACGAATCGGCGGGGAGACAGCGATGGAGACAGGCGAGGGCGCGGATTCCGCAGTGCCCCTGCGGCCCCGCACGGGGTCTCAGGCGATCGAACGGGCGATATCAGTCCTGTACGCGTTGGAGAACACCGATGCGTTCATACTGATCAGTGAGTTGGCCCGCCGGGTGGGACTTCCGATCAGCACCACCCACCGGATCGCACAGGCACTGGTGCGGGGCAGGCTGCTGACCCAAGACCCGCAGACCGATTGCTACGGCATCGGCGACGGCTTGCTGACCCTGGCCTCCTCCACCACCAGGCGCATCGACGTCGACGCCGCCGCACCACACCTGCACACCCTGTCGTCGCAGATCAAGGTCACCGCGAGCCTGAGCATCGCCGAGGACGACCAAGCGGTCACGGTATACTCGGCGCGCCCTCCGGTTGCCTTCTGCGGACACCAGATCCCAGAGCAACGCGCTGCACTGGACACGACCGCGATGGGTCGCGCGATCGCCGCGTTCGCCGGGCGAAAAGAGCGACAGCGAGTCACTGCAGGCGATGCGGCTCGCCGGCGTGGTTACGCGATCTCCGACTCGGCCGAGGTCACCGCGATCGCAGTCCCGGTCTTCGACGCGGGAGGACGCGTCCGCGCCTCTATCGGTGTGCAGGCGCTGAGCGTACGACTGAATCAGAATTTGATATCTCAGATCTATCCGGCGATGCGGCACACCGCGGCTCTGCTCAGCGATGTGGTGTCCGAGTCGTCGCTGCACAAGCTCGGTTCATCGGTGGGAACACCGGCGGTTTCTCCAGACCTTTTACGCGGCACGATTTAATAGCGCCGAATATTCCACGTCGTGAAATAGCTTGTTGTGACGGGCGCTCGGCGCCCAACATCATTGGTCCAACACACGGAATCGATCAGTGACGTTCGCTGACAGGGGCTCGGCAGGACGTCGATTTCGAACAATTACTTTTCCGCGGGATCCACCGCGCGGAAAACCGAAGGGGAATTTCGTGAAACACACAACACCGGGACGTCTACGCGCGATTGCGGTTCTGGCACTGACGCTCTCGTTCGGATTGGCCACGACTGCGTGCGGGTCATCGTCCGACGAGGCCACCCTGACTGCTGATGGCAAGACCGAACTGAGGTATCTCGCCTCACCATCGACTGTCGTATTTCCAGAACTGGCAGCTGATCTCGGCTACTTCAGCGAGGTCACGCTGAAGTCTGTGGGTGAGACCACCAGCGGACCGCAGTCCATCCAGGCGACGGCAACAGGAGATTCCGACTTCGGTGGCGCTTTCAACGGAGCAATCGTCAAGTTGAAGTCGGCCGGGTCGCCCATCACCGCTGTTGTCGACTATTACGGCGCTGATTCCAAGACCTACAACGGATTCTACGTGGTCGACGGCTCCCCGATCCGCAGCGCCCGCGACCTGATCGGCAAGAAGGTCGGCATCAACACCCTCGGTGCGCACTCCGAGTTCGTCATTAGGGAATGGCTTGCACGTGAGGGGCTTTCGAAAGACGAGATCGCCTCGGTGCAGCTGCTGGTGGTGCCACCCATCAACACCG
This sequence comes from Williamsia limnetica, assembly GCF_003217475.1. Taxonomy (GTDB): domain Bacteria; phylum Actinomycetota; class Actinomycetes; order Mycobacteriales; family Mycobacteriaceae; genus Williamsia; species Williamsia limnetica. The sequence continues at coordinate 477,347 of NZ_QJSP01000002.1, read as the reverse complement.
AGACCGCTCTTCGTCAAGGACAGATCGACGTCGGCGCCTTCAACAACATCTTCCGCGACAAGGCCCTCGAGACCGGTGGACTGCGGGAGCTCTTCACCGACGCGGTGTTCGGCGACTTCAGCTACGGCAGCCTGGTGCTGCGCGACGACTTCATCGCGAAAAATCCCGAGGCCGTCAAGGACTTCGTGCAAGGTACCGCTCGCGCCGTTCGATGGACCCAGGTGACCCCTCGCGACGAGGTCGTCGCACGCTTCAAGGACATCATCGGCAAGCGCGGTCGGGGTGAGGACCCGGCGCTCGCCGACTACTGGCAGAGCTCGTCCATCCCGACCGCCGGCGGCGTCATCAAGCCCGAAGAGTTCCAGCTCTGGATCGACTGGCTGGTACGCAACGGTGAACTCGAGAAGGGAAAGCTCACCCCGGAAGACGTCTTCACCAACGACGACAACCCATACGCAAACGGCACCTACCCGCCTGAGTCGGGTCCTGACGGTGCCCCTGTGGAGGCTGCATCATGACCACACCCAAGCTCGAATTACGTTCGGTACGCAAATCATTCCCGTCACCAGGCAAACCCGATTTCGTGGCGGTCGACGACATCACGATCGCCGCGGCCGAAGGCGAGTTCCTCGTTCTGGTCGGCCCCAGCGGCAGCGGCAAGTCGACCCTGCTGGACCTCATCGGCGGACTGACCAAGCCGACCTCCGGAGAGATCCTGCTCGACGGCCGGCCGATCACCGGCCCCGGTCTCGACCGTGGCGTCGTCTTCCAGCAATACGCGTTGCTCCCCTGGCGGTCAGCGCGGGCAAACGTCGAGTTCGGTCTCGAGGCCAAGGGCCTTCCGCGGCGCCGCCGCAAGACAATCGCCGACGAGTACCTCCACCTGGTGGGGCTGGACGGGTTCGCCGACCATCTCCCCCACGAGTTGTCGGGCGGTATGAAGCAGCGTGTGGCCATTGCGCGCAGCCTCGCCTACGACCCCGAGGTTCTGCTGATGGACGAGCCGTTTGCAGCGCTCGACGCCCAGACGAGGGAGTCGCTGCAGGACGAGCTGCTCCGCATCTGGAAGGCCACCGGCAAGACGATCCTGTTCATCACCCACGGTATCGACGAGGCCATCTATCTCGGGCAACGCGTCGCCGTGCTGACCGAACGTCCCGGGCGCATCAAGGAGATCGTCGATATCGACATCGATCATGGGGCCGTGGACGATCTGCGCTCCTCCGAACAGTTCCGGGACTACCGGCACCGGATCTGGCTCTCACTACGGCCGGAAGTAGCAAGCACCAACAAGATAGGGGTCGGGGCTCATGTCTAACGTCACCTTGGAGAAGGCATCTCCGGTAACAAAGGTCGAAGCACCGCCGGCAACGACTGCCGCACCTGCGACCTTCAAAGCCCGCAAGCCGGTGGGACGGACCGTCCTGCGCACCGGCAACTGGGTGTTCCGCACGACCATCGTGCTGGCCCTGCTGCTCGTGTTCTGGGAGGTGGCCCCACGGGTCGGCCTCGTCGACAAGACGTTCCTGCCGCCGTTCTCCGATGTCGTCGACGCACTGATCAAGCTCGCGCAGAGCGGTCAACTGTCGGAGCACATCTCGGCGAGTGTCGGGCGGGCGCTCAAGGGCTTCACGGTCGCCGTGGTCGTCGCCGTGCCACTCGGCATCGTGATCGGCTGGTACCGCCCGGTCGCGCAGCTGCTCAACCCTGTTCTCGAGTTGTTCCGCAACACCGCCGCCCTGGCCCTGCTGCCGGTCTTCGTCCTCATCCTGGGTATTGGGGAGACGTCCAAGGTGGCGCTCGTCATCTACGCCTGCATGTTCCCCATCTTGTTGAACACCATCTCGGGCGTGCGCACCGTCGATCCCCTGTTGATCAAGTCAGCTCGCTCGCTCGGACTGTCGTCGTTCCGGCTTTTCCAGAAGGTGATCCTGCCCGCGGCCCTACCGACCATCTTCACCGGCATCCGGTTGTCCGCGGCCGCCTCCATCCTCGTTCTCATCGCCGCCGAAATGGTCGGGGCGCGATCGGGGCTGGGCTACCTGATCATGGCCAGCCAGCTCAATTTCCAGATCCCGCAGATGTACGCCGGGATCTTGACCATCGCGTTGGTCGGACTCGTATTCAACTTCGTGCTGGTGATCATCGAACGCCGGTTCTCACGGTGGCGCACCCCCTCGAACGAATGACTTTCCACCCCCCCGACCTCTCGACCCTAGGAATCACATGTCACGCACGCTGCACCTCAATGCTTTTGTCATGGGCGTCGGCCACCACGAGGCCGCCTGGCGCCATCCACGCACCGCCGAACATCACGTCCTCGACGTTGATCATTTCGTCCGGCTCGGTCAGATCGCCGAGCGCGGCAAGCTCGACTCGATCTTCTTCGCCGACGGTCTGGCGATCGGCCCGAACATCCGGCGCAACACCCAGGCCATCTTCGAACCGATCACCCTGCTGTCGGCCATTGCCGGCGGGACCAGCAAGGTAGGTCTGATCGCCACCGCCTCAACGGGTTACAACCACCCGTACACCTTGGCCCGGGCCTTCGCCTCGCTCGAACACATCAGTGGCGGCCGGGCCGGCTGGAACATCGTCACATCGGGCAACAGTCAGGAAGCCCTCAACTTCGGCCTCGACTCCATCCCTGAGCACGCGGGCAGGTACCGCCGGGCCCAGGAGTTCGTCGACGTCGTGACGAAACTGTGGGACAGCTGGGATCAGGACGCCGTGGTGCTCGATGTGGAGAGCGCAGTCTTCGCCGATCCGGATCGGGTCCGGACCATCGACCACGTGGGCGAGCACTTCTCGGTTCGCGGTCCGTTGAACTCGCCGCGATCCCCACAGGGCAGGCCGGTACTGGTGCAGGCCGGGTCCTCGGAAGACGGCAAGGAACTCGCGGCGCACCACGCCGAGGTGGTGTTCACCGCGCAGCGCACCATCGCCGAGGGTCGAAGCTTCTACCAGGACCTCAAGAGCCGGTTGCCGAAGTACGGTCGCACGTACTCCGATCTGCAGATCCTGCCGGGCATAGTCCCCTTCATCGGCTCTACCGAGGCGGAGGCCAAAGCCCTCGAACGCGAGTTCACCGACCTCATCTCCCCCGACTACGCGCTCGGGCAGCTGTCGGCCTTCTTCAACGTCGACCTCACGGGACTATCCCTGGACGCCCGGCTCCCCGAGCTCCCACCGGAATCGGAGATCGAAGGACACAAGAGCCGGTCGACGCTTGTCCGGCAGCTCGCCGCGAAGGGTGATTTGACGATTCGGGAGCTGATCGGCGAACTCGGTGGCGGTCGGGGCCACCGCAGCATCGCAGGCACCCCCGAGCAGATCGCCGACGACCTGATCGCCTGGGTCGACGCCGATGCGGCTGACGGCTTCAACATCATGCCGCCCTACCTGCCGGGTGGTCTCGACGATTTCGTCGACCAGGTCGTCCCGATCCTGCAGGCGCGCGGCCGTTTTCGCACGGACTACACGGAGTCGACCCTGCGGGGCCACTATGGCCTGGCCGTACCCACCGCCGCCGAGTCACGGGAGCAAGCAGCCACCGCGGTATGACGGCGACCCTGGACGCTCAGCGTCCACTACGGTCGCTGGCAGGAACCGTCTACCTCCCGGCTGCCGCATACGGCATCGGGCAGGGGGCGGCCGCACCGGTGATGGTGCTGGCCGCCCTCGACCTCGGTGCCGGCGTGGCGATAGCCGGCCTCGCGGTCGCGCTGGTCGGACTCGGACAGGTCTTCGGCGACACCTGCTCCGGCCAGATAGTCGCGCGCATCGGTGAGCGCCGTTCGATCGTCCTCGCGAGTTCGGTGGCGGCGGTGGGTGCACTGACCTGCCTACTGGCGCAGGCGGTGTGGTTGCTGGCCCTGGGGATTCTGCTGGTCGGCCTCGCCAACGCGGTGTGGGGCCTGGCGCGGCAGAACTACCTGTCGCTGGCGGTGCCGTTCGAATGGCGGGCGCGGGCGATGTCGCTCTTCGGCGGAGCCATGCGATTCGGTTTCTTCGCCGGCCCGTTCATCGGTGCGGGAGCGATCGTGCTGATGGGAGCACGGGGTGGATTCGTCGTCCAGCTGGTGGCGATCATCGTCGCCGGACTGATGATGGCCCGGCTGCCGGATCCACCGGGCGCAGGCGCGGTGCAATCACCGATCAACCTCCTCGGGGTATTTGCCGAACACGGCCGGTTGCTGTCCACCCTCGGTGCCGGATCGCTGCTCCTCGGTGTCGCCCGCAGCTCACGCGATGCCATATTGCCTTTGTGGGCCAACCACATCGGCCTCTCCCCCGCCGTCGCCAGCCTCTTGTTCGGAGTCGGCGCAGCAGCCGACGTGATCTGCGCCTACCCGGCCGGACACCTGATGGACCGCTTCGGACGCACCTTCGTGGCGATCCCATCGATCCTGGTATTGGCCGTGTCGTACGTGGCGTTGCCCTTCACCACTGCGGTGGCCGGTTTTGCGGCGGTCGCGACCGTGATGGGTATCGGGAACGGCTTCGGCAACGGGGTGATCATGACCATCGGCGCCGACGTGGCACCAGAAACCGGTCGCGCCGAGTTCTTGGCGTCCTGGCGACTGACCCACGATGCAGGATTCTTCGCGGGGCCGTTGGCGATCGCAGGTGCGGCTGCGCTCTTCCCGCTGTCGGTCGCAGCGTTCACGGTGTCGGGGCTCTCCGCCGGTGGAGCACTGTTGCTGGGTAAGTATGTTCCGGAGTACACGCGCGACACGTTCGCCTCAAGCAGGGAGAAGGCACATGGACCTGGGTCTGACCGGTAAGCGGGCGATCGTCACCGGTGGCAGCAAAGGCATCGGACTGGCGATCGCCACCGCACTGGCCGCCGAAGGCTCTGACGTCGTCATCGCGGCGCGCGGGGTCGAGGCGCTGGATACCACCGCCGCCGACATCGCCGAGAAGTCGGGCCGCAAGGTCGTGGGCATCCCGGTCGACACCGGCGACGACGCGTCCGTGCAGGCACTGGTGGACCGCGCGGTCGCAGAGTTGGGTGGGGTCGACATCCTGGTGAACTCGGCCGCGACACCATGGAGCGCCGGTAAGCCGACGGATTTTGCAGCGACCACCGACGATGTCGTCCGGCGGGAGGTCGAGATCAAGGTGCTCGGCTACCTGCGAACGGCTCGGGCGGTGGCGCCCCACCTCATCGACCAGGGCTGGGGACGCATCATAAACATCAGCGGACTCGGCGCCCGACAGGCCAACTCGATCGCGCAGACCATCCGCAACGTCAGCGTGTCCGCACTCACCAAGAACCTGGCCGACGAGCTCGGACCGCACGGCATCAACGTCACCGTGGTGCACCCCGGCCGGACCCGCACCGCGCGACTGGATCAGCAGCTCGCTGAGAAGTCCGCCGAGTCAGGTGTACCCGTCACCGATCTGGAAAAGGAACTGGCCACCAACTCGATTCGCCGGATAGTCGATGCCGCCGAGGTTGCCGACGTGGTCGCGTTCCTCGCCTCACCGCGCAGTATCGGCATCACCGGCGACGCGATCGCTGTCGGCGGTGGTGTCGTCGGCCCGGTCTACTACTGAGAGCCGCCTCAGATCTGGCCGGTGGCGTCGTACATCCAGGACATGTCGGACGCAGCGAGTTGTTCCATCCAGTTGGCCGGGGCGGTCGATGCCAGCCCACCGAAGTCCCAGTAGTCCTTCCACAGGGTGACCTTGCCGTCGACCACCTTGTGGACGGTGACGAACGAGAGCACCGCCGTTTCCCCGGTCGGCCACGTCCAGGTCTCACTGTGCTCGTACATCACGTCTTGGCCGTTGGCGACGAGCAGCCCGTCATGATTCACGTAGTCGGCCAACGGCTCCAGGCCGATTTTCAGTCGCTTCACGATGTCATCAGGGCCGCGGGCCGCGGCCGTGGGTCCGACCGGCATGTCGACGTAGATGCAGTCGTCGGAGACGAACTCCTTGATCCCGTCCCAGTCCCGCATGCTCAGTGCGGCCCAGAGACCCAGGACGACGGACTCCTCAGAAACAGTGGACTGCCCAGGGAAGGTTTGGTTGTCAGCTGACACGTTCGTACCTCGTTTCGTTGGTGTGTGCGGACAGAAAACGTCCGAAGCGTTTGTGCCCCAGCGCTTGTGCCGGGGTGTCGTCGGCGAACACGGTCTCACCGCCCACCATCACGGCGCGGACGGTGCGCTCATTGCGGTTCACCATGCGCGAGAGGCCGCCGAACTGCTCGACCTCCGCCTCGCGGTAGTCCTCGAGTGAGCCGTCGAGATGCTCGGGGTCGAGCACGAACAGGTCAGCCCGATCGCCGACGCGCAGGTGCCCGGCGTCGATGCCGTACCAGTCGCCGAGTTCTCCGGTCAGCCGGTGGACGGCGTGTTCGACTGTCATGAACGGCTCGCCGGCGCGGGCCGCGGTGTGCACGTGCCGGAGCAGCCGCAGCCCGAAATTGTAGAACGCCATGCTCCGCAGGTGCGCGCCGGCGTCAGAGAAGCCGATCTGGATCCCGGGATCCCTGGCGAGCTTCTTGAGCAGCTCGGGCCGATGATTGGAGATGGTGGTGCGCCATCGGACTTTCGGACCGTGCTCGAGCAGCAGATCGAGGTACGCGTCGACGGGGTGGAGCCCGCCGCGGTCGAGGCCGACATCGCCGAAGGTCTTACCGACCACAGCCGGGTCCGGGCATTCGACGATCTCCGCGTCGAAGAAATCCCGATGCCAGACCCGCGGACCGTACTTCTTGTCGTAGTCCTTGCGAAAGCGGCGACGGTAACCCTCGTCCCGCATCAGCTCGTTGCGATCTATCTCGTCCTGCAGATGCAGCGCTGCCGCGCCCGACCCGAACTCCTCGAACACGGCGAGTTCCATGCCGTCGGCGTAGACCTCGAACGGCACCGGTAGGTGCTGCCACCGGAAATCGCCACCGAGCCTGTTGATCAGCCTGGCCATCGGGCCCATGGCATGGACGACCTCCGGGCGAGCTTTGATGTCGGCGGCCGACAGCAGGCTCGTCTTCAGTTGCGGCCGTCCCAGTCCCAGCGACGTGAACAGCTGCGTCAACACGTTGAGCGGACGCGAGATGTCCGGACCGGACTGCAGTACCCGCGCCCGTGTGCGCAAGATCGCGTTGAGCCGGCGTAGCTCTCGTCGCTTCGCATACGTGGACGGCAGGGTCCGCGACCTGCAGGTGACGCCGTCGAGTTTGTCGAAGAGCAGCTGCTGCGAGGACAACCCGACGAAACCGGCATCCAACGCGTCGGTGAGCATGCGTTCCATACGAACTTGTTCCGTGGCCGTGGGCACCACATCGCTGCGCGTCGCGCGATCGAGACCCATCGTCGCCGCCCGGATGTCGGAGTGACCGATGAAGGCCGCGATGTTCGGGCCCAGGGCGAGTGACTCGAGGGCTTCGACGTATTCGGCGGCACTGCGCCATGTCTTGTGCTGCTCGACGTTCGAGATGACATGGCTGCGGGGGATCGCTTCGACACGTCCGAAGAGGTCCCCGGCCACATCGGCGTCGACGTGGATGGTCGACAGCGAGCAGGAACCGAGCAGCACCGTCGTCACGCCGTGGCGCAGCGACTCACTCAGGCCAGGGCCTCCGAGCACCTCCACGTCGTAGTGGGTGTGGATGTCGACCATGCCCGGAAGCACCCACAGACCTGTTGCGTCGATGACGTCGGCGCAACCGTCGGTGTCGAGGGCGTCCACCGAGATCTCGACGACGCGACCATCCCGGATTCCGATGTCGCGGACACCCGACGGGGCTCCGGTGCCGTCAAACCACCGACCGCGGCGGATCACTGTGTCGTAGGCCATGGCTCGGATTACAACCCTGCCGGTGCCGCCACGTCAGCTGAATCGGCGAATTGACTCCAACTTGCGAATCACGTTGGCATAGCGCAAATAGTTCGCATCATGCCGGTGGTGACTTGCGGCCGGCGACCAACTTCTCCGCGAGATCGTAGTCGTCGTCATTGTTGTAGGTGAGGCCTCCTACGGTGACCCCGTCGCGCTGATACCAGACGGTGAATCCGCCGTCGGGAAAACCGCCTCCGCGTTCGACCAGGTGCGCAGTGTCGAAGCCGTCACCCCATGCCGCGTACTTGAGGGTGTGGTCGCCGATGGTCGTCCAGAATCCCGGTACGGCATCCCACGACTTCTCGACACCCGCCGCGGTCGCACCGGCCACCTCCCCCTGGTCGACCGCATCCTGCCAGTGTTCGGTCGCGATGTGGCGGCCGGCGGTGGGATTGTGCGCTGAGGCGACGTCGCCGGCAGCAAGGACCGAGTCGGCACTGGTGTGCATGTGTTCGTCGACGACGATCCGGCCCTCGTCGAGGTCGAGGCCGGCCGACTCCGCAAGGCCTGAGTTCTGCTCGATCCCGGTCGCCGCGAGGATGAGGTCGGTGTCGATGCGTACGCCGTCGTCCAGCGTGACCGTGCCTGGTTCGATGTCGGTGACGCCGGCCCCGCCGACGTAGCGCACGCCGCTACCGTCCAGCATCGCCCGGATCCTGACGCCGGCGTCGGGACCGAGTCGACTCCCCTGCGGAACGTCGTCCGGGGCGACGAGGGTGGTGTTCACCCCGCGCGCAGCGAGCGATGCGGCAGCCTCACAACCGATGAAACCTGCACCGATGACCACGGCCGAGTCGGCCTTGGCTGCGGCATCACGCAGGCTCGTCGCGTCGGTGAAAGAGCGCAGCAGCAGCGCATGTTCGCCACCGGGTACCGGAATCGGCGCCGGGCGGGCACCTGTGGCGATGATCGCGGTTGCGAAGTCAACGGTCTCGCCTGTCGAGAGCTTCGCTGTCTTCGCGGTGGTATCGAGTTCGGTGACCGATGTGCCGGTAAGTACTTCGAGATTGCGCTCGGTGTACCAGTCCTGAGGGTGCAGCGCGACGTCGTCGGCGCTGCTCTCCCCCTGCAGATAATCCTTGCTCAGGGGTGGCCGAAAGTACGGCAAATCGGGGTCCGTCGTCACGAGCAGCACTCGTCCGCCGCCACCGTTGTCGCGGTAGCTCTCCGCCGCCGACACCGCGCCGGGGCCACTGCCGATGATCAATAAATCAGTGCTGTCCATCCGCCTTACCTACCCGAATTGCAGCGGACCGAACATTGAGGACCGAACCTGTCCTCAATCGTTGCGATGATGTTCTCAGCAGTACAGAACAGACCACCACACGCACTGGAGGAACATCATGGACTGGACACTCGAACTCGTCATCCTTCCCGTCACCGACGTCGACCGCGCGAGGGACTTCTACAAGAAAGTCGGCTTCAACGTCGACCACGATCACGTCGTCTCCGACGAGATCCGCTTCGTCCAGATGACCCCGCCGGGATCAGCCTGCTCCATCGCCTTCGGCAAAGGCCTCACCGACGCCGAGCCCGGCTCGGTCAAGGGCATGCAGGTCGTCGTCTCCGACATCAACGAAGCCCGCGACCACCTGTTGGCGGTGGGCATCGATCCCGGCGAGGTCGACGTGCAGGCCTGGGGTCACTTCATCGGTTTCGCCGACCCAGACGGCAACCAGTGGTCGGTGCAATACATGCCTTACCGCAACGCTTGATTCCCCCTCCCTCCCAAATTCGCGCCATCTGCGTGCGTACGCGCCGGTTGCAACTGGCGCGTACGCACGCAGGTGGCGCGAACTTCTGTCCACAGACCAGTCGGGTTTCCACAGACCCGCCGTCGAGCGACGGACTCGCGCGAACTCTGTCGGTGACGACTCCGACAGTCGGCTCATGAACGAACCCAATGCAGACAATTCCCGAGTCGTCCGCCGCCGCGACGCAGTGCAGATCGGCGAACTCGACCGCCGGCTCGCCACTCGTGTCAAGACAGGTCAGTTGATCCGGATCCATCGCGGCTTCTACACGTTCACCTCAGATTTGATCGAACTCGATCGATTCGACCGAGAACGGGAGCTCTACCGGCGGACGGTTCTCGCGGCCGCCGACAGCGGCGAGCCGGGCAAGGCGATCAGCCACTGGTCCGCCGGCGTCCTTCACGGACTGCCAATGCTAAACGGTGAACTCGCCCGGGTTCACTTCACAGTCAACCGAATCGGAGGAGGGCACCGCAAAGGTCGAGGATGCGTGATTCACGGATCCACCTGGAAAGCGGACGAGGTTGTGATGGTCGGCGAGTATCTCGTGACATCACCTGCGCGGACGGCAATCGACATCGCACGTTCGGGAACGTATTACCAGGCGGTATGTGTACTCGATGGAGCGCTGTTCGCGGGGGTGCCGCGATCCGAGCTTGAGAGCGCCTTGCGCGGTAGCGTCGGGAGGACGGGTGTCTCCGTAGCCCGGGCAGCGCTTTCGGTGGCCGACGGAAAGTTCGAGAGCGTCGGCGAATCCCTCTCCCGCGCGATGATGCTGAGCTTCGGCGACATCCCCCTCGCTCGCTTGCAACACAGGTTTCTCGACGCCGATGGAACTTTTGTGGCCCGCACCGACTTCGACTGGAATGGTCTCGTGGCCGGGGAGTTCGACGGCTATGCAAAATACATTCGCTACCTCCGTCCGGGTGAGACAACCGAGCAGGCGTACGAGCGAGAGAAATGGCGCGAGCAGAATCTGCGTCGCATCGGCGTCTTCGTCGTGCGCTGGAACTGGAAAGACCTCGAACACCCCGTCCGATTCCGACGAATACTGGTGCAGGCCCTGACGACTCACGGGTTGATGACCGCAACCTGAGCCAAGTTCGCGCCACCTACGTGCGTACGCGCCAGATGCAACTGGCGCGTTCGACTGCAGGTGGCGCGAATTCACTGAACGACACAAAAAAGCGGGCGCCCCCTCGAAAGGGGACGCCCGCCTGAGTTGCTAGTACCTACCGGTAGTCGCTGCTGAATCCGTAATCGTCCAACGGAACAGCCGCACCCGACGGGGCACCGAAGGTGCCGTCCGGGCTGTAGTAGGTGTCGTCGTAAGACGGCACCGCGTACGCAGCTGCGCGGGCTTCTTCGGTCGGCTGCACCTGGATGTTCCGGTACCGGTTGATACCGGTTCCGGCCGGGATGAGCTTACCGATGATCACGTTCTCCTTGAGGCCGACGAGCTTGTCGCTACGGCTGTTGATGGCCGCATCGGTGAGCACGCGAGTGGTCTCCTGGAACGACGCCGCCGACAACCAGGACTCGGTTGCGAGCGATGCCTTGGTGATACCCATGAGCACCGGACGTCCGGCGGCGGGCTCGCCACCTTCGGACACGACGCGACGGTTGGCCGCTTCGAACTCGGCACGCTCGGTGAGCGAGCCGGGCAGGAACTCGGTGGCACCGGAGTCGATGATCGTCACGCGACGCAGCATCTGACGAACGATCGTCTCGATGTGCTTGTCGTGGATCGACACACCCTGGCTCCGGTAGACCTCCTGGACCTCGCCGACGAGGTGCACCTGCACCTGACGCGGCCCCATGATGCGCAGCACCTCATGCGGATCGGCAGCACCTTCCATGAGCTGCTGGCCGACCTCGATGTGGTCGCCGTCAGCGAGCAGACGCTCACTGCCGTCGTCGTGCTTGAACACACGCAGACGCTGACGCTTGGAGATCTTGTCGTAGACAACCTCTTCCGAACCGTCATCCGGGATGATGGTCATCTTGTAGAAGCGATCATCGTCTTCGAGACGGATACGTCCGGAGACCTCGGCGATCGGGGCCTTGCCCTTCGGGACACGGGCCTCGAACAGCTCCTGCACACGCGGCAGACCACCGGTGATGTCGTCGCCGACGCCACCCTGGTGGAAGGTACGCATGGTCAGCTGGGTACCGGGCTCACCGATCGACTGGGCCGCGACGATACCGACGGCCTCACCGATGTCGACGAGCTTGCCGGTCGCCATCGAGCGGCCGTAGCAGGTGGCGCAGACGCCGGTGCCGGTGCTGCAGGTCAGGACCGAACGGACCTTGACCTGCGAGATGCCGGCCTCGAGCAGGGCCTCGATCGCGGGGTCACCGAGATCGAATCCACGCTCGATGATGACCTTGCCGTTCGCATCGACCGCGTCGGTCGCCAACGTACGTGCGTACGTAGACGTTTCGACGTGGGCGTCACGGATGAGCGATCCATCGGACTGCTTCTCGGCGATGATCGTGTTGATGCCACGCTCGGTGCCACAGTCGGTCTCACGCACGATGACGTCCTGCGACACGTCCACCAGACGACGGGTCAGGTAACCCGAGTCGGCGGTACGAAGCGCGGTGTCGGCCAGACCCTTACGGGCGCCGTGCGTGTTGATGAAGTACTCGGCAACAGTCAGGCCCTCACGGAACGAGGACTTGATCGGGCGCGGGATGAACTCACCCTTCGGGTTGGTCACCAGACCCTTCATGCCCGCGAGCGAGCGAATCTGGGTCATGTTGCCCGCGGCACCGGACTGCACGATCATCGGAATCGGGTTGTCGTCGGGGTAGTGACGCTCCATGTCGGCGCCAACCTCTTCGGTTGCCTGCTTCCAGATCTCCACCAAGGCGTCGCGACGCTCTGCACCGGTGAGGGCACCACGCTGGAACTTGCGCTCCAGGCCGTCGGCCCGCTCCTCGTACTTGTCGAGAATCGCTGCCTTGTCCGGCGAAACGAGCACGTCGGACATGGCGATGGTGACACCCGAGCGGGTGGCCCAGTAGAAGCCGGCGTCCTTGAGCTTGTCGACGGTCTGCGCGACGACGATCATCGGGTAGCGCTCGGCCATGTCATTGATGATCGTGGCCTGACGCTTCTTCGGCATCTGCTCGTTGACGAACGGGTAGTCGTTCGGCAGGAGCTCGTTGAACAGCACGCGACCGAGAGTGGTCTCGATGGTCCACGGGGTGCCGAACTTCCAGCCCTCCGGGTACTGAGCCCGCTCGATCTCGCGCGTCGGACGCTGATGCGTCAGCCGAACCTTGATCGGCGCCTGCACGCTGAGCAATCCACGGTCCACGGCCATCTGGGCCTCGGACGGAGTGGAGTACACACCGCGCTCGATGTCGTCGTTCGACGAAGCGGTGTATGCACCGATCGCGTCGTTCTTCAGCGTGGTCAGGTGGAACAGACCGGTCACCATGTCCAGACGCGGCATGGCCAGCGGACGACCCGACGCGGGCGACAGGATGTTGTTCGAGGACAGCATCAAGATGCGGGCCTCGGCCTGCGCCTCGGCGCTCAGCGGCAGGTGCACTGCCATCTGGTCACCGTCGAAGTCGGCGTTGAACGCCTCACACACGAGCGGGTGGAGCTGGATGGCCTTGCCCTCGACGAGCTGCGGTTCGAACGCCTGGATGCCCAGACGGTGCAGGGTCGGAGCACGGTTGAGCAGCACCGGGTGTTCGGCGATGACCTCTTCGAGCACGTCCCACACGGCGGGGCGCTGACGCTCCACCATCCGCTTGGCGGACTTGATGTTCTGTGCCTGATTCAGGTCGACCAGACGCTTCATCACGAACGGCTTGAACAGCTCGAGAGCCATCAGCTTGGGCAGGCCACACTGATGCAGCTTGAGCTGCGGGCCGACGACGATGACCGAACGGCCCGAGTAGTCGACGCGCTTGCCGAGCAGGTTCTGACGGAAACGACCCTGCTTGCCCTTGAGCAGATCGCTCAACGACTTCAGCGGGCGGTTACCCGGTCCGGTGACCGGACGGCCACGACGGCCGTTGTCGAACAGTGCGTCGACCGACTCCTGCAGCATCCGCTTCTCGTTGTTGACGATGATCTCGGGCGCACCCAGATCGATCAGTCGCTTGAGGCGGTTGTTGCGGTTGATCACGCGGCGGTACAGGTCGTTCAGGTCGGACGTCGCGAAACGGCCACCGTCGAGCTGGACCATCGGGCGGAGCTCCGGCGGGATCACCGGCACGGCGTCGAGAACCATGCCCAGCGGGGAGTTACCCGACATGTGGAACGCAGCCACGACCTTCAGACGCTTCAGGGCGCGAAGCTTCTTCTGGCCCTTGCCGTTGCGGATCGTGTCGCGCAGGATCTCGGCCTCGGCCGCGATGTCGAAGTCCTCGAGCAGACGCTTGATGGCCTCGGCACCCATCGCTCCGGTGAAGTACTCGCCGTAACGATCCTGGATCTCGCGGTAGAGCTTCTCGTCGATGATCATCTGCTTGGGAGCAAGTTTCACGAACTTGTCCCAGATCTCTTCGAGATCGTCGAGGGCGCGCTGCGCGGTGTCGCGGATACGGCGCATCTCGCGCTCGCCGGCATCCTTGACCTTGCGGCGGGCATCGGCCTTGGCGCCTTCGCGCTCCAGCTCTGCCAGGTCCTCTTCGAGCTTCTTGGCGCGCTCTTCGAGGTCGGCGTCCCGGGTGTCTGCGACACCCTTCTTCTCGACCTCCATCTCGGCCTCGAGAGTCGACTTCTCGTTGTGACGCAGTTCGTCGTCGACAGCGGTGATCACATAGGCGGCGAAGTAGATGATCTTCTCGAGATCCTTCGGCGCCAGGTCGAGCAGGTAACCCAACCGGCTCGGCACACCCTTGAAGTACCAGATGTGGGTGACGGGAGCGGCCAGCTCGATGTGGCCCATCCGCTCACGACGCACCTTGGCGCGAGTGACCTCGACGCCGCAGCGCTCGCAGATGATGCCCTTGAAGCGGACACGCTTGTACTTGCCGCAGTAGCACTCCCAGTCCCGGGTGGGACCGAAGATCTTCTCGCAGAACAAGCCGTCCTTCTCTGGCTTGAGCGTGCGGTAGTTGATCGTCTCCGGCTTCTTCACCTCGCCGAAGCTCCAGTTATGGATGTCGTCGGCGGTGGCCAGGCCAATCTTCAGTTCATCGAAAAAGTTGACGTCGAGCACTATTTACCTTTCAGTAGCTCAGTCAGGAAAAGCGGAGAGTGATCAGTTGGCCAGGTCATCGACGGTGGCCGACTCGTTGCGCGACAGGTTGATACCCAGGTTGGCCGCAGCCCGCTCCAGGTCCTCGTCGTCGCCATCACGCATCTCGATGGCGGCACCATCGGAGCTGAGTACCTCGACGTTCAGGCACAGCGACTGAAGTTCCTTCAGCAGCACCTTGAACGACTCGGGGATACCCGGTTCCGGGATGTTCTCGCCCTTGACGATGGCCTCGTACACCTTCACGCGACCGACAACGTCGTCCGACTTGATGGTGAGCAGCTCCTGCAGCGTGTACGCCGCACCGTAGGCCTGCATGGCCCAGCACTCCATCTCGCCGAAACGCTGTCCACCGAACTGCGCCTTACCACCGAGCGGCTGCTGCGTGATCATCGAGTACGGCCCGGTCGAACGAGCGTGGATCTTGTCGTCGACCAAGTGGTGCAGCTTGATGATGTACATGTAGCCGACCGAGACCGGGTACGGGAACGGCTCGCCACTGCGACCGTCGAACAAGGTCGCCTTGCCGTCGGCGTTGACCATCACTTCACCGTCACGGTTGGGAAGCGTCGAGCCCAGCAGGCCGTTCAGCTCCGCATCCGTGGCGCCGTCGAACACCGGGGTGGCGGTGTTGGTGTCGGGTTCTGCCGAGAGCATGTCCTCGGGCAGTTTCGACGCCCACTCCGGAGTGCCCTCCGCAACGTTGATGTTCCAGCCGGTCTTGGCGATCCACCCGAGGTGGGTCTCCAGGATCTGACCGATGTTCATACGACGCGGCACACCGTGGGTGTTCAGGATGATGTCGACCGGGGTGCCGTCGGGCAGGAAGGGCATGTCCTCGGCAGGAAGGATCTTGCCGATGACGCCCTTGTTGCCGTGGCGGCCGGCGAGCTTGTCGCCGTCCTGGATCTTGCGCTTCTGGGCCACGTACACCCGGACCAGCTCGTTGACACCGGGAGGCAGATCGTCGTCGTCATCACGCGAGAACACGCGGATGCCGATGACCTTGCCGGTCTCACCGTGCGGAACCTTGAGCGAGGTGTCGCGAACTTCTCGCGCCTTCTCACCGAAGATGGCGCGCAGCAGACGCTCTTCCGGGGTCAGCTCGGTCTCGCCCTTCGGCGTGACCTTTCCGACCAGGATGTCGCCGTCACGAACCTCGGCACCGATACGGATGATGCCGCGCTCGTCGAGATCGGCGAGCACCTCGTCGGAGACGTTCGGGATGTCCCGGGTGATCTCCTCGGCACCGAGCTTGGTGTCGCGGGCGTCGATTTCGTGCTCTTCGATGTGAATCGAGGTGAGCACGTCCTCTTCGACCAGACGCTGGCTCAGGATGATCGCGTCCTCGTAGTTGTGGCCTTCCCACGGCATGATCGCCACGAGCAGGTTCTTCCCGAGGGCCATCTCACCCTGATCGGTGCAGGGTCCGTCGGCCAGGACCTGTCCGGTCTCCACGCGCTGACCCTCGTCCACGATCGGACGCTGGTTGGCACAGGTGCCCTGGTTCGAGCGGGCGAACTTGCGCATCCGGAACGTGTCGCGGGTGCCGTCGTCTGCCATCACGGTGATGTAGTCGGCCGAGACCTCTTCGACCACGCCCGACTTCGCCGAGATGATGACGTCACCGGCGTCGACAGCTGCACGCAGCTCCATGCCGGTACCGACCAGCGGGGACTCGCTGCGAACCAGCGGCACCGCCTGACGCTGCATGTTCGCGCCCATCAGGGCACGGTTGGCATCGTCGTGCTCGAGGAACGGGATCATGGCGGTGGCCACGGACACCATCTGACGCGGGCTGACGTCCATGTACTGGACATCGGTGATCGGGACGTACTCGATCTCCGAGCCCTTCTTACGGACCATGACGCGATCGTCGGTGAACCGGTTGTCGGCACCGATCGGCGAGTTCGCCTGGGCCACGAGGTAACGGTCTTCCTCGTCGGCGGTCAGGTAGTTGACCTCGTCGGTGACGGTTCCGTCGACGACCTTGCGGTACGGGGTCTCGATGAAGCCGAACGGGTTGACCCGCGCGTAGACCGACAGCGATCCGATCAGGCCGATGTTCGGGCCTTCCGGGGTCTCGATCGGGCACATGCGGCCGTAGTGCGACGGGTGGACGTCACGGACTTCGAGGCCGGCACGCTCACGGGACAGACCACCGGGGCCCAGCGCCGACAGGCGGCGCTTGTGGGTCAGACCCGACAGCGGGTTGTTCTGGTCCATGAACTGCGACAGCTGCGAGGTTCCGAAGAACTCCTTGATCGCGGCGACCACGGGACGGATGTTGATCAGGGTCTGCGGCGTGATGGCCTCGACGTCCTGGGTCGTCATACGTTCGCGAACGACACGCTCCATGCGGGACAGGCCCACGCGGATCTGATTCTGGATGAGCTCGCCGACGGTACGCAGGCGACGGTTGCCGAAGTGATCGATGTCGTCGACCTCGACCGGCACCGGAACACCACCGGGAACGGTCATCATGCTGGTGACGTTGGGATCGGCCTCGTGCAGACGCACCAGGTACTCGACCGTCGCGACGATGTCCTCTTCGGTCAGCACGGGTGCGCCGGCCATCGGGTTCTCGACCAGGCCGAGCTTCTTGTTGACCTTGTAGCGACCGACCTTGGCCAGGTCGTACCGCTTCTCCTTGAAGAACAGGTTCTCCAGCAGGGTCTGCGCGGACTCCTTCGTGGGGGGCTCGCCCGGACGCAGCTTGCGGTAGACCTCGAGCAGCGCCTCATCGGTGCCTGCGGTGTTGTCCTTCTCCAGGGTCGACATCATGATCTCGGAGAAGCCGAAGCGCTCTTCGATCTGCTCCTTGGTCCAGCCGAGGGCCTTGAGGAGCACGGTCACCGACTGCCGACGCTTGCGGTCGATGCGCACACCGACGGTGTCGCGCTTGTCGACGTCGAACTCGAGCCAGGCGCCACGGCCCGGGATGACCTTGACGCTGTGCAGCGTCTTCTCGGTCGTCTTGTCGATGTTGGCGTCGAAGTACACACCGGGGCTACGCACCAGCTGGCTCACCACGACACGCTCGGTGCCGTTGATGACGAAGCTGCCCTTGTCGGTCATGATCGGGAAGTCGCCCATGAAGACGGTCTGCGACTTGATCTCGCCGGTGTTGTTGTTGATGAACTCCGCGGTGACGAACAGCGGAGCCGCGTACGTCATGTCCTTGTCTTTGCACTCTTCGACGGAGGCCTTGACCTCGTCGAACCGAGGGTCGGAGAAGGAGAGCGACATGGACCCGGAGAAGTCTTCGATCGGAGACAGTTCGGTGAGGATGTCCTCCAGACCGCCGGTAGGGTTTGCATCGCCGCGAGATGCAGCGCGCTCACGCCATTCCGCGGACCCGACCAGCCATTCGAAGGACTCGAGCTGCACATCAAGCAGTCCGGGTACTTCAAGGGGCTCGCTGAGCTTTGCGAACGAGGCGCGCCGAGGCGCACCTGGAATGGTTGAGGTGGACTGGCGGGAGACTGCCAAGATATGTCCTTCCAACACGAATTACTCGTAGTGCCTAGGTGGTGTTTCGCTGCTGTACGACCTGGTCAACGGCGATCACCCGAGGCACCACGGTTGTGTGGTCGGAAGGTGAAATCGTGAGGTGGACAGGAGGCAGCCAGCGCAACGTCCAACTGTACCAGAAAAAGGGCGCACGTGAACAACCCCTTTTGGTTACTGCGAACAGACTGCAACCTGGGCGGCCCGGCGTCAAGAGGAACGCGCGGATTCCGTCGTTAAAAAATCTTTGAAGCCGAACTCAGAAATCAGAGATGCGGCTGATGAGCCACTGGCCGTCGACTTTTTCCAGGCCGACGTCCACGCGTGCGAGATTGGGAGTGCCCAGGACCGCGACACCCTGCTGGGTGTTGCTCAGCACGAAGGTTCCGATCACATTGGCGCGCGTGTCGTCCATGTTGCTGATCCCGATG
Source organism: Williamsia limnetica (assembly GCF_003217475.1). Lineage (GTDB taxonomy): Bacteria > Actinomycetota > Actinomycetes > Mycobacteriales > Mycobacteriaceae > Williamsia > Williamsia limnetica. The sequence goes on along the minus strand of NZ_QJSP01000002.1, from coordinate 458,570 downwards.
AGGTCGACCTTGCACTCGGCGCCCTGGCCGGTCTGCGTGGCGAGGTCCCTGTTGGCCTGCAGGTATTCGTTGAACTCGTTGATGTACTCGCCGGTCAGCGCTGCCTTCGCCCGCGCCGCCCAGTCGTCGAAATTGACCGGGTCGACACCCAGGACGGTGCACATCCGATCGCCTGCCTGCGCCTTGAGCTCACTGGTGGCAGCGGCGTCGAGGAACGCGTCGTTCGATTCGGTCTTCGCACCCGGCTTGAAGGCCAGCACGATGGCCAGGACCGCGAACAACACTGCCACGCTTGCCACCGCCGCGACCTTGCGCCAGGTCAGGAATCCACTGCGGGCCGGCGCGGCAGTGGCGCCCTGCGCTGTCGGACGCTTGGCCGAGCCGTCGACGCCGCCATCGGCCCGGGCGGGCTTCTTCAGCGACGCACTCTTGGCCACCGGCCGGGTTCTGCGGTCTGCCTTGTCGAGGGACACGGTGTCATCGGCATCAGTCGACGCCGGATCCGCGACCGCCGCTGTTGCGTCGTCGGTCGCCTCTGCGCCTGACCGTGACGACTCCGGTGCTTCGACATCAGCTGCCGGGGTCTGGGCGTCCGGGGTCTGGGCGTCCGGGGTCTGGGCTCCTGCGGCCTCTGGAGACTCGTCCTCCGGGCCCGTCAGCTTGCCCTTGGCCGGGCCGCTGCCTGCGATACGGATCTTGCCGCGCGGTCCGGCCGGTCGGCCGGGCCTGCGGGGTGGCTGGTTGGTCATCAATTTCCTCCCGGCGCAGTGGTGGCGGGCGCGGGTACGGCAGAGGGGTCGGCGGGCGCGGGCGCACCGGCGGCCGGGTCCTGCAGAGCGAAGGCATCGAGCGGCTGGATGTCCGAGGCCTTCCACGTACCGTCCACCTTGCGAACCCCCACCGAGAACCCCGACTGCAGGGTCACCGGCTCCTGATTCGCCACCGAGCGCACCGACTCGACGTAGACGATCACCTTCGCCGTCTCGTCTTCTTTGTTGAACTCGACGACGCCGCTGCGCACGATCGACGACGTCAGCTTCGCCGACGCACCGCCGTTCGCCTCACCTTCGGTGACCAGCTGCTGGAATGTCTCCGGGGTCACCTGATTGGCCGCCTCGTCGACCAGCGACGAGTTGAGCTGTTCCCGGTACGCGGTCATGTTCGCGGGATCGATGTTGGTGACGTTGAGCATCACCTGCTCGGCACCGTCTTGGGCGTCGTCGCGGGCCTGCTGTGTGGCCTGGACATTGAACTTGGCGTCGTACCACTGGTATCCGAAGACGCCGGTGCACACCACTGCGGCCACGAGTCCGACCACCGCGAGGGCAGCCGAGATCCGCAGCCACAGCCGTTGCGAACCGAGACGTCGCTGTCGGCCGGGCTTGGGTTTGTCAGTCATCGCCCGCCCAAGGTACACACGCCGGCTGAGAGGTCAGACCCCGCCGCCTTTGCCGCCGCCCGGATCACTTGTCGCGCACGCCCAGAAGGAACGCGATCTGTTCCGCAATGGGGTTGAGGTTGAGGGTGTCCGGCATCTTCTTCGGGTTGTCGTCCCACGGTTGCGGGATGTTCGGGTTCGAGTAGACGGAGCGTGCCGCGCCGCGAACATCGGTCGGATTTCCCTGCGCGACAGTACATTTCGCGTCAGTATTGAACGGGAAATCGTCGTAGTTGATGTCGAAGTCGGGATTCTTCCGCTTCTCTTCGGCGATGATCTCCTCGGTGCCCTCGTAGCCGAGCGTGCACGCGGGGGGATTGTTCACCTCGAGCACGATGCCGAAGTGGATCGTGCCGTCGCCCGGCGCGGGGCTGTAGCTACCGCTCGAGAGCGCAGACAACAACGCCAAGGAAGGACTCACCGCAAAGAAGGTGGGCGAGATCGTCCGGACATCCTCGGCGAGGTTGCGGACGACGGTGGTGATGTCGCCGCCGCTGTCCTGGAGCAGACGGGAGATCTGCGTAGCGCTGGTCGTGCCGGTCGTCAGCAGCCTCCGGATCGCGGGATCGGACGCCTGCAGGGTCTGGGTGATCAACTTCAGGTTGCTCGACCACGCCAGGATCTCATCGGCCTGTTCGGCCTGCGTTCCGAGCACCACATCACTGTTCTGGATCAGCGAGATGGTCTCGGGCAGGTTGTCGACGCCGGCCTGCGACAGGTTGGTCAGCGAGTCGATCAGCGACCGCAGGTTGTCGGCGTTCCCGTTGAACGCGTTGCCCAACTCGGTCACCACCGTGGTCAGGTCTTCCACCGGGATCGATTCGGTGAAGTCGACCGCTGACTTGAGGACCCCGTCGAGTGCGGGCGGGGTGTCGGTGTTGGTGATGACGGAGTTGTTCTTCAGATACGGACCGTCGTTGTTCGTCGGTCGCAGATCGACATACTGCTCGCCGATCGCCGACCGGTTCGCGACGACAGCCATCGCAGAATCGGGAATCTTCGGCCCGTCCGAGTCGAGCACCAAAGCGACCTCGACACCGTCCGGCAGCAGCGTCAGCGCGCCGACGCGGCCGACCGGCACACCCTGGTAGGTCACCTCACCGTTGGTGAAGATTCCGCCCGAATCGGAGAACTGAGCCTTCACCGTGTACGACCCGATGCCCACGAGCCGATCGAGCTTGGCGTAAGTGGAACCGACATAGACGATGGCGACCACACCGACGATCACGAAGATCACGAGCTGCCACTTGACCAGTTTCGAGATCACGGGGCACCTCCAGGCTGGGTAGTCGTGGTTTGGGTCCCCGCGGTCTGCCCGACTGCTCCGGAGAGCAGCGCGAGTGGAGCTTGCAGGAAGTTGTGCTCGGCCCGGTCCTCGGGCATCAGCGCGTACTGCCCACCCGACGGCGGGGTGTTGGGCCCCGGCCTCGCGTTGGGCAACGGCAGGAGGGTGATCGTCGGCCACCCGAGCCGCGGTCCGTTGCCGTTGTAGTACGGATTCTTCGGGTCGATGATCGGCAACGGGCCCGTCTTGGGTGGGCTGTACACCGGTTCACCCTGACCGACACCGAGCGCCTCGAGCTGGTTGAGCAACCTGAGATCGAGATTCGCGAACAGGTTGGTCGAGTCACCCTTCACGCCCGGCAGCAAAGCATCCGGGAAGGGGTAGGTGAACAGCAGCGGCGACGCGGTGATCAGGTCCGGAGCGGCACCGGCAAGTGCCTGCAGGGTCGGCCGCAATGCTTTGAGATCGGTGATGATCTCCTCGCGAGCGGTTCCGAGCACCTGCACGCCGACCTCGCCGAGACGGTCGAGCTGCTGCAGCATGGTCACGAACTGCGGCCGCTGCTCCTCGAGAACGGCGATGCCCCGTGGCAACTCGTCGAGAACACGGTTGATCTGATCGGTCTGACTGCGCGCACGGTTCGACAGCTTGTCGAGACCGTCGAGCGCGGAGACGATGTTCTCTTTTTGCTCGTCGAGACCGCTGATCAGTCGAGCGGTCTCGTTGAGCAGGCCCTTGACCTCGCTCTCGCGGCCTTCCAGGGCGTTGTTCAGCTCGTCCACGATCGGCTTGAGCTGATTGATGCCGCCACCGTTGAGGAGCAGTGACAACGCACCGAGCACCTGTTCGACGTCGGTCGCGGTCCGGGTACGGCAATCCGGCGCCCCCACTTCGGGGCAGCCGATGACCTGAGCGGAGTTCTGACGCGGCAGGTCGGAGTTCTCTTCAGGGTCCTCCAGCGCGACGTACTTCTCCCCCAGCAGGTTGGTCTGCTGGACCTCGGCCATGGCCTTGTCGGACAGGTCGACGCTGTTCTGCACCTCGATGGCGACCTCGGCCGTCCACTGGTCCGGGGCGACCTTGATCTCGGTCACCCGTCCGACCTGGATGCCGTTGAACTTCACGGTCGCCTGCGGGACGAGGTCCAGCACGTCGGTGAACTGCAGCTTGTAGGTCCGCGGGTTGTCGCCGAGCGAGACCCCACCGGGCAGCGGGACCGACTGCAGACCTTGTGTTCCGCAACCGGCGATCGCGATGACCGCGGCACCGATCATGGCGGCGGCACCGGCTTTGCGAGCCGTCGCGCGTCTGGGTGATCTCATCAGTTCTCACCCTCCAGTCCTGGATCGGGAGTGCCTGGCACCGTTCCCGGAACCGGGCCACTGCGCTGCTGGTTCTCGGTGCTGAAGATGCCGAACGGCAGGTTCAGGGTCGGTGTCTTGATGCCGTCCTGGATCTGGTCGGCGACGTTGGTGCACTGGTCGATGAGCGGTCGCAGCGTCTTGCTGAACTCGACGAACGCGGGGTCGCCGGGCTTGAGCTGGCCGAGATCGAGGAGCCCACACTGCGCTCCCAGCAGGTCCTGCAGTTCTGGCAGCGTCAGGTGCAGGTCGAGGGTTCCCGATTCTGCGTTGTACGCGTTCACCAGATTCGACAGCGCCAGCGGCAGCGACGTCAGGATCTCTTTCTGGTATTCCTTCGTGTCCACCAGCATCTGGGTGGTCGGGATCAGCTCGTTGACCCGCGCGCCCAAGGATTCCCGGTTGTCCTCGACGAATCCGGCGACGTCACCGAGTGCGATGGACAACTTGTCCAGGGCGGTCCCGAGTTGATCGCGTTCACCGGCGAGGAATGTCGTGAAATCAGCCATCTGGGTGTTGAACTGACGCACCTGGGCGTCGTTGCGGGCGAGCATGCCGACGAAACTGTCGAGGTTCTTGACGGTGTCGACGATGTTGCCTCGCGACTCGTTCAAGGTGTTCGCGGCCTTGGACAGGCCACTGATCGTCTCGTTGAGTGCCTCGCCGTTACCGGCCAGGTTCTCCGCACCGGTGGCCACCAATTCGGAGACCGCGCCGTCCTTGTTGGCGCCCTCCGGTCCCAGCGAATCCGACAGCTTCTGCACGGATGAGTACAGTTCGTCGACCTCGACAGGAACCATTGTCTTGTCGAGCTGCAACGTGAAGTCCTGCGGCGCCTTGGGTCCTTCGACATACACCGGCGTCAGCTGAACGTATCGGTCGGCGACCACTGACGGGGTGACCTGCACGGCCCCCACGTCCTTGGGCAGCGAGACGTCGCCTTGGACGGTCATCTCGACCTTCACCCGGTCGCCTTCGGGGGTCACCTTGCCGACCGTTCCGACGGGGACGCCGAGCACCCGCACGTCGCTGCCGTCGTAGATGCCGACGCTGCTCTGGAAGTAGGCCGTGATCTTTGTGGCGGTGACCCGTTGGAACACCCACCACAGCGATCCGGCGACCAGCAGGGCGAGGATCAGCCCGATCACCAGGAACACGATGTGCCGTGGCGTGAACCACCGTCCCGGTCCGCGGGTGTCCTGCATGTTGCTTGCCGACGTCATCATTGTCCGGCCACCGTTCCGCCACCGTTCGGCAGTTGCTCCTGCTGAACAGGGAATCGAGTCGTGTTCTGCTGCGGCAGTGCCGGCGGGAGCAGGTTCGTCACGACGGAGTCGAACCAGCGACCGCTACCCAGCACGTTGGCGTAGAGGCGGTAGAAAGGCGCCATGTACGTCAGAGACTGCCGCAGGTTTTCGTTCTGGTCGTTGAGGATCTCGATCACCTGACGCAGGGTTTCCAGCGTGGGACCGATCTGCTCCTGGTTGTCCTTGACGATGCCCGTCAGCGTGTCCGACAGCGTGATGGTGCTCGAGAGCAGCACCGAGATGGCCTGCTGGCGATTGTTCAATTCCCCGAGCAGTTCGCCGGCACCCGAGATCAGTCGTTCGAACTCCTGGTTGCGGTCGGCGAGCAGCTTGGAGGTGTCCGCGGTGGCCGCGAGCAGCTCTTGCACCTTCTGATCACGACTCGCGATGGTCTCCGACAGGCGGGTGAGGCCGTCGAGTGACGACCGCAGATCCGCAGGTGTCCCGGAGAACGCATCCGACAGCGTCCGCATGCTGGTCGCCAGCTGGTTGGTGTCGAGTTCCTCGACCTGCTCGGCGGCATCGGAGAACGCCTCGATGACGTCATAGGGCGACGTCGTCCGTTCCAGCGGGATGACCTGCTTCGGGTCCGCCAGTTCGTTGCCTGCCGGATCGAGAGCGATGTACTTCTGGCCCAGCACGGTCTTGATCTGGATCGAGGCCGATGTCTGGTTACCGATCCAGGCCTGGTCGACCTGCATGTCCACCCGGACGCGGTCACCCTTGAGCTCGACTTTACGAACGTTGCCGACCTTGACGCCTGCGACTCGTACCTCGGCGCCCGATTGCAGGCCGGCAGCTTCGGAGAAATCTGCCTTGTAGGTGATGCCCGCGCCGATCAACGGCAGGGACTGCAGAAAGAACGCCGACGTCGACAACATCAGCAGGATCAAGATGCCGATGAATCCGATGGTGACAGGACTGCGTTTGATGGTTCGTCGATCGGTCATGCGGTCACCCCCCTGGTCGTCGTGTTGGTCACGGTGGATCCTCGTTCGCCCAGCAGCGTGTCGCTGCGCTCGTGTACAGGACGTGGTTGATGTCGGGCAGCGGGATCAGCGGTTGCGTGAGCAGGTTGCTCTGACCGTTCCCCGCCGTGACGTCCAAGCCACAGAGATAGAACTGGAACCACGAACCGAAGGTCGCTGCGCGGCCGATCTTCTGGAGCTTGATCGGCAGGGTGGTCAACGTCTGCTTGATCTCGTCCTGCCGCTCGACGACTGTCTGTCCCAGATCGTTGAGTGCTGCGATCGATCCCTGGATGGCAGGGCGGGTCGGTTGCAGGATCGAAGCGGTCACGGCCGTCAGGTTGGACAGTGACGTGATCGCCGAGCCGACCGACTCCTTCTGGTTCGCCAGACCGGTGACGAACTTCTCTGTGTTCGTCAACAGCTGGGTGAACTGGTCGTCGTGCTCGTTGAGGTTCTTCAGCACCACGTTCAGGTTGTCGATCAGCTGCCCGATCACCTGATCGCGGTCTGCGATCGTGTTCGTCAGGCTCGCGGTGTCGCGGACCAGTTCGGAGATCGTTCCGCTCTCACCTTGGAACACCTTGATGATCTCGGCCGACAGTTTGTTCACGTCGTCTGCGGTCAGCTGCTGGAACAGCGGGCGGAAGCCGTTGAACAATTCGGTCAGGTTGATCGCCTCAGTGGTCTGGGACAGCCCGATGGTCGTCCCGCCGCCGATGGTGTCCGCCGTGTCGCCCGGCCCCTTCTCGAGCGCGAGGTAACGCTGACCGGTCAGGTTCCGGAGTTTGATGGCAACCCGGACGCCGGCCGGGAGTTCGCCACGGTCCACCGAGAAGGCAACTTCGGCCTTGTCGCGGTCGACGATCTCGACACCGCTGACCTGACCGACACGCACGCCGGCGATCCTGACGTCGTCACCCGGGGCCACCTGCGTGGCATCGGTGAACACCGCTTTGAAGTCCGTACCGCCACCGGCACCGCCGTTGGCGACGGCGAACCCGAGTACAGCGGTGGCGAACACGGTGACCACGGCGAAGATGATCAGCTTGATGAGTGGTCCGACCAAACTCTTCATCGGATGCTCACCTGCTGTCCCTGCACTGTGGGGGCTGCGATCAAACCGATCCAGCTGGGCACCTCTGACGGCTCCTTACCTGCCGCTGCGGCGACGATTGCCTGTATCTGCAGCTTGTTCCTCGGATCGCTGTAGTTGGTGGCGGGCTCTTGTGCCGGTGTCGCGGTGCCATCGGGCATCGCGGAGTACTGCGGTTCGGGCAGTGTGGGGACGTTCCGAGGGCCGGCGTTGCGCGACGGCGGCTGGTACGAGCCGTCGTTGACCGAGCCTGCGGGGTACTGCGGGAACGGCCTGCCGTTGGTGGGCTGGTCGTAGCAGATGGGTCCACGCTCATCGAACAATCGCGGCTCGTCCTGATTCGGCAGGTACCGGCCACGGGGGTTGACGAACTGCAGGTTCACCCGGACACCCGGGTTCTCGGTGCCCGCGCCCGTGATCACGTTGGCCTCGGGAACCAGACCCGCGAAGTTCTTGAACGTGCACCCGAACGCCGGCGACTGCCGGGCCAGTGCCGTCAGCAACGGCTCCGACTGGATGGCCAGGTCGACGAGGTCCCGACGGTTGGTCTCGAGGAAACCGGTTCCATCGATCGCCACCTGGGTGACCGCCGCGATCACCGTGCGCAGGTCGCCCTGGCGCTCGACGAGGGTGTTGGTCGTGGTGCGCAAGGTGTCGAGCGAGTCGATGAGGTCGGGCAGCGCTTCGGAGTACGTCTGCGAGAAGCTGGCCAGACCGCGGAGGGTGCCCTGGAGTTCGGGCATGTTCTCGTTGATCCCCTTGAAGACGGTGTTGAGCTGCTCGAACGAGGTGCCGAGACGCTCGCCGTTGCCCGCGAGGGCTTTGGACAGGGCGGACAGGGTCACGTTCAGCTCGGCCGGCGGGATGGCGTCCAACACGGGCAGCAACTGGTCGAACAGTTCTTGGAGTTCAACCGCGTTACCGGACTTGTCCTCGTCGATCGACGAGCCGTTGCTCAGGTGGTCACCCTCGCTGCCTTCTTGGCCGTCCGGGATCTGCAACGCCACGTACCGCTCTCCGAACAAGGTCTTCGGCAGGATCCGGGCCGTCGTATCGGTCGGCAGCAGGTCCACCTTGTCGGGCTGCAAGCCCAGGGTGACAACCACCGAGCCGTCTTCCAGGTTCGGCTCGACGCTGCGCACCTCCCCGACGATGAGTCCGCGAGCCTTCACATCGGCGTTGTTGGGTAGCGCGTTGCCTGCCGACGTGGTGTTGAGCTTGACGTCGACGAACTTCGTGAACGATTTGTTGTACTGCATGATCGTCAGCGTCAGGAACAGCGCGACGACCAGGAAGAACACCAGACCAAGCGCTCTGCGTTTGAGTGCCTGCATGGATCAGCCCCCCACTCTGACGGACGTCGTGGTGCCCCAGATGGCCAGACCGAGGAAGAAGTCGAGGACCGCGATGATCACCAGGGCAGCGCGAACAGCGTGCCCGACGGCCACGCCGACGCCGGCGGGACCGCCGGTGGCGTAGTAGCCGTAGTAGCAGTGCACCAGGATGATCACGAACGCGAAGATCATGACCTTGCCGAAAGACCACAAGACGTCTGCCGGTGGCAAGAAGAGGTTGAAGTAGTGATCGTACGAACCGGCGGATTGGCCGGTAAATTGCGTGGCTATCAGGCGGGACGCGAAATAGGCCGACAACAAGCCGAGCACGTACAGCGGGATGACCGCGATGAAACCGGCGAGCACGCGGGTGGTCACCAAGAACGGGATCGACGGCACGGCCATCGTCTCGAGCGCGTCGATCTCTTCCGAGATACGCATGGCGCCGAGCTGGGCCGTGAAACCACATCCGACTGTCGCCGACAACGCGAGGCCGGCGACGAGCGGCGCGACCTCACGGGTGTTGGCGTAGGCAGCAAGGAATCCTGTGAGGGCCTGCGACCCCAGCTGGTCGAGTGCGTTGGCACCCTGGAGGCCGACCACCACGCCGGTGAATCCGGACATCAGGATCATGACGCCGATGGTGCCGCCGATGACCGCGAGGCCACCGGACCCGAAGGCGACCTCGGCGAGCAGCCGGAGCAGCTCCTTGGGATAGCGGCGGATGGTGCGCGGAGACCATCCGATGGCGCGTCCGTAGAACGACATCTGGTCGCCCGCGCCGTCCAGAACGCGCAGCGGGACACGCGCGATCTTGCCTGCGCGATAACCGATGTCCCCTCGGCCTTTGGCGATCGTCACCCTTGTTCTCCTATGAACCCTTGGCCGGAACGATCTGCAAGTAGACCGCAGTGATGATCAAGTTCGCAAAGAACAACAACAAGAAGGTGATGACGACGCCCTGGTTGACCGCGTCACCGACACCCTTGGGTCCACCACCGGGGTGAAGTCCCTTGTAAGCAGCCACGACTCCGGCGATCACACCGAAGACAGCAGCTTTGAGCAAGGCCACGTAGAGGTCCGGCAACTGCGCCAGCGCACTGAACGAAGCCAGATAGGCACCCGGGGTGCCGCCTTGGACAATGACATTGAAGAAGTAGCCACCGCCGATGCCGACCACGGAGACCAGGCCACAGAGAAGGACGGCCACCAAGATCATGGCCAGGACGCGCGGGACCACCAGTCGCTGAACGGGATTGATGCCGAGGACTTGCATGGCGTCGATCTCTTCACGAATGGTCCGGGACCCGAGGTCGGCCGTCACCGCGGAGCCGGCTGCGCCGGCCACGAGCAGTGACGTCACCAAGGGCGCGCCCTGCTGGATCACCACCAGGACGCTCGCTGCGCCCGTGAATGATTCAGCGCCGAGCTGACGGATCAGCGAACCGGTCTGCAAGGACACGATCGCGCCGAACGGGATCGCGACCAACGCGGTCGGCAGAATCGTCACACTGGCGATGAACCAGGCCTGCTGGATGAACTCGCGCCATTGAAACGGACGCACGAAGGTCTGGCGCGCGACATCGACGAACAGCTGGACAATGTTGCCCGTCTGGGACAACGCCCCAGAGCCTGCTTTCGAAACCTTGTCGACGCCACGTGTGGTGGCACTTGTCATTTAGAGGGCCTTGTCACCGGCGCGATATGCGGGGAACTGTTCGGTCTGGGCATCGGAGCCCTGATAGGAAGACTGCTGCTGAGTCTCGTCGTAGCCGGAGTTGGAGCCGGAACCGACCCCTACCGGTTGCTGTTGGGTTTTGCGGTAGGCCTCGCGCTGGTTCTCCTGCGCGGCGTCCTCGACCTCGAAGCTCTCCTCGATCGCACGCTGCGCGGGCTCGGGCAGAGTGTGCAGGATCTCCCGCACACGCGCCTGACGACGACCGACAGCCTTACGCTCGGGCAGACCCGGCGTCGCCTGCAACTGCGGCACAATACCGCGGACATCCTCAGCGGTACCACCATCGGAGTGCCCGGCATCGACCATCTCCTGCTCACGCTTCTGCTGCGCGTCGTCCTTCTCCTCCGACATACCGATCGGACCGATACGACGACCATTCAAGAACTGCTCCACCACCGGCTCATCGGAGGTCAACAACACCTCACGCGGGCCGAACATCACCAGTTCCTTACGGAAGAGCATCCCGATGTTGTCCGGGACCGTACGAGCGACCTGGATGTTGTGGGTCACGATCAGGATCGTGGCATCGATCTGGGCGTTGATGTCGATCAACAGCTGCGACAGATAGGCGGTACGGACCGGGTCCAGACCGGAGTCCGGCTCGTCGCACAGAATGATCTGCGGATCCAACACCAGGGCGCGGGCCAGTCCGGCGCGCTTGCGCATACCACCGGAGATCTCACCGGGGAGCTTGTTCTCCGCACCGGTCAAACCCACCAACTCGATCTTGTCCATCACGTTCTGACGGATCTCGTCTTCCTTCTTCTTCGTGTGCTCACGAAGCGGGAAAGCGATGTTGTCGAACAAACTCATCGACCCGAACAACGCACCGTCCTGGAACAGCACACCGAACAGCTTGCGGATCTCATACAGCTCACGCGACGAACACTTCGTGATGTCGGTGCCGTCGACGATCACCGACCCCTGCTCCGGATGCAGCAGACCGATCAACGACTTGAGGAACACCGACTTACCCGTACCCGACGGGCCCAGCAACACACTCACCTCACCCATCGGCAGCGTCAGCGAGACATCCCGCCAGATGTTCTGCGAACCGAACGACTTCGTAAGCCCCTCAACACTGACCTCAACACCCACTGAAATGTCCCTCCAAAACGAAGTCCGCCCCCGTGCGGAGCCTGTGGTTCGGCTCACTCTAACCCACTTGACGTGACGAATATACGTCCCGTCATTGTTTCTCAGGTTCCCGCGTCTCCCGAGGTCGCACTGTGTCGGGCGAGCCGTACGGGTTGTTGCTGGTAGACCCAGATGCGCGGTTACTCGGGAGTAACTTACGTTATGCCCAAAAGTTTTTTTCGCGTCCTGATCTCGATCGGTACAGAAACCTACTAGCCGGTAACCTCTGGTGCAACTGAGCCGCCGAGCGAGCCCATGACAGTGGCGTCCAGTGCGCCTATATATAGAGCCCCCGGACAGCACGATGGCCCGCAGCAAACGCTGCGGGCCATCGTGAGGTGAAGCGAAGAAATCGGCTACTTGACCGCCACAAAGGCAATCCGCAAGCTACTTGACCGAAACCTTGGCGCCGGCCTCTTCGAGCTTGGTCTTGGCTGCCTCGGCGGCATCCTTGTCGATCTTCTCGAGGATCGCCTTGGGAGCGGACTCGACGAGATCCTTGGCTTCCTTCAGACCCAGTCCGGAGACGACCTCGCGGACGACCTTGATGACCTGGATCTTCTTGTCGCCGGCCGACTCGAGCACGACGTCGAACTCGTCCTGCTCAACAGCGGCTTCAGCAGCGGCCGGTGCACCGGCAGCGGCGACAGCGACGGGAGCAGCAGCGGTGACCTCGAAGACATCTTCGAACTTCTTCACGAAGTCGCTGAGTTCCAGCAGGGTCAATTCCTTGAACTGATCGATGAGCTCGTCAGCGGAGAGCTTTGCCATGTGGGCAATCCTTTCGTTCTTTCCTCGGCCGCAAGGAGAGCGGGCCATGGAGGTGTTGGGGTTTTATTCGGCCGCTTCTGCGGGTGCGACCGCGGCTTCTTCGCCGCCGGTGGCAGCTTTCTTCTCTTGCAACGCGGCCGCAAGACGTGCGACCTGGGAAGCGGGCTGGTTGAACAGTCCCGCAGCCTTTGCCAAGTTGCCCTTCATGGCACCGGCGAGCTTTGCAAGGAGCACCTCACGGGTTTCGAGGTCGGCGATCTGATTGACCTCTTCCACAGACAGCGCGCGGCCGTCCATGAATCCACCCTTGATGATGAGTGCCTTGTTGTCCTTGGCGAAGTTCTTGATCGCCTTGGCCGCCACAACGGGTTCACCTTCGATGAAGGCAATTGCGGTGGGACCAGTGAACAGCTCGTCCAGACCGGCCACGCCCGCATCAGCAGCAGCGCGCTTGACCAGGGTGTTCTTGGCGACGGAGTAAACAGCACCTTCGCCCAGTGAGCGACGCAGATCCGAGATCTGCTTGACGGTCAGACCACGGTATTCCGTGACGACTGCTGCAGTGGCTCCCTTGAACTGCTCGGTGATCTCCGCAACCGCGGTGACCTTTTCACTATTTGCCATACTTCGCCTCCTCTCATGACGTGTCGGTTGGCACGTAGGAGCGCGAGTCTCGTGAACGGCCGCTGACCCCCACCAACGACAAACGCCCCGGCACAGGGCACGGGGCGCACACGAGCTTCAATGACAAATGCACTGAGGCGGTGATTCCTCGTTCTCCCTGCGTGGGTCGCCGACGAAAAATGTCGGGCCTTCGGCCGGCTCGCGATAATCGCGCCCCGGTGACCAACGGTCTCTGGTTGAACTGACATCCGCGGGCACATGACCTGCGAACACCAAGCACCAACAGTACCGGCAGGGGCCCTCGGGTTACAAATCAGCCACGTCCTCATCAAGGTGCGACGGCGGAACGCCGGGGAAGCTCGCGACCGAGCACCCGCTCGGGTACGTTGAACTGAACCAGTCCAGTGTGAGGTCGGTCACGAACCACTAGTAGCACCAACAGCACTGGCAGCAACACGACGGAGTGTTGCCGCGACCTGCGACTACTCGGATCACCCGGGTGGTCAGCCCTTGGCGTGGCCCATTCCTCCAGCGGAGAGGTAGTGCCATGGTCTACCAGCTCAACCCTTATGAGGGCACCAGCACAGCTCCCGCGGTGCGGAGCACCCCGACACTTCCCCTCGGAGATCCCACCGGCGGCGCGAACGCCTTGTGGTGGCGCGAACAGGTGGACGGCCGCCCCGAGTTCCCCAAGGTCTCGATCGATCGTTCTCTGCATCTGACGATGAGCGACGGGGTACGGCTGCGCGCAACACTGGTCCGGCCCGTCGATGCCTCGGGGCAGATCGTCCAGTCGCCGATGCCGGCGGTGGTGACGATCAATCCCTACAACCGTGCCGTCCTCGACCTCATCGACCAGACCACCCACCACCTCCCGTTACCCCCGATATCGGGCGGCACACTCGATGTCTTCGGCATCAACCGCAAGCTCGTCCAGAGCGGATACGTCCAGTTGGTCGTCGACGTTCGCGGAACCGGCGCCTCGCACGGTCGATGGCAGATCCTCGGTGAGCGCGAACAGCGCGATTCGATCGAGGTCATCGACTGGGCAGCAGACCAGACCTGGTGCAACGGCAACATCGGCATGGCCGGGTGGTCGTACTCGGCGATCAACTCCCTGCAGGCCGCAGGCAACGGTTCGCCGCACCTCAAGGCCGTATTCGCGGTCGAGGGATGCGAAGACATCGTCCGCGACATCTACATCACCGGCGGCGCCCCCTCTGCCTTCATCCCGATCTGGCTGGCCGGGGTGAATCTGCTCAAATGGCTGCCCAATCCGTCTGCCGCCATCGGCGACGCCCTCAGTACCAACGGCGTCCGGTGGCTGAAGGATCGGGTCGCGTCGCCGGCCACCGAAATCGGTTCGCTCGCCTGGGGTTTCCTCACCGGCCGCGATCCCCGTATCTACGACGACCCCTACTTCGACGAGCGTGACCCGAAGATCGACATGATCACCGCGCCCACGTTCGTGTTCGGCGGCTGGCATGACCTGTTCGGCCGCAGCGCCACTCGCATCTACAACCAACTGAATCTGCAGCCGGGACAGAAACAGCTCGTCATGGCCGACGGCTACCACCTCGATGCCGGCCGTGGATTCGGCAAGCGGATCGCCCCGCCGCGCGTGGATGTGCTCGAGCGCGCCTGGTTCGACAAGTGGCTCAAGGGCCTCGACAACGGCGTCGACGAGTACGGCCCGGTGACCCTGCAGCAGCAGGGCGGCTCTTGGACGTCGGGAGAGTCGTTCCCTCGCAAGAACTCCCGCGTACAGCGGCTCTATCTGTCGGCGGCGTCATCGGACACCGCCAAGCACAGCAAGCACGACGGCAGCCTGAGTGCGAGCGTCAACTCCACGGCGAGCGAACTCAAACTGCGCGCCGATGCCCGTGGATTCCTGTCCCGCGACATGACGCAGGTGACCGCTGGCGCGACCATGTTCTTGGGCGGCTCGTTCACCACCAAGGCGAAGTTCCAAGAGGTGGGCGCACTGACCTTCACGTCCGCACCGATGTCCGAGCCGATGCAGGTCTCGGGCTCGATGAATCTGCATCTGCGCACCATGTGCGGGGGTCATGAAGCACTGTGGGCCGTCACGCTCAACGATGTCGCACCCGACGGAACGTCGACCGTCCTGACCAACGGGTCGCTGACGGCCTCGAACAGATCCCTGGATCCTGAACTCTGCGAGTACGCCGAAGACGGTTCACTGCTGGTGGCTCACCATCCGCTGAGCAAGAAGCGCAAGCTGAAGGTGACGCCCCACTCCCCCGTCGATCTCGACATCGACCTGGTCCCCACCGACGCGATCATCGAAGAGGGACATCGACTTCGCATCAACATCTACGCCGCGAGCATGCCACGCTTCCTCGCCGTGGTCCCTGACCTGATCAAGTCGGGCTGGCGGTCCCAGAAACTCGTCCTCGACCCCTACCACCAGAGCTACTTGACCTTCCAGGGGATGTAGCGCGCAAATGCACACGCTTCAACCAATTGCACACGTTTGAACGTGTGCAAATGACTGAACAGTGTGCATTTGTGCCCGCCGTCATGCCACTCCTATGCCGCTGTCGCCGAACGTGATCCGGTAGACCAGGGCGGCTTCGGGGCCCAGTACCAGCCCGACGAGGTCGATGAGCGTGCCCGCGAACAGCGGACCGTGTTTGTCTGTTGCCGAACCCGGGCTCAGGTGATGGGCCAACTCGTGCAGGACGACCAGCTCACGCATGGCCCAGCGGTCGTCGGCGACGGGGACCGCGATCACGCCGGCACCACCGGCAGGGTTGTATTCGTAATGGGCCTGGCGTTGCCCGCGCCGGGTTCGGACGGTGACCGGCACCTGCGCCCGCGGGAACTGTGCCGCGACCGTTGTCATCGCCAGCACGCGATCGACGTACGTACGCACCGAATCCACCGATCCGAACCTCGCCTCCGGCGGCAGGGTCATCGACGTACCGGCAATGGTCAGCGCACCCGAGCCCGCACTTGCCCGTTCGAATACGTTGTGCACCAGCCGTTCCGCCGCGTAGAGCGCCGACCGCTGGCTGTCGCGTTCCGTCATCGGCGCCCGATCACGCCTCCAGTGCCCCGCGGGTTCCGTCGAGCTGCACGTCATCGCCCAGACGCGCTCGACGACCCGCCCTGTCCCCCGCACGGCGAGCGCCCTCCGAGTAACCCGCCGACGCGCTCTGCGACTGCCAGGTACCACGGGCCGTCGAGGTCTCCTGGTGGAAATCCCGGACCTCGATCTCTTTGTTGCGCAGCACGAGTGCGGTGCCCGAGTCGGACTGTCCGCCGTCGTTCGCGACGGCCTGCGCCCGCGCTTCGTCACGCGCCTGCACGAGCCGCTTGCCGATGCGCTCGGCGAACGCCGACTGGAAGTTGAGCCGGGCGGTGATCGGCGAGAGCTGCTTCTCTTCCACGACCCGCCGCGACACCCAGCCCCGCCGCTCGGTGACCACCCGCGCAGACGTCTCGCTCTTGTACGCACCCGACTTCAGGTATGCGTCGCTGGCGGCGACCATCTGCACGACCAGCGATCCGTAGAGCGCCTCGCAGGTGTCGATGTCGCCGGGAAATCCGTAGGCGTAGACGAAGGTCGAGTTGCTGGCGACGTCGCAAGTGATGTCGTTGGCGCGGGCGATCGCGACGAACAGCTGGACATAGGTGCGCAGCCCACGTTTGCCTGCGGTACCGATCGCGATGTTGCGCTGCTCGGGCGTCACCCGCCGGTTGCCGCCGGCGTGGGACCGGGCCACAGCCAGGTCGATCGACGCCGCGGTGGCAAGCCGCTGCGCCGCCTGCATGAATGCCTGGGCCTCGTGTTCGTTGTCGGTGCCTTCGGCCTGCCGCAACAACCCGGAGATACGGGTCAGGAGTTTGTCGTCTCGCACGAGCTCAACCCTAGGCGCCCGGACCGACGTCGCCATTGCACGACCGGCCTTGCCTGTGGACAGCACCCGATCTGTGGACGAACTCCGTCTTGGCGGAGTTAGGCAATTCTGGTTTACTAACTACATGGTTCGCCCCCGACTTCACACCGACGAGCAGCTGCTCGACGCCGCCGACGCCGTACTGGCACGGGTCGGTTCCGCGCGGTTCACCCTCGAACTCGCAGCTCAGGAGGCCGGAGTGTCCGCGCCGACCCTGGTGAAGCGGTTCGGCTCGAAGCGGGCTGTGCTCATCGCGTCGTCGCAGCGCTGGGTCGACTCCATCGAGGTCGACCCACCTGTGGACGCCCGCGAAAGTGCGCTCGACGCACTTCGACGGCTGTCGGTGGGTTCCTACGCCGACAGCGATCAGATCGAGCATGCCGCGGGCCATGTGTCCTCGCTCGCGATGGACCTCGGCGACCCCGAACTCACCCGACTGTTGGCACTGGGCTGGGAGCGCAAACGGCAGCAACTGGCGGGCGCGATCAGCCGCGTGATCGACGCGGGTGAACTTCCCCGGACGCTCGAGGCGACGGCGGCCGCCCGCACCCTGTTCGCCCTGCTGGAGGGCACATTCCTGGCGTGGACCGTGGCGCCGGACGGCTCACTCACCAAGATTCTCGACGACGAATTCGACCGACTCACCACCACCTGGAAACGAGGAACTCCATGACTGCCACCCCTGTGCCCACCGTCACCGGCGCCGTCTTCATCGCCACCAGCCTCGACGGCTACATCGCTCGCACCGACGGCGACATCGAATGGCTGCTGAGCCGCAGCGAGGACATCGGTGAGACCGGATACGACGACTTCATAGCGACCACCGGTGCGATCGCCATGGGACGCAACACCTACGAGATCGGGACCACATTCGACGACTGGCCCTACACCGGCCAACGCGTGATGGTGCTGAGTACCCAGCTCGATCCCGACGTCGACGATCGCGTCACCGTCCACCGCTCGATCGACGAACTGCTCGACGCCGCGGCGGCCGAGAACATTCATCGCTTGTACGCCGACGGTGGCCGCTTGATCACGAGCTTTCTGCAGCGCGGGCTCATCACCGAGCTCACCATCACCACCATCCCGGTCATCCTCGGCTCGGGTCTGCCACTGTTCGGATCGATCGACCACGACGTGTCGCTCGAACTGCAGCGGTCGACGACCCTGGGACAGGGCATCGTCCAGACCGTCTACCGAGTCACCGACTGAGCGTCGAGCGCATGCCATGCTGGTTCGGTGACCTCAGACAAGAATTCGGCCGCGGCCGAGCGCATCCTGTTCGACAGCAGCAACACGTCGACACGGGATTTCTACAAGCTGATCACCGCGTCCGTCGTGCCGCGGCCCATCGCCTGGGTGTCTTCGCGCAGCGCCGACGGCGTGGACAATCTCGCGCCCTTCAGTTTCTTCTCGGTGAGCTCCACGGATCCGGTGATCGTGCAATTCACAGCGGTCGGCGGTAAGCACAGCGCAGACAACGCCGCGGCCACGAAACAGTTCGTCATCAATGTGGCCACCGAACCGATGACGGCGCAGGTCAACGCGACCTCCGCCGGATTCGACGAGGACGTCAACGAGTTCGAGGCCGTCGGTGTCGCGTCGGAGCCTGCGACGGTCGTCGACTGCCTGCGGGTCCGCGACAGCCCGGTGGCCATCGAGTGCGAGCTGTTCCAGATCATCCCGGTCGGCAACTCACAGGTCGTGATGGGCAAGGTCGTGGCGATCACCGTCGACCCCGCGGTGGCGGCGTCCGACGGCCACCCGGACTTCACCAAGCTCGCGCCGATGGCCCGTCTCGGTCGCACGGAATGGGGTCTGCCGGGCAAGGTCATCGAGATCGCACGGCCCTGACCCGTCGGCCGGGAAGGTACTCGGCCGCCGCGACGTTGCTACAGGGGTACATCTTGTTCAACGTATTCGCGGATTAAGAAGGCCCCAGGTATGTCACCTACCCTGTCCATTCTCGACCTAGCCCCCATATCTCCCGGACACGACGCCCGGGAGAGCTTCGCTGCAAGCGTGGAACTGGCGCGCGCGGCGGAACGGCACGGCTACAAGCGCGTCTGGTACGCCGAGCACCACAACATGGAGTCCATCGCCTCGTCGGCGACGAGTGTGCTCATCGCGCACATCGCTGCTCACACCGAGACCATTCGGCTCGGCGCCGGCGGAATCATGCTCCCGAACCACGCGCCGCTGACCATCGCCGAGCAGTTCGGCACGCTGGAAACCCTGCATCCGGGTCGCATCGACCTCGGACTCGGGCGCGCGCCGGGCAGCGATCAGGCAACGATGCGCGCGCTGCGCCGTGACCACAGCTCGGCCGACAGCTTTCCCCAAGACGTCCTCGAACTGCAGGGGTACCTGCGCGACGAGTCCCGGATCCCCGGTATCAAGGCCATCCCAGGTGCCGGCACCGATGTCCCGCTCTACATTCTCGGATCGTCACTTTTCGGTGCGCAGCTCGCTGCTGCTCTGGGCCTGCCCTACGCGTTCGCGTCGCACTTCTCCCCTGACGCTCTGCAGCAAGCGGTCACACTGTATCGCCGAGACTTCAAGCCATCTCGTCAGCTGTCCGAGCCCTACGTGATCGCCGGTGCGAATGCGGTCGCTGCCGACGACCCAGACGCTGCTGCCCGCGACTTCGAGGCCTTGCGCCGTATTCGCGTGCGCATGCTGATCTCCCGGGGACCGTCGAGCCCGCACTACAGCGACGAGGAGATCGACGCATTCCTCACCACCCGCGAGGGCCGGGGCATCGCCAACATGATGAAGTACACCGGCGTCGGTACCGGCGCTGATGTGCGTGAGTTCCTCGACGACTTCGCCGAGCTGGCCCAGGCCGATGAGGTCATCGTCGCTCATCAGTCGGTGACCGCCGAGGGCCGGCTCAGGTCCCTCGAACTCACCGCAGAAGCGATGAAGACCGCGAAGGTCTGACTTTCGCCCTGAAAACCGGGAAATAGCTAGGGTCCGAGGGAGTATCTCCCTCGGACCCTTTGTATTTGCCGGTTTTCAGGGGTGCGATGCCGCCGGGACAAGTTTGGATGAGGCCCGGCATGAGCCTCACGTTGTTCAGACGAGGATGAGCCAAGTGCCGGCGAGCCAAGACATGTGCGTGGGCCGCGCTACGAGGTAGGCATCGAACTATCTCACTGAGAACGGCCCAACACACAAAAGCCGGGACCCCCATCAGGGAGTCCCGGCTTTGTGGGTCTAGCAGAGGAAGATCAGTCCTCTTCGAGGTAATTGCGGTTGATCGCCGGGTCCACCGGGATGCCCGGTCCGGTGGTGGTGGAGACGGTGACCTTCTTGAGGTACCGACCCTTGGCCGCCGACGGCTTCGCACGCAGGATCTCGTCCACGGCTGCGCCGTAGTTCTCGACGAGCTGCTTCTGGTCGAACGACGCCTTGCCGATGACGAAGTGCAGGTTCGCTGCCTTGTCGACGCGGAAGTTGATCTTTCCGCCCTTGATCTCGTTGACGGCCTTGGTCACGTCGGTGGTGACGGTGCCCGTCTTCGGGTTCGGCATCAGGCCACGCGGTCCGAGGACGCGGGCGATGCGGCCGACCTTGGCCATCTGATCGGGGGTGGCGATGGCGGCGTCGAAGTCGAGCCACCCGCCCTGGATCCGCTCGATCAGATCTTCGGCGCCCACTTCGTCGGCTCCGGCTGCGACGGCCTCGTTGGCCTTGTCGCCGGCCGCGAACACGATGACGCGGGCGGTCTTACCGGTGCCGTGGGGCAGGTTGACGGTGCCGCGCACCATCTGGTCGGCCTTACGGGGATCGACGCCGAGACGGACAGCGACCTCGACGGTCGCGTCGGTCTTCGTGGACGAGGTCTCCTTGGCAAGGTTCACAGCCTCCAGCGGGCTGTAAAGCTTCGACTTGTCGACCTTCTCAGCAGCGGCCTTGTATGCCTTACTGGTTTTGCTCATGTTGGCTCTTTCTTTCTCCGCAGCTCGTACGGGTTGGTGGTGCGGACCGAGCCGGCCCTCCCACTATTTCGGTGAGGAAGTGGCTCAAGCCTCGACCGTGATGCCCATGGAGCGGGCAGTTCCGGCGATGATCTTGGCGGCCTGGTCAACGTCGTTGGCGTTGAGGTCTTCCTGCTTGGTCTTGGCGATCTCACGGACCTGATCCATGGTGACCTTGCCGACCTTGGTCTTGTGCGGCTCTCCCGAACCCTTCTGCAGACCAGCAGCCTTGAGCAGCAGCTTTGCCGCAGGCGGGGTCTTCAGCTTGAAATCGAAGGAGCGATCTTCGTAGACGAAGATCTCGACCGGCACGACATTGC
Organism: Williamsia limnetica; assembly: GCF_003217475.1. Classification (GTDB taxonomy): domain Bacteria; phylum Actinomycetota; class Actinomycetes; order Mycobacteriales; family Mycobacteriaceae; genus Williamsia; species Williamsia limnetica. The sequence continues at coordinate 437,282 of NZ_QJSP01000002.1, read as the reverse complement.
CGCGCTGGCTTTCTGTCGCAGCGTTGTACGCCTTGCAGAACTCCATGATGTTCACGCCGTGCTGACCAAGTGCCGGACCCACGGGCGGTGCCGGGTTCGCGGCGCCTGCCTGGATCTGGAGCTTGATGATCCCGGAGATCTTCTTCTTCTTCTTGGGGGGCATCCTTTTCCCTGTTTCTGATTGATTGCGTTTGGGCTGAAAATCTCGACTCAGCCCGGTTTCGCGCCCGCTGGAGACGCGAAAATCTGTTAGATCTTCTCGACTAGATCTTTTCGACCTGGTTGAAGGCGAGCTCGACCGGGGTCTCACGACCGAAGATCGAGACGAGCACCTTCACCTTGCGCTGCTCGGCGTTGACCTCGCTGATCGAGGCGGGCAACGTCGCGAACGGGCCGTCCATGACGGTGACCGATTCGCCGACCGAGAAGTCGACCTCGATGGTCGGTGCCGTTGCGGCGGCCAGATCGGCGCCTCCATCGGAACCGGACTTGCCCGGGGCCTTCTTCGGCTCGACGCGCGGCAGGAGGAACTTGAGGACGTCATCCATGGACAACGGCGACGGACGCGAGGTCAGTCCCACGAAACCGGTGACGCCGGGGGTGTTGCGCACCGCGCCCCACGACTCGTCGTTGAGCTCCATGCGAACGAGGATGTAGCCGGGAAGGACCTTGCGGTTGACCTTCTTCTGCTGCCCGTTCTTGATCTCGGTGACCTCTTCGATCGGAACCTCGACCTGGAAGATGTAGTCACCGACATCGAGGTTCTGCACGCGGGTCTCGAGGTTGGCCTTCACCTTGTTCTCGTACCCGGCGTAGGAGTGGATCACGTACCAGTCGCCGGCAGCCTTCTTGAGAGACTTGCGCAGCGCCTCGACCGGATCTTCTTCTTCCTCGGGCTCGACGACCGCATCCACTGCGTTCTCGTCGGAGGGGTCCTCGCCAGAGGTGTCCTCGTCGGAGGCGTCCTCGGTGGCTTGCGCGGCGATTTCGGCTTCGCCGGTCACATCCACATCGGAGTCTTCGGAATCGGAGACGGCACTGTCGACAGCCTCCGAATCACCGACTGTCTCGTCGATGACGTCGGTCTCTGTCTCGCTGTTTACAGCGTCGTTCTCGGGGGTGCTCACTGCAGCCCACGCTCCCTTTCCTCGAAGCAGCCGAACGGGTTGGTCACCCGAACAGCCACAAAACGGCCTTTGCGAACGCCAGATCCAGTGCGGAGATGAACGCGACCATGACGATCACGAAGATCAGCACGATGATCGTGTACTGGATCAGTTGCTTGCGAGTCGGCCAGATGACCTTCTTGAGCTCGCTGACAACCTGCGTGAGGAACACCCACAACTTGATGAACGGGTTGCGGCTGTCCTCAGGCTTGACGCGCTTGCGCTTACCGTCGGTTTTCTTGTCTTTGGCTTTTTCTTTGGTGGCAACTGTCGACCCCGCGTCGTCGTCGCCGTCGTCGCCTTTGGCGAGATTCGGACGCTTGCCACGGGGCGAGCGCTTGCCGCTCGGACGGGCCACGGTGGCGGTGTCGCCGCTGCCGGTCTCGTCCGCCGAGTCCGCTTCGGAGTCCACAGAGCTGTCGAGCTCGACCTCGTCGGTCGACTCAGCCGCGTTCTTGGCGCGTTCGGCACGGTCGCGCTTGCTCAACTTGTTCCTCTCGTGGCTGAAGTCGGATGCCTGCAGTGGACCAGCTGGTCCTTCTGCCCGGCAGCTGACATCGGGTGCCCTGAGGTGCTTTCACACGATCAAGGGCAGGGGCGACAGGACTTGAACCTGCAACCTGCGGTTTTGGAGACCGCTGCTCTGCCAGTTGAGCTACGCCCCTTTGGGCCGACTTCGCCGACGACCACCGAGGTGGTCACCGGGGCTCCGTCGACCCGGCGTCTGCACTACACAAAACCAACGCGCCACCCTTAGGGCAGCGCGCAAGTTGAAATAGAGCTGACGACTATTCGAGTGTACGTCACCGGAGGGGTGGAACTCCAACCAGCTCCGAAGACGCACATGATCAGTTGAACTGCACGCCGGCGAGTGCTCGCCCGAAGATTTTGCGATCACCCTGTTTGGCCACGATCGACAGCTGGCCACGCCGGGTCTGCGGGTCGAGCGACTTGACCTTGCCCGTGAAGTCCACGGCCGCGGAATCACCGGCCGGCACGTACACGGGACTGGTGAACCGCACGTTGTACTCGTGAATCGCAGCGGGGTCACCGATGAACTCGCCGATGAAGCTGGCGCCGAGGCCCATCGTCTGCATGCCGTGCGCGACGACGTCCTGCAACCCGGCCACCTTGGCGACCTCGTCGCTGTAGTGGATGGGGTTGGGGTCGCCCGCCACGCCGGCGTAATTGATGAGGTTGCCGCGGGTGAGCTTGAACGTGCGAGCCGGGATCTCCTGGCCGACGGTGAGCTCGTCGAAATTGATCGCACCGTACGGTAGCGGGGCGACCTCGGGGTCGGGGTCGTCGTAACGCGCGAAGGGCCCGGTGACGGTCTTGCCGGGGTCGATGCCGCCCGGCTCCTGCATCATCACGTGTTCGATTTTGTCGACCAGTTCGGGATCGACCTCGATCGCAGCCCGCGCCGCGAGAGATGTCCAGGTGGTCATCACCGGCTCGTTGCGCTGGTTCCAGATGACGTTCTTGGTGACCATCAGGTCGGTGCCGGACATCTGCCGGAACGAATCGAGCGAGACGTCGCAGATCAGTTGGTCGCCGACCTTGATCGGCTGATGGAAGACGAGCCGCTGATCGCTCTGCATGATCTGCCAGAGGTCGTAGCCGGTGAGCACGTCTTCGAACAGACGCCGCTGGGCGATGATGCCGAGAACGGAGACAAAGGTCGGTGCTGCGACGAGGGTGTCGTGACCCATCTCGCGCGCCTTGGCTTCGTTCCAGTGCACCGGGTTGGTGTCCTGGACTGCTCGGGCGTGCTCGCGCACCTTCTCGCGGGCGACCTCGTAGTAGTCGTCGACGGTGTACTTGAAGCCCACCATTTTCTGGGTGTGGGCCGCGATCTCTTCGGGAGTCAGCTTCGGGCCCTCCTGCGGGGCCTCGACTGGCTCGGCCACTTTGCTCTCGCTCGCATTCGTCATTCGCCGACCCCTCATCTTTCGACTATCGCCTCACCGGCTGGGCATTGCCGGGTGCGCAGAAAAGACCAAAGACCGGGCACACTTACGCGTCCCCGGTCATGTCAGGCAGTCAGCTGACCGCCTGTAGCGGTCTAGCGCGATTCCTTGTGGTTCTGGTGCTTGCCGCAGTTCGGGCAGAACTTCTTGATCTCGAGGCGATCGGGATCGTTGCGACGGTTCTTCTTGGTGATGTAGTTGCGGTGTTTGCAAACCTCGCAGGCCAAGGTGACCTTGGGGCGCACGTCTGTTGAGGAGGCCACGGGAATGCCTTTCAGGTGGATCGTGTGGTGCGACGGCCCCCGAGGGACGTCACGTCTGGTGTGTCGCCGTTAGCGGCACGTCGTGTGCATCGTAGCGATGGCCGGACTCGAACCGGCGACCTAACGATTATGAGTCGTTCGCTCTAACCAACTGAGCTACACCGCCATGGCCCGGACCTCGATCGCTGCGCGCCGTTGCCGGCAGCGCATTGGTCGAGATCTGAGTCCAGCGAGCCCCCTGACGGAATCGAACCGTCGACCTTTTCCTTACCATGGAAACGCTCTACCGACTGAGCTAAGGGGGCGTTCGCCTCTCACGTCGGCACCGTCTCCGGCGCCCTCGCGAAGGGCCTTAACGAGATTACACAGCGGCGCTGGCGCGTGCCAAATCGTGTGCTCTCTCATCCTCCTCGCACCAAACGACCCCGGGCTGGTTGCGCCAGCTCGAGGCCTGAGTCTTTGGTGCTGTGCCAGGTATAGGATTCGAACCTATGTAGCTTGCGCGGCGGATTTACAGTCCGCTCCCTTTGGCCGCTCGGGCAACCTGGCAAGCTGCCTCCCGCAGTCTTTTGGACCGGCGGAAAGCAACGCGGGAAACATTACATCGGGCAGGGCCCAAGAACACAAATGCCCAGTACAGCGGGCCCTCTTTTGACGTTTTGGCCCCATGCTGCGCGAGCGGGAGCACAGGCGCGGCTACGCTTGACCGTTATGGCAGATTCATCGTTCGACGTGGTCAGCAAGCTCGATCGGCAAGAGGTCGACAACGCTCTCAATCAGGCGGCCAAAGAGCTGTCGCAGCGCTACGACTTCCGTGGCACCAACACCAAGATCGAATGGTCCGGTGAAGAGAACATCGTGATCACCTCGGACGCCGAGGAACGCGCTCAGGCCGGACTCGAGGTGTTCAAGGAAAAGCTCATCCGCCGCGACATCTCCCTGAAGGCGTTCGACGCCGGCGAGGTCATCGGGTCCGGGAAGACCTACAAGGTGACCGGCACCCTGGTGCAGGGCATCGATTCCGAGAAGGCGAAGAAGATCACCAAGGCCATCCGCGACGAGGGCCCCAAGGGTGTCAAAGCGCAGATCCAGGGCGAGGAGCTCCGGGTGTCGAGCAAGAAGCGTGACGACCTGCAAGAAGTGATCGCCTTGCTCAAGAACAAGGACTTCGAGATCGCCTTGCAGTTCGTCAACTACCGCTAGCAGTAGATTTCCACACCAGATTCGGCCCCTACGCCAACCACCGAGGGCGCGTTGCCCCCGGACGCCCGGCAGGGGGCGGAATTCGGCGGGTTCACGACGCCTTGTTCCGCTTCTTGCTGCCGGTCCGCGCCGCGATGGTGCCGCCGAGCAGGATCATCCGCATCATGCGTTCGGCGGCCGCCACGAGCAGTTCCTCCCCGTTCGCCACCGCTTCGGACAGCGGCATCGGGACGGTCAGGATGGACGCGATCGCGGCGATGCCCACGTCGTGGACGGCGGGCGCCCCCCGTCCGAGTGACCCGGCCAACGCGACGACGGGGACGCCGTACCGAGTGGCCCGGCGGGCGACCTCGGCGGGCACCTTGCCGTGCGGGGTCTGGAAGTCGATCGAACCCTCGGCGGTGATCACGAGGTCGGCCTTACGGATGCGGCGGTCGAGGTCGATGCCCGAGAGCCCGGAGTCGAGCAGCGCCTCGAAGCGCGATCGCAGGACCGCGCCGAGCCCGCCTGCGAGCCCGGCGCCGAGTCCCCCGGAGGCGCCGCTGCCCGGCCCTCTGCGCAGATCACCTTTCCCGACGCCGTCGCGCTCGAGTATCGTCACCCAATTGTCCAGCGCCGCAGCGAGTTCTTCGACCTGGTCTACAGATGCCCCCTTCTGGGGCCCGAACACCCGCGCCACACCCTGCGGGCCGGTCAGCACGTTGTGGGGGTTGCAGGCGAGGACGATCTCGGTGTTGGCGACGCGGGGATGCAGTCCAGTCAGGTCGAGGCGCGCGGCACGCGCCAATTCCTTTCCACCGAGACCTATCTCGACTCCGTCAACGTCCAGGATCCGCGCTCCCAGCGCCTGCAGTGCACCCGCTCCCCCGTCGCAGGTGCCCGAGTCGCCGCAGCCCACCAGGATCGTCTCCGCGCCCTCGTCCAGTGCGGCTGCGATGAGCTGCCCGACTCCGTAGGTCGTGGTCGCCCCGGGATCTCGGAGGTCGGCGGGTACCAGTGACAACCCCGCCGCTGCAGCCATCTCGACGACAGCCACCGATCGGCTAGCACCTCCGAGTCGGACCCAGTGTGACTCCACCGGCGACCCGGTCGGGCCCGTGACCGCCATCTCCCGCAGTGCGCCGCGGGTGGCAACGGCCAGGGTGCGTGCTGTGCCCTCACCGCCGTCGGCGATCGGCGCGATGTCGACCCGGACACCGGGCAGGGCCCGGCGGACCCCGGCGGCGATCGCGGTCGCGACCGACTCCGCGCACAGGCTTTCTTTGAAGCCGCTGGGTGCAACCAGGATTCGTTGTGGAATGCGGACTGACATGGTTCCTCCAGGAGTGGTGGGTGGATGAATCAAGCTGCGTGGAGTGTGAGGCCGAGGGCCGGCCAGATCCACAGGGCGAACACGAGCAGGAGTCCTGTCGATACGGGCGCGAGCACCGCCGAGAGCCGCAGCAGGTGTCGGCTGTCGTAGCCGGGTACCTGGTCGGTCGCCGCGAACATCGCGACGGGTTTCGCCGAGCTCGTCAGGGTGATGCAGAACCCGGCAGCGGCGGTGGAGATGAAAGCTGCTGCGGTGGGATCGATCCCGACCGCAGGTGCAGTGGCGACGATGACCGGGATCAGGACGGCGGAACGGGCCGACCGGGACTGGACGAAGAGGTGTGCGGCCAGTGAAATGATCACCACGGCCACCACGAAGACCCACCCGGCCGAGCCGGCGAGGCTCTGCATCGGTGTGAAGAACTGATCGGCAACCCACTGCGCGGCACCGCTGGTCGACAGCGCGACACCGAGGCACAGTGTTGCGGCCATGAACAGCAGCAGGTTCCACGGGATCGTCTTCACCGCGGCACCGAGGGTGGTGGCGCCGACCCCGGGGGCGACGGCCACCATCGCGCCGAGCATCGCCACGATCGCAGGGTCGATACCGTGCAGCGGTTCGGAGCACCACAGCAGCACGACGGCACCGAGCAGGCCGGCCATGCGGCGTTGCGCTGGTGACAGCCCGTCATGGTCGAGCTCCGCCCTCGGGCCCGTCTCCTTCCCGGCTCCGCAGTCACCGGCGGCGAGCAGATCGGAGCGCCGCACGACCAACGGACTACGGCGTTCGGTGTGGTCGGTGAAGAGCAGCAGCGCTATCTCGGCGCACAGGTGCGACCACAGCACCGCCAGGGGCAGACCGAGCAGCATCCACGTCAGGAAGCCGATGCCCGAACCGGTGGCGCTACGCACGATCTCGCTGGTGACCAGGTGTGCACCCGCCCCGAGCAGCGATCCGATGGCCGAGAACAGGATCACCGATGGGAACACCAGCGCCAGGCACAGCACCAGCTGGGGCCGGTGGCGCAGCACCGTCGCCAGGGCGAGGAACACCGGGAGCGCCAGCGCCGCGCGGCCGGATGTGGCCGGTATCGCAAAGGTGGTGAGCAACAGCACGAGCGTGACCAGGTGCACCAATTGCCGTGGGGTGCGGGCGACGGAGAGCACACGCGCCGCGACCCTGGCCGACAGTCCGCTCGCCGTGACCGCCGCCGCGACCACGAAAGAGCCCACCAGCAGCCAGATGACGTGGTCGCCGAGCGTGCGGGTGAACTGCTCGGACTCGATCGGTCCCAGCATCACCAGGGCGAGCGCGGCGCCGAGCGCGACGTAGGTGTCCTCGACCGGGGCGAAGATCCACAACCACACGGCCACCAGGAAGACGACGAGGGTGAGTGCGCCGTCGACCGACAGATCGCCCCACAGGCCGGCAGTGGCCACGTAGATGCATGCGGCGAGTGCGACGATCGCGCTGATGAGTATGCGCGGCGGTGCTTTCGGCAGGACGGGCCGGTGGGTGACCGGTAATCGTGACCGCCCGGAAACCAGGTAGACGATCGACGTTGTCAGCACGAGTCCGCCCATACCGGCGGCAGCAAAGGCCCACATCCTCTTCTCGACCAGGTCGCGCTCCGGTCCGGTGACCACACCGAACACGAACAGGCCGGTGCCTCCGGCGACATCATCGATACCGACTCGAGTCCAACGCATCTCGCCTGCCGGCGTGTGCGTGACGCCGGCGGCTTCGGCGGCGGTGACAATCGGCAGAAGTAGCTCGGAGGCCACGACCGGTGCTGCGCCATCACGAGCCATCCCGACCGTGCGATCGCCGACGACGCCGAACATCACCTGATTCGGCCCCGGCGGGTGGTTGAGGAGATATACCTCGATCGTGCGCTCCACCGAATCGAAGGGACGTGTCGTGAACGGATCGACGCCGGTGGTGGCAAACGCCTGGAACTGATCTGTCTGCTGCGCCACAACGTTGTTCGCCCTGTCATCGACTGCCCGGAGCATCACTGTGCGCGCAGTACCGGTGGCGATGGCCAGTACCACGAAAGTGCCGAGCAGCGTCCACGCCGCGATCCGCCGGCGCGTGGATGGCCTGGATTCACGGCAAGGGTCCGGCGCGGGAAACCGGTCGGTCGCCCACGCGGACGGCGGACGGGACACTGTCGCGACCGATGAATCGGAAGTTCGCATAGGAAGACCTTCGCGGCCGGGTGTGATGCGCCCATGAGGCCGAGATGAAGGTTCTTTCATCTGCGCCTCCGCTCTACTCGGACTTCCTCATTCCCCGATGCAACTGCCTGCTGATGACGCAGAATGACTCACCGTGCAGATCGGAATGACGTTGCCGGTGATGGAACCGGACCTCGACCGCGCCGTGCTCAGGGACTGGGCCAGGGTGATCGACGACGGACCGTTTTCGTCGCTGTGCTGGGGTGAGCGGATAGCGTTCGACAACCCCGACAGCCTGACGCTGCTCGGCGCGGTCGCGGCATGGACCGAACGGGTGCGTCTGGTCACCACCGTGATCGTGCCGCAACTGCACGACCCGGTGATGCTGGCGAAGGCGCTGGCCACGGGCGATGTGCTCAGCGGGGGCAGGCTCACGGTCGGGATCGGCGTCGGCGGCCGACATGAGGATTATAAGTCCGTGGGCGCCGACCCCAAGACGCAGACCATGAAGCAGATGGCCGACCGCGTCGCGGTGATGAAACAGGTCTGGGCGGGCGAGCGGCAGACCGATTCTGTGCTCCCGGTCGGGCCGACACCGGTTCAGGAGGGCGGACCGCCGCTACTCGTCGGGACGATCGGGCCCAAGACTCTGCGCAGCGCGGCCGCATGGGCCGAGGGTCTCGCGGGTACCACCCTCGACCTCGACGCCACCAAGCAACGTGAACTCTTCGATGTCGCGACGACGGCCTGGGCCGAGGCCGGGAAGAAGCCGCCGCATCTGGCGACGTCGTTCTGGTTCGCGATCGGCGACGCCGGACCCGCGAGGGCGCAGATCCATCACCATCTGCGTCGTTACATGAATTGGATACCGTCCGAGTTCGTCGACGCGATCGCGCCGACAACCGGGTGGTCGGGTTCGAAATCTGAGCTCGCCGAAACCTTGTCGGCATTCGCTGCCATAGGGACCGACGAGGTCCACCTGATCCCGACGAGCTCTGATATCAGCCAGCTCGAGAAGGTCGCCGAGGTGGTCCGCGACCTCAGCTGATCCCCACCGCGACCGCCGACCGTGCCGAAACCCGCACCGAGTGGGCCGAAACTCGCGGCGAGTGGGCCGAAACTCGCACCGTGTGGGCCTTACCGCCCGCCGCGCGCCATTTCTTCGAGCCTGCGGATCCGATCTTCCATCGGCGGGTGGGTGGCGAAGACCTTGCTCATCCGTTCACCGGCACGAAATGGGTTCGCGATCATCAGATGTGACTGCGCCGCGAGGTCGGGGTTGGGCGGCAGTGGGGCGACCTGTACGCCACCGGAGATCTTGCGCAACGCCGAGGCAAGGGCCAGTGGATCACCGGTCAGCTCAGCGCCGGATGCGTCTGCCTGATATTCACGTGACCGCGACACCGCGAGCTTGATGACAGTTGCCGCAATCGGCCCGAGGAAGGTGATGAGCAGCAACACAACAGGATTGGCACCACCGTTGCGGTTACCGCCGAAGAAGAACGCGAAGTTGGCGATACCGCTGATCACCGCAGCCATCGCACCTGCAATGGAAGAGATGAGGATGTCGCGGTTGTAGACGTGCGAGAGCTCATGCCCGAGAACAGCTCTCAACTCACGTTCGTCGAGAATCTGCAAGATGCCCGCAGTGCAGCACACTGCGGCATTCTTCGGATTGCGACCGGTCGCAAAAGCGTTGGGTGCCTCGGTGGGACTGACGTACAGGGCGGGCATGGGCTGGCGGGCTACCGTCGCCAGTTCACGGACGATGCGGTACAGCGCCGGCGCCTGCACTTCGGTCACCGGTTGCGCGTGCATCGCCTTGAGCGCCATCTTGGCGCTGTTGAAGTAGATGTAGGCGTTGAACCCGACGGCGAGCACGATGGCGAGCAGCAGAATCGCCGGACTTCTGAAGGCCGCACCGATTCCCACGATGATCGCCGACATGAAGCCCAGTAGAAGAACTGTCTTCAGTCCGTTGGCATGGCCGCCCATTTGTCTCACTCCTGTCCTGTTGCACTGGAGCCGCAACGAACGAATGCCTCACCAGGGTTCCCCGGCCTGCCGATCATGGGGCCTTTTGGCGACCAAAAGCCCAGGTGAGCACCGCCACAACAGCACATCTTCGGGCAGCGGGTGGACTCAGCCGACCCTGTCGATCGTGTAGCGGACCAGCGAGGTCATCGCATCGTGAGCCGGACCTGCAGGCAGCTGAGCCAGTTCCTCGTCGGCGGCATCGGCGTAGCGCTGCAGGGTGGCGCGGGCCCTGACCAGGCCGTCCGAGGCGTTCAGCAACACCAGAGCCTCGGCGACCTCGGCGTCGTCGGTGATCGGGCGGTTGGTGCCATCCGCATTGAGGACCAATTCGCGGATTCGTGTCTCGGTCGGGTCGGCCAGCGCGTAGAGCACTGGGAGGGTGTGAACACCCTCACGTAGATCGGTGCCCGGATTCTTGCCGGAATCCCCGGCAACCGACGTGATGTCGATGAGGTCGTCCGAGACCTGGAAGGCGGTCCCGATGTTGTCTCCGAGGCGCGAGAGCCGTTCGATCTGCTCGGCGTCCGCACCGGACGACATCGCCCCGAATCGGCCGCTGGCCGCGATCAGCGATCCGGTCTTCTCCCACACCACCCGCAGGTAGTGCTCGACGGGATCGGCCTTGCCCTGGGCGCCGACGGTTTCACGCATCTGGCCGGTCACCAGCTCGGCGAACGTGTCGGCGATGATCCGGACCGCATGCGGCCCGAGGGTCGAGACGAGGCGCGACGCCCTGGCGAACAGGAAGTCGCCGGACAGGATCGCCACGCTGTTGCCCCACCGGCTGTTGGCGCTCACCGCACCGCGCCGGAGTTCGGCCTCGTCCATCACGTCGTCGTGATAGAGCGTGGCCAGGTGGATCATCTCGACCACGGTCGCCGAGATGATCACATCCTCTGCGTGGGGATTCGGCCCGAAGTGGGCCGAGAGGATGGAGAAGATGGGCCGGAACCGCTTACCGCCGGCTTTCGCGAGATGCGTGGCCGCTTCGGTGAGAAAGTCCTCGCCGGAGGACAGCTCCCCCAGCAGCAACGTCTCGACACGCTCGAGCGACGCACCCACATCGGCGGCAAAGGCCTCCGGCTCCAATTCAAGACCTGCGAACGTCGTCTTCACGCCTGACCTGCTCCCGTCATAGGACGAGCCTAATGGTGCGGGATACTGACTGGGTGAGTGCACCCACCCCGTTACCGACGCGGACCGAGGTCTTGGTCGTCGGTGCAGGTCCCGGCGGTTCGGCCGCCGCAGCTGCGGCAGCCAAGGCCGGTCACGAGGTGACGCTGCTCGACGCCGCGGTGTTTCCTCGCGACAAGACCTGCGGCGATGGACTGACCCCGCGGGCCATCGCCGAACTCGACGCGCTCGGGCTCGGTGATGCCTTCAACGGTCCACGGATCGAGGGGCTTGACCTGCAGGGCTGGGGTCGCAGGCAACAGGTGCGGTGGCCGCAGGCCTCCGACCACTTCCCCGACTACGGCAGCGCGGTCGCACGGACCGAACTCGACGACCGTATCCGACGCCACGCTCTCGACGCCGGCGCTGCGATGGTGTCGGGCGTCAAGGCCGTGGGAGCCACCATCATCGGCGGCAGAGTCACTGCCGTGCAGGTGAATACGGCCGGCGGCCCAGCTGAGATCGAGGTCGACAAACTCATCGTCGCGGACGGGGTCAAGTCCGCTTTGGGCACTTCCCTCGGCCGAGCCTGGCATCGGGGCACCGCATACGGCGTCGCGGCACGGGCATACGTCGAGTCCGGGCGCTGCGATGACCGCTGGATGGGTTCGCACCTCGAGCTTCGCGACGGCGCCGGGGCGCTGCTGCCGGGATACGGCTGGGTGTTTCCGCTGGGAGCCGAATCGGGACTGGTGAACATCGGCGTCGGTGCGCTCGCGACCGAGAAGCGGCCCGCCCACATGGCGCTGCGCCCGATCATCGAGCACTACACTAACTCTCAGCGAGATAGCTGGCAACTCAGCGGTCCGCCGGTGCGGATCGCGTCCGCGCTCCTGCCGATGGGTGGCGCCGTCAGCAACGTCGCCGGCGCCAACTGGGTACTGATCGGTGACGCCGCCGCGTGCGTCAACCCCCTCAACGGCGAGGGCATCGACTACGCGCTCGAAACAGCGCGTTTCGCAGTGGAAGTCCTTGGCGAAAAAGATCTTTCAGCACTGTGGCCGGATCTGCTCCGCGCGCGGTACGCCCTGGCGTTCTCTGCGGCGCGACGTCTGGCGGCCGTCCTGACCGTCCCGAAGGTGGTGCCGGTGCTCGGCCGTCCGGGCATCCGCTCGTCCGCCCTGATGTCGATGGTCGTGCGCGTGATGGGCAACCTGATCACCGAAGACGACACCGATCTGATCGCTCGCGCCTGGCGCACCGCCGGCATCGTCAGCTCGAGAATCGACAGCCGTCCACCCTTTTCCTGACCCCGATCTTGGTGGGTTCTGGCGAGCATTTCCCCAGGTGGGGTTCGCCAGAACCCACCAATTCCGGGCTACCGGGGCTTGAGACCTCGGTGCAGCGCGGTGATGCCGAAGGTGAGATTGCGCCAGCGCACCTCGTTGAAACCGGCATCGCGCATCCGCTGGGCCAGTGCGGGCTGATCGGGCCATTCCCGGATCGACTCGGCAAGGTAGACATACGCCTCCGGATTGCTCGACACCTTCGTCGCGACCGCGGGCAGCGCCTTCATCAGATACTCCATGTAGACGACGCGCATCGGTTCGAACACCGGGGTCGAGAACTCGCAGATCACCACTCGTCCACCCGGTTTGAGTACCCGGAACAGCTCAGCAAACGCGACGTCGACGTCCGCCACGTTGCGCAGTCCGAACGAGATCGTGGCGGCGTCGAAGGTCTCGTCGCCGAACGGAAGATGCAGGGCGTCCGCGGCGACCTTCGGGACCGGCCGCTTCGACCCCGCCTTGAGCATCCCCAGTGAAAAATCGGCGGCGACACAGGCGGCGCCCGAGCGGGCCAACTCGACGGTGGAGACTGCGGTGCCGGCCGCGAGGTCGAGCACCACGTCTCCGGGGCCCAGCGCCAGCGCTTTGCGGGTGGCAGTGCGCCAGCCGCGGTCCTGGCCGAAAGAGAGCACCGTGTTGGTCAGGTCGTACCGCCCGGCGACTCCGTCGAACATGGCGGCGACGTCGGCGGGCTCTTTGGCCAGCGATGCACGTGACATAGGAGCCACGCTACCGCGTCGCCACAAACCCACCCGTTCCAGTCAAACCCAGGGGTCTGTGCCCCGTGGTTCTGACCAGAAGGGGTGGGTTTGTCGCAGGCATCGATGCGAACTATCTACGCCGACCGGCGCGCGACCAGGTCCCGACCGAGTACCGCGTCGTAGTGCCCGATCAGCTGATCGGTGATCGCCGACCAGGTACGACCCTGCACCCAGCGGCGCGCTGCCGAGCCGAAGTCAGCGCGGACCCCGGCGTCCTGCAAGGTTCCGACAGCATCGACCAGACGCGCTGAAAAGTCCTCTACCGGAAGAAGATAGCCGGTCCGGAAGTGGCCGATCAGGTCCCGTGGTCCACCGGCGTCGGGTCCGATGGCCGGAATCCCGCTGGCCATCGCTTCTTGTACGGCCTGACAGAACGTCTCGTGTTCGCCCGCATGTACGAACACGTCCAGACTCGCGTAGGCACGAGCGAGGTCGACACCACGCAGTTCCCCGGTGAAGACGGCGTCGGGCATCAACTGCTCCAGCCGTCCGCGCTCGGGCCCGCCACCGACGATGACGAGTTGCACATCACAGCGCCCCGACAGGATCGCGAGCCGCTCCACATGTTTCTCCGGCGCGAGCCTACCCACGAAGCCGACGAGCAACTTGCCGTCCGGGCTCCACCGGCCGCGTAGGGCGTCGTCACGACGACTGGGGTGGAAACGTTCGGCATCGACTCCCCGACCCCACTGGAACACTCGCGGGATCCCCTGGTCGCGAAGCGCTTTGACGGAAACCGTCGAAGGGGCCAGGGTGCGATCGCACGCACCGTGCAGCTTGCGGGTCCACGCCCAGGCCGCCCGGGTGCCGAGTTTCATACCGTAGCTGGCGGCGAATCCGGCGACGTCGGTCTGGAACACCCCGACCGCAGGAACGTCCAGTCTCCGCGCCGCAGCAGCTCCGGCAGCACCGACCACGAACGGCGACGCGAGATGGACGATGTCGGGCTGGAAGTCGGCGAGCACACGGAACATCGACGGCGCCGGTACCCCGACCGGCAACGAACTGACCTTCGGAACCATCACCGACGGGATGTAGTGCACGTCGGCCCCGGTCACATGACTCGGGCCTTGCGGTTCGCGACCGGTTCTTCGCATCGACCACGGCGTATCGGGCGCGACGATGATCGCCTCGTGCCCTGTTCGGTCGAAATGCTCGGCCACCCGCAGGACGGAGTTGACGACGCCATTGACGTTCGGGAGAAAGCTCTCGGACACAATTGCCACTCGCACGCTGCCCAGTGTGGGCAGTGGAGTTGTCAGGAGGTCTTCGTCGCCGTGACCTCTGGTGAAACCGAAGATGAACGTCGCCTGCTCGTCTCGGCGAACAGCACCATGAGTGCGCCGATGACGAGATACGAATACACCAAGACCGACAACGCAGGCACGATCGCCAAGCTCGCGTTGCGGCCCGCAACGCGGACCAGTTCGGGATTCGCCCGCGAGTACTCGATGCTGATCCGTTGGCCCTCCGCGAGCCTGCCGGGGTAGAACACGCCCAGGCGGGGGCTGTGGAACATCCCATCCGGGGTGGAGAAGCTGACGGTGGCCTTCGTCGGGGTCGCACTGACCACCTCGGCGACCGCGGTCGCCTCGTCCGAGTTGATGAGGGTGTCGTTGCGGTAGGTCCCGGCCACCATGATCGCCATCATGATGGTGATGACCACTCCCAGCGAGATCAGGCCGAGTTGAACTCGGCGCAGCACGGTGGGAGACATGACGCCACCTTAGTCAACCGGTCATCGCCGCCCCAACTGCTCGACGCACGGGACCCCGCGACAGCCCACAAGGGCACGGTCGGCCACGATATCGGCCCAGTCCGCGGCGGTGGCGGCACAGTCGGCAGCGGTATCGGCACGGTCGGCGGGCGGCTACAACCTGGCGCGGATCGCGGCGTGCAACGCTCGCAGCCGGGAACGGTCGGTGCGGACTTCGATCACTTCGATCCCCTCACTCGGGGCGTTGAGCACCGCGGGCAGTTCCGCCAGCGTGACCAGCCGATACGGGGTGCCGAAGCCGGCGCAGACCGCCGCGAGGTCGGTGTGATGCGGCGTGCCGAAGACGCGTTCGTAGGCGCCGAGGTAGTCCTTGCCCTCGAATCTCGGATCACCCTGTTCGAGCAACCCGAAGATGCCGCCGCCATCGTCGTTCGCGACGACGATCGTGAGGCGACGTGGGCGCGGTTCGGCGGGGCCGATCAACAGGCCGGTCGCGTCGTGCACAAAGGTGAGGTCGCCCATCAGTGCGACGGTCCGCACGCCTGCGGCGAGCGCGGCACCGATGGCGGTGGAGACGTTGCCGTCGATCCCCGCGACCCCGCGGTTCGACAGCACCCGCACGTCGGCGCCGACGTGACCGGCGAGCGCGACGTCGCGGATGGGGTTGGACGCCCCGACCACGAGCTGCTCGCCGGGCGCCATGGCGGCGCTGACCACCTTTGCCACGTGCAGTCCGGTGACATGCTCGGACTGCTCGAGCTCCACATCCACGGCACTCACCGCGCGTTGGTGGGCCTCGGCGCAGCTCTTGATCCACTCCTCGTCGGGTTCGCCGCTGGTGATGGCCCGGGACCCGGTGGCCAGGACGTTGCCCGAGACGTCCGGCCAGCGTGGGCCGGTCGTCAGGGCGTACACCTTCACCTCGGGGTCGGCGAGCAGCGTCGAGACCTGACGATGCAGCGTCGGGCGACCGCAGATGATGGCCTGGGTCGGCCGAAGTGCCGATAATGCCAAGGGGTGCAATGGATTCTGCGGCGCCGGGGCGGTGGGTTCGGCGACGGTCGGCAGCGCGGCGAGCTCAGGCCGATGGCCGGCTCCGTGACCCGACACGACGACGGTCGGTTCGGTGATGTCGATCTCGACGGGCACGTCGAGTTTGCCGACGGCGGTCACGGTCCAGGGCGCTCCCCCGGGCCGCCCTGAGTACTCACCGAGGTCGTCGGTCGGCGCGATGCCGGCGTCGGGCACCAGCGGTTCGCGCAGCGGGATGTCGAACTGGACGGGTCCGGCATTGCCGGTCCGGGCGCCGCGCGCCGCGGCCAGGACACGTCCCACGCCCGAGCGCCACTGGCTGTTGGTGTCGAGATTCTGCTCGGCCAGACCCAGACTGATCGCTGCGCGCACCTGGGTTCCGAAGATCCCGAACTGCTCGATGGTCTGGTTCGCGCCCGAGCCCAGCAACTCATAGGGCCTATTGGCGCTGACGACGATGAGCGGTTGACGTGCGTAATTGGCCTCGAACACGGCCGGGCTCATGTTCGCCACGGCCGTGCCGCTGGTCATCACGATGGGGACGGGCTGCCCGGACGCGATCGCCAGACCCAGCGCGAGGTAGCCGGCCGTCCGTTCGTCGACTCGGACGTGCAACCGCAGCTGACCGGCGGCATCGGCGGCGTGCAGGGCAAATGCGAACGGCGCGTTCCGCGACCCCGGGCAGAGTACAGCGTCCCGGACGCCACCGCGGATCATCTCGTCGACGATCACTCGGGCCTGCAGGGTCGAAGGGTTCATCAGACCAGGCTAGCCTCGCGCCTGGCGTGGTCGCGGTCACATGACCCGCAGGTCACCGCGTCAGATCTTTCGCAGCACCGCGTGGGTCACTGTCTCGGACGGCACGAACTCGGAGACCTCGAACCCCCGCGGCCACCCGGAGTCCAATCCGTCGAAGAAGCGCTCGCCGCCGCCGATCAGCACGGGTGAGATGGCGAGATGCAGTTCGTCGACCAGTCCTGCGTCCAGGTATTGCCGTATCGCGGACGCGCCCCCGCCGAGCCGCACGTCGGCGCCGCCTGCCGCATCGAACGCCTGCTCCAGGGCGCTGTGGATCCCATCGTCTACGAAGTTGAAGACGGTCCCGCCCTTCATGGGCAGTGGGTCTCGCGGATAGTGCGTCAGCACGAAGACGGGATGACCGTAAGGCGGGGTGTCGCCCCACCAGCCCTGCCAGCCACTGTCGTCCCAGTCGTCGCGAATCGGCCCGAACATGTTGCGGCCCATGATTGTTGCGCCGATTCCGTCGTCACCGCGTACGAGATAGTCGTTGTCCAGGCCTTGCGACCCGCCTTCCTTGCCCATCATCTTGTGGCCGAAAGCGGTATCGAACACCCAGGAGTGCAAGTGTTCTGTGCCGACGCCCATCGGCGCGTCTTCAGTCTGATCCGGGCCGGCCATGTAGCCGTCCAGCGACATCGTGATGTTGTGCACGCGCAACTTCGCCATGAGGGTGTCTCCTTGTTCCCAGCCTGCAGCCCAGGCTGTTGTCGAAGAGTTCGACCATATGTGCAGGCGAAACTCATCGCTCCGAGCGCGCCGCCGACACCCCGGGCGCGTCGCGGGTACCGTCGATCTCGTGATTGGCCTACCCGATTCCGTCACCGCACTCCTCTTCGATCTCGACGGTGTCCTCACCAGTACCGCAGTCGTGCACAGCCAGGCCTGGAAACAGGCCTTCGACTCGTTCCTGGCCGGATACCCCGGGGTGACCGATGAGCAGCGGCGGCCCTTCAGCCAGGACGACTACCTCACCTACGTGGACGGACGGCCCCGGGAAGACGGCATCGTCAACTTCCTGCAGTCGCGGGGCATCACCGTGCCCAGTGGTCGCGGCGGCGAGCAAGGGCCTTCGATCGCCTCGATCGGCGACACGAAGAACAAGCTGTTCCTCGAACTCCTGAACAAGGACGGCGCCGAGGCCTACACCGATGCGGTGACGTATTTGAAAGCAGCTCAGCAGGTTCCGTTGCAGATCGCTGTGGTTACGTCGTCGAAGAACGGTGAGCAGATCTTGGAGGCAACCGGATTGAGTCCTTTCGTCGTCGCCCGCATCGACGGGAAGGTGATCACCGAACGCGGGCTCGCCGGGAAGCCGGCGCCTGATTCGTTCCTGGCCGGGGCCGATGCGCTGGGGGTGCCACCCGAGAGGGCTGTGGTGTTCGAAGACGCGGTGTCGGGGGTGCAGGCCGGGCACTCAGGCGGTTTCGGCTACGTGGTCGGGGTCGACCGGACAGGAGGCGACACCCATGGCGGCAACCTCCGCGACAACGGGGCAGACGTTGTCGTCACCGCGCTCACTGACCTGTTGAAACCCGCATGAGGCCCGCGGGATTCGAGGTCGCGCCCTGGCACCTGTCCTGGCGGGGTACAGACCCCGACGCGATGGCCGCCATCGAGTCGATCTTCGCCCTGTCGAACGGGCACATCGGCATGCGCGCGAACCTCGAGGAGGGCGAGCCGGTCTTCAACCCGGGCACCTACTTGAACGGCTTCTACGAACAGCGCGAACTGCCCTACGCCGAAGGTGGATACGGTTATCCCGAGGACGGCCAGACGGTTGTCAACGTGACCAACGGCAAGATCATCCGGCTGCTCGTCGAGGACGAGCCGATGGACATGCGGTATGGGAACGCCGACGAACACGAGTGGAAGCTCGATTTCCGGGCAGGCACTCTCGAGCGGGTCACCGACTGGACCTCACCTACCGGCCGAAAGGTCCGGGTGCGCTCGACGCGGCTCGTCTCGTTCACCGAACGCGCCATCGCCGCCATCCGATACGAGGTCGAACCCCTCGACCTCGAGATGGAGATCGTGGTGCAGTCCGACCTCCTAGCGAATGAGGATGTTCCACGGCCGGGCAACGATCCCCGGCTGGCAGCCGCGCTCGATCGGCCGCTGGTCGGCGATTTCGCCGAAGCCAAAGGACACCGCGGCGTCCTAGGGCACCACACCAAAGAGTCCGGCCTGCGCATGGCAGCGGGCATGGATCACGAGCTGCTCGGCACCAATTCGGTGAACTGCGAGATCCTCAGTGACGACCTCGCCAGACTCACTGTGACTGCCAAAGTCCAAGCAGGGCAGAAGTTCACCGTCATCAAGTATCTCTCGTACGGCTGGTCGAGCCAGCGGTCACCGTCGGCGCTGCGCGCTCAGGTCGACGCCGCACTCGCCACCGCACTGGACAACGGCTGGGACGAACTCCTCTCGCGCCAGCGCAAGTATCTCGACGACTTCTGGCGCTCGGCCGATGTCACCCTCGACGGCGACGCCGAACTGCAGCAGGCGGTACGGTTCGCGCTGTTCCACGTCCTGCAGGCCGGTGCCCGCGGCGAGACCCGCGCGATCCCGGGCAAAGGGCTCACCGGGCCCGGCTACGACGGACATGCCTTCTGGGACACCGAGACCTATGTCCTGCCTGTCCTCACCTACACCGTTCCCGCAGCAGCCGCCGATGCACTGCGGTGGCGGCATTCGACGCTCGACAAGGCAAAAGCCAGGGCTGTCGAGTTGGGTCAGGTCGGCGCGATGTTCCCGTGGCGCTCCATCAACGGCGAGGAGTGTTCGAGCTATTGGCCTGCCGGCAGCGCGGCCGTGCACGTCAACGCCGACATCGCGTACGCGGTGTCGCAGTACATAGCCGCCACCGGCGACGAACAGTTCGAGGTCACTCAGGGTGTGGAGCTGCTGGTCGAGACAGCGCGGTCATGGGCCTCGCTCGGCCATCACGACCTGCGCGGCGACTTCCGCATCGACGGCGTCACCGGACCCGATGAGTACTCGGCCGTCGCCAATAACAACGTTTTCACCAACTTGATGGCGCAGAAGAACTTTCGCGACGCGGCGGATGCCTGCAAGCGGCATCCGACCATCGCCCGCCACCACGGGGTCGACGACGAGGAGATGGCGTACTGGCGCGATTGCGCCGACCGGATGCTGGTGGTGTTCGATCCGGCCCTGGGCGTACATCAGCAGTCGGAATCGTTCACCCGGCAGGCGTTGTGGGACTTCGACAGCACCCCGAAGGAGAACTACCCACTCCTGCTGCACTATCCGTACCAGGATCTCTATCGCAAACAGGTCGTGAAACAGGCTGATCTGGTGCTCGCGATGTATCTCCGTGGCGATGCCTTCACTCCGGAACAGAAGCTCAAGAACTTCGACTACTACGACCCGATCACGGTGCGGGACTCCTCGTTGTCGGCGTGTGCGCAATCGATCGTCGCTGCGGAGGTCGGCTATCTCGACCTCGCGTACGACTACTTCGCCGAAGCTGCCCTGACCGACCTGCACGACCTGCATCACAACGCATCGAGTGGTCTACACATCGCCTCCCTCGCCGGGACGTGGCTCTGCTGTGTTGCCGGCTTCGGTGGAATGCGCGATCACAACGGGTCGATCACCTTCGCGCCACGGTTGCCGGCGCGGTTGCACGGCTTGACGTTTCGACTGTCCGTGCGCGACCGCTGTATCGCGGTGCGGGTGCGGCCCGGGGAAGCAACCTATCAACTCGTCTACGGCGAACCGATGGAGGCGCAGCACCACGGCCAGACCTTCACGGTCCATTCCGGTGAGACAGTGCTCGAGATTCCGGCGCTGCACCACCGCGAGCCCCCGACGCAACCGCGTCACTGCGAGCCATATCAGCGGGAAGCACGCCTCTAGTCGGGGTCTTGCTCCGCGAGCCGCCGCAACACCGGGATGCAGAGCATCAGTAGCCCACGTTCGGTGTCGGGAAGGGTATTGATCGCCTTGGCCAGCCACTCGTCGCGTTGTCGACGGTCCGAGGCCAGCAACGGGTGGGCGGCCTCGGTCAGTTCCACGAGTTGACGACGCCGGTCCTCCGGGTCGGCGCGGCGGGTGATGAGGCCGAGTTCTTCGAGTCTGTTCATGCTCAGTGTCAGCGACTGCACCTTCACCTGCGCGCGTTCGGCGAGTTCGGCCACGGTGCTGACGCCGTGGCGATCCAGATCCCCGAGGATTCCGACCTGCGTCATGGTCATCCCGTGTGCCGGCCGGTGCCGCCTGGCCTGGCGGGTCACGGCCATCATTGCTTCGCGCAGCGAGGTGGCCTGGTCGGTGCCGACAAGCTGCTGGTGAGCCACGGGTTCAGACATACCAAGACAATACTTGCTATTAAGCGAGGTTTGTCCAGTTCGCGGTCACCAATTGGCAAGCGTAGACTTTTGACAATGCTGCGGTGGATCGGACTGATTGTGCTCACCGGCGGGGCGTCCCTGGGACTGTCCGCCGTCGGTGTGCCGTCAGCTGCGCTCTTCGCCGGACTCGTGGTCGCTGCCGCGCTGGCCATCGTCGGCTGGGGACCCCGCCCACGCGGCGACAAACCACCGATGCCGCGTTCGATCGGGCTGGCCGCGCAGGGGGTGCTCGGTGTCTACATCGGGACCCTCATCTCCCCCGACACGCTTGCAGGCCTCGGATCGCATTGGCCCGCCGTCTTGACGATGTCCCTGGTCACTCTTGCGCTGTCCGTGATCGGCGGCGCGCTGCTCGGCCTTCATCGCCGCGTCGACCCGCTGACAGGATCATTGGCCCTGGTTGCCGGCGGCGCCTCCGGATTGGTCGCGCTTGCTCGTGAACTCGGCGGTGACGAACGGGTCGTCGCGGTGATCCAATACCTGCGGGTGGCGATCATCACCATGTCGATGCCCCTGGTCGCGATCTTCGTGTTCCACGAGTCCATCTCCGGTGGCAGCGAGTTCTCCTCGAACACCGGCAGCCAATGGTGGGGCCTGCTCATGCTCGCGGTTTGTATGGTCGTCGGTTACTTCGCAGGCAAGCTGATCCGCCTTCCCGCAGCAGGACTGCTCGGGCCGCTTCTCCTGTCCGTGGCCGGCCAGCTTCTCGGCATCACGTCGACGGCCGCGGTCCCGATCATCTTGGTGCAATTGGCCTACGCGGCGATCGGGTGGCAGGCGGGTGTCGGTTTCACGAGGGCATCGCTGGTTGCCATCGGCAAGATCTTGCCGCTGGCAACCCTGCTCATCGTCGTCATCGCCGCGGCGTGCGCCGGTTTGGGTGCGCTGCTGAGTCTGTGGACCGGCGAGTCGATGTTCGACTGCTATCTGGCGACCACCCCGGGTGGGATCTACGCGGTATTGGCGACGGCGTCCGCGACCGGGGGCAACATCGCCTTCATCGTGGCGGCCCAGATGATCCGGGTACTCATCATGCTGTTCATCGCGCCTTTCGCCGCCCGTGGCTACCACTGGTGGTTGCGGCGACGGCGAGCAGCGGCGCGCGACGAACTGGTAGCCGCGTAGCCCTGCAGCGTCGTCGTCCGAAACTTTCTTTCCAAAAGTATGTTTATGGTTCGGACGTCTGGGTATTCAGTCTCTGCGTGACCCCCGGCACAGCAGCCGTGCAAAGACAATGGGGGCACGTAGGTGTGAGCGGACCATGTCCGTGATCGCTTCCAACTCGGGGTGTATGGAGATCAACGATGATTCTTCTCGGTTTACTTCTTCTCATTCTCGGATTTGTTTTCGGGATCTCAATTCTGTGGACCATCGGCATCGTGCTGATCGTCATCGGCGCGGTCCTGTGGATCCTCGGCGCAACCGGCCGTAAGGTCGGCGGGCGCGCGCATTACTACTAGAGACGTATCGACGGGTGAGACCCGTTGTGAGCGAGTGACAGCTGCCCGTAGGGGCCCGCATCGTCGCTGACGAACTCAGGTGGCGCGGTATGACGGGACTTCCCGTGGTACCGCGCCACAGTCATCTGCGGATCGGCGACCGGGGTCACCCGTCGCCCAGGTTTCAGTAAGGTCGTGGGCATGAGTGATCGCGAGTTCGACGTCATCGTTTACGGGGCCACTGGTTTTGTCGGCAAACTGACCGCCGAATACCTGGCCAAACACGCGCCGACCGGTACCAGGGTCGCCCTGGCAGGCCGCAGCGAGCACAAACTTGCCCAAGTCCGCTTCAACCTTCCCGCGCCGGCGAACGAGTGGCCGCTGGTGATCGCGGACAGCAATTCACCGGCCTCCCTCGATGCGATGGCCGCGCGCACCCGCGTCGTCTGCACGACGGTCGGGCCGTACCTGAAGTACGGCGAGAACGTCCTCGCCGCGACGGTCAACGCCGGGACCGACTACGTCGACCTCACCGGCGAGGTCCCCTTCGTGCGACTGTCCATCGACAAGTTCCACGATCAGGCCGCCTCCAACGGCGCCCGCATCGTCCACTCCTGCGGGTTCGATTCGGTCCCTTCCGATATCGGTGCCTACCTGTTGCACAAGAAGGTCACCGAGGACGGCGAGGGCACCCTTGGCGACACCACCATGGTCGTGCGTAGTTTCCGTGGCGGCATCAGTGGCGGCACCATCGACTCGATGCGGGTCATCGCCAAGGAGGCAGGCGATGCGAACACCCGCCGCACGCTTCTGGACCCCCACGCCCTGTCCACCGAGCCGGGCGGTTATGCCGGCATCAAGCGGAGCGCCGAGCCCAGCGACATGGCCATCGTCAGCGGTTCCAAGGTCGATCCGAGCCTGAAGGGCACCCTCGCCCCGTTCTTCATGGCGAGCTACAACACCCGCATCGTCCGCCGCAGCAACGCCATTCTCGATGGCGCATACGGCAAGGATTTCCACTACGGCGAGGCCATGTACGTCGGCGGTATCCCCTTGGTCTCCACGGCCATTGCGGCAGCCGTCGCCGCGGGTACCACTGCTTTCCTCGGCGCGATGTCGATCGGCCCCGTCCGCAGCGTCCTCGATCGGCTGCTCCCCAAGCCCGGCGAGGGCCCGACCGAGAAGGTCAGGGAGACCGGACACTTCACCACCGAGACCTACACCACCACCACCACCGGCAAGCGCTACCGCTCGCGGATGGTCGCAAAAGGCGACCCCGGGTACAAGGCCACCGCGGTGATGCTCGCCGAGAGCGCTTTGTCGCTGGCCCTGCATCGCGACGAACTCCCGCCACGCACCGGAGTCCTCACCACCGCAGCCGCCATCGGTGACGTCCTCATCGAACGCCTCCGCGGCGCAGGCTTCCGGTTGGAGACCGAACGCCTCAGCTGAATCTGCTCCACTTCCGGGAAAATGCTCCACTTCCAGCGCTCTGGAAGTGGAGCATTCTTCTGTAACCGGAGCAGATTGAGTTGTCCACAGTTCCGCCAACCGCGCTATGTTACTGCTGTCCGACCGCTACGGACTTTCATTCGGGTGTCAATATTTCACCTGAATTACTTGCTGCCCGCGCGAAATCGATGCGGCTCGAGACGTCGTGCGACGGCTCGCCGACGAGATCGTCAGTAGCGGCAACACCCTGCCCCGTCACCACCGTAAACGCTCAGTCTGACGGTGAGAGCCGGCAATCGAACCCGCGAGACATACCTATCCACAGTCGCGCCAGGCATCCCCAGATGGGCGCTTACCGACGATTGGTCACGAAGCTGACCACCTCGACCCTTCATGATCGAGGCATGGGGGACAACACTTCTGACAACGAGCGGCTCATTCGCCGGCGCGATGCCGCGCTGGTCGGCCTCGGTGACGACACACTTCGGGTCCGGGTCAAATCCGGACAGCTGACCCGGCTCTATCGTGGCTTCTACACGTTCAGCTGTGACCTCAGCGAATTGGCCGAACACGAGCGCGAACAGCTGCAGTATCGACGCACCGTACTCGGCGCCGCGCAAGCGGGCGACGGGTCGAAAGCCGTCAGTCATCATTCAGCCGCTGTCCTGCACGGTCTGCCGCTGCTGGCCGGCCGGACGACACGAGTCCACTTCACCGCGAATCGGAAGACAGGTGGACGAAAGAAGGGACGGGCGAACGTCCTTCATGCAGCCCCCTGGCAGCCGGACGAAGTGGTCGAGCTCGAGGGGTTGCTCGTCACCTCGCTCGCCAGGACAGCCGTCGATCTGGCCCGGGTGGGCAGCTTCTTGCAAGCGGTCTGCGCCTTCGACGGGGCGCTCCGAATGGGCGCGACGCGAGGTGACGTGGAGTCGGTCCTCGATCGCAGCCATGGCCGCGCGGGGGTCGCCAATGCCATCCGCGCGTTCGCGATCTCCGACAGCGATGCGGAGAGCATCGGTGAGTCTTTGTCGCGTGCGTTGATGCACACATTCGGCGATATCCCGACACCACGTCTACAGCACGAGTTCCGCGACGGCAGAGGCAACTTCGTCGCTCGAACCGACTTCGAGTGGGATGGCGTGATTGTCGGTGAGTTCGACGGTTACGCCAAGTACATCCGCTACCTGAAACCTGGCGAGACCATCGCCGACGCGTACGAACGGGAGAAGAGGCGCGAGCAAAAACTCGCACGGCTCGGCGTCGTCGTCATCCGCTGGTGCTGGGACGACCTGGTGCATCCCCAGCGTCTCCGCAGCATCCTGCGCGAAGCACTCGGCAACACTGGCCTGCTCACTCCCTGACCGCCCAATCTGCTCCACTTCCAGACAGATGCTCCACTTCCAGAACCCTGGAAGTGGAGCGCATTCCCCAAAGTGGAGCAGATTCGGGAACGTCAGGCCAAGAGGTTCGCCAGAGACCTGCGCCTGCTCGCAGGGGGTGTCGCGTCGGTACGAAACAGCCGCAGAACTGTGGTGACCACTTCGCCGTCGGCCAGTCCCAGCACCTGCGCCAATTGAGCTGCCAAAGCCTCGAACTCGTCCACCCGATCCGGCGCGATCTGCTCCACTTCCATACACATGCTCCACTTCCAGAACCCTGGAAGCGGAGCGCATTCCCAGAAGTGGAGCAGATTTACCAGACCCACCGAAGCGCGAGCAGAAACTCGCACGGCTCGGCGTCGTCGTCATCCGCTGGTGCTGGGACGACCTGATGCATCCCCAGCGTCTCCGCAGCATCCTGCGCGAAGCACTCGGCAACACTGGCGTGCTCACCCCCTGACCGCCCGATCTGCTCCACTTCCATACACATGCTCCACTTCCAGAACCCTGGAAGCGGAGCGCATTCCCAGAAGTGGAGCAGATTCGGGGACGTCAGGCCAAGAGGTTCGCCAGAGACCTGCGCCTGCTCGCAGGGGGTGTCGCGTCGGTACGAAACAGCCGCAGAACTGTGGTTACCACTTCGCCGTCGGCCAGTCCCAGCACCTGCGCGAATTGAGCTGCCAAAGCCTCGAACTCGTCCACCCGATCCGGCGCGATCTGCGCCAGCTCCGACCGGCCGTCGGCATAGAGGAAGACCGGGTTCATCGGATGCACCGCGAGGCCCATCATCTCGGCGCGAATCCACAGCTCCTGCATTGTCTGGCCGCCGCGTACATAGTCCGCCGTGGCGCGCCCCTCCTGGGTCACCACGGCCAGGGCCGACGACGTCATGATGCGGCCCTGGGCGTCGGCACCCAGCACCGAGCCTGCGCCCCACGCGTTCAGGTGAGCCATCACATCACGCCTGCGGAGCAGCACCATCAGGGGCGCCTGTTGCGGCAACAACGCAAGGTCATCGACGTCGATGCCCGTGTCGGAGTGCACATCTGACGGGTCGACGATTTCGGCCATCATCTCGGCGTGCAGCGTCGGCGTAAGGTACCGAAGTCGCTCGGTGGCTCCCGCGACTGCCGCAAATCCGGCGAGGGCACTGCGCTCGGTGATCAGCCGAACGCCGGTGCCGACCGAACCGCCCGACGACAACGCCGCGACCACGCCCGCATCGAGTTCGCTGCCATCCCCGAATGCCCGGTTTGTGCGCCGCTCGAGGATCGGATGCACGCTCGCGCCGGTTTCGGCGATGTCGCCGAAGTCGACCCGCACCTCTACGTCGTCGCCGTCCCCGACGATGCCCGCCTTGCCGTACACCCCGGCAGCTGCGGCCGCGGCGGTCAGATTGTGCAGCACCGCACCGAGACTCACGGCCGACGCCCGGCGTCCGACATCGGCGCTCGAGGTCGGCGACGCGTCCAAGCGTACGGTCACGCCACCCTCATCGGACGAGAATCGCCATGGCTGTGCGTTGCCCGCCGATGGTGCCCTCGACCCTGCGAACAGCACCGCGTCACGCGTCTCGAGCCCCTCGACGATGGCGTGCACGTCTGCCGGAACACGTTCTGGCACAACCTCGTCGATGACAGGTGACTCCAGACCGCCGAGAACGGCATCGAGGTCGACACGCACCCGGCCGGACGGCAGCTCTTCCCCTCGGACGATCCGGCGCACCGCCGCAGCGACCGTTGCGCCGCCGAGGGCCACGTCCCCGCCGAGCTGCGGCCAGGCAGACAGCGTGCGGCCCATCTCGAGCGCGGATGCCGCCATGCGTGCGGTCAGCCGCGCCCCGTCGAGGATCCGCAATGCGAACGGTGCCTTCTGCTCCGCGGTGAGCCCGGCCAGGGCCTTGACGTCGAAATCTCCGAGTAAGCCGTGGAACAGTGGCCGGTCGGGCTCGAGGTCGAACCGCTCGACATCGAGTACGCCGCCGTCACTGGTCTCCATGATCACCGGGATGCCCCGCGCCCTGGCCCGGTCGCGCACGAGCACCTTCGCGTCGAAGGAGTCGCACTCTTCGATCACCACGTCGAGTCCGTCCAGGAACGCGTCGATCGTCGCGGCCTCGGCGCCGCCCTGGTGAACCTGCACATCGAGGTAGGGGTCGAGTTCGGCGATCCGACGTGCCGCGACGACCGCTTTGTTCACCCCGATGTCGAAGACCGAACCCGGCACCCGGTTGAGGTTGGTCAGTTCGATCTCGTCGAAATCGGTCAGCCGCAGTTGCCCGCACAGGCCTTCGAGGGCGAGGGTGTGCGCGACCGCGTGACCGACACTCAAACCGACGACACCGATCCGGAGGGTGGCTGCATGGTCCTGTTCCGCCGCAGACAGCTTGTTTCGGTTCCGGTCGAGCCGCAGCCTCCGGAACGCGGTAGGACCGAGCAGGTGCACCGCTCTGCGACGCCACGGGTAGAGCACCCATCGACTTCCGTCAGCATCCGCCTCATCATCGGGCGGTGGGAGCAACTTTCCCAGCGATTCGGTCAGGTCGGCGGCCACATCGAGAAAGTCGATCGCTCCGTCGGCCCGGAGGGCATCAAGCTTGCGCTGGTCGTCCGCCGATCGCGGATCGAGTATCTCGACGGCCGCCTCACCTGCCTGCGTGTGATCCTTCGCTGGCGCGGGCACGGCACCGCCTCCTCATGCGTCTATTGCGTCGTTTACTGACCAAATGGCCAGCTGTAATGAGACGTTATACCGAAGCTGTCATCTCTTCAGAAATGGGGGAAACTGATGTGCGGAAATCGAACAAACCAGCCAATCCAGGCTCACCACAGGCAAATACGGGCATTCGAGTAAAAGGCAACCGGCCCTTAGCGATACCTCATCGGCCGGCCGGGTATGACGCGGCCCACTGCCGCGATGACAGGTCGCCGCTCCGCGGTCCACAATTGACCAGATGATCCTGGCGGTCAACCCGTTTCTTACGCCGAACTAACTAGCACCCGCGAGCCATCATCCATCAACAATTCATTTTGACGAATTGTTGATTTATCCCAGCAAAAACCCTAGAAACAGGAGTCTTCCGTGACTACAGACTATGTGAACGCCAACCGTTTTTCGCGCACCGACATCCCCGTGCGCGATCTCGAGCCGCAGGTGCTGACCACCAGGGGGGCGACCAGACTGATCGTCGCGACCCCGTCGTCCGCCCCGCAGCTGTGGCTAGATTATCTGGACGGCGCTCGCCAGTCGTATGCCTCACACGGCGTCTCCATGGCTCTCGAGTACGACACCGTCGTGCGCGGCGACTGCACATCGTTGTTCTACGCAGCGGTCGACGAAGACGGCACGGTCATCGGAGGCCTTCGGGCGCAGGGACCCTACGTCGACCCGCATCAGTCACACGCGTTATTGGAATGGGCGGGGCAGCCCGGTCTGCAACTGGTCACCGATGCGATCCGGTCACGGCTGGACGAGGGAATCGTCGAGGTGAAGACCGCCTGGGCCGCTGACGGCCCGACCGCACCCACCGTTGCCGGCATGCTCGCCCGCCTCGCAATCCCCACCTTCACGCTTATGGGCACGCGTTACATCATGGCGACGGCCGCCGACCACGTTCTGCGTCGCTGGGAATCGTCCGGCGGTCGTGTGGCCGAGCACATCCCCGCCTCGCCGTACCCGGACAGCCGTTACCGCACCAGCCTGATGTGGTGGGACCGTGAGACCTTGGCCGTCGACGCCGATCCGGCGGTCTACGCACAGATGGTGGCCACCTCTGCGCCGCTGACCACCAACCGTCAGAGTTCGTTCTCGCCGTCGCGCGTGGGCGCTGCCTGATCTTTGTCGTTGACACGACGCACGAGTTCCAACACGCCGACGTTGCGGGTCGTATCCACGATCTTGACGGTCGGCTCAGATGGTGGCCCCGGGGTCCAACCGATCGCCGGGGCCACCATGGACACGACCCTGTTCCGTCCGCCGTTCTTGGCGTAATAGACGCTCTGGTCGGCCAATCGGGTGAACGTATCGATGACCTTGTCGATATTCGGAGTCCCGCCGACGGATTTGCTCAGTGGTCCCTGCACAGCGCCGACGCTGATGGTGACAGGACATTGTTCCGCGACGGCCAGACGAATGTTCTCGGCGGCCCCGAAAAGGTCGTCTCGACTTTCGGATACGTACATGACGACAAACTCCTCACCGCCGAAGCGACTCAGGAGAGCGAACGGCGGTGCCGCATTCTCGATCGCGGCGACAGCATCGACCAACACCGCGTCGCCGGCCGCGTGGCCAAGAGCATCATTGACGTTCTTGAAGTCGTCTATGTCGATCATCATGAAGCCCACGGATTTTCCACTCGCGACGACCCGTTCGAGCACCCCGCTACTGCTGTTGAGAAATCCACGCCGGTTCAGAATTCCGGTGAGCGGATCGGTGTCTCCCAGTTTCGCCACGCGCGACAACGCGAACTCGAGCGATCGACGTAGCGCCACAACCATGAAGACCGGTACCAGAACCGTGGTCACAGACGCACCACCGGCAACCATCACGGCAACCCACGACGTCGCATTCAGAGTCGACAGGTACACGGCGAGCGCCATGGCGAACAATGCGAAAGAAATGGTCACCCGAAGCGACGAGGCCATTGCTGCAATCGCGGGGATCGCCGCCAACAGTGCGACAATCGCTCGCGCCACGGTGGGGTCTGTGACGAGATACGCGGCCCAGGCCACTCCGACCATTCCGCCGAATCCAAGTATTGCGAATTGTCTATCGGTCAAACGACCTACATAGAGCGTGATCGCAAATGTGATCGCCGAGAACAGCCAGATCACGAGGAGATATTTCATCCCACCGGGAGAGATGAGAGACGGTGCGATCAACGCGAAGATCGGCAACCCGATTGCGCCGAAGGTGCTCAAGAGAACGGCCGTCGAGCGCGCGTCGAAGCGTTCGAAGAAACCTGAACTCACGGTCGCAGCCTGTCCATTCCTGTGGAAATGTAGCTCGAATCCCGACATTCGTCGATCCCGAGAAATGGGGGTCCCACGATCGTATCCCGCGTTGGCTTCACGAAACTCGGGCGCCTACACGCCGCCCCGGGGTGCACGCCAAAATGCAGTGTAGACAGTCGGCGACAACCCGACCAGGCACCAGAGCGTATTCGTTCGTTGGGGGTATTCTCAGAGGGACCCAGATCGTGTTACCGGGGTCGACCCGGTGTCGGCTCCGCAGATGGGCAGGAAGGTTGGGTATGCCGCTCCCCCCATCGACGTCCGGGTCTGCCCGCGACAGGATTGCGGAGATCCGCGTCGCCACAGCACACCTCGACTTCGATTTCTTGGGCATCTCGGTGGTGTGCCTGGACCCGACCGGCCTGCTCGCAGGCGCAGTCGGCTGGGACCCGGCCGAGAAGATGCGGCCCGCCGCCCACGCTGCTCTGGTCGACATGCTCGGGCCCGAGTGCTCGGTGTCGCTGGGGCCGTACAACGATCTTCTGACCATCGGTTTCGATGTCAGGGCCATCGCACCGGGAACGGTGGAACGCGTGATCTCCGCGTGCCTGACGCGACAGCTCGACATCGATGGCGGCGGCTACTTCGTCCCGGCCTGCCAGGGCGTGGCCATCTCTTCTGTCGTCACCACCGCCAAAGACGTGTCCGACCTCGTCCAGGCAGCCATTTCCGCAATTCACTACGCGATCGTCGACGGCGACACCGTCGCGCACGCCACCCCGGACTCGATCGCCCGATTGCAGAAAGAGGTGTCGAGGACTACCGAGTTGTCGAACGCAGTCGGCAGCGACTTCGCGCTCTACTACCAACCGATCATCGACATCACCACCCTGAACACCGTCGGTTACGAGTCGCTGCTGCGCTGGCGGGTAGCCGATGAGGTCCGCAAACCCCACGACTTCCTCGACGCCGCCGAGGCCACCTCGCTCATCATCCCGATCGGCCGCTGGGGCGTACAGGCCGCACTGGAACAACTGGCGATCTGGCGGCGCACCTCCAGGACGCCCGGCCTGTTCGTCTCGGTCAACTTCTCCGCACGGCAGTTGCAGGACCGGGGGCTACCCGAACTGATCGCCGCGACACTGAAAACCACCGGAGTCCCGGCCGACGCACTGTGGGTCGAGGTCACCGAACGTGACCTGATAGAGGTCGGATCCCTTGCCTCGGCCACACTCATCGAGCTCGATGCACTCGGTTGCACCGTCTGCGTCGACGACCTCGGCACCGGGTTCGCCGCGCTGCGATACATGGTCGAGCAGCCCGTGCAGGTGGTGAAGGTCGATCGGTCCCTGGTCACGAAGGTGGGCAGCGACGACAACACCATGCGCAGCATCGTCAAGGCGGTGTGCGCCCTCTCGAACTCACTCGGGATGGCGACCGTGGCCGAGGGAGTCGAAGACCCCGGTCAGATCGAGCACCTGCGCGAACTCGGATTCACGCACGGGCAGGGCTACCTGTTCGGGAAACCCGCGCCCGCGGACGAGATCATGCTGGATGCCTCCTAGCCGCCGACAACGTCTACGGCCCCGCCCAGCGTGCCCAGACCGTCCGGTGCGAGACCGAGCGCGTCCAGGCACACCTCGACTACGGACTCACGGATGAGCCAGTGCATGGCGGGATGGTCCCCGGACTCACACACTCTGACGTTCGGCCGTCGGCCACGACGGCCGAGTGTCTCCAGTGCACGAGGGCCACGATTGAGAATGAACCTCTCGTAATCCCATGGCGAAAAGATCAGATCCGGTGTGACCCCGCGCTTTGCCAGCGCAGACAGCAGAATTTTTGGG
Organism: Williamsia limnetica; assembly: GCF_003217475.1. Lineage (GTDB taxonomy): Bacteria > Actinomycetota > Actinomycetes > Mycobacteriales > Mycobacteriaceae > Williamsia > Williamsia limnetica. The sequence continues at coordinate 404,933 of NZ_QJSP01000002.1, read as the reverse complement.
GCCTGTACCACGCCGACGACCCCCAACAGGTTCACGACCGCGTACGGCATGTGGGCGCGCAGGAGGGGTCCGAACCTCTCACGCAACTTCATCTGCAGCGCTGTCAGCCTGCTGTCGGGCCCCGTGGACTCGACCACCTCGGACACCGAGGGGCCGGCACCGATTGCAGACGCCTTGGTGGTGTCGAATGCTGTTGCGCGCAATCGCCACATCAACGGATTGACCATTACGACTCTGGACTGCGGTCCTCTCTTCCCGATGTGCGCAGCGAGCCATGAGCCTGAGCACACACCGGCGTGGACTACGCGTGACGGCGCACCCACCGTCGCGAACTCGGTGACCGCTTGCGCCTGACCCACCGATTCGGTTGTGTGCAACGGTGAGAAGTCGTCGATCGGATCGACCGGTGACGTCTCCCCGACCCCGTAGCGGTCATAGCGAACGGCTCGGCCACCTCGGCGCGCGACGAGTTCCGCAAGTTCAGCCCACAAACGCGCCGGTCCGGTGCGGATGTCGTTGGCGGTGGAGTGGGCCACGAGTAACGGCGCATCCGAGGGCCGCTCGCTGTCGGGTTCGGTGATCCAGACGATCGTTCCGTCGTCGAGGGTGTGAATGCTCTTTCTGATCGCGAGACCCATCGGGCTTTCGGGGAGCACGACGTCATTCCACGACGTGACGACCGCACTGTGGGTTTCGGTTCCGACTGTGGTGTCGAACCACTGAGCGATTCGCTCGATCACGGCGACGGGGAACTCGAAATACACGGTGTGAGAGGCCACGAAAGGTGTCGGATCCCCGATGGGAAACACCTCGGCACCCGCAGCTTCCAATTCGGTCGCGAATCGTCCGTTCACGTCGGTGTCGCGTATCCCGCACAGCATCGCCTTGGGTCCCCGGGCCAGGGTCTGCGCGGTCAAGTGCATGCGAGCCAACGCATCGGCTGCACTCTGGGCCAGCGATGTGCCCACCAGATGCACCCGAGGATCGTCGGCATCGACCGACCCGACCGACAGGTTGTGCAACGCCGTCTGGCCGCGAACGTAGGGACGCCCTTTGACCACAGGGTCCCACAGGACCAGGGCGTCGAGGGTCTGCAGGAGGTCCTCGTTCTGGCCGCCGAGCAGTGCCCCTGCTCGAAGTCCGACAAGCGACACGCTCTCAGTGTGCGCGCGTACGAAACTCACCGCAATGTCGATGCTGTCGAGCCAGCGCCCCGCAGCCTCCGGCGATTCTTGCGATCCGGACGACTCGCCGGTGCATGCGTAGTCGAAACGGAGAACGAAGAAACCCATGCGGGCCAGCACTTCCCCGAGATACTTCATGCCTCTGGTGGTGTCGGCCTGCTCTTTGCCCAGCGGTGCACACATCACCACACCCCCACGCACCTGTGAGTTCACGGGAAGGTGCACGACCCCGAACAACGGGGCCGCCGCTGGACCGAAATAGGTTGGCAGTGATGTCGTATCCGGCAGATCGCTCACGCTTTATCCTTCGAGCACTGCGACGACCCGCGCCGGCCATCGGGCCACATCGAGACCATGTGTACGGAGCATGGCCAGCGCGATGCGTTCCATTCCGAAACCCACACAAGCACTGTGTGCCGGTTCGCCGTCTTCGGTCTTGATATCGAAAGTGACCCCGAAATGGTCGCGATGGCAGTTGCACGAGACCACCGCGGTCCCCTCGTCGAGGTCATCGTATAAACGGACGACGAGTTCGGTTTTGAGGCTCTCCTCGAGTTGGTTGGCGGCCAACATTTTTCCGACCCGACCGAAGAACGGATCATTCGCCGCGACCGGTGCGGCCGAGAGCCCCAGGTCTTCGAGGACTTGCAGACCACGCGGCACCCACGAATCCCTGTGCTGCTGAGCCTGCTCGGGTGTCCCGACTCGCACGAACTCATGCATGCGGAAGGCCTGCATCCGCGCCGGATCGATCGCCGGCTCGTGCCGAAAACAGTATCCGTAGATGTCCATGGTCGTGCCGTCCTGCGCCAACGTGCCCGTCAGACCGGAATAGCTAGGATGGCACGCGGCCGAGACGAGCATCGTGCCTGCCGGGGTGAGGTGGTGGTCCCAGCCCAGACCGGCGTCGCGATCACCGAGCAGTGCACGGTGCTTCTTGTTGTCGCCTTCGAATGTCGAGATGGCCCCGGTCAGATTCGGGAACGACGCGATGTAATCGGTCTTCTCGAATGAATCCCGCGGGAACACCGGCGGAAAACGTAGCCGCCGAATGCCGCTGCCGTGTGCGGCTGAACCCGCTCGTTGCACCACCCGGTCGATGCCGTCGATGATGTCCTCGAATACCGCGCCGCGCCCGTACAGCCCCGCGATTCCCGACGGGACGAGTAGATCCGCGTCAATCAGTTGGTCACGGAACTCGCGACGCGCGTTCTCCAGCGCGGCGTGATGTTCGGATTGGTCGATCGCTGTCATCATCGTCCCCTGTAGGCAAGTACCAATTGAGCATTGTTGGCGCGGATACGTTCGTTCGAAACCATGAGCTGCGGCCCAAAGGCGTCGCGGAGCAGTCGTCCCATCGACGCGACATGATCCTCCCGGTACGCGTTGATACCAGTCATGGCGAGCGCAGCGGAGACGACGTCGACGACTGCCTGCGAGGCAGCGAGTTTCAGGTTGTTCAACGCGATGGCGAATCCGACGGTGGTCTCCAGCTCGCCGGACGCGAGGAAGTCTTCGTAGCGGCGAATCTCTTGGGCAACGGACGCCTCGAAGCGTTGATGGATGACGAGCAGGTCCGCGAACGCGGCGGTACGGTCCGTGGCTCCCCCGCCGTTACGCCTTGCCGCAGCGCGTACCTGAACCCTGGCCTTAGAGACCGCCGCATCCGCGATCCCGAGCCAGACAGATGCCCAGAGGGTATGCGAGGACGGGAGCATGGTGTGCGACGAGATGGTCCCGTAATCGACAGGCAGCACGTTCGACGGCACCGTCCTGGCCCTCAAGATGAAACCGGGGCTACACGTGCCGCGGAAACCGAGCACATCCCAGGTGCCGGTCTTCTCGAGCTCGATGTCAGACCGCGGACAGACGATGAGCACCTGGTCACTGGGAGGGCTGTCCGGACCGCGCCGCGCGGTGGCACAGATGTAGTCCGCGTACTCGCCGTAGGAGATGACCGGTGCGTTCTTCTCGAGCACCACCTCGGCCCCGTCCGATATCACGGCACACCCGGATGACCGGACATCCCCGCCGGTGGAGATCTCTGTGGTCGCAGACGCCAGCAACGCCCCCTCGGCGGCGATCGTCCGGGTCAGTTCGGCGATGTCGCCCTGCGCTCCGTGCCATCGCAACGACAGCGCTTGCGTGTGGTGCATGGCAAATACCATTGCCGCCGAACTACAGCCGGCGCCGAGAGCGCGGGCCATGGTCGCCAGGTCGGAAATACTCGTCGATCGTCCGCCTAGTGCGGTCGGCAGGGAACAGGAGAGAAGGCCGTTGTCGCGCATGGCCGCAACGGCTTCATGCGGAAAACGAGCGTCACGATCAACTTCGTGCGCGGCTGCGGCCGCAACGATGACGACTTTCTCGTAGTCGAGCTCGGCACCGGTCGAACCGGCAAGACTGGATTCGGTCACGATGTGGTCCTATCCCATTGTCGGCGCACGTAATCGCCTTGGTACCCGCCAGAACTGCGGCAGGTCAAAGCCCCCCGGAGATACTGTAATCTACGAGACTCGGGGGTAAGAAGCACGATCAACATCGTCGACTCAATCGTTTTGCGGGGTGCAGGTCCTGTCTCTCGTGGACGATTCACGAGAGGGACTGCAGTGGAAGAGCGTATTCGCGAAGTTCTTGCGAACCATGGCCGGTTGTCGGTCGACCCACAATCGGTCACCTCCGAGGCCGATTTGTACGAATTGGGATTGACATCGCACGCCAGCGTCAATGTGATGCTTGCTCTCGAAGACGAGTTCGATGTCGAGTTTCCCGACGAGGACCTCAAAAAGGCCACCTTTTCCTCCGTCCAGAGTCTTGCAACGGTGGTGAACAAACTCCTGGACGGTGTTGCGTGAACACCGGCGCCGCGCCTCTGGTCATCTCGGCCGACGGCCCCCGCCCGCATCCGGTCCATGACGGAGACCGCATCTGGCCGGAGACCAACTGCTACATCGATCTCTGGGTCGAGCTGCTCCACGCCCTCGGCCGTGACCCGGTTCCTGCGTTCGCCTGCGCCCTCTCCGCCGACCACGACGGCGGCCAGTGGACCTTTCTGAAGGTGACCCAGGAGGATCTCCGCCGTTTGTACGGCCTGGAGGTCACCGAGGAGAACGTCTGGATGCCGTTGGTGGACACAGTGGAAAGCGGTCCGGCACGGCAGTTGCTGCACACCGTCGAGGTCGACAGCTGGTGGCTCCCGGACACCGCGGGCACCGATTATCACCACAACCACGTCAAAACGACCATCGTGCCGGTGCGGTTCGACCGAGAGCAGCGACAGCTGACCTATATCCACAACTCCGGGACCCACTCTCTTGCCGGTGACGACTTCGCGGGCATCTTCGGCCTGGGCGACAGTCCGCGGTCCGGGCTGTTGCCCTACGTCGAGCAGATCCGCTGGTTTCCCGATCGGCAGGAGCCCGATGTGTTGTTGCCAATTGTCCGAGAACACCTCTCCCGGCGCGCTCCGGGTAATCCGATCGATCGGCTTGCGGGCGACGTCCGCTCCGCGGTCGGCTGGCTGCCGGACGCCGGGATGGAGACCTTCCACCTGTGGGCATTTGCGACGCTTCGACAATGCGGCGCGACCGCCGAGCTAGCCGCCGACCTCAGTTCCCATCTTGGCGCCGATCTGGCACCGGGGGCGGCGGAGGCAGCACCGTGTTTCCTCGACGTCGCCCGAGGAGCGAAAGCCGTTCAATTCAAGATGGCTCGAGCCGCCCGCGGCCGGACTGTCGAGGTCGACGACCTGCTCACGGCGATGGGCCGGGCCTGGACGCGTGGTGTCGACATCGTGGCCGAGTCCGTGGCGGTATGACGAGCGTCTCCGGTTGGCGGCTCGTCGGCACCGAGCCCGGTGCCGCGGCGACGCCCGGCGAACTCGGCGCACGGTGGGACGACGCGGTACAGATCGGCGAGGCCACCACCGTTGGGGCGATACGGGACTCTGCGGAGGCAATCGACGCGCTGGACTGGTGGTTTCAGACCTCTCTTTCGTCGTCGGCCCCCCGGACCATCGCGTTCGAGGGCGTGACCGCGCCCGCCACGGTGTTCATCGACGGTCAACCCGTCGCCGCGGTGGAGTCGATGTTCCTGCCAGTGTTGGTCCACGTTCCCGCCGGTCGGCATCAGCTGTCGGTCCACCTCCCTTCGCTCGACCGGGCTCTCGCGAAACGTCGACCCCGCGGCCGCTGGCGCTCATCGCTCATTGCGGCGCAGGGCATGCGGTGGGTGCGCACCTCCCTGATCGGGCGGGCACCCATCTACCAGGGACCACCAGCTCCGGTCGGGTTCTGGCGCCCAGTGCGTTTCGTACCCGAGTCAGCGCCCCGGGAAATCGTCGTACGCCCCGTGGCAGCGAGCGGGCGGGTCGACATCGCCGGCGTGGTATCCCCCGACACTCCGGTGACAGTGGCCATCTCGTACCGAGCTCGTGAGGTCGCCCGGGCGTCGGTTCACACCGATGCGACCGGGCGCTACCGCGTCGCTGCGACGGTGCCCGACCCACACCTGTGGTGGCCACGCGGCTACGGCGATCAATCGCTGTACACGGTGACCACCCTGGTGGACGAGACAGCAATTGATCAGCGCATCTTCGGCTTTCGCACCGTCACGGCCACCACCTCCGACGGCGGCTTCGGCATCCGTGTCAACGACGTGGCGATCTTCGCCCGCGGCGCTGTCTGGATGGACCCGGTTCAGGACGCAGACTCCCAGGCGACCGATTCTCTGCGCAGGCAACTGGGACACCTCGCTGACGCGGGCGCGAACATGATTCGTATTCCCGGGGGCACCACGTACGCCGGTCCCGAGCTGTGGGCGCTGTGCGCCGAACACGGAATCCTGGTGTGGCAGGACGTGATGCAAGCGACGTTCGATCCCCCGGAGGAGGTCTGCGACCTCCTCGTCAAAGAACTACAGGACGTACTGCGAACGGTGTCGGGAAACCCTGCACTCGCAGTGGTCAGCGGCGGAAACGAGACGATCCAACAACCCGAGATGCTCGGTCTTGACCCTGCGCAACGGCGGATCGAACTGTTGCACACCATCTTGCCGACGGTGGTGGCCGTCGAGGCAGACGTACCCTACGTTCCTGCCAGCCCCTCGGCTCCCGTCGGATCCGATGACCTGGCGATCAGGCCGGATTCCGGTGTTAGTCACTGGTTCGGGGTCGGCGGATACCTTCGTCCGTTACCCGACGTGCAACGTGCGGGCGTCCGGTTCGCTGCGGAGTGCCTGGCGTTTGCGATTCCGCCATCGCCGGCTGCCGTCGACCGCCATTTCTCCGGCGCGCGGGTGGCCGGGCATGCGCCCGACTGGAAGACCGGGGTCCCCAGAGACCGCGGATCCTCCTGGGATTTCGAGGACGTTCGCGACCATTACGTGTCTGAAGTCTTCGCGGTCAATCCTTTTCTGGTTCGCAGGCTCGCCCCCGACCGCTATCTGCAGCTCGGTCGCGCGGCCATCGCCGAGGCAATGGTCGCTTGCTATTCCTGTTGGCGGAGGGAGGACTCACGCTGCGACGGGGCGTTGGTGCTCTCGGCCCGGGATCTACGCCCGGGACCCGGGTGGGGTCTACTCGACGTGGACGGCGATCCGAAGGCCCCACTCGATGCACTGTCCAGGGTGTGGGCCCCCATCGCTGTGACCGCGACATCCGAGGGCCTGTCGGGTGTACGCATCGACGTCTACAACGACGGCCCGACTCCATTGGCGGGCACGCTCGCGTTGATCGCGACCAACTCATCGGGACACCGCGTCGCCGACGCCGACACTGCCGTGGTCGTCGAGCCGCACTCGTCGGTCACGTTCCACGACGCTGATCTGACAGGTCGATTCACCGATCTGGCCCACGCCTACGGCTTCGGGGCGGCGGTCGCCGATGCCGTCGAGGTCTCCCTCCGCATGGATGGCGCCGTCGTGGCGCGCGACGTCTTGATCGTGACGCCGAGGCCGGAGCAGGCCCGTAGCGACCTCACCGCCACCGCGAATCAGGTCGCGGGAGACTGGTATCTGACGCTACAGACATCGGTGTGCCTGCGCTATGTGCAGATCGCCCTGGCGGGCTGGCGGCCATCCGACAACTTCTTCCATCTTGCCGGAGGGTCGGCGTACGTGGTCCGGCTGGTTCCACACGATGGTGCCCGCGAACAGCCCTCGGGCACAGTGACTTCAATCGACCATCACCTGCCCATCCGCGTTGTGGTGGACGATCAAGAACGTGAGTCGTGATGATCCCCGCCGACGCGCACCTGTCGCTCGCACCGCCGCCCGGCACCCGCATCGGTTGCGATGTGGTGGCCATTTCCGACATCCGTGACTCCGTAACGGCGTTCGGTTCACGCTTTCTGCACCGTGTCTTCACCGAGAACGAACTCCAGGACTGCGCCGGCAGTATCGAACGCATGGCTGCACGGTTCGCGGCGATGGAAGCGGTTGTCAAGACATTCGCCGACCCCGAGATGGCAACACCCCCGCGCGAGATCGAGGTGGTCTTGCGCCGTGGTGTGCCGTTCGTGAATTTGGCAGGTTCTGTCGCGGCGCGAGCCCGGGCGTTGGGCTGGCAGTTCGGGCAATTGTCGTTGTCACACACCGCTTGTCACGCGATGGCGGTGATCATCGTTTCGGTCGACGAGCCTGATCGGCCCCGAGGTAGTGGTCGAACAGCGCCGCCAGCTCACCCAGGGTGACCGCCAACTCGAACTCACGCTGAACCAATTCTCTGCCTGCATCCGCCAATTGGGTCACCTCGCCACCCCTGGCGATGGTGACTTCGAGCGCCCGCCGCAGATCGTCGACATCGCCGGGCCGGGCAAGCGCCCCGGTCACCTCGTCCACGATGATCTCCGGGATGCCGGACAGCGACGTCGACACCGTGGGCACTCCTGATGCCAACGCCTCCATCAGCGCGACCGGGAGCCCCTCCATCTGGCCGTCCGCGGCCACGACGCTCGGCAGCACGAACACATCGGTGGACGCGAGCTTCTCCGCGACAAAGACCTCGGTGCGAGCACCGAGGAATTGAATCCGTTCCCCGAGACCGAGTTCGCGGGCGAGTTCGGTGAGGGGCTCACGGAGCGGCCCGTCGCCGATCAGGTCGAGTTCGATGCGATCGACACCCGTTCCACCGGCTGCCAGCGCCCGCAGCAGAATCTCGTGCCCCTTGTATTCCTGCAGAGATGCCACGCAGAGAACTCTCACGGGCCCCGCCGCGGCCGGCTCTCGGGGACGGAACGGGTAATTGGAGGTCTCGATTCCGCAATGCACCACGTGCACAGCGGTTTCTGCGTCGGTTCGCCGATTCAGCAATCGCCGGTTGTACTCCGAGATGGTCACCACGAACGTCGCCTCGGCCATCTTGCGAGAAAGCATGGACTGATCGACATACAGGTCATGCGCATGAGCGGTGAAGCTATAGGTGACGCCGATCAGTCGGTGACAGACCCAGGCTGCCAGAGCCGGATAGGTGGCGTAGTGCGCGTGGATATGAGCGTTCGGAGTCGTTCGCCCGATATCTCTCGCATGCGCGCAGGCGAGGACGACCGTCACCAGGGCTCGCGGAAGCAGCCGCGGAGATCGGCGGTGACCGGCGACGACCAGTGCCAGGACCGTCATCAGCGCCAGCGGATGGCGGCCGAGCGCCCAACCGAACGCGAACAGGGCATCGCCCCCTGAGGGGCGCCGGACCCGGTCTGTCCACCGCCGGGACACCTCGTGCACGGCGGTATCCGGAGAGGGAAAAAGCGACCGCAGGGAAATGTCGAAGCGACCCAGGCGCGACAGCCCATCCACCTCACGAACGATGAAAGTCTCTGAGGTACGAGGAAATCGCGACACCAGGTACACGATCTGTACCGGGGCCGCGCTCACCGCTTCTTGCCTGCGGCCTCGGCGTACAGGGCGTACAACCGCTCCGCCCAGGACGACGCCGAGAACTCGGAGCGCGCCCGGATGACCGCCGCCTCTCCGAGCGTTCGGCAACGCCCTGGGTCGGCGAGCAACCCGATGACCGTATCGGCCAGAGCCCGTGGATTGTTCGGTTCGAACAGCATCCCGGTCTCACCGTGTACGACAATGTCGGAGATGCCCCCGGTGCGAGACGCCGCCACGACCCGGCCCGACGCGGCGGCCTCGATCAGCACGGTCGGCAGGTTCTCGCCGTGTATCGACGGCAGCAGCACGATGTCGGCCGCGCGGTAGACCTTCGGCATGTCCGACCGGATCCCGGCGAACACCACGTTCCGCCCGACCCCGGCGGCGGAAACCTCTGCCCGCAATTCTGCTTCGGCGGATCCACCACCCACGAGCGAGAGAACAGCGTCCGGGAAGCGCTCGAGGACGAGTGGCCAAGCGCGGATCGCGTTGGGAATACCCTTGAAATCCCGGAATGCCGCGGGCAGAACGACCAGTGGCCCCCCGGTACCGCCCAGTTCCGTGCGGACCTCCGCATCTACCGGCCCGGGTACAAAGTTCCCGATGTCGATCCCGTTGTGCATCACGCCCCAATTGCCCGGCAGGCCTTTCGGACGGTAGATCTCCTGAAACGAGTCGCGAGAAGCCTGCGAGACGAACAGCGCCCGGTAGGCGTGGCCGGCAGCGGCCACGGCGAGACGCTCACGCGCGCCCTCGCGACCGGTCAGCGGACGAGCGACGTGATGGAAAGTGCAGACCGCGGAACGGCCGGCGATGGCGGCAGCGGGAACGGCGAGCGTCGTCGCCATCTCCAGGTGTGCGTGCACGACATCGAAGTCCGCGCGGCGGATCTCCCGCACCACCTTGGGAATTGCGGTGGGGTCGAGCAACCGTTTGATGCCGAGCGCCCGGGTGGCCACTCCGGCCTCGGTCAAGATCTCGTTCGTCTTCACAGCGTCCGCCGAGGCGTCGAGCACGCTGACGAACTCCATCTCGACATTGCTGTCCCGGAACGCCACGGCGAGCGGCGCCAGTAATGTCTCGGCGCCGCCCATCCGAAAGGCATCGATCAGCAACAGTACCCGGAGCGGTCGTGTCATCTGATGACTTGTAACCGTTTCCACGGAATCGCCGACATTCCGTCGTAGTCCCACCTGAATCCTGCCCTTTCGTAAACCTGGCCGATCGATCCTGCCGGGGCCCGGGTGTCGAGTTCGAAACTCATACTGAGTGGCGATCCACCTATGTCGATGACAAAGGCGCCGTATTGTTGCAACGCTCTGGCGACTGTTCGTTCGCCGGAAGTCAGTTGGAGAGTGCTGAGATCAAGTGTCGGATCCAGGCGGAGGCGCGCACCTTCTGGCAGGCAGTCAGAACGCGTAGAATTCCCGTCCGTCTTGATCGCCGGACTGCGGAAGATTCCAGCACAGATGTTGTCGCTCTGCACGACAAGCGCGTGCTGGATCGATCCTCGTTCGATCTCTGCGATCCGGACGACACCGCCGAGCCGCGACGCGCCCGAACCGGTGCTCGCGCCACCCCAGCCCGATCCGTCCAGCGGATTGACGGCCCCGAAGGATGCCGTCCACTTTCCGCCGGAGTTGCGGGCCTGCCAGAACTCGTAGATCCTGTTGGCGCCCTGATCGACGACGACCATCGCGCCATCGCTGCCGCTGTGGGGTCTGGCTCCGTTCGGGATGGGAACCTGCTTGCCCGCGAAAGGACATGGACCCCAGTAGGTGATCGTGCAGTTCACCGTATAGCGCGGTGTGCGTCGGTCTGCACCGTATATCGGGATACCGAACTCGACGGTCGACGCATACACCTGGCCGTCCCTCGTGGCACGCGCAATCATTGCTTGGCTCACCGGATCGATCTGGGCGTTGCCGGCAATGGTTGTGTTGAACGGACTGTTGGTCGCAAAGGGATTGGCGAGCGTTGCTCCGGCAGAGGTGGTTTGACTTCGGAAGATGAAGGCTCCTGTTGCGATGGCCACTGCCGCGACCACCGTCATTATCAGCGCGACGTGCCATTTGGGATGGAGCCCGAACCACCAGGTCTTCTGCACTGCGTGTTTGCCCATGTCTGCCTCCGGGTTGGTCATGACGCCCCCTCCAGTGACAATACGATCCGGTCGGCCGCCACAGACCACGATTCGGTCAAAAATGATCGTCCGGTGCAACCCAGACGCTCCGCGAGGTCTGGATCCGTGAGCAGCGTGACCATCGCCGCGGCGAGTGCGGCTGCATCGCCCGCAGGCACCAACAGGCCTGTTTCCCCATCTCGGACGACGTCCGGCAGGTCCCCCACCGCAGATGCGATGACCGGCCTACCGAAAGTGAACGCGAGGTGGGCGACTCCGCTCTGACTCGCCCGGACGTACGGCGTCACCACCACCCGCGCCGACTGCACGATGCCCGCGACATCGGTATGTGCGACGTAACCTGCTCTGGCGTCGACATTCCCGATCTCCGCGGCCCGGCGCAACAGACTCGCATGATCGACATCGGCACCGACCGCCCCGGCGAGTACGAGTTCGGCGGCGGGCAATTGCCTGCGCACCAGAGCGAACGCGTCGAGCAGGACGTCGATGCCCTTGTACGTCGTCCACGTTCCGAAGAAGAGCGCCACCGGACCCGTGTCGGACACGGCCACAGCGTCATCGTTGGTCACCAGTAGACCTTCGTCTCCGTGCGGGATGACGACCACCTCGCCGCCGGGTTCGAAGTGCTCGAGCACCACTTCCCGGGTACGAGGCCCGAGCACGAATGCCACGTCCATGCGCCGCCAGGCCGCAGCGAAGGCCGCGTCCACCAGCCGGCCCGACTTGGGTGTGCTCGTGTCGCGGGCGTCTGATCGCGGAAGTGGTTCGTGCGCAACGATTCCAAAAGTCGACTTACGGACCAGGTGGGTGATGAGCACCACGAACATGGGTTCAAAGGTGAATCGCCAATGCGACCAGAGCACCGCGCGGGGGCGGATGCGTAGCAACACCGCTGCGAGGACGAGCCAGGCCACCATCAGCTGCCCGGCCCGTAGGCCGCGCCTTGCAAGTCGCAGCGGCTTCGATAGCACCTCGGTGTCGGCGGGATGCCACGTCGGCAGCGACGACTTGATGGTGAAGCCGGGCTGGCTCGAGGTGAACTCGGGGTTCGGACCAGTGAGAAGGATGACGCGCTCACCCCGGCGGGCGAGAGCCTGGCCCAGCTGCACGGCGAACTGAAAGAGACCGCCTGACGGTGAGAACTCGACCAGGACGATGGGTCGGGTCATGGTGCAGTCCCCGCCCTGGCGCGCCGGCGGACGCCAGCAGACTCGCCCGCTAATCTGCGAATCGTCAACCCGACGCCGACTGCAACCGCCGCACCGATCAGCACCGCGACTGATGTGGCCGCCCCGGAATGGGTTGGTTCGCTGGTCATCCGCTGACCGACGTCGACGATCGAGTAGTCGCTGTCCGCGCCGACCTCTCGGATCCGTTCGAGCGCGAGGTCTACATCGGCTCGCAGTTCCTCGCGCGCGGTGGCGGCGTCCGGGTCCGTACGACTGATTGTCACCACCCCGCGAACAGGGTCGGCAGTGACCGTCGCCGAGTGCTCGGCCGATCTCATGATCGCCGCATAGGTCGGCAGCACAGGTGAGCGCGAACGGATGTCGAGCGCATAGCCATACCCGTCGTCCGTTGAAGTTCCCGGCGGAAGCAACATGAGCTCCTGGGTCGCCGTGGTCTCGGTGGTTGTCGTGGACCACAGTACGGCTCCCGCGGCCAGCACACCGGCGACCGCCGCGGTGATCGTCACGGCGACGCCACGAGCGAATCCTCGCGTGGCCTCGGCCGCGAACGGTCCCCCGGTCGCGCCCATCGCGCCGGCAAGCGCGAGGACCAGCGCGAACGACCGGAAATAGGCGAGGTGCAGGAAGATGCTCGCCACCGACCATGCGGCAACGGCCGCCACTGCAGCAGCCATCAGAACACGGTCGCGCACCGACGGATTCGAATACAGCCGCAGGGCGAGCAGACCGACGATCCCGACGACCATCACCAGCCATCCGGTCAGCCCGACGATGCCCGATTCCGCCGCGAGCTGGGCATAGAGATTGTGGGGGGCGTCGGTGGGGTGAACCACCGCGGTCTGAACGGTCCCCGCGTATTCCGGAACCTGTGTGTAGTAAGTGCCTGGCCCGAAGCCGTAGATCGGCCGATCGTCAAACATCGCCCATGCGATCTGTTGGGCTGCTTTGCGGCCGAGGATCGAAGGATCGATTCCGTAGTCAACGTTCTCCCCGAAGACGTCGTCGTAGAGCGCGGTGAGTCGGTTGCCGATGCCAGGGACGACAAACATCACCCCCACCAGCGGAAACGCGAGCAAACTCCACTTCCGGACTGCTGGGCCGCTCAACACGATCCAGACGACGAGCCCCGCCGCTGCCGCGACGAAGGTGCCCCGGGACTGGGTGAGATAGATGCCGGCGAGGAGCGCAAGCACAGACGCGCCCCACAGCGTGACAGCACGGATGTCTCTCGAGCGGACGGACCGGTGGATCAGAGCACACGCCAGGGGCAGCCCCATGACCAGATTCCGGCCCCAGAAGTTCGAATCAGGAAGTGGGCCACCGTATCGGAGAGTGGTGGTCAGTTCGCCCGAGGCTTCCGTGACCGTCGAGAAGCCGAAGAAAGATGAACCGCCGGCGAAGACGAGCTCGTTCACCAGAGCAAGCAGTGACAACACCGCCAGGGGAACGACGATGGCGACGGCAACCGTCCACGGCCGCGCAGTGAACTGAGCCAGCACGAAGACGATCATCAAGAACACGCAGTCGAGCAGTATCCGCCTGATCGTCCAGATGGACTCCTGCAGTTCCACGCTGCCCATGATCGCAACGGCCTGCGTCGCCAGGTACACGCAAACCAGGCCGGCGAAGACGACCGTCCAGCGATTCAGTCGTGCCCGCATACCGGGATCCCGCAGGGCAAGGGCGATCGTCAACAGCCCGAGCGCCAGCGACGCCGGAAACACCGGCAACGAGACATGTAGGGCGACAACACCTGCCAGGTTCAAGGCCTCCGCGACGACGAGCAGCAGAAGTGTGACCAGTGGACGGCGCATCGCGTACACACCGAGCGCCACACCCACGGGCACGATCAGCAGCAGCAAAATCCGGGGCCCGAGTTGTGTGATCGCAGCGATCAGCGCCAGCCCGGTTCCGACCAGGAACAAGGCAAGGTCGTTGGCCGTGAGAGCCGGCCCGGCTCTGGCGCTGCGCTCCTCGGCCGTTCTGATCTTCGTTGTCATCGCGGATTTCTACTCGGACGATTTCTGCGACACGTCATCCCGACCGTCCAGCACCGGCTCCATCACAGGCTCGGCGGGTGGCTGTGGCGCTGCCGTCCCAGCGCCGCCGATGCGGGTGACGAGCAGCGCGATGCCCGCCCCCAGAACCAGTCCGGCGATCGCCGCCACGGGAACCAGTTGAGAACCCGAGATCCCCGATTCCTCGGCGCTACCCTCGGGAGCTGAGATCACCTTGAGCACAAACGGCCCGGAGATCTTCGCGGCGTCGGGCGAAGCGACCTCGATCAGTTTCGCCAGCGACTTCTCCGCTGCATCGGCCGAACCAGCGCTCATCGTCAGTTCGATCAGCGTGGTGTCGGCGACGGCACCGGCGGTCAGGGTGAGATCACTCTCGGGAACCCCGGCTGCCTGCGCCGCATCGTCAAGCCAGTTGTGGTCGGCCAGCACTATGGCGGCCGTGCGTGTAACCTGCCCGCGGCTCAGGATTTCCCAATAGTAGGACGTCTCCGCCACCGGGACACCCGGTGCCGGCATCATCACCACGACAGCTTTCGCCTCGTAGCTCGGCGACTGCACGGCCGAGAAAACTAGGGCGGCAATGATCCCGAGGAGCAGGCCGACAAGAGCGCCGAGCGCCGCGACCTTTCGGGCAGAGCCGCGCAGGGTTTTCATCATTTATTTCCTCCGGTTTGCGACACGTGGCGGTGCCGACCTCGAGAATCCGACACGGCCGATGGCCGCAGTTCTCGTGAATTAGACATCAAAGATGGTTGCGGCTGCGAAACGGGCGCGGCCCGATGCCGGCCGCCGCCACCGGTCGCGCCCGCCGGGACCACGGGGCGGTGACCGGGTCCGTCGCGGTGCCGACCACCAGAGCCACCGACGGTGGCTGCGGCCGAGGACGCAGGCACCAGGGCCGGGTCAGGGTCTGCGGGCTTCAGGTCTGCGGGCTTCAGGTCTGCGGGTCCCCGGCCGAGCTTACGAAGAACTGGCCCCGACACCATCGCAAACATCTCCGGGGCGGTGAACCGGACCACGACGATGTAGACGACAAGCCCGAGCAGCGCCAGCACGACGAGAAGCACAGGGGCTGGCAAGTTTCGGCAGAGGTGGTTCACACCCAGTAGCACGACACCCATCACCACAGCGGCCGAGAGCGGTCGGGCGATGGTGACCAGCAGCTCCGACCAGGACAACGTCAGCACGCGGTGGACGACCCGCATTCGCACCGCGAAATGCACGAGCTCGACACCGAGCAACACCACCGCCACCATGACTGCGCTGTGGCCTGCGGCCCACCAGATCGGGACGATGAGTGCCGCGAACTTGCCGGCATTGATCGCCGTCAAGACGCTGGGTCTGCCGATGGCTTTGTAGACATCGCCAGAATGAAACGAGGCGGAGTAAATCACTGCGTACAGGGCGAGCACCGCGAGCATGGGTCCCGCGGCCGCGTAATTGGGGCCGTACATCGTCGCGATCAGGGCATCGGCCCCGACTGCGAGTCCGATGCCGATCGGTGCGGTCAGCGCGACCACCACACCGAGCGTCTGCAAGTAGTGCTTGCCGAGGGAGGGCAGATCGTGTTGCAGACGGGAGAGTGAGCTGAACAGGACCTCGCTGATGACCCCGCAGAGACTCAGGACAAGCAGTTCCGGCACCCGGTAAGCGAGTGTGTACAGACCCAGCTCGGCGTCACCGAGCCGCGTTCCGACGGCGAGGTAGTCAATATTGTAGATCCCGAATGCCAGCAGTGTCACGGCGGTGACCGGTAGGCCGAACTTCAGCAGAGCACGTGCCGTCTCGCCGTCGTAACCGAATTGGAGCGATGCCCCGGCGACCCTCCAGTAGAGCAACATGGTCACTGTCACGCCGAGGAGCTGTCCCCAGATCAGGCTCCACACCCCCAGCCCGCCCACCGCCAGCCCGACGGTGAGGACGGTCTTCAAGAGTGCGCCGACGAACTCGGGAAATATCCGGCCCTTGAAATCGATCTTCCGCCGCAGCGACGCCATCGGCACCACACTGAGAGCCGAAATGGTCAGGCCGATGGCAAGCACCTGGATCAATGGTTCCAGATCTGGATGCCCGACGAGACGCGAGGTCAGCCCCGCGGACGCCGCCAGCGCACCACCGATCAAGACACCGAACACGACCGACAGCGTCAACCCGGTCGGCGCGATACGGGCCCAACTTCGCCGACTCTGGACGAGCGAGGCACCCACGCCGAGATCTTTGACAAAATCGAAGAAATTGACTACGAGCAGCGCGAAAGCGAATAAGCCGAACTCCACCGGGTCCAACAGACGTGCCAAAATGATCGTCATGATCAGGGTGGAGCTCTTACTGAGCGCGAAAACCAGGTAATTCCAGGCCACTTGTTTTCCCGTGGCCGGCGTGGATTCCTCGACACGATCAAAAACATCGGTGGGTAAATCCCACCGAGACGATGTGATGTCGATCCGCTCCAGAACGTCGGTCTGCGCCGCCCACAATGACCCTGAATAGGCTGGGGATTCAGGAATCGTGACGGGATCGGAATCCGGCCAGATCGGCTCGACGACGGGCCTGCGACGAAGGGCGTGCATGTGAAGCTTCACTTTCTTCATTCCCGACGCCGAATGCGCATTCTGGACATTACGTCCCATCCCCCGAAGACAGAACACTGCAACTGTAGTCGTTGCATCTCGCCGAACCAGGAATAGTGACGGATTCAACGACTCCTGCTTTACCTGTTGAGTTCGCGATACAGTACGACCGCGTCAGCGCTGCGACAATGGAGGGTGAATTGGCGGAAACAGTCGGGCTGATCAGTGCTGTACGTCCGTATCCGATCGATGCGGGCAAGAAAGTTGTACTCTCGGGCCTGATCGACTACTTCAGCGAACGACTCGGCACGGAAAACGTGCACTACCTCCTCATCGGTGGCGACGCTGCTACCGACTTCCCGGTCCCGCTCCACGCGATTCCGAAACCACGTGCCCGCGCGGCCCTGGGGAATGTGATGCGTGGCGCAGGATCTGGGCGCGCAAGCCTGCAGGAGTCGCTGTTGCGATCGAAACAGACCGGCGAAGAAATCACCCGCGTCCTTGCGCACCTAGAACCGGACCTCGAGATCTTCGACACCGTCCGCACCGCGCAATACGCCTCGGACGCCGGTGTCCACAAGCAGATCTGCTACCTCGACGACCTCTTCTCTGAACGGTACCTGGCGATGCTGCGGGCAGCCGACAAGTATTCCGACGTAGATATACAACCCCTGGGCAACTTCGCTGAGCACGTACCGCGAGCCCTGCGGCCCATTGCGGAGAGCAAGATAGGTCAGCGTGCCCTGCTTCGCGCCGAACGCCGCCTCGTCGAGCGCAGCGAAGACCGGGTTGCCCGTCGCTTTCGCAGAAGTCTGCTCGTCAACTCGCACGAGGCGGACCTGCTGCGTCGACGAGCCGGTGTCGGCAAGAATCAGACGCAGTCGATCCCGCCGCTGATCAGCACCCCGATCCGAACGAACCGGGACTACCAGGGTGCACCCGAGTTCGTGTTCCTCGGTCTTCTCTCATTGCCGCACAACGATGACGGTCTGCGCACCTTCATCAACCTGACCTGGCCGAAACTGCTCGCCGAGCGCCCCGACGCCAAACTCAGAATATTCGGACGCGACCCGCTGCCCGGCTTGATCGCGGCGGTCCAGCAGCACCCCGGCACCGTATTACTAGAGGGATTCGCCCCGGATCTGTCCGCAGTTCTGACCCGCGCCGCAGCGATGATCAATCCGTTGCGATTCGGATCTGGAATCAAACTCAAGGTGATCGAGGCGCTCGGTCGTGGAATCCCGGTGGTATCGACGGCCATCGGTGCCGACGGTATCTCCTCCGGCCCGCAGCACGGTGTTCTGGTCGCCGACTCGGCGAGCGAGTTCATGACGCATCTGCTCGACCTCACGTCGCCTGCTCACAACGCCGCCATATCCGATGCCGCGCGAAACCACTTCGATGCGAAGTATTCTCGCGAGGCGGTCTTTGCGCTGTACGACAAGGCATTCGCATTGCCTTGATCCCCGGATGAGAAAGTTGCGCGGCGACAGTCCATCCGCAGCGCTCCGAACACACAGTCCGATCAGTCACCTGCCGCACCGAAACCCTCCAGTGAGCCGAGAACGCTGAACCGCCCTGAACGTTCCCGCTCGGCCGTGAGAAAGCCGGGTTTTGTCGGCCGTGTCACCGCGAAATACAACCTGAGACAGCGGCGCAGGGTCGACACCACGCTTCTCTCGATTGACCTGGTCACACTGACCGTCGCGCTCACTTTCTTCGACCCCTTGGACGGGCTCTCCTAATTGCATTGGCCGTCGTCCTGCTTGTGGAGTTCTCCGGTGGTTATCGCGCCCAGGTCACTTTCGCAGCGCTGAACGCTCTTCCGCGGCTCAGCCGAGTGCAGGCCGTTCCCTTGGAGGTGCTCCCGATTTTCTTCACTCTCCGCGCCCTCTACTACTTCGCCAAAAGGCGCCGGAGGATCCCCGTGAGTTCATGCTGCACATGAGCGCCGACATGGACAGGATTCACACAATTCCACTGTTGCGTGTTCGGCGCGACATCTATCGCACGGGGTACTGGCATAGCAAGCGACTCTTCGATCTTCTTGTGCCCTGGGAGCCCTGGCTCTGTTGATCCCGATTTTGTCACCACAGCGCTCTCACAGACCGACCGTGACGCGCCGATCACCTTCCGCCAGATTCGGGTGAACAGAAGCGGCACCGAGTTCACCTTTTTTAGGTTCCGCTCGATTCGGCCGGTGACAGAGGACGAATCCGACACCTCCGGGAATCCCGATCGCGCTGTGCGGTTGAACAGAGTCAGAACTTCATCCCGACGCACGTCCATCGACGGACTGCCGCGATTGTGGAATGTGTTCCGCCGAGCAAGGTCTCTGGTCGGGCCACGTCCCGAACGGCCGCACCTCGTCGATCAATTCACCGAATCAATCAGGTCATATTGCTGTCCCGGTTCCGACCACGAATCACTCCGCTCCACGATCTCGGCGAGGCGGTGCTACCCTCACCTCCGGCAACAGTAAAGGCCTTGTAGACGAGGCTAACCAACCTGGAGATACTCGTGCAGCCTGTTCGAAGCGTGGTCCTCGACTCGGTAGAATTGTCAAGTTCACCGATCAACCCGGATTGGATCATCGCGGGATCGCCGCAGGCGCTTTCAGGCAATTGGGCAACATCGTCTGACGGCACCGTGACGATGGCCGTCTGGAGTTGCACCGCCGGCACCTTTCGCTGGCAGTTCACATGCGACGAATTGGTTCATATCATTGAGGGCTCCGTCCAGGTGACGATGCCGAGCGGCGAGCAGGTGACCCTCGGACCGAATGATTCAGCACTGTTCCCGGCAGGGGAATGGACCACCTGGCACGTTCCCGAATACGTTCGCAAGCACGCCATTCTGCGGTCGCCGCTACCGCGCCCCGTGCGGCTGTTCTGGCGCATCCTGTCGCAGTCGAAAGCGGTGTTGACCGGCCGGTCAGCCGCGCCTGATCAGAAATCTGCTCTCTGAGTACCTCTCCAGCCACGCGGCGACGACGTTGTAACGGCGAAACCAGTTTCTCCGATCTAACGACATGAGCCGAGCAGGTCGAGCAGAGAACAGCCAACAGGTGAGGTGTGCCCTTCTTCGATCTGCCTAGTTTCGGCGCAGAAGTCGGCGGCGTTCGGGGTTTGCCGATACGCTGACTCCGCAACATCTATGTCCGGCTGTCGCTGGTCTTAGATCCGATATCTTTGCGACTACAAAGAATGCAGACATGCCGCCCTCGACATCCTCGCGCCTCGACGCTCCGGTGAATCGCCGCTTCAAAAGCCAGGTCTCCGACCGTAAGTACTTTCTGACCCGCCGCCGCACCGATGTCGGTCTGCCGATCCTCGACTTCGTGATCGTCATCGTCGGTTTGCTCGTCATTTCCGAGACAATGATCGTGATCCTTCTTGGACCGTTGATTGTGGTGGCATTAGTCGAGCTGTCCGGTAACTATCGAGCCAAGATAACGCTGTCAGCACTCAACGATCTACCGCGCCTAGCAGCAGCTTGTTTCGCTGCCACGTTCACCATCACAGCACTTTTCGAGATCGATGCCAATGTACAGCGAGTGCTGTTGTTGTCGATGTACGTGACGGTCATTCTCTTCGTGGTCAGACTGGCATATTACTCTCTCCGACGACGTCGCCGCCGCAAATCCTTGAAGGCTCGAAGCCGGACTGTGGTGGTCGGCGGTGGAGTGGTAGCCGCGGAACTGCTCGAGAGCATCGCAGAGTACCCCGAGCTGGGCATGGAACCGGTGGCCGTTGTCGACGGCGACCCAATGTACGACGCCGATCACCTGCGGGTCCCGGTTTTTTCTGGGCGGCCGTTACGCGAGATCGTCGAATCAGAAGACATCCACACCGTGATAGTCGCCTTCCGGAACGCCCCTGACTCGACTCTCGTGTCCGCCTTGCGCGAATGCGACAAACTTGACTGTGAGATTTTCCTCGTTCCAAGGCTTTTCGAGTTTGTCCATCTCACCTCGGACATGGATCGGATTCATACGGTTCCGCTGATCCGAGTTCGTCGGCACATCTATAGAACCTGGTTCTGGAACTTCAAGCGGCTCTTCGACTTCACCCTGTCCGGACTTGCCCTGGTAGCTCTGTCTCCCATTCTTGGCGTCACGGCCCTGGCTGTGTACCTGTCAGATCGGACCGCGCCAATAATCTTCAGCCAGGTTCGAGTCGGGCGGAACGGAGACGAGTTCACCCTTTTCAAGTTCCGCTCGATGCGGCCGGTGGCTCCGACGACGTCAGACCAGGACTGGAGACCCGATAAGGACAATCGAGTCAACTTCGTCGGCAAGTTGATCCGCAAGACCTCGATCGACGAGTTGCCGCAGCTATGGAATGTTGTGAAGGGCGACATGTCGTTGGTGGGTCCGCGTCCCGAGCGTCCCCATTTCGTGAACCAGTTCAAGGACTCGGTTCCGTCGTACCGCGATCGCCACCGCGTCAACGTCGGTTTGACCGGCTGGGCAGCGATTCACGGACTTCGTGGCGATACCAGCATCGACGACCGCGCCCTGTACGACAACTTCTACATCGAGAACTGGTCGGTGTGGCTCGACATCAAGATCATCATCCTGACCATCCGGGCCGTCATCCGCGGCACCGGCTCGTAGGACCCCGGCGCAGGCCAACACGCGCCGCTCAGGCCCCGATCGACCTGATCTCTCCTCGGCCCAGATCGTCGAAGTCAACCGTGCGGCCACCTCCCGACGCCTTCGCCGCGTACATCGCTTCGTCGGCGTCACGGATGATCTGGGCAGCGGGTCGGTCATCGTCTGCGGGCATCCGCACCAACCCAACGCTCGCGCTGATCACGAAACCCTGCCCCCGAACGTCCACAGGTTCGGCGAGGCGCTCATGAATCGCGCGCGAAATCCACTCCACCTCGTCGGGGTCATCGGTGTCCACGACCGCGACGAACTCGTCGCCCCCGAGTCGACCGACAAAACCCGGTGGCGCGATCAGCGAGTGCAGGCGCCGAGCCACCGCGATCAGCGCTCGATCTCCGTCGGCATGGCCCAACGTGTCGTTGACACGCTTCATGTGGTCGAGATCGATGAACATGATCGCGAGAGACCGCGGTGTTCCGTCGACTTCCTGCCGATCGGCCAGAGCCGTCTGCAGGCGCGTGAGTGCGGCAGTTCGATTCAGCAGTCCGGTCATCAGGTCGTGATGGGCGGCGTACGCCAACCGGCGCCAGGATGCGTGTTTTTCGGTGATGTCCCTGATCGACACGGCGATGGTCGGATCGTCGTCATCGCTGCCGTTGACGAGTACTGCGTTGCATTTGAGATGAAGCCGTCGGCCGTTGGGCAGAAGGTAGCCGACGACCATCCCGCTGACCGACCTACCGGTTCGAGTAACCATGCGATCGGGATAGGAGCCCGGGGCGAGCGGTGACCCCTCGGCGTCGGTCAGGCTCAGAACGCCGGCCAACCCGCCGCCGAGGTCGAGGTGGCGCGCGTCCAACTCGAGGAGTTCGAGCGCGGCCGGATTGGCGACTCGAATGCCCCGGCGAGGCGAGACCACAACGACCGCCTCGAGCAGCGAGCTGATGACGGATGCGTGATCGAATCCGGCCTCTTGTCCGCCGGGCCGGGTTGGTGTGGCTTTACGTTTCTGTCGCGCAAAAGTTTTCATCTCTTGCGAGTCCCTTTGGTAGTCAATGCCTACTGCGTGTGTACTGTCTCATCACCGATCCTGTACGGCTGCTCAACCGCCCGCAACAGCGACTTTTTGAGCACTAACTACCGTTAAATGCGACATCATGATCGCAACGATCATTTGCGAGTGTCAGTAGACGCGCTGCCCGAACTGGACCCGCCTCGGGACCCCAACAGTGGTGGCACATGACGCCACGAAGATGCGTAGGACAAACACTGCTATGACGCATTTCACTGGCTGGACGTTTGTGCAAATTAAGTATGTCAAACCACAGGCGGCGCGTGGCTAACAGGCTCCCGGCAGATGGTTCAGACGCCGGTGAGGCGCAGCCGATCGAAGTCGACGGTGTGCCCGCCACCCTTCATCTTTGCGTGGTACATCGCGGTGTCGGCATCGCTGATGATGTCTTCGGCACTGCGGGTGTCATTGGGCCGCAGCCGGACGAGTCCCACACTGGCCCGCATCCGCAGATCGTTGCCATCGATATCGGTGGGATCGGTGAGCAGCAGGTGCACGAGATCGGAGATGTCCTCGATCCCGTCCTCGTCGAGTCCGGTCAGGACGGCAACGAACTCCGCTCCCACCACGCGACCCACCAGATGCCGCGCGGGCAGTGCCGACCGCAGTCGCTCGGCGGTCATCGCCAACGCTCGGTCACCGCGCAGGTGTCCGAGGGAGACGTTCAGCTCCTTGAGCTTGTCGAAGTTGATGACCATCACCACGGTCGATACGTCTGCATCATCGGCGTGGGTGTCGTCGAGCAGATCGCTGATCTGCCCGAGGACGAACGGCAGGTTCGGAAGACCGGTGACCGCGTCGTAATTGTCGCTCTTGTGCACGCGTTCGCGCAGGCTGTGCAGTTCGGTGGTGTCGGCGAGGGTGACCACCACCGACGACTCCGGATCGGCCTCGTCCAGCAGAGAGACGCTGCAACACAACCACATCCGCGTACCGTCCGGACGGTCGACCTGGATTTCCATATCCCTGACGCTTCGCCGGTCCCTGACGATGGTGTTGTGGGGCAGGTCATCGAACGAAATTTCTCGGCCATCTGCCAACGACATCGTCTGGGGCCGGGCGATGTCCACACGGGCGCCACCGCGGCCCTCGAGGATCGCCAGCAGCTCGCGCGCCGTGTCGTTCGCGATTTCGACGTCACCTTGTGGCGACAAGATCAGCACGCCCGGCGACAGAGAGTCCACCAGCGCGGCGAGCTCCGACCGCTCGGACGCATGGTGGACCAATCGCCTTTGCCTGGCGTTGATCTCGGATTCAGACAGCATTCCCGACCCCTGGTATCCCTAGACCATCGAAAGTGAGTTTCAAGATCACCTTTCGGACAGTATGCAGCATTTTGCAGCAAAAGAGCAGGGTCAACCTGGACTTTCGCCGATCAGGAGGCTTTGGATCTCACGTCGCCACCATCAGGAGACCCGGCCCGGGAGTCTCTGGCGTCGCGCAGTCGTATCGCGCGACCCACCAGCACCGCGACAACCACAGAGATGGCAATCCACACCACCACTGCGACGGTTATCACAAGCGCAATCACCAGTCCATAGTGCCAACACACGGACGACTTGGACACCCCTGACCAAGATTCACAGGGAGCTTTTATCTTCCCGCGATGTCGATCGTTCGTCGGGCGACGTCGATTTTCGCTTCTGCCGAGCGCTAACATGCACGATCAGTACCTGGGAAAGAAGGAAGTCAATGCGCAACGATGTCGTCCTGGGGATCTCCATCGATGCAGGTGAGATCCTGTCGGTGATCATCGACGGCAACAGCGGCGAGTTGCTGGCGCAGAACCGCATCCCGTTCACCCAGGACACCGACCTCGTCGGCACCATCGACCGACTCATCCGTTCAGCCCCGGAGACCATCGACTCGGTCGGCATCGCATGCGCCGACCCGGCCATCCGAATCGCGCTCGACCAGGCACGCCGGCGCACTTCGTCGCAGACCGATGACGACGATGAGGACGCGGTGCCGGGCTGGCTGCTGGCCGCCAGCATCACCTCGGTCGCCACCGCTGTGGCCGTGATCGCCGCCCGCCAGTTCGCCGGGATGAGCAAGGTCCTGGTGGTCAACGTCGACAGCGCAGGCCACACCGCAGCGGTGCAGCCGATGGTGCTCGTCGATCCACTGACGGAGTCGGTCGTCGACACCGCCACCCTGCCGTTCGGGACCCCACCCGTGCAGGAGATGGCGGGTTCCACCGCCGTCGCCAACTCGATGAACAAACTGCCCGGTCGCGGCCGAGACGTGGAGATGATCGCCTCGGCAGGCGCCGGGTCCGAAATCCCACACCTGGCGAGCACGCTGGGTGCGGCCACCGGCCTGGCCGTCCAGCCCATCGAGCACGGTGAGTTCGCCGTCGCCCACGGCGCTGCGGCCCTCACGAAGTCGAACAAGGTCGCACCGCCCGTCGCTGCTGCGGGAGGCGCGGGCAAGAAGCGCACGATGCTTCTCGCCGGCGCAGCGGGTCTGGCCGTCTCCGCGGCACTCATCGGCGGATCGGCGTACCTGATCAAGAACGGCGGGTCAGAGAGCCCCAGGAACGCCGATGTCGTCGCACCGTTCTCGACGAGTGTGTCGTCGCCGACCAAGACACAGACACCCAGCTCGGTGCCGAAATCCACCTCGCCGAGCCGGGCGCCGTCGTCGACCACCGCTGTCACCCCGACAACCACCGAGGTCGCCGAGGTCGCCGAGGTCGCCGAGGTCACTGTGGAGACCGTGGTCGTGGAGACCACCACCACCCGTCGACCCGTCCCCAACCCGCGGATACCGACCGGCAACTCCGACCGTCCGCCGGCTCCGAACCTGCCGGATTACACACCGCCGTCGCGGTCTACCTCGAGTACGCCGTCAGCGTCCACGACCTCACCCACCACCCCATCCGAGGTAGTGCCCAGGTAACCCACCACATTCAGTCCCGTACGCGGCCACCAAGGGCTATGTTCCCTCGGTCACCCCTACGCGGACCGAATTCGGTGACGATCGGAGTCGGTGATGGCTCGGATGTCTGCCATCACCTCATCCCAGCCGTACAAGACGTCGTCGTAGGTGAGCCGCATGGTCATCCACTTGTTCACCAAGGCGGTCCTGTCCCTGCGGCGATCGTTGCGGTAGTTCTCCAGACTCGTGTGATGGGTGACGCTGTCGCATTCGATCAAGAGGCGGCCGATTCGAAGGTCCACGCGGCCGACCCCCGCGATATCCGGCTGGACGTGCACGGAAAAACCTGCCGCCCGCAATCTGACCCGCGCCAGCGACTCGGTACCCGACTGTGAGTTCGGGTCGCATTTGCTCATCAGATCGTACATTTTCTGCGGAATCCTGCCCATCTCGGCCTGCAGCGCCGGAACCGACAGTCTCAGGGTGTTCAGGACCGAATCGCAGCCCGCGATCCAGTCCTCGTCGGACATGCACCGAAAGGCGCAACCGAGTGCGATCGGGATGGGGTCGAGGGCGGTGCTCACCGGAACCGGGCGGCCCGGACCCTGGCATGACCGAGCCAGCTGTTGCTTGCCATGCCTGGACGCCCGCACGTGTACTCCGCTGTAGCCGGACGGGACCCAGAGCCCGTGCTTACGCAAGGCAGACACGCAGCTGAGCGCTCCCCCGAGACGAACCGCCTCCACCACAACGGTGTCTGCGCTCGGGACCGCGTACCACCCGTTACGGACGCTGAACAGCGAGCCGCCTGCAAGCTCTTTGCGCAGAATCCAGCCATCGAGGCCTCGCTTTCGCAGTTCGGCCCGGCTGTACACCCCGACGTCCATGGACATCTGACGCAGCGGGGGCGGTCATGGCCCAATGCTCACCACATTCGGTCCCACCTGAGCTCGCCGAGGGCTATGTGCCCTCAACCAGGGCACACGGGGCTGAATGTGGTGGTCACACGCGGCGCAGGGCCCACGACGCCAGCGGGACGGTCACCACCAATAGCACACAGATGCTCACCAGCGAATAGAGCTGTGGATTCTCCGACGCCCAGGTCACCGAGTTCGGGAGCAGCGGATTCACCGTCACCGGGTTCCCGAAGCATTCGCGAAGACTTTGCGCGACCGCGGTCACCGGGTTCCAGTTCGCGACGGCCCGGAGCGGACCCGGGAGCGTCGCGGCAGGGATGAATGCCGATGAGATGAAGGTCAGCGGGAACAGGACGGTCAACAGCAGGCTCTGGGCCGCTTCCGCCGATCCGGCGACGAGCCCGACCACCGCACCCACCCAGGAGAGTGCGAAGCCGAACAGAAGCGCGATCGCGTATCCGGTAAGGGCCTCCCCGAAGCTGGTGTCGATGCGCCACCCGATCGCGAGTCCGGCGAGAGACATCACGATCAAACCGACGACGTTGACCGTGATGTCCGAGACCGACCGGCCGACCACAAAGGCCAGCCGGGACATGGGCAGCGCACGGAACCGGTCGACCATGCCGCTCTTGATGTCGGTGGCCAGACCCAGAGCTGTGAAACCCGCGTTGAATGCGACGGTCTGCGTCATGATGCCGCCGATGAGGAATTCCCGATAGCGATCACCCCCGAGGGCCTCACCGAACACGTAGGAGAACAGCAGCACGAACATCAGGGGCTGCAGCACGACTCCGAGGATCATCTGCCAGTTCCGAAGGATCGTCCGAATGTTCCTGAGCGCCACCACCTCGCAGTCCACGAGGAACGTGCTCGCGTTCCGTGGTCGCGGCCCCACGATCGGTTCGGCCACCGACACGACGTCAGCCACGGGGTGCGCTGCCGGCCAGTGACACGAAGACGTCGTCGAGGGTCGGTTCGGAGGCGCTCGAGTCGGCGACGTCGATGCCTGCTCTGGCGAGTGCGCCGATGGCGCGGGTCAGACTGCGGCCGGCGTCATTGGTCGAGTAGGTGATCACCAAGTCGTCGACGTCGACGGACTGCACGCCGTCCATCCGGGTGATCACCTCGGAGGCCGACTGCGCGTCATCCGCGCGGGTCAGCAGCAAGCGCACCTGCGCTGTGCGCAGTGTCGACTTCAGGTCGGCGGGCGTGCCGCGCGCGACCACTTCACCACCGACGATCACGGTGACCGCGTGGGCGAGTTGATCAGCTTCTTCGAGATATTGGGTGGTGAGCAGCACGCTTGTCCCGTCGTGCACCAAAGCCTTGATCTCCGACCAGAGTTCGGTCCTGCTGATGGGGTCGAGACTCGCAGTCGGCTCGTCGAGCAGCAGCACCGGTGGCCGGATGATGATCGCGCCTGCCAGGTCGATCCTGCGTCGCATCCCGCCCGAATAGGTGGCAACCCGGCGCTTACCCGCGGTCGCGAGGTTGAACTGCTCCAACAGTTCTCGCGATCGGCGGGTGGCCTGTGTGCGGCCGAGACCGGACAGTCTCGCGATCATCACCAGGTTCTCGTGACCGGTCAGGTTGTCGTCGACGACGGCATGCTGTCCGGACAATCCGATGAGACTGCGCACCTGGTGCGCGTGGGTCCGTGCGTCGATCCCGTTGATGTGCACCGAACCCGAGGTCGGGGACAGCAGGGTGGCGATGATCTTGACGGTGGTCGTCTTGCCGGCGCCGTTGGGCCCGAGCAGTCCCATCACCGTGCCGGCGGGCACCACCAGATCGATCCCCTTGAGGGCGTCCACTCCGCGGTAGCTCATCCGGAGGTCGGCGACCTCGATTGCGTTGGTCTCAGCCACAGACAGGGACATCGACCTTCACTTCCGGATCGTCGACCAGCGGCTGCACCGGGACGACGGGCTCGCCGGGAGAGGTCGGTTCCGTGAGTTGATAGGTCACCGTCACCGTCTCGCCGGGCGGGATCTGGATCTGTCCGGTGGCGAAGGGATGTCCGCGTTCGGTGCCGACGGCGATCAGCATGGATTCGCCGTCGATGGTCGCCGAATCGATGGTGGCGCCTTGGGTTCCGTACAGGGTCACGGCGGAGAAGTTCGTGCCGTTCGGCAGCTGCAGTTGTGGATTACCCAGGCTGCCGATGACGTAGGGCGGCAGATTCAGGTCGGTCAGGGTGTTGGTGAACTTCACCTCGACGGTCGACGTCCGGGTATCGGAGTCACAGCTCCCTGCGCTGTAGGTGATCGCACGTTCGAGGTAGTAGTCGATCTTGTTTCCTGCGAGGTTGCCCACCACGACGTTTGCGTACGGTGCTGCGGTTTCGGCGACATCGTGCGCGAGCCCGGCGTCGGCGAGCAGTTGCTGTTCCCGCTCGTCGGCGCTGTAGACCATCAACCGCTGTTCGTGCACCGAACGTCCCAACGCCTCGAGAACTTTCGAGGTGTTACCGCGCATCGACGTCAGTGCCGACACCGATTTCTGGGCGATCTCCTGGAGGTATGCCTTGCGGGCGGTGTTGTTGTTCGCGAACTGCTGGTACGAGGTCGACAGGGTCAGTTCGGTGACGTCGTCACCGCTCACCTTCTGGCCGTTCGCGAGTGTCACGGGCCCGGTGGCATCGAGGAGGTAGCTCAATGCGATGGGGTCGAGGGCGACGGCCCCGTCCAGTTTCGTCCCGGATTGCTGCTCCCACATCGACATCCAGATCTGCGCCGCGTAGGGGAAATGCGCGCTGATGTTGCTGTTGCGGATGTCGGTATACGGCCTGCTGTACTTGTAGTTGTAGTCGTATTCTTCCCCGAGGTCGACCGGGTTGGGGGGCGCATCTATCTCGGCATTCGTGCCCAGATCGTCGACGTCGACGCGTCCGTTCTCCGCGCTCACCACTCCGTAGGCACCGAGAAGGCCTCCGGTCGGGCGGGATTCGGCGGGTGTCTGGAATCCGAAGAAGTAGTTGCGTTCACCGCCTGCCCCGAGCATCGGTGGCAGCAGTTGCGCTGCGGTGTCGGTGCCCCGGATGAAGCGCGCCGATTCGGTGAGCTGGTCCAGCAGTTGCGTTCGCGCGTCCGACACCGTCCCGAACCAACTGCCATCCGTGGACGTCACGTCGGCCTGGATCTCTTCGGCGCGGTCGGCGATGACGGCCAGCTGCGGTTGTGCCTCCGAGAGTGCGGTCGTGTTGATCGTGTTGTCCTCGGCGCGCAGGTTGTCCGGGTTGATGACGCCGGCCAGTTCCGCGGTCGGCGCCAGTACGTCTGACGCCAACGCGTCCACCGAGTCGGTCATCTCTTGTACGGACTGCAGCGGATCGCCCAGCCACGGGATCGCGGCAGCTGCCGACCAGACCGGGTTGTGGGCATCGTCTTTCGCCGATGCGGCGTCGGTGACTGCGGCATTTGCCTCATCGACCGCTTTGTCGGTGTCACCGGCGAGGAAAGCACGTTGCGCCGACGAGGCATGTCCGCGAGCCGAGTCCAGGGAATCCTTGGCCTTCAGTCCGAGGTAGCCCAGGTACAGGGCTGCGACGACGAGCAGTACCAGCACCACCAGGGCCCCGAGCAGCCACCATCGCAGCCGCGACTTTCGTCTCGGGGCGGGTTCAGGCGTTGCAGCGCTGGTCAATTCTCTCTCCTGGTGCCTTCGTTGTGTGCGGAATCGAGGCCGGTGTTGTCGGCGGGTGTACAGATGTGGGTGCCCACGAGTCCGGCGATCACGGCCATGGCGTCGGGCGTGCCCATCGCGTGGTGTGCGATCGGGACCCGCTCGATCGTCATCGGACCGGTCACCATGGGCTGCCATTGTTCGGGGTTCGGGTTGTCCTGTGCTGCAACGAATACTGTTGTGTCGGCCGTTGCCGGCCCTGGCTGGTAGGCAATCGCCGCCGCGACCGCTTCCTGGCAGCGTATCCGGTACTGCTCGAACCTCGCGGGGTCGATGGCCCGTAGCGCGCGTTCCAGCGAGTCGTCGATGGCGGCAGCGCCTTGGGTGTCGGGATCGAGCCGGGGATCGAGCAGGACCAGCGCTGCGACCCGCTCCCCTGCCGACGTCAACTGTCGGGTGATCTCATGTGCGAGCGTCGCCCCGAGCGACCAGCCGAGCAGGCGGTAGGGACCGGACGGCTGGGCAGCCCTGATGGTGGCCACGTGATGGACGGCCATCTCCTCGATCGTGAGCAGATGCGGCGCGGTCGGGTCATCCAGGCCGGGCATCTGCACGCCCAGCACAGGAATGGGCAGCATCTGCCCGAGCGGACGGTAATCGTTCACCAGGCCACTGACCGGGTGGATGCACCACAGCGGGGTTCCTGTCCCGCCGGTGGACAGTTCGACGATCGCACCGGATCCGGCTGTCAGATCCGCGTATTGATCAAGCACAGCCGCCAGCGCCACCGGGGTCGTCTGAGCGAACAGGACCGCTGCGGGTACCGGCCGGCCGAGGCTGGTGGACAGTGCCGCGGCAGCGGAGGCCAGTAGCAGTGAATTGCCCCCGACAGCGAAGAAGTCGTCGTAGATGCCGAGTTCTTGATTGCCGACGACGTCGCGGAAGACCTGCACCACTGCGGTTTCGGTGGCCGTACGGGGTTCGCCGCCGGCGATGGTCCACACCGGTTCGGGGAGAGCCGCGGTGTCGAGCTTGCCCACCGGTGTCCGCGGGAGTTCGGGAACACTGACGATGGCGGCCGGGACGAGGTGATGAGGCAGCCGCGCAACCAGGGCGTCCATGAAGCGCTCGGAGACCGTGAGATCGGTGGGATCGGCGGCAATCACGTACGACACCAGTACGGGCCCGGTGGGTCCGGTACGCAACACGGTCGCCGCGGTACGTGCACCAGCGTCGACCAGCGCGGCATCGACTTCGCCCGGCTCGATCCGCTGGCCACGGATCTTGACCTGACGGTCGGCCCGGCCAAGATACTCGAGATCACCGCTTTCCAACCGCCGCACCAGATCTCCGGTGCGGTACATCCGCTCACCCCCGGGCGCAGCCACGAAGCGGGCTGCGGTGAGTGCGGAGTCGTGGCGGTAGCCGAGCGCCAATGCCGGGCCGGTGAAGTACAGCTCACCGACGGCACCGTCCGGCGTCGGACGCAGGTGCGAGTCGAGTACATGGGTGCGTATCCCTGGCACACCGCGGCCGATCACGGCAGCGCTCTCCGGTTGCATCGAACCGCGCGCGGTTCCGAGAACGGTTGTCTCGGTCGGGCCGTACAGATTCGTCAGACTGCGGCCGTGACTCCAGCGTCGAACGAGCTCGGGCGGGCACGCTTCGCCACCGACGAAGAGGCCACGGAGTCCGGGCAGTGCTGCCTCGTCGAGCGTGGCGAGCACCGACGGCGTCGCGAAGGCCTGGGTGACACCCAGTAGTCCCAACTGCTCGGTGAGGGTCCGGCCGCTGGTGTCGTCGGCGGGGACGACGGCGAGGGTCACCCCGGATGCGAACGCCCACACCATCTCCAGGATCGATGCGTCGAAGCTGGGGCTGGCGAGGTGAGCGACGCGGTCATCAGCGGTGGCCGAGAAGACCGCCGGCTCCACCAGGTTGCGCAGTCCACGGTGCGAGACCACGACCCCGTTCGGGGTTCCCGTGGTCCCGGAGGTGAACAGCAGGTACGCGGCGTCGTCGGTCCTCATCGGCGTCCACTCGGTGCCGGCGACCTGCGTCCGGGCGGGGGGCACAGGGATCTGCACGCGGCAGTGTTGCGGCGCGCCCGGGGCCGCGACCGCGACCTCGGCGCCGCTGACGGCGATCATCCGTTCGACGCGTTGTGTGGGGTATCTCGGGTCGACTGGGACATACACAGCACCGAGTCGTGCGATGGCCCAGAACGCCACCACCGATTCGACGCTGCGCGGCAACATCATCGCGACCGGATCACCCCGCCCCACGCCCGCTGCCTGCAGGTCGGCGGCAAGTGCGGCCGACCAGCGATCGAGTTCGGCATAGGTCGTCGTACTCGCGCCGTCATCGACCGCCACGGCGCCGGGGCGCCTGCGCACCGACTCCTCGAGCATCTCGCCCAGCGTGGTCTCGGGTCGACTGGGGAAGCGGTGCAAGCGGTCGGCCCGCTCCTCTTCGGTGCGCAGATCGGCCGCCTCGAGCGAGGTGATCTCGTCGGCGACGAGCAACCGCAGCGCCACTTTCCAGCGCAGCGCGAGGGTCTCGATGGCGCGCTTGTCATAGAGCGCCGTCGCGTGGGTGAACATCGCGGAGTCGCGGCCGACGGTCACCTGCAGGTCGAATTCCGAGTTCGGGCTCAGTTCGTCGGCTACGTGGCCGCCGGGTTCGTCGATGACCGACAATGTCACCTGCACAACCGGATGTCTGCCGAGTTCCCGGATCGGATCTTGCTGTGCGACCACCTCGTCGAACGGCAGCAGCGCGTGATCGAGCGCCGCCAGGTCCGTGTCCCGGACCAGTTCGAGAAGGTCGACGGTTGTCATGCCGGTGCGCAGCGTGGTCCGCAGTGCCACCGTCGAGACGAACATGCCGACCATGTCGGCAGTCTCGGGATGTCGTCGCAGCGATACCGGCGTGCCGACCGCGACATCGTCTGTACCGCAGGCGATGGACAGCGTGAGAGCCAACGCCGCATGGTAGATGTGGAATTCGCTGATGCCGCGGCGCCGGGCGGTGAGTGCGACAGCTGCGGTGGTCGCGTCATCGGCCGGCACCGCCACGGTGGCCGTACGCAGTGACCGCTGCGGGTCCCTGGGTGCGCAATCAGGCAGTTCGAGCACTCCCGGGTATCCGGCCAGCGACTGCTGCCAGTAGCTCAGCATCTCGCCGCGCGTTCGCGCATTGACGACGTTCTGCCACCGTGAGACCTGCCCGTAGTCGACGGGCAACGGTTGCAGTGGGCGGCCTGCCATCGCGGCATCGAGGTCGCGGCGGAGCACCGCGACCGATTCGCCGTCCATCGCGATGTGATGGGCCACGATCACCAGGAACCGGTGCCCGGACTGATCGACCAAGGCAGGACGGACCGGTATCGACGCCGTCAGCTCGAAAGGCGTTGCCAACAGTGTTGCCACGACGTCGGTCAGCTCGTGATCGCCGAGATCGACGATCGGTGGGATGTCGTCGAGCAGTTCCTGCACGGGTGCCCCGCCCCGCTCCGGGTAGATGGTGCGCAGAGGGGCATGCCGGGTGGCGACCGCACGCCACGCTGCGATCGGATCCGCGCCCGCGGGGACTCCGACCACCACCGGCACCGCGTACAGCGGACGCTCGGGCAACATCTGTTGGACGAGCCACAAGCGTTGCTGCGCCGGCGACAGTGGGACCGGGCCGAGGTCGGGCGGTGCACCGACACCGGTCAGTGGGGGAAGCGACTCGACGTTCGAGGCGTCCGAATGCAGCAGCAGCGAGGTCAGCGCAGCCGGCGACGATGCGGCGAACACCTGCCGCACCGGAATCGCCGTGGCCGTGGCCTCTCCGATGATCGCCGCCACCTGGGTGGCCGACAAGGAGGTACCGCCGATGTCGAAAAAGCTTGCCTGTCGGTCGATCTCGAGAGCAGGTATACCCAGCACGGTGGCCATGGCTGCGGTGACAATACGTTCGAGTTCGGCATCCTCTACCGCCGGCGTCCCACCCGGCTGTTCGGCGACCACCATCTCGGCCGGCTCAACTAGTTTCCCCGTCTCCAGGGTGTGCACCACGGGGAAAGGCTGATCCGGTTCGGTGGCGACCGCGGTCAGCAGACGCGTGAACTCGGCGAGCAGCTCACCCGCCAACACAGCAGGAATGGCCGGGCCGTGCACCACGGTGACGTCGAGAGCGCCATCCACACCGGCCGACAACACGAACTCCAGGTCGTACTTCGGCGCCACGAATTTCGCGGTGTCGGTGAGGATCTCGACCTCGAGTCCCGGGAGAGCCAGATGGTCAGACGCCGTCGCGCCGAGCGCTTCCTGATGGACCAGGAGCACCGAGATCAACGGATCAGCGCCTGCCGCAGCCCCGTCCCGCACCGCAGGACTGACCGCACGTGCCACCGCGTCGTAGGGCACCTCCGCGTGTGCGTGCGCGGTGAGGTCGGTGTCACGGGTGCGGCGCAGGGCCGCCCGGACGGTCGAGTCGGGATCGACGATGGTGCGCAACGCAAGGGTGTTGACGAACATTCCCACGACCGGTTCCCACCCGGGGTCGTCCCGCCCGAGCACCGGCGCACCGACCACGAGATCCGGCGTTCCGGTCCGCTGCGCCAGCAGCGCGGCCAGGGCCGTGTGGGCAACGTGGAAGAGGGTAGACGATTCGGCTTGTCCGACCGCACTGAGCGCTGCCAGCGTCTGGGCATCGACGGCCGCGTGCACCGCTCCCCCGTCGCCCATGTCGGCGAAATCATTTGCTCGCCCCGGAAGTCGCACGGGCCCGGGCACATCGGCCATCTCCCGACGCCAGAATGCGATCTGCGCGGCGTACCGGCTCGCGGGATCGGACGGGTCGCCGAGTCGATCGGCCTGCCATTGCGTGAAGTCGGCGTAGGTCACTTCCGGCTCGGGCGAGAGGTCTCCGGAGTAGGAACCGACCAGATCATTCAGCAAGATCGGCATCGACCAGCCGTCGGCGGCCACGTGGTGCAACGCGATCACCAGCCAGACCTGCCCTTCCCCGGCGACCAGCACCTCGGCGCGGAACCCCGGTTCTGCCGTGAGGTCGAACGGGCTGGAGATCAGTGCGGCGATCCGCGGTGCGACGTCATCGCCGGGGACCTCGATCACCGGCGTAGGTCGGACCTCGGTGGGGTCGGCGACAACTTGCCTCGGTCCTGAGGCGGTCTGGGGGTAGGTCGTCCGTAGGGTCGCGTGCCTGTGCTGCAGTCGGGCCACCGCATGGGCGAGCCGATCGGTGTCGAGGGCACCGGTGAGGCGCAGGACCATCGGGATCACATAGGCCGTCGAGTTCTGGTCGATGCGGTTCAAGACCCACAGCCGTTGCTGCGGGTAGGCCAGCCCGAGATCGGCGGCAACGGGCTGATGGCGGGGAGCAACGCGTCCGGGCAGCGACGGCGCGAGCAGGTCGACGGCTGCCGCCAGATCGGCGAGACTACGCGCGTCCAGCACGTGGCGCACTGTCACGTCGCGGAGTGTCTGTTGACGTAGTCGACCTGCAACTCGGCTGGCCGACAACGATGTTCCGCCGGTGGCGAAGAACTCACTCTGACGACCGAGCGATCCGATGGACACGTCGAGGACGTCGGCCCAGATCTCCGCGAGGGCGATCTCGGTGGGCGTCTGCACCGGCACCAGATCACCGTTCACCGGCGACGGCGTGGGCAGCGCTCTGCGGTCGAGCTTGCCGCTCGGCGTCATCGGGAAGTGGTCCACCACGGTGATGTGCGTCGGTATGTGCGTGCTGGGCAGGATTGCGCGCAACTGGGCCCGGATCGATCCGGCGTCGAAGGGATGGTCGGGGTCCGGGATGAGCCACGATGCGAGAACCGCTTCGGCGCCACCGTTCGAGATCGCCGTGGTCGCCCGTTCGACACCCGGGAGTGACATCAGGGCCGCGTCGATCTCGGCCGGTTCGAGGCGAACACCGCGGACCTTGATCTGTTCGTCGCTGCGACCGTGCACCACGATGTCACCGACGGCGTTGCGATGCACCAGATCACCGGTCCGGTACATGCGGGAGCCGTTGCCCTCGAACGGGTTCGCGACGAAGTTCAGCGCGGTCGCTGCGGTCGCGCCGGTGTACCCACGGGCCACTGCAGCACCCGCCAGATACAGCTCGCCGACGATCCCATGCGGCACGGGCCGGAGCCGATGGTCGAGGACGTACGCCGCGACGGTCGCCATCGATTGCCCGATCGGGATGATCGGGGCCGGCACGACCGCGGGATTGACCGTCGCCGCGATGGTCGCCTCGGTGGGGCCGTAGAAGTTCACGATGCGGCGCCCGGGTGCCCAGCGCGCGGCGACCGCTTCCTGCAGCGATTCGCCACCGGTGGCGACGATCCGCACCGAGGTGAGCGTTTCCGGATCGATCGTCGCCAGCACCGCGGGCGTCGAGAAGAATGTGGTGATCGCACTCCGTGTCAGCAGCTCACCCAGCTCGTTGCCTCCGATCACGTCCGGTGGGCAGACGACGACGGTGGCTCCCGCAGCGAATGCGGGAATCAGTTCGATGAGGTGCGCGTCGAAGCTCGTGGCGTAGTTGTGAAGTACCCGGCTGTCCGGGGTGAGTTCGGTGTACGCGATGACCGCGTCGACCAGCGCCGCCAGCCCGGCGTGGGTCACGCTGACGCCCTTGGGTTCTCCGGTCGACCCAGAGGTGAAGATGATGTAGGCGACGTCATCCGGCCGGACCGGCGACCGGCGTTCATCGTTCCGGAAATCACGTGCGTCCCCGGTGTAGGCATCGTCCCTGCCGGCGTCTGCGAGGTCGAGCCAGTCCACTGTCGCCAGCTCTGGCCGCCGGCCCGGACCGTGCAGGCCGATCGTCGCCCCGGCCGCACGTGCCATGGTCCGCTGGCGTTCCTGCGGATCGTTCACGCCGAGGGTGACAAAGGCAGCGCCGGTCTTGGCGATGGCCCAGGTGGCGAGGATCGACCACGCCGACCGCTGCACGCAGATCGCGACGACGTCGCCGGTACCGACACCGCGGGCGATGAGGACACGGGCAATGACGGTGCTGATCCGGTCCAGGTCGCGGTAGTTCAAGAGCCAAGCGTCGTCCTGCACTGCGATGGCCATCGGCTGCGTCGTCACGCTGCGCCGCAGGAGATCCGGCAATGGCTCGACGTGCGTCTCGGACGGCATCGGGTCGATGTCGGCGTCGGACCCCACGAGGTGGCGCGCCGGCGCGGCTGCCGGGTCGTCCAGGACCGCGAAGAGCAGGTTCGCCAGTCGCGTGACGAACAGTTCAGCGTCAGCGGTGTCGATCCGGGCCTGCGCGTACGCCAATCTGATCTGCAGGGAGTCCTCGACCTCGGCGACCGTCAGGTCGAGTCCGAAACGAGCGTGAGGACGTTCGGCATTCGTGTGGTTGCCGCCCTCCTGATTGCCCAAGTCGGCAAGGAAGACGTCGACAACTGGCCGAACACCACGGCGATGCTCAGGATCGGCCAGGTCGGCTACCGCCTCGGTCGGATACGCGCCATGCGCGAGGCTGTCGAGATCGGTCCGGGTGACCTGACGGACGATTGCGGAGAAGGGTCGCTCGATGTCGATCACCGTACGTAGCAGCACAGTTCGGGCAAGCATGCCCACGGTCCTTGCGAACTCTGGGGTGTCCCGCCCGGCCGCCACCGTCCCGATGACGACGTCCGGTTGATCTCCGAGCCGGGCGATGAGAACGGCCAGCGCGGCGTGCACCACCATGAACGGTGAACTGTGATGGGCCTGGGCCTGCTCGCGCAGTTGCCGCATGCGCGCGGGTTCGATGACCACCTCGGCGATGGACGCAGGCCCGGGTGCTGTCACCGGTGGTCGCAACCCGGGCAACTGTGGTCGTGAGACCGGCTCGGCGAACACACCTTCCCAGTACTGACGCAAGACCTGACCGTTGTGTGCCAGCGTCTGGCTCGACCACGCGGTGTAGTCGCTGTAGTCGAGGGACGCCGGCGGCAGCTCGATTCCCGCGGCGAGGGCGGCGGCCTCCGCATGCAGCACCCGAACGGATTCACCATCGATGACGATGTGGTGCACGACGACGGCCAGTTCGACGCCACTCATCGGGGATTCGAACACAGCTATCCGCCATGGCACTTCACCCGCGAGATCAAATGGGCGATCCAGTTCTGCCAGTGCCGCCACGGGATCAGCCACCACCTGCGGGGAGGTATCGACTTCGATGGTCTCGACCAACTCCTGCCACGGACCTTCTGCGTCCGCGGGGAACCGGGTGCGCAAACTGTCATGCCGTGCCACCAACGTGCGCACCAGGGCGTCGATGTGATCGCGCGGCATGCCGCCCATCGGGATCAGACCGCTGAGGTTGTAATCGGTGCGGGCCGGATCGAGCTGCCAGTTCAGCCAGAGTGCCTGCTGCTGAGCCGTCAACGGCAATCGGCTCGGGCGTTCTTGATGCACGGCGGCCGCGACCGGCAGCGCCTGCGGCCGACCCGATGCATTGTCGATGTCCGCGGCGAGCAACGCGATCGTCGGCTGCTCGAAGATCGCCCGGACCGGGAGATCTGCACCGGTCACCGCGCTGATCGCCGCAGACAGGCGTGCAGCAGAAAGCGAGTTGCCGCCGAGTTCGAAGAAGTTGGTGTCGGGACCGATGGCATCCGCCGGGAGCTCGAGAACCTGCGCGACCGCGGCCGCCACCGCGACCTCGGTGCCGCGCAGCGGCCGGGTGACCTCCGGCGCGGTCAGATCGGGTAGTCGGCCGACGTCGAGTTTTCCGGTGGAGGTCAATGGCCAGTCGTCGAGGATCTGGACCTGGGCCGGCACCAGATGCGCGGGCAGGACCGCCGCACACGCGGTCCGCAGTTGAGTGGGCGACACACCGGCCTCGTCGACGACGACATAGGCAACCAGCACTTCTTCGCCGACTCGTCCGCGGTTGCTCGACAACACCTTTGCATCCGTCACGCCGGACTGCGCTCGCAGGACTGCGGTGATCTCGCCCGGTTCGATCCGGTGCCCCCGGATCTTGAGCTGTTGATCGCCGCGTCCCAGGTACTCCAGCCTGCTGTCATCGACCCAGCGGGCGAGGTCGCCGGTGCGGTACATCCGGGATCCGGCAGCTCCCCACGGAGATGCGACGAATCGGGTGGCGCTCAGCCCCGGCATCTTCGTGTAGCCCGCGGCGACCTGTGGACCGGTGACATACAGCTCGCCGGTGGCGCCGACTGGCTGTGGTCGCAGGTACCGGTCGAGTACGACCAGTCCCACGCCCGGCAACGCCGATCCGATCAGACTTCGTGAGTCGCTGACGTCGACGTCGGTGACCGACGCGTGCACAGTCGTCTCGGTGATGCCGTACATGTTGACCAGTCGCACCTCGGGACGACGGGTGTGCAAGGACGCCAACGATTTCGGATCCAGGGCTTCGCCGCCGAAAAGCACCACACGCAGCGACTCGGGCAGGGCCCGGCCATTGCCTGTCGTCACCGTGGGTAGCTGCAACAACCGCGAGAAGGCGGTCGGGGTCTGGTTCAGGACCGTGACGGCGTGGCGGTTCAGCAGGTCGACCAGTGCGGCCGGCTCGCGTGCCGTGTCGTGGTCGACGACCACCACCCTGCCGCCGGACGTCAACGGCCCGAAGATCTCCCAGACGGAGAAATCGAATGCCGCCGAGTGGAACCAGGTCCACACATCGTCGGGACGCGCATCGATCGTCGACAGCGCGGACTGCAGCAGCGACGTCATGTTGGCTCGGGTGATCACCACGCCCTTGGGGGTTCCGGTGGAACCCGAGGTGTAGATGACATACGCGGGATCGTCCGGGCGCGGTGAGGTAGCGCTCTCACGTAGGTCGTCCAGAGCCGCCGGCGAGGGGGCGGTGGACCCGATGTCGATGATGTTCGCGAGACCGGTTGCTGCCGTTGCGTACCGGGGGGCGCCCAGGACCGCTGCCGGACGTGCGTCGCGCAGGATCCCCGCGATCCGCTCGGCCGGATAGGTAGGCTCGATGGGCACGTAGCCGGCGCCGACGAGCAACACGCCTACCATCGCGACGATGGTGTCGGTCCTGCGATCTGCCAGCACCGCGACGAAGTCGCCCCGGCCCACGCCCCGGTCGCGCAGGACTCCTGCGACATCGATCGCCCGGCTGACGAGTTCGGAGTAGGTGACGGCGCCGTCGCCGTCGATCACGGCGACCGCGTCGGGATGCGTATGGGAGCGCAGCACGATGGCTTCGGTGACGTCGACGAAGTCGTCTCGTGGCGCGAGCACTGGCGGCGTCTGGGCGTCGGCGAGGTGTTCGGCGTCGGGGGCCGTCAGCTCGTGCATTGTCACCGTTGCCGGATTCACGGCGGCGGCCATCGCCTCGATGGTCCGGATCAGTGCACCGATCAATCGTTGCGCCATCGCCGGGCGGACGTGCCACAGACCGTAGGTGAGGGTGATCTGCAGAGGCGCACCTTCACCGTTGTCGGTGATCGTGAACTCGAGGGGTACGCGCGCCTGCCCTACCCGGAGAGGCGTCAGCGTGACGTCACGCTCTGCAGGGCTGCTGGGGGCGAGCTGGTAGGCGATCATGACGTCGAGGTAGGCATCAGAGTCAAGGGTTCGCGGCGGCGCGAGCTGCTCCTTCACCTCCTCGAAAGAGACTTCTGCATGGGCGATCGCATCGGTCACGACATTGTGGCTCAGGCGGATTGCGGTCCGCAGGGACGATGCGGGTGCGGTGCCACTCCGCAGCACCACCGTCTGGACGAACATCCCCACCGCCGACATCATGTCTGTCGTCCGGCCCGCGGTAGGCGTACCGATGACGATGTCGTCGGTTCCGGTGAACTGTCCGAGCGTGGCCGCGAGCGCCGCGTGCAGTACGTGGAACACGCTGGCACTCTCGCCGACTGCCAACTGCTGCAGGGCGGCGCGGGTGCGTTCGGAGACTGCGACGTCCAGGTACTGCGCCGGCTCGGGACCCGACGGCATCTGAGCCGGGTTCGATTGGAACGGCAATTGCAGATGAATCGGCGCGCCATCGAGTACCCGTGACCAGTGGTCGAGCAACAGGTCCCGATACGCACTCGAATTGCCGGGAGTGCCCAGTGCCTTGGTCGCTGCCCAGGCGTGGTCGCGGTACTGAGCCGCGGGCGCCGGCCAGGTGGGTGCGGTATCCGCCATCCGGGCGCGCAGTGCTCGACCGAAGTCTTCGGCCAGCACCGTCATCGACCAACCGTCCACGGCGACGTGATGGGCGACGAGCAGCAACCGCAACGTGGGTGCCGCACCCTGTGCCTCGTTCTGTCCGGCGCCCGGTTCCGCGCTGAACAGATCGGCACGCCACGGCAGGTCGGTGGCGAGATCGAACGGCCGTAGAGCCTCCGCCTGCAGGTTGGCGGCTGCGTGTGCGGCAGGAAGCGGACGGGGAAACAGCAACCCGGACAGCTCATTGCGGACCCGATCGATCGGAAGAAGCTGCGGTTGGGGCAGTCCGGCGTTGTCGGCCAAGACGGTGCGGAGTACCTCGTGCCGCGCAACGACATCGGTCAAGGCGTCGACGACCGTCCGCGGGGTCGCGGCTCCGGGAAGGTCGAGGACCGCCGGGAGATGGTAAACGGCGCTACCGGCATCGATACGGCTCAGGACCCAGAGGGCTCGTTGCTGTGGCGTCGGCGGCGGCGGTGACGTCTGGCCTGTTTTCAGACCGGCGTTGGTATGTCGTGGCGCTGCGGCGACTGCTGTCTCGAGGCCGGTGATGGACATCGCGTCGGCCACCATCCGAACACCGACGTCGCGACCGGTGCGCTCTGACAGCAGTAGTGCAATGTGCATGGCCGACAACGAGTTCGCACCCAGATCGAACAGGCCGACGTTTGGGCCGATGGTGTCCGGGTCGATTCTGAGCACCTCCGCGACAACCGCTCGTACCGGCGAGATGGCCCCGTCGTGTACCGGTTCCGCGTGCACGGCCGGGGCGGGCAACGCCGCCAGGTCGCGTTTGCCCGATGCGTTCAGAGGCCAACGCTCCACCACGACGATTCGCGCGGGAACGAGGTACCCAGGCAGGACCTGCCCCGCGGCAACCCGCAACCCGTCTTCGTCGGTCACCTCGTCGGTCGGATGATCGGTGCGCAGCCGAACGTAACCGGTGATGTCGCCGCCACCGGCGGATTCGGTGTTGCGGATCAGCACTTCTGCCTCAGCCACACCGCGAAGAGTCGTCAGTGCTGCAGCGATGTCGCCGGGTTCGACGCGGTGCCCGCGGACCTGAACCTGACGGTCGGATCGACCCCGATATTCGAGATCGCCGTCGATCGTCATCCGGACGATGTCGCCGCTGCGGTACATTCGGCCGCCGCCGAGATTCTCAGGGCATGCCACGAACCTCTCGGCGGTCAGGCCGGGCC
This sequence comes from Williamsia limnetica, assembly GCF_003217475.1. Taxonomy (GTDB): domain Bacteria; phylum Actinomycetota; class Actinomycetes; order Mycobacteriales; family Mycobacteriaceae; genus Williamsia; species Williamsia limnetica. Next base: position 362,472 of record NZ_QJSP01000002.1, on the reverse strand, counting down.
TGCCGACGTAGCCGCGGGTCACCTGTGGGCCGCCTGCGTACAGCTCACCCCACACTCCCGCCGGTACGGGATGCAGATGCCGGTCGAGGATCATGAGAGTGGTTCCGGCGAGTGGCTCACCGATCAGCGACCGCGAGTCCGACGGAGTCACCGAGCCTTGCGTGAGATGCACGGTTGTCTCGGTGATCCCGTACATGTTGGACAACAGGACCCGCTCACCGAAGGTTGCACGCCAGTCGAGCAGCCGGGCCGGTCGTAGCGCCTCACCCGCGAACACCACCGCCCGGAGTTGCCCGGGATCACCGTCGCGGGTCGCGACAGCGGCAAGCGGATAGAACGCCGATGGCGTCTGCGACAAGATCGTCACCCCGCTCCGCCGCAACAGAGGCCAGAGCAGCTGGGGGTCGAGAACCGTTGGCCTGTCGATCAGGACCACGCTAGCGCCCGAGGTCCACGCCGCGAAGATCTCGAAGACCGAGACGTCGAACGCTGTGGAGTGAGTGCAGCTGAACACATCGTTTGGGGTGAAGGAGTAACTCTGCCGGCAGGCATCGAGTAGCGCGATCGCGTTACCGTGCGTGACTGCTACACCTTTGGGCCTGCCCGTAGACCCCGACGTGAAGATCACGTATGCCCCGTCGGAACCGGTGATGTCGACGGGCATGAAACGGGTGCCGGTCTGAGCAGGTAGCCGCGGGCCATCCAGATCGATCTTCGGCATCGCAGCCGGAAAATGGTGCCCGGTTGTCGAATCGACGATCGCCGCGCGCGGGCTCGCGTCCTCGAGAATCGCCGCGATTCTGTGCTGTGGGTAGTCCGGGTCGATGGGGACGTAAGCTGCGCCGGCCCACATCACCGCAAGTTGCGCCGTCAGCGCTTCGGCGCTGCGCGGCAAGGCGACAGCCACGAGATCGCCGCGTACGACACCGACGCCCTCGAGCTCTGCCGCCAGTACCTCGGCGTCTGCGACGAGTCTGCCGTAGTCACGACTCTCGCCGCCGAACGTCAACGCGGGTGCGCTGGGTGTCTGTTGAGCGACGGCGCGGATTCGGTCCACCAGTGTGACTGTGGGCTGGCGCACCACGTTGCGCACGGACGTGTGCTGTCCTGGAACAAGTTGAGCAGGCGATGAATCAGGAGCTGCAACAGACTGCGCCACCGCCGTCACGTATGCGTGGCACAGTGCCGCAGCCATCGACTGACTGAACAGATCACTGCGGTAGGTCAGCTCAACACGCAGTCCGTCGGCGGTGTCGTCGACACTCCACTGCAGTGCGGCCCGCGCGTGACGGGCATCGGCCGGGCGCACCTCGATCTGGAGATCGTCGAAGTCCCACTGCCCGAGCGGCTGATTCTGATACGTCAGCAGAACGTCTGCGAGTGGCGACACGGTGATGTCGCGGCGGTGTTCGACTGCGGAGACCACCGTCGAGAACGGCACATCCGCATTGTCGAGCGCGAAGTCGATTGCCTCAGTGGAGTGTGCGAGAACGTCACCGAACGTATCGGTCGCTTCGATCCGAAGCCTGGTTGCCACCGGGTTCACGTACATCCCGACTGCGTTGTCGAGGTCGGTTCCTGACCGCCCCGCCTGCGGAACGACGATCACGAAGTCGTCGGCTCCGGTGTAGCGGGACAAGGTCACCGCCAGGCACGCGTGTAGCCAGGCGAAGGTGCTTGCTCCCTGCTGCGCTGCAGCTTGACTCAGGGCCAGGGACACCTCTGCACCGAGGGTTCGGCGCACCACCGCGGCCGGCGCAGGTCCGGTCCGGATCTGGGTGCCAGCGAGATCCGTCGGCAGATCGGGACGCGGCGGCAAGTTCTCTAGCCTGCGCTGCCAGCGTTCGAGTTGCACGGCGGACACGCCAGGGTCCACCCGTGCATCCACGGCGGCATCGATGTATTGCGTCGTCGGTGCCCATGTGGGCTCGGCACCGGTGAGACGGGCTTGATACGCCGCTGCGAGGTCAGCGACGAGGACGCCGAGAGACCAACCATCCACTGCTGCATGGTGGGTGCGTACCGACAGGCGGTGGACGTCGGCGCCGATGCGCCGCAGCTGCATCACCAGGGGTGGCCGGACGGTGGCGTCGATCACGTCGGCGCCGACTTGGTCGGAGTCGGCTGGAGCACCGTCGGATTCGAGGTCGGCGGCGGCCAGGGCGTCGGACACGCTCACGACCTCTTGCCAGGCTGATCCGTCGGTTTCCATACGGATGACAGTGCGTAGGGCCTCGTGACGGTCCACCACGTCGGCCACCGCGGCCCCGAGGGCATCGCTGTGCAGCGGGCCGCGCAGTTCGATGGTGGCGGCGAGGTGGTTTGCCGTCGAGCCCGGCTGAAGCCGGTCCGCCAGGATCAGTGCGATTTGACCTGATGAGGCATCGGGGTGCGCCGGCCGCGTCTCGGTGCCGGCGTCACGATGCGAGACCGACGTCGTGGCGTCGCTGATGAGCTCTGCCAGTTCCGCGAGATCGGCAGCGGCGAGCACTTCGCGGACGCCCAGGGTGGTTCCGGTCAGGGCCTTGATCCGGGCGGCGATGCGGGTGGCGTCGAGGGACGAGCCACCGAGAGCCAAGACATCGTCGTCCATCGATGGTCCCGGTACGTTCAGGACGTCGGTCACTGCCTCGGCAAGAAGCTGTTCCGAGGCTGATCGGGGCGCGCGATGCGTCCTGGTTTCCACGGCGCTCGGGTGCGGCAAGGCATCCCGGTCCACTTTTCCTGTGGTCGTGACCGGCAAGGTGTCCAGCAGCACGATGTGGGCAGGCCACATCGGCGTCGGCAGTCGGGTGCTGATGTGGTTACGAACCCGTTTGATCAGTCGCCGATCGTCTCCGGCGGATGTGACGTAGAGGGCCAGTCGGGCATCGCGTTCGTCGCCGATCACCACCGCGACCGCCTGCTGGACATCGGGATGGGTCATGGCCGCCATCGCGACTTCGCCCGGTTCGACACGGACCCCGCGTATTTGAACCTGGTCGTCGCTGCGGCCGACGTAGTGCAGCGCCGTATATGCCTCGTCCCACCGCGCGCGGTCGCCTGTTCGGTACATCCGGGCGCCCGGTTCGCCGCGTGGGTTGGCGACAAATGCTGTTGCGGTCAGACCGGTTTCGTCCGCGTATCCGCGAGCCAGTGCCGGTCCGGCGAGGTAGAGGTCACCCACAACACCCGGCGGCACCACACGCAGGCGGTGATCGAGTACGTAGCAGGTCATTCCGGTGATCGGGGCACCGATCGGAGGTCGCTCGTCACCCCCACCCGTCAGCGGTCCTGTGCCGGTCGCCATGACAGTCGCCTCGGCCGGACCGTACAGGTTCGATACTCGACGCCCACTCCCCCAGCGGCGCAGCGTATCTGGAGGACACGCTTCACCGGCGAGCATCAGAGTGGTGCAGGCATCCTCAGGCAGCGATGCCGGTTCCATCGAGTTCAAGACGCTGGGGGTGATCACCGTGTGTGTCACGGCCTTCGCAGCGAGGAAGTCCGCCAGCTCATCGCCGCTCACCACTCCTGCCGGCGCCAAGCAGAGCGCGGCACCACCTGCGGCGGCGAGCAGTATCTCGAAGATTGAGGCATCGAACGCCGGGGACGCGAGACCCGAAACGACCGACTCTGTGGAAACGCCCAGCTCGCGTTGCTGTTCCAGCAAGGCCGAGAGGCCTTGGTGCGTGACCTGGACACCCTTGGGTGTACCCGTCGATCCGGAGGTGTAGACGAGATACGCCACATCGTCGAGATGAAGTGGGCGATTGAGCTCGAGTGGGCAGTCCGGGATACCGGCGAGGTCGACGCTCGTCAGATCGAACCAGCGATCGTCAGCGGCGATCTCGATGCCGCCCGCCGCCGTGAGCACCACTACAGGGTCAGCTTGTGCAAGCTGACCCTTGATCCGATCCGCCGGGTGCGCGGGGTCGAGTTGCATGATGGTGGCGCCGGAGTGAGCTACCGCCCAGAACGACAGCACCTGATCGAGGCCGCGGCCGGTACCGATGGCCACGGTAGTGCCCGGTGCCGCTCCGCGGGCGTGCAGCAGGTGGGCGAGCTGCCGGGCCTTGATTGACAAGGTGTCGTACGTCCACTGCGCCCATCCTGCGCGCAACGCGATCCGGTCGGGGTGACGGGTTGCGGCGTCAACCAACAGTTCGGGCAACGTCATCGGACGTGGTGCTGGGGTCTCGGCTGCAGGCAGGGCCACGCAGTCGGTCCGGGTCATCAGCGGCAGGTCGTCGACCGTGACATCCGGCGACCCCAACGCCGCGGCTGCGAACGTGTTGATGAACTGCAGCAGACGCTTGTGATGACCTCGTAACTCGTCGTGACTGTATCGAGCGGGGTTCGCTTCGAGGTCGAACCGGAACTCACCGGGGCGGTGCGGGTTTCCGGTGCGGTACAGGTTGAACGCCAGGTCGTCGACCGCACTCGTGGTCAGGATGTTAAGGGAGCCTGTGGCGTCGCCGAATTGCAGGGCGTCGACTGCCAGCATGAGGTTCAGGAGCGGGCCGGCGAATTCCCGGGATCCCAATGGCGAGGTGGTGCCCGATATGAAATCGCGCATGTCTTCGAACCGGAAACGCTGGTGACGGAGGGCTCCCATCATCGCGCCCTGGGTCGATGCGACCGCCGAGGCAACCGAAGTACTGGAACCGATTCCGGTCCTCAGGGGCACCACGTTTGAGACGGTGCTGTACGTGTGCCGGAGGGTCGCCGTGGTTCGGGCGGCGACCGGCAGGCTCAGCGCGAGGTCGTCGCGTGAGGTCATCCGAGCCAGGTATCCGGACACAGCCGCGGCAACCAAGACCGGAAGGGATGTCTTGAGCTCCACCTCGGCGCGCTGTAGCAAGTCGACCAGATCTGTGGAGATCACGCAGGACACACGCCGCGGATCGGGCGACACCGGTCCGACTCGATGGCTTAGCGACGCCGGCGGAGCAAGCTCGGCGACTTGCTCCCGCCAGTACTCGCGGTCCTTGCCGAATCGCACCGACTCGCGGTAGCCGACATCGGCCTGCGCCAGACCTGCAAGGTCCGCCCCCGGCACGTCGTCGACGACGCGACCCGAGTAGCGCTGGTCATAGGCGGACGCCACCAGTTTGAGGGTTCGGAATGCGCCGGTGCCGTCGAAGGTGAGGTGGTGTCCACGTTGGTAGTACAGCCACTTGTCGTCAGCGACGCGAAGGATCGCGGACGCCATCAGACGGTCGGTGAACAAGTCGACGGGCCTCGTGTAGTCCGCGCGCATCCACTCATGTGCAGACGCCATCGGATCGGCCTCGCCACGAAGATCCGAGACAGTGATGTCTGCACTCAGATCATGGTCGATCACCTGCTCGATGCCACTCGAACTTTGTTCGAACCGGGTGAACGCAATCCCGGTTCGACGGCCGACTTCTTGGGTCACCGTACGGAGGAGCTCCGCATCAATATGGCCGGTCAGTTCGACGTACTCGGCAATATTAATGGGGCACAGTGGCATCGCTTGCTGGGCCGACCAGAGCGCTCGCTGCGCGCGAGTCAGCTGCTGGCGGAGCACCATGCCCACGGGGGCCCCTCCTCACTTGGGTCGAGGCGCAATATCACCTAACTTCAATGGTGGATGCCGGCTCGAGAGCTGACTCGATGTTCTGATGCTGGTGAATCTTCTTCTTACCGAACCGGCTGAAGAATCCCGGCTTCTTCATGACGTCCGATGACGTGTAGTAGTACCCGTACTTGTAGGCCCCGCCGCGGGTCGGTACGTCGGTTAGGACGACGCCCACAAGATCTGCTTGCACAGCTCTCAGCTGTTCCACTGCCGCGGCGACATCAGGCAGACGAGTTTGATTCGCTCTGGCGACAAGCAAGACACCGTCAGCCCACTGCGCCAACACCGCTGCATCGGTTACAGGCAGTAGGGGCGGAGAATCGATAATGACGTAGTCGAACATCGCTGAGAGGTTGTCGATACCTTGACCAGCCTTCTTAGATCCAAGCAATTCGGCCGGATTCGGCGGCTGCGGGCCACTCGCAAGGATCTGGAGGCCCTTCACCTCACTTGGTTGCAACAGATCCGCCATAGATCCGTCACCCTTCAAGTAGTTGGTGAAACCGACGTCACCCATGCCTCCCGTGCGGTGGTAGACCTGTGGTCGCCGAAGATCTGCATCGACCAACACCACGCGTTTGCCGGTTTCAGCCAGCGCCGCAGCCAGGTTCATCGCTGTTGTGGTCTTGCCTTCAGCGGCCAACGCGCTGGTGACGATGATTCGGCGGGACGGCTTGTCGACACTAGTGAAAGACAGGTTGGTGCGGAGTTTCCGGTATGCCTCCGCAGCCAGGGTGGCACCGGTACTGAAGTCGATGAGCCCCTGCTTCTTCAAGAGGTCGTCGGAGGGCACTGCAGCAAGCACAGGCGCGTCCGCCAAGATGGCGAGGTCTTGCTCGCCCCGAACCTTGTTGTTCAATCGGTCGCGCACGAACACGACAGCCAACCCAATCAGTAGACCCGCGAGAAGCGCCAGCGCAGTATTTCGCGTGGTTGACGGCGCCACCGGACCTGCATCCGCGTTCGCCGGAGTCACGATCGTCAGCTTCGCCAGTGGTGCTCCGCCTCCCGTCGGAGTCTCGAGCCCAGTTACATAGTCGGCCATCGACGCGGACACACTATTCACCAGTGCTGCGGTCTGATCCCTGTCAGTGCCCTCAGCTGAAATGTTCAACAGCACAGTCTCTGGCGTGGTCGAAGCACTAACCGCCGCTTTAGCGCTGGACAAGGTGATGTCCAATCCAGACGCTTCCAACGCATCGATCAGAACCGCGTCAGAGTTGACCAGCCACGTGTACGAACTCACCCTCTGTTGAGATGCAAGCGAACCTTGGTATGCGGATTGGACATTGTCATCCGTCCCCGAGGTTACGTACAGAGTCGCGGTTGATCTGTATGTGGGCGACTGGAGAGCACTATAAAGAAACCCGATCGCTCCACACGCGAGAGCTGCGAGCACGATCACCAACCAGCCCGACTTCACGACATCCAGTACCTTGCGAAGCGAGTCGCGGCCTACTTCCTCAATCTTTTGCTGACGTTGCGTCATCAATCTCGTCTCCATAGTCCCCGGCCCAATTAAAGGATGTCATTTCAAGCGTCCGAAACATGAACACTGAGCGCATAGGGTCATGCCGCGACACGCCGCTTGGCCTCAGCAATCTCTCTCGTCGAATACTATCGCCCGCCGGCTAGACTCGCACTCCGGAGGGTTGATTTTGCCCTCGGCTGGACAAACAAACATTCACATTCTCAAAACCCACAGCGGAACGCCACCCATGCTTGTCGCCCTCTTCCGACCAACACCGCTGTGAGAATTTACGCCTAAGCCCTGACGCTATCCGAATTCGCCTGATACCACGCAACCGTTGAAGCAATTCCATCTGCCAACGAGATTGAAGGTGACCACCCAGACGAACGCAATGTCGAAACGTCTAGCAACTTCTGCGGCGTACCGTCCGGCTTTGATGAATCCCAAGTTGTTCCGCCACTGTAGCCGACCGCATCAGCAACCACGTTTGCTATTTCCGCAATAGTCTGGTCTTCGCCTGTACCCACATTAACTTGCGTTGGACCGTCGAACTTTTCCAACAGGTGGAGGCAAGCGGACGCCATATCGTCGACATGGAGGAACTCGCGACGGGGCGACCCACTCCCCCAGTTGGTGACGTTTGTGCTACCAGTTCGAACAGCGTCGCTATAACGCATCATCAGTGCGGGTAGCACGTGTGACCCAGTGGGCGAGAAGTTGTCGCCAGGCCCGTACAGATTGGTGGGCATTGCCGAGATCCAGGGAAGATTGTGCTGACGACGAACTGACTGCACTTGCAGTATCCCAGCAATCTTTGCAATCGCATACGCATCGTTTGTCGGCTCTAGCCGACCGGTAAGCAACGCGCTCTCCGAAATGGGCTGCGCCGCAAACTTCGGGTAAATACAGGAAGACCCTAGAAACAGGAGGCGTGGGACCCTGGCCGCGAGTGCGGCATCGAGGAGGTTGACCTGTATTTGCAAGTTCTCTGACAAGAAGTCAGCCGGATATGTCGAGTTTGCAAGTATCCCGCCTACTTTTGCTGCAGCAACAACCACAACTCCCGGTTTAGTATGCTCAAGGAAGCCAAAAACCGCCGGTCTATCCAACAGATCCAGCTCAGAACGAGATCTGCCAACTAGATTCGAAAAACCCTGAGACTCGAAGTGCCTCCAAAGCGCCGAACCCACAAGCCCGCGATGTCCCGCGATGTAGACAATTTCGGATCGATCGAGAGGTTTCGGTAAGTAAGAATCACTCATTCTTCACTCATCTCCAGGACGCCACGGCAGGACTGTCGATCCAAGAGGATCCTTCACAATCGAATGCCTTGATGTCTGCGTCAACCATAATCCGCGCCAGTTCAGGCGCGTGCACCGCAGGCTTCCAGCCGAGGAGTCTCTCAGCCTTACTTGCGTCACCAATCAATGAATCAACTTCCGTCGGACGCAGGTAACGATCATCGAACTTCACGAATTCCTGCCAGTCCAAATCAACGTGTTCGAAGGCAGTCTGAAGAAAGTCCCGAACACTGTAGCTCCCGCCAGTCGCTAGCACATAGTCGTCCGGCGAATCCGCCTGCAACATTCGCCACATCCCCTCGACGTATTCAGGCGCGTAGCCCCAATCCCGTACAGCATCCAGGTTTCCCATGTACAAGTGCGATTGAGCTCCGGCCTTTATTCGTGCCACCGCACGAGTAATCTTCCGTGTAACAAAGGTTTCGCCTCGGCGAGGAGACTCATGATTGAATAGAATTCCGTTCACCGTAAACAACCCGTAGGCCTCACGATAATTTCGCGTGACCCAGTAGGAGTAGACCTTAGCGGCACCGTATGGCGACCTCGGATAAAATAGCGTGTCCTCGTCCTGTGGAGGAGGCGATGCTCCGAACATCTCCGAGCTAGACGCTTGATAAAAGCGGCAATCAACGCCCGCCTGCCTAACCGCCTCTAGAAGCCTAATCGAACCGACCCCGGTCGTATCACCGGTGTGCTCAGGTTCGTCGAAACTCACCCTGACGTGTGACTGGGCGGCAAGGTTGTAGATCTCATCAGGACGAATCGAAGAAACCAAGGTCACCAGCCGAGCCCCATCACTCAAGTCGCCATAGTGCAAGAACAGCTTCGCATCAGGTTCATGCGGATCAACGTAAAGATGGTCAATCCTCGACGTATTGAAGCTCGAGGAGCGCCGTATCACGCCGTGGACTTCATATCCCTTCTGTAGGAGGAGTTCGGCCAAGTAAGAGCCATCCTGTCCTGTTATTCCGGTAATCAAAGCCTTTTTCATGTGGAACCCTAACGCGAGTGACGAATGCTCGGAAAAATGTTGAGATCTGTCTCGAGTAATCCAGGAAAAACGATCTACCAAACTGTAACTCTTAATTGCCCGGCTCACCTACCTTGAAAATTCGACGAGCGGGAAATGTTCATCGCTTCTACTACCCGCTGCCCCACTTGCCGGTCTCAGCGACAGCAACTGCACGCTGCCGGCCAACGGAGCCTCGGAGCGTGTACGCGAGCGACAAGCCAACAAGTACACCAACCGGGAGCATCACGAAGGGATAGACGAAAACATTATCGGTTAAAGCGATAATCACCACGGCGATGATAGCGAGAGCGGCTCCACGGTGTATCGGATGACGGAGCGTTCGCGCCCTCTTTGTCACCAGGGCAACTAGCCATACAAGGGCTATGACAAAAGGAATGAAACCCACTATGCCAAAGTCGTGCAGAATGCGTAGATAGTCATTATGTGGGTGGCTAATCTTATTCGAAAATCTACTAGATATCATGGCCGACGCCGAACCCGCACCTTGGCCGAATAGCGGGGACTCTCGCCACGAGTCGATCGTCATCCGCCACAGGACTGCGCGACCGGAAGTATTTAAATCAATACCTCCAACCGCATAAGCCGAGTCGCCTTCTGTGAATCGATTTCGCAGAGGCGCCCAGTTTGTCACAAGAAAATACATAATAGTGTAAACCGGAACTGCTACGGCAACAAGCTTGACAAGCCCGTTCCTGCCCGCGGTGAACAACAAAGAAATGGGGAAAAGAATCGCGGCCACAAAAAGCGCAGTACGAGACAAAGTCAGAGCGCAGGATACGAACAGCAACAGAGGGAGAACCCAATCGAATAGAGAAACTTTTGGCCTGGCCAGAGTCACGGCAATACAAACAACCAAGACTAGCGCCGCCGATCTGGGGCCGTACACGTCAACACCCGTTATTGACTGCGCTGCTGTCACCCCGCCGACAACCAGTCCAGCGTTTCGGAGCCACAACAAAGTGCGGTCGGCGCTTCCTGCCGAGCAGTACGCCGCTGCGACGGGGATAGCAAGTCCGAACATTGCGTAGACCGCGAGGTTTTGCAATCCATCAGGCGATGGTGCCAGTACAAGACCACACGCCGTCACAGTTAGGAATACAACAAACGGCCAGGGCAGTTTTGAGCCGTGATACCTGTCAGCTAGATACGGTTCGAATCGGTAAGAGAAACCGATCGGCGGGATATCGTCGCGTACAAGATACACACCGATGCTCACCACCAGCAGCGCGACAGAGACTCCCAGAGTTGCCAAACCAGACAGACTGAGCGGGCCGAGATCGACCATTGTCAAGGTGTCGACGGAGAGCGCCCACAAAACGGCTATCGACACGACGAGTGGCATCCTGGGCGCCCGGTCTAACACCGGAACCCTAGCCGAGTGCCGGCCGGACACCGAGTCCTGGAGACGAGGTTTAGAAGTATCGCGAAGGCCGCCCTCCACCGACTGCAAGCGTCCATATCCGGACTTCGTCATTGCACTCTCCAATCGGTTGATTTGTCGAAACGTGCACAACAGCGGCCACATAAGTTCCGCGACAACAAACGAACTATCTTTTCAGGGCATCGGTACACAAGCGATGACATCCGAGTACGCCTCCTCAATGTCCGAAAGCCAAGACTTCTCAGAGAAACTACTGACATATAATGCTCGCGCTGCGCTCCTTATCCCGGAGTCAGATTCGATAGCCCGAATCGCAGCCTCTAGTGAACTAGCCCCGTTTCCGACATCGAAAATGACACCAGCACCCCTATGGGTCAGAGACACGGCAGAGGCACACCGATCCGAAACTAAGATCGGCGTGCCTGCTTGGAGCGCTTCGAGCGCGACCGTCGGTATACCTTCTGACCACATGCTCGGGAGAATCAAGGCTTTGGCACTGGCTAATTCGCTACGGGCTTCCTCTGGATCGACTCGACCGACATAAGTGAACGTATCCGGCCGATCAGAGGCCAACCGCAAGGCGCGGTCGCGAAGAGGTCCATCACCGACGATCCTCAGTTGCTTCGACCGCGGCCAATGCTCAGCCAACCATGCAAATCCCTTTTCCTCGGTGAGCCGGCCCACATAGGTGAAGGATTCACCTGGAGAAACATCACAACCCACGCCCTCGTTTGCGAAATTGGGTATCGTCCGAATGTCTTTGTCCGGAACAATCGATTCGTACACTTCCTTAGCTCTGTCGTTCAATGTCACCAACAGCTTGGAGTTTCGCAGAACGGGCGAATGCCGCCCCGCGCCCCGCGTACTCCATGCGAGCGGCAGCGTCGCTGCCACAGATCCGCGGTAGCAACGATGTTTGAGCGCGTTGACTGAACCAGATTTCAAGCAATCCGAGCAGTCTGAACCGTCACGCCACATTACTGCTTTCGCGCACACCGGACGATAGTTGTGCATCGTCGCCACTATACGATCCGACCGCGCGGCCATCCATTTGGCGCCCCAGTTAGGGAAGAGGTTGTGAACGTGGATAACATCTGGTCGGAATCTTTCTAGGTCACTCTCGGGGGAATCCCCACCAATCCCCGCGGCCGTGGTCGCCGCTCTGACCGAGTAGGTCTTACTCGCACTGAGCGCGTCCGTTGATCGAGAGATCAGAACAACGTCGTGCCCAGCGCGGGATAGTGCATCCACCTGGATGCGCACGGTAACGTTCTCGCCGCTAGGAGAGGCTTCGGAATAGAAACTGTGCACTACCGCAATTCGCATCTAATTCCTCGATTCTGCAAGGACGGAATACAGAAACCGGAAGTTCCCGAATAGGTAGCGACGCCACAACCTGCGGGGTTCGCTGCACAGACGATAGAGCCACTCCAAACCGGTTGACTGCACCCAAACAGGGGCCTCCCGAACAGTGCCAGCAACGAAGTCGAAGGCCGCGCCCACGCCGATACAGGGCACCCCTGTACGCCTCGCCAATTCTGTCGCCACAAAGTCCTGTTTTGGGGTTCCCAATGCTACCCAGACCAGATCCGCCCCAGACTGCAGTATTTCTTCACATGCCCGATCATAGAAATCTTCGTTTAGTGGACCGAACGCAGGCGCGTGCTTTCCCGCGATCCGCAACTCAGGAATCTTTACGGTCAACGCCCGTTCCAACTTTTCTAGCGTCGTGGATGTTGTTCCCAAGAAATAGTTAGAAAGTCCGGCCGCAGGGGTAGCGCGCAGAACCTCCGTGAAGAACGTTGGGCCGCGAACTCGCCCCGCTCGAAGAGCACCATATCCCTTGCGTAGCTTTGCTCGCATAACCCATACAACCGGGGTGCCATCGGGGAAGTTTATCCCTCCGGCGTTTAGTAGTGCCCGATAATCTTGGTCCGCGGACGCAAGTGCAACGCAATACGCGTTGGATAATCTAACCGGAATCGATTCCCCGCGCGCTCCGGCGTCAAGTACTGTACTCACTGCGCTTGACATGGAGGTGATCTCGAAGGGAACTGTGCCGACACGAACACTGTTGGAGTTCCTTGGACGCTTCTCACTCATGAGTATCGTCAACCCTCTGCACTGACCTAGCGTCTGCCAACGGCGTATGACTTCCTCCCACATCATTCTTGTTTGTCACGGAGGACGCCACAGCGTGTGTATCTGCTTTCATCGTATTGATAGCCCGCGCCGGGTTTCCCGCCACTGCGCAATTCGCATTGACTGAGGCCAGAACAACGGACCCAGCACCTATACGAGCTCCATCACCTATACTAATTTCGCCTAACACAATGGCACCCGCGCCTACCTCGACCGAGTCACCGATGGTTGGAACTCCGCCTCCAGCGATACGGTGGCCAATTGTGACTCCGTTTCTCAGGACAACGTTCTTACCGAGTACGCAGTGATCGTTAACAACGAGACCATAGCCGTGATATATGGACAGACCCGGACCAATCCGGGTTTTCGGACGCAGTTCAATGCCCAGAAAGAATTCTGTAAGAACGCGATATGCGAAAACAAGTGGATAAGAGATTGGTCGGATGCGGGTCGGTTTACCCATCGCAACCTGGCAAAATCGTAATCCAATTAGCACGATCTGAGCTTTGGGGTCCCGGGGGTTCGCACGCATGTCCGCGGTCAAGTACGTTCGAAGATTCGCAAGGGAGGGCCAGCGCTCGGTGTCATTTTCTATCATCGGTGCGACAACCTTTCTCGAGTAGACCGCACCAGCCAGCTTTTGAGAGCACGGATTTCAGTCGCGGCGCTCCATCTTGGCTCTGTGGGTATGTCCGCTTCATCGTGCCCCATGAGGCTTAGTCGATGCCGTGTCATGGCCAGGTCGGCATACTGCTGGTTCCGGCGCACATACTTGAACGAGACGGGTCGATCAGTCCGGTAATGAACCAACACCTCTGGAAGACAACGAACCCGCAGATCGCGCAACTTGAGGAAGAGTGCGAAATCTTGGGCACGGCGGCAGTTTTCGTCGTAGCCGCCGACCGATTTAATCGTCTCAGCACGGAACATGGTGGACGGATGCGGAATGGGCATCTTGTATTCGAACTGGCGGCGCTGGACTGCGCTATCTTCTGTTGACCACGCAGACACTACCGGGCCGCCCCAGGGGCCAAACTCCGCAATTTGCGAAGCTACCGCTACGAGGTCGGGGTTGCTTTCCATTACGTCGACTTGGACGCTTAAACGATCCTCGAGCGCAAGATCGTCGGCGTCGAGAACTGCGATGTAGGTTCCCGAAGCGACTCTTATTCCTTCATTTCGCGCCGCTCCGGAACCCCCATTGCGCGACATTTGGATGAGGCGCACCCGCGCGTCCTTAGCTGCAATACGCTCAACTATCGAGGCGGTCGTATCCGACGAACCGTCGTCCACGACTAGTAGTTCCCAGTGTTCGAATGTTTGTCGAAGAACTGACTCGATGGATTCACGGATTGTTGACTCATCGTTGAAGGTTGCCATGACCACCGACACTTTAATCATGACGAACTCAACTTCCAATTGGTCACCCGCGGATTAGACCTTTTTTGGTCTAAAATGGAGAACACGTTGTGCCACATCGCCTCGACACTGCGATCGATATGTTCCTGTTGCGACGAAACTCTGCTGTCTCCATGATGGGTAGACGTCGCCGACTCTATCTTCGAGATCGTGTTGGAGCTATCAGTTGGGTCAGCCATACAGCCGACCAGGTCGTACAGCGCCAGTAGCTCTTTGTACTTGTGCGACCAAGAGTGAACAACTACCGGAGTCCGCGAGGTTAAACAGGCAGCAACAGCGTGGTAGCGGCCAGAGACCACAACGGTGGAACTCGCAAGGAAGTCTTTCACGCTCCAGCCGGTAAGCTCGGAGTAGATACCTCCGTCAAGCAGGTCGGATAGCTCCTCAAGGATGGCAAGGTCCTTAGGCCCTTCGTGGAGTAGGCCGGCGACTTCCATGCCTGAACCCTGGGCCCACTCCGCGATATCCCGCAACGATGAGACGTAGCCGTCGCCGCCAACTCGCTCCCTAAGGTTCCAGTTCGGAACGATCACCAACCGATTGCTTCTGCCGGACGTGGACTTGCGATGCTCGCCTAACGTGATGTCGGGCGCGATACGACACATGCTTGGATGGATTCCAAGGGCCAGCAGATGCTCGTATGACGTCTTCTCGCGCGCGAAAACCAGACTGCATCTCTCCAGTGCATTTCGCGACGCTTCGGCAACCGCGCGATTCTCGAAAGGTCCGTACGCTTGAGGTAAAGCGACGATCGGGACCCCGACCCGGCTCCACTGATCATACTTTTTTGCGATCCAAGTGGCGGTATGTGCGCCCCAGGGGTCTCCCAGGGCGTACCCCGACGCGTCGAGGACGCCATCCAGCGCCTTTATCGACGTATACCCGAGCACGTCAAGGCTCGGCGTGATTCTGTCGAGAATCTGGGCTCGGGGATTTCCGACGTAGCTTTTTAAGTTCAGCGATGACCGAAGTGCGCCGTCGACCTTGCCGAACGCAACAGTTGGTCGAAAGCCAGCTCCCTGGGCCCGAGTCGCCGCAGTTGCCAATAGCTGTTCAGCACCGCGATTCCCGCGATCGACTCGTCCAACTTCTGCACCGGTTATCAAGACGTTTCCTGCTATAGCCATTGAGCGACCGCCTTTACGTCGCGCTTTTTGCTCCGAGGGACCAACTGACTCTGTTTCCCGTATCCAATCGCGATTAGCATAACCACTCGTTCGTCTTCGGCAAGACTGACCAAAGTTTCCATTTGCCGGTGCTTCTCGCGGAGGTCTGGCCAGTTGATACAGCAACTATTGAGACCAAGACCTTCAAGGGCAAGCACAAAACCCATAGAGAACAGCCCACCATCTACATAGACCGCATGACGATCACGTTCGTGCTCATATCCGCGGTGCTGGCCGATAACTACCGCAATCAAGGGTATCTGCGATGCGAATCCCGCAGTGCCCATGGGAACACTAGCAACCTTCTCGCGCAATTCAGGATCGTCAACGAGTACCACCCGAAGGCTCTGCCGATTGCATGCGCTCGGTGCTTGTAGTCCGACTGTCACCGCCTGCTCCACGGTAGGTCTCGGTACAGGGCGCTGGTCGAACAGCCGTACAGACCGTCTATGGCTGCTAAGTCGGGCGAGACCTTCGAAGCTTTCAGCGCTGCCGGAAAGCCGCGAATGGGCGAATGGTACGAGCCTCTCGTCGCAAACTTCACTCCTTGACCAGATCGCCCGGGCCTTGAGGATTTCGGGGTGATTCGAAGACGCTGTTGCGGAGAAGAACTGATCGAGCACGTCTCCGGCCCAACGTATTTCGCCTTCGTCAACTTCCGATTTTAGAGCACCAGTAGGTTGACTCAAAGAGAAGTAAGTGCCGACCGTACGTACGATGTAGTCACCGGCGAACGTCTCGCGCATCGGCGACGACGACAGTCCCTTTTCGATCCTATGTATCGACCGTCGCAAAAACATCTGATGCGTATTCGATCGCTCGCCGACATAGTGCATACGAGTCCCGGCCGACACTGCTCGCTGCTCGTCGCTGAAAGCGCCCGAAAAGAGGTAGTATCCGCGTGCGCCTATACATCGCCGGAGGAAGCTAGACGCCGCGGCGATGTTTTCCCGCTTCCACACGCCCAGCTTTTGGCGCGTCAACTTCGCTTTCGTCATCATTTTCCCTCCTTGCCTTGATGGCCTTGTTGCAAATATTTGTGAGCCGTTCATCGCTCATCGCAATCGACCAGACTGAGATCGCCAAGATGCGGCGGCCTTGTTCGGTCGGCAGAAAGACCACGAGAATCGTGAGCGTATAACTTAAAATCGCGGCCAAAACTGCTCCCCATAGCTCGAGGTGGGGTACCAGTATTAAGTTGAGGGCGACATTCAAGCCGAGCCCTACGACGTTACTGAAGAGACTTAGCGTGTAGCGCTTCTCTACAACGAGAATCTTGCTGATGAGCTGACGCTGGAACAAAGGAATCAACGTTATGGCGTATAGCGGCACCAATTGCGCAGCTTCTTTGAAGGCATCACCGTATAAGAGTTCAATCAAAAATGGGCCAGCAATCGCTAGCAGTACAGTCAGCGAGGTGGAGAGACCCAGAACCTGCCTAGCCGCTGACCTGCTAGTTTTGGCATAGTTTGACCCCAGGTTCGCAGATCGTGCCAGATCATTAAATACAACCGTCGTCACCGCAACGGCGACGATAGAGGCTGCCTCGACAAAGCGGCTGGCGGTTGTGTACTGACCCAGTTGAGCAACACCGACCAGTGTCGCGATTACATAGATGTCGGATCTCGTCGACAGGACCGCTGTAATCCCGGACAACCATAGACTTCGCAATTCCCACACCTCGGCGGCACCCGCCCGAAGTTGACTTAGTGATTGTATTAGGACAGACCATACCTCCACGAAACGTGGCAAAAGTACAACTTGCCACATGGCGGCTTCGACACCTTGGACTATCAGGACGCCCTCAAGGCTACCTTTCCAGGCTGCAAGGCACTTCACCGGAAAGAGAAGTGCAACCAGCAGCGACCTTCGACCGGCGATCAATGAATATTGCGATTTACTATTTCTGTATATCTCCGCCACGTCAAATGCGCCGATACCATAACCACATATCGCAGCGCCTAAGGCCGCCGCGAATATTGGACCACGGCCTAGTAGTACTACGAGGACCAATACGGCAATTAAAAATGTCGCAGGTACAAGCAAAAGGCGCGCTGCAACTATTGTCCGTACAAGGTGGGTCCTGTCCCCTGCGTGCACTACCATTTTGTGCAGAGCGGCTCCCGAAATACCTCCGATGGAGACAGCTTGGAGGATCGCAACTGTGGCGAGAACCAACGACAGGTCTCCGAGACTTGCGGGGCCTGCACTACGACCAAGCAAAATTGTCGCAGCGAGAAGACTGGTCATTCTCAACACGTTTGACGCCGACAGTACAGCCGTGCTGCCTCCAACCTTCAATGTCCGGCGTTGGTGTTGACTGCGTGGGGGCACGTCATTCGCAATCAAACTTCACCACCGCTGGCGGGGCCTATCACGGACGTCCTAGCGAACGACAGTTCCATCCCGCTGCTCGCCATCTATCGAAGTCTAAGCAGTTTCTTCCATCAATTACCTTACGGCTTCGTACAGTTTCGCTCAGTTGCTTTGGGTCGAGCCGAATAAACTCTTGCCATTCAGTAAGAACGAGAACTACGTCAGCAGACTGGCACGCGTCGAATGCGCTTGCTGCGTAATCCAGTGTAGGAAAAAGCCTGCGTGAGTTTTCCATGGCCTTCGGGTCATAGACGCTGACAGCGGCCCCGTTTAGCTGGATTTGACCTGCGACATTCAACGCGGGCGAATCGCGTACGTCGTCGGAATCGGGCTTAAACGATGCACCGAGAATACCGATTCTCGAGCCCAACAACGTGCCGCCACAGGCCTCTCTGGCCATTTCGACCATTCGGGCCCTGCGCCTCATGTTAATCTGGTCAACCTCGCGCAAGAAGCTTAACGCCTCGTTGGCGCCAAGTTCTCCGGCGCGAGCCATAAATGCTCTAATGTCCTTTGGCAGACATCCGCCACCGAATCCAATCCCCGCATTCAAGAACTTTCGTCCGATTCGATCGTCGTAACCGATTGCATCTGCCAGCTCCGTCACATCGCCCCCCGCCGCTTCGCAGACCTCTGCGATCGCGTTGATGAACGAAATCTTCGTCGCCAAGAAGGCGTTAGCCGACGCCTTTACAAGTTCAGCAGTCGCCAGGTTAGTGATGACGATCGGAGTGCCGTTCGCTATTGCGTCCGAATATATCTCGCGCGCAACTTCTTCCGCCCGGGTGGGTTGCGACGAGTCGACGCCGATTACCAGCCGGTCTGGCCGCAGTGTGTCGTCGACTGCATGTCCCTCGCGCAAGAATTCGGGATTCCACGCCACCTCGATCTCGACTCCGTCGCGCGCCAGCTCGCGTGCCCGGCGACCGAGGCGCTCCGCGGTTCCTACCGGAACGGTCGACTTTCCGAATATTATCGATGGACGACTGATCAATCCGCTGATGCCTTCGACCACACTGTCAACGTATGAGAGGTCTGCAGCGTACTCACCGCGTTTCTGCGGCGTTCCGACCGCCAGGAAATGCACATCTGCGAAGTCGGCGGCCTCTGCGTAAGAATCAGTAAATTTCAGGCGCCCTTGATCAATGTTTCGCTTCAGGACTTCCTGCAACCCCGGCTCATAGAAGGGAACTTCCCCGGCCTCCAGCTTGGCGAGCTTGGAGGGGTCGACGTCAACGCCGAGAACCTCATGGCCCAAGTCGGCCATGCAAGCCGCGTGGGTCGCACCCAGATAGCCGGTTCCCAGAACGGTCATACGCATGGCCTTCTCCTACTTAGTTACTTGTTCGACGGAGGCCCAGATCTTCAGCTGGTGCTTGATCCACAAGATAAGTCCGTTCATGGACTCTTCGATATCAGATTCGATGCGATCGAAGACTCCACCCGGCCGGCCGATCGGATCTTCGATGTCGAGACGGGCATCAGTGGGATCATTGGATCGCACGGTAGTCCGGTTAGGTTCGGTATCAGATGGATCATCGTCTGGGACCTCACGGGTAGCAAACATTCGCCGCCACCGCGTAGGCGACATCTGACGCGCCGCTGCCCGATGATGTCGTGTCAGACCCAAGACCATTTGGGCTTCATTGACCAAGGCTGGGTTGAGGAGTCGACTCGAGAAGTTTACTGGGTCGAGGGAGCGCTCGTTGAGCACGCGCGTGCTTTCAGGATGCATCGGTTTGCCGTTGAGCGCGCGCGTGCCGGCGCTACTCAATATGAGCTGCAAGCCCAACTGATGGCTCTCCTGCTGCAGCGTTCGGTCGGCCACAGGAGACCGGCAGATGTTACCGGTGCAGACGAATAACACTCTCATCGTGTCAGTAGGCACCGTCGCTCCGCACAACAGCCTTGAAGGTTCGCCAAAGTATCATGGCGTCCTGCATGATTGACCAGTTCTCGACATAAGAGAGGTCGAGCCGAACTGACTCGTCCCAGCTGAGATCTGACCTGCCCGAAACCTGCCAAAGGCCGGTAATCCCTGGACGGACGAGCATTCGCCGCGTAACCAGACCGCTGTACTGCTCTACTTCACTGCGCAAAGGCGGGCGTGGACCGACCAAGCTCATAGACCCACCGAGAACGTTGAAAAGTTGGGGAAGTTCGTCAAAGCTGTACCTACGCATGAATTTTCCGACAGGAGTGATCCGTGGGTCGTCCCGCATCTTGAAGAGAACGCCCGCACCCTCGTTCATTTGTGCGAGCGCCAACTTCTGCTTGTCGGCGCCATCGATCATCGTGCGGAACTTCCACATCTGGAACGGCTCGTTGTTTAGGCCGATACGCTCGGCGCGGTAGAAGATCGGCCCTCGTGATCCGAACTTCACGGCGAATGCGCACGCAACAAATACCGGTGTGACGAGTAGTAAGATCACGGCGGCCCCGAGGCGGTCGAAGGCAGCCTTCAGGAACTTGTTCGCACCTTCGTACCGAGGCTTGTCTATGTGAAGAAGAGGAAGGCCTGCAACCGGCCGAACCATCATACGCGGACCTGCCACGTCCGCGACGCCTGGCGCGATGAGCATGTCGACGTGCATGCCCTCCAGATCCCAGGACAATTCACGCATCACGGAGTGCCCCAGTGTCTCGGCGCAGGTAACTGCAACCGCGGTGGCTCCCGACTTCTCGACTCCGTCCCTGGCATCGCTGCAGTCACCAAAAACGGTCAGGCTTCTGTCCCCGATAGCCACGACATCACGATGGCGCGCCGGGTGCCCTGGAGGCACACAGAGTCCAACAACTTCTAGCCCAAGACCCGGGTTTCGGTCCAGATGAGTAATCAATGGGGCTGCGGAGGTTGGACTTCCGACTACAAGTACTTGATTCAGGTTCCGGCGATTATGGCGTCCGCGAGCAAGATTCCACCGCCAGCACCAGCGTGCCAGCAGCAGACCGAGGGTTCCTGCCGGCAGTGCGATCGCCAGCAAACCCCGGGCGACATCCCACTTGAACAGGAGATCGACAATGGCGAGCAATCCAAAAACAGCGAACGATGCGCGGACGATACGGCTGTACTCTTCGGGACCAGACCCAACTATGCGCTTGTCTGTGCTCTGCACGACGCGCAGCGCGACTATCCATGCGACAACGAACACGCCGGACACAACGACGCCGGGGGTATTGAACCTGCCGATGGGATCAAGCACTGACGGGAACCCAAAGCGGATCTGCTGAGCGCCCAGAACGGCAGCGAAGATGACCAGCGCATCCAAGGCTTGGACTCGACTGACATACGTGTCCGCCCAGGTTTTGATTCTGGGACGCACGGCTGTCGGCGGCGACTGCGGCGGGATGCGCCAGTCAGTGCTCACAGTTCTAGTACTGCGTGTCATCTGTTCCTCCCGGACACCTCAGGCGACTGGCGCTCGTTCTCAAGCGACGGCCAACCCCCGGCCCCAGCGCCAAGTGAAGCATCGAACTCAATCCAAATTGAAGTGGCCGCGTCCCTGTATAAGTCAGTTTCGATTAGCCGAATATGGGAAGACTAGCGCCCTCGAAGTCATTTCGCGACCTAACTGGGTGAATGATATTTGTCAATCATAGCATTACATAACCTTAATTATTGTGTAGTGATTTAAGTCACTTCAGACGGCGCAGGTGTCAGCGTTCATGGCGACAGACGTCCTGATCGTTTTATTGTTTTACGTTGCAGGAGCGGAGATCTGGGTCCGAAATCGCCGAAGCGGCCTAAGAGGGGTCCGAATGTTTGACCCGTCGAGGTTTGGCAAGAGTTTCGGCCAGATTTCAATTCGGATTCAGGGTTGTAGCGTATTACGCACAGGCGCTAAACAGCCCCCTGCTTCGAGCCAGCAACAGCTCGCCACCAAAAATTAGCTACTACGACGACTCACGTTCAAAACGCATATTCCCCGCCGACGCCTAAGGCACCTGGAACTTGCCACGCCCAGCACGCGGCACTCGAAGCGCTCCGTTTCGACGCTCGCGGATGATCGTCACGATCATTTATAACCCATACCCTAGCTTATGTCCATCCGAATGACAGATCTGATCGTCACCGTGTTCAAACTCGAGCGCAATCGACTCGTGCGAGCTGTGCATAGGCTCGATCGCTGGTGAGCGGAGTATCCCGACCGGCCAACGTGTCCACTCGGGCCATGTGGCAATCGTTGCTTTTAAATTGGTTCGGGGTGACACGAGCGCAAGGCCTACCGACGGCCCTTCGCCCTCGGCAACCTTCGCTCGATCGCATGCAACCGACCCCTCAAGGGCTTTCTCTACGGCGCCCCCGACAAATGACTCGGGTTGCGTCCGGATCACGAAGGAACCCGTCACCAAGCGCCGCGAACCGTGCACCGCGGGGCGTACCACCCACGCATGTCGCATCTGCCGAGAGATCGCCGTCTCACGGAGACACACAGGGCATGGAATGACAGAATTCTGATTGCCCCTACAAAAGAACGTTCCGTATATTCATGGTTTCGCGCAGGCCGTACATTTGGTTGCCATCAAATTGGACGGCCGTCGGGAGACAACTTCTGTAGATCGCGCCCGGAACCTCAAAGACCATCCGAGCCCGGCAGACATTGTGGGGTCACCCTCTCCACCGGGTCTCGAGTTCAAAGGACCAACCTGTCCGTGCTGACCAACGTTCTCGCGTTCTGGCAAACTACGGCAATGAGCAATCGACGGCCACAGGCCGATCTTCGACGTCCGGACAGGCGGTCGACCATCGTGGGGGTTTTTGTGGCAGCGATTCTCGCGATCGCGCTGATCGCCGGATTCGCTTGGGATCGTCAACGCACTAGCGAAATGAACGGCCACGAAGCGACCCCTGTTCACTCCAGCATCGCGGACGCGGCGGATTACCCGACGCTGCAGATCCCCGACGACCCGAAGGTGTTGTTTCTGGGTGACTCCATAACCGACGGCTCGGCAGCCACGAAGAAGTCCGCTCTCGGTTTCGCGCCGCGACTCGCTGCGCTCCAGGGCTGGGACGACTACCGGGTCAACGGCGTCGGTAAGTCGGGTTTTCTTTCGCCTGGTATCAGCGAGGCGGCACATCGGAACTACCGCGACCGGCTTCAGGAAGTTTATTTCACAAAGTCGTATTCACCGAATGTCATCATCTTCCAGGCCGGCGCGAACGACGCGGACTTTGCGGTTTCTGATGTCCAAGCGAAGGTAGTTGAAACGGTGGAAGTAGCACGCAAATATTGGCCCGGTGTGCAGATCGCCCTCGTTGGGCCGATCGGCGGCGCGGGTCTACTTTCCGATGTTAACAGAGCATACTCCCGGGGTGCTTATGAAGCGAAGATCCCGTACGTCGACGCCCTGGACAATCCCATTATAGAGCTTGATGAACGCGCCGAGTTAATCAGCGACGACGGGTGGCATCCTAATGATGCAGGGCATGCGCGTATCGCCGAACAACTGCATAAGCGCCTTGCAGCCTTTTCGCCAGCCGACAAGTAGTTGCAAGGCTTGGCGAGAGAGTAAGCATGCCCGTACGGCTGCCCCACCACCGAACCTTCCGGCATGATAGTAGATCCTGCCTGAAAGTTCGCGCGAGCATGGCAGACGGAGTCGACACGCTCTACGACCGGCCTGCTAGGCGTCACCCCTCGGCTTGGTATTCGAGATCACGAGGCTAACCACGCTGCCGATGAACATCGCGACTATTGATCGACTACCTACCTGCACAGTGATTGCTCTGGCGTCGATCCAAACGACTTCTAGTAAGCCATCTTACTACAATTGAAACGGGTCTAAACGGCTCACGTTGGTCAGTCCATCCGAGCACGCGGTGCCGACTGTGATCCCACCACCGCGCTAGTTCGGGTTGCACCGAGTTGCGGCTAATCCTTCGCTGTTAGACGTCCGTACATGGGAATTGCCCGAAAAGGCGTCACGGCTATTCGCAATGGGGCATTCTGTCTTCGGGTCGGACCGAAGTCCATCCGGCAATAGAAAAGATCGAAAGGATCGCAAATGTCGTCAGAACTGTTCGGGTTCATTGAAGTTTTCGGCCAGATTATTCAATTCGTTGTTACCAGCCTGTTTGCAG
Organism: Williamsia limnetica; assembly: GCF_003217475.1. Taxonomy (GTDB): domain Bacteria; phylum Actinomycetota; class Actinomycetes; order Mycobacteriales; family Mycobacteriaceae; genus Williamsia; species Williamsia limnetica. The sequence continues at coordinate 338,517 of NZ_QJSP01000002.1, read as the reverse complement.
GTAGCTCGGGTGGATAGAAGCATTGACGGACCCCGGGGTCTCCGGGGTCCGTACCCGTCTTGACGGTGGTGGAGTGACCAATCCCCCACTGCCGCCGACTGCTCGACGACGCTTCCGCACATAAACTGGCGGTATGCCTCAGCGCGTCTTCCGCGGCAGCGAACTCATTTGTGCCGCAACGGGTGGTGCTTTGGGCGCCGGAGCACGGTTGCTGCTCGATGAGTGGTATCCCGGTCCTCGACACGACTTCGCTGTCAGTCTGATCGCAATCGGTGTATCCGGTGTGGTACTCGGCGCGTTGTCGACGGGCGGGGATCGACGAACTATGCGCTGGTTCGCGCTCGGCTTCTCAAGCGGACTAGGCGCTCTCAGCGTCGCGGTCATTGTTGCCACGACTTCCACTCACGTCTGGATGTCCGTCGCGTACCTGGTCGCAACGGTTTTCGTCGCCACCGGCGCCATCGCCACGGGCCGGCTCACCGCCCGACTCGGCGCTCGATGAGTCCGTTTCTCCAAGTCACGCTGGGTGGCGCCGCAGGCGGCGCCTTCGCCTACTGTGCCCTCACGTTGTTGCCGTGGCGAGACCAGCGGATTGTCCTCGCGCTGAACGCGTTCAGTGCTGCGCTCCTCGCCGTCGCCGTGGCCGGCGAGTCGCAAACATCCTGGTCGGTCACCACCGCAATGATCGGATTCTCGGGGGCCAGCTCGTCGCTTGCGGTGATGTCCACCCTTCCACGGCGTATCTCCGCACAGGGGGCGGGTGCAATCTTCCTGACCGTCCTACAGAATGTCGCGATTTCAGCACTGGCAGCGGTTGACGCCTACTTGATCAGTCACATCGCGTACACGGTGTACGGCAAGCTCACATGAACGACTGCGCGCTATAGAAAACGATCGCACCCCACCACCGCTGCCTTCACAAAGCCCACCACCTGGTAGGCATACACGCTCTCCCACTTGGCGAGTGAGAAGTCATAGGCGCGGGGTACTCCAGTCATCGTCACCTTCCCCGTGAAGCACTCAGAGAAGACGAAGCGTGCACGCAAGAGGTGATACCTCCAGCTGATGACGATGACGTGGTCCCATCCGAACCGTTCTGCCATCTGCTGGGTGAAGACTGCCTCGCCACGAGTCGTTCCGGGTTGCGGTTTGAAGCACACGACTTCTACTTCAGGGGTCGAGGCAGCGCAGGCCTTCTTCATGACCTTGTCACCGGACCAGTACGGGTTCGAGAGTAGGACGGTGTCGGCGTATCCCCGTTTGGCCAGGTCCACCCCGTAGGCTTCACGGCCGTCGTGTTCACCACCGAGAACAACAATCGCATCTGCCCTGGTCACTGGATCCATGTGGCCCTTGGTGAACAGCAGGTAACCCGAAACTCCCAGCAGCACAGGTAAAACGACGAGAACGACACAGACTGCGATCAGTAACCTACGAGCCCATCTCATTGGTACTGATTGTAATTCCGGCCGGCCTCATCCGCTGACCATGGAAGCCTTCAGCTCAACCCCAGCGACCTCGACAGCATCGGCCACGAAGCATGGAAATCATCGTTCCAGTAACTCCAGGCGTGAGTGCCCGTCAACCGGAAGTGCGTGGTCGGACGCATACCCAGGGCAGTCAAACGGATCGCGAAAGCGCGGGTACATCCATTGGTCACCGCCTCAATCGCGCCACCAGCGATGATCTGGTCCGCCAACTTAGCTATATCGCCGCCGATGTAGGAATCGTTCAGTCGATCGTATCGGCCCGGCAGGCCGCTACCCGCAGACAAGAAGACTGCCGTGCCTCGCAATCGTTCGGCGTGAACCCACGGATCGTGAGCGGCCCATTCCGGATCGTTGGACGGCCCGTACATGTTTTCCGGGTTTCCCACCCCGACGTGGTTCATCGTGATCCGAATCAGCGCCTGCCCGACGGGATCGCTCACGTTGGCACACGCGCTGTAGGCAGCAACACCGTCGTAGAGGCCAGGTTTCGCGATCGCTAACTGCAGAGCAGACGTTCCTACGCGTGACATCCCCGCCACCGCGTTACGCCCGGTGGTCCCGAGCATGTCGTCGATTACCGGCGGGAGTTCCTTGGTCATGAACGTCTCCCACTTGGCGACACCCACATCGGGATCGGGACTCTTCCAGTCCGTCCAGTAGGCGTTGATACCGCCTGCGGGCGATACGATGTTGACGTGAGCATCGTCGAGATACCGGGCGATGTCGGTGGAGGCATACCTCGCGCCACCATCGAGCAGATAGAGAACCGGGGCCGGCGTTGCCGTGTCTTTGGGTCGCCGAATATGCACAGGCACCGAGCGCTTCATCGCACTCGAATACACCTGCACCACTGATTCTCGTTCAGTTCCCACCGCAGCCCGGTTCATTATCGTTCGATCCCGCTGAGCCAACTCTTGATCCCAGTATCCGATGTCGCCACTGGACGTGGCGCTCGAGTTCGGCGGCGGGGCAGGCGCTGCTGTCACTGCGTGGGCGCTCGTAGCAAAACATGCCATCGCCGCTAAACACACGACAGCACGCGAAAGTTTCTTCATTGTCCCCGACTCTCAATCACCCAGCAACCAACCACGGATGATTCTCCGACAATTCGGGCACATTTGCACTTCGGCGATCTAGCTCTCCTGCGCACCGCAGCGCCCAGGGAATCAGCGGTGACTTCAGGCGGAAAAGGTCGGCAGGCCCCGGGATCGGTCTTCTCGGCGCAAGACTTCAGCCTTCTCTTCGAGATCGGCGTGGCTCACCACCCGTCCGATGAGCACCGCGACCGCGATCGCCACGAACACCCACACCACGACGACAGCTGCGATGCCAATCCACATGTTGTCCAGTATGGATATCTCAGGGGGTGGAAACGGAGTCAGAACGGTCTCATGTCGGTCACAGGCGGCCGAGAGTCACGCCGAATTACCCCGGTCTATCGCTCGTCGGTGCGTGCACTGCTGTCGCCGACGTAGAGCACAGCAGCCGGCTCACCGTGACCGCCACGACGGAGGACGTCGCTTTCTACCCGAGTCTGCTGGCCGATGACGTTCATTTCGGCGCAACGTCTCGGCCTCGTCCTCCAGATCGGCATGGCTCACCACCCGTCCGATGAGCACCGCGACCGCGATCGCCACGAGTACCCACACGACGGCTCCTATGCCGACCCACCACCACCACACCCGAACGAGTATGGAGCAGGAAATCCAGTTAGAGGGAATCCGTGTTGCAATTGATCGTGACGGTCAGAATCCGTCGCAACTACCGCAGGCGCAATGCGAACTCTCGCCTATCGGCGAAACCGTCCTTTGGATAAGCCTTAGTGATCGTCACAATCAATTCTGCGATCTGGCTTTCTTTCTGGGGCCTCGGTGGTCATAATTCTGCCAATGTGGTGGTGGAGCGGCATCGGGGCCGTTGTATGGATACTCGCGTCGGTCGCGGTTGCGTTGACGGTCGGCCAAATGGTCAGGCGTGCCGATATTCGAGAGCAAATTCACGCTCAACCGCCTTTCAGTGATGCGACGTCGGGCATCGAACGTGGCCAAATCTTCTCTCGCCCAGTCATGTTGACCTCCACCGCGGTGTCAATCGACGCCCCGCGGTCGCTCCGCGTGTGAGACCACGACCCACCAAGCCGTAGTTGAGCGTCCCCTGGCGGCACCCCCCCTCGTTACTGCGAGTAAGCAAAGTCACCGTTAGGTCGGCTTGCTTTCTATTTTGACCCCATTCGCTCCGACCGATGCCGATGGCGAACGCCCGTCGACAGGCTCGGTCGAACAGAGCGCCGGGACGTTATAGCGGCTGACTTATCTCATCGGACGAGCATCTCCGGAAACTGACGCGTTTAGCAGTATCTAGCCTTGGGCAGACTGCAACTGATCAGAGATTGAATACGCCGAGAAGATATTTCCGTAACCCGACTTATCGGTCCGGAGGCCGCGAATGGGCGAATCGACGACCAAATTCATGCGCAACGCTCGCCGGGTCTCAGGCGTCCCACCAGAACTTCTCGGCGTCGACCCGATGGAAGACGACCCTACCGCCAGAGCGGTCCAGCAACACCAGGCTGACGCCCTCTCAGCCGCTTTGTGGTGCGCCTCCGCATACGTCATGGATGGGCTCTTCGAAGATCTCCTCGGCAGGTCTGCGGATGAGTCCAAGGCGGCAATGACCGCCGACGGGACCATCCTGCCGTTCCTACCGAGGCGTTTCGCTCGAAAGTACGACTTCCAATTCGTGCAGAAACTGATCGTGGCAGGAGCCGATCTGTTCGCCCGACTGACGCGAGAATGGTCGCCGCCGGACTGCGTCGCTCAAGAGCTCCTGGTCCGCGTGTTGTTCGATCACGTGCAGTTCTACAAAGACACCTATGGCCTCGACCTCGCCGAGGACTGGCGATCCACTCTGGCACGAGAATTGCTGGTCGGCCCAGGTAACGGCCACTCGTTCGGTTCCGACGAGAGCGATGCCGACCTCGGCCGATGCAACATGACATCTGTGGAGTTCGAGAACTGGTTCGAGCCATTCGACGGGCGGCGCCTACCCCCTTACGTCGAGTCACTTGAATCTCGCGGGCGCCCATGACCTCGCCGCTCTCAACGCCGACTCCACGCTGCTGACAAAGGTTCAGGACACGTGGTACGAGAGATCGTTCCGCGTCGTGAAAGCCGCCGAGTCGTCGGTCGGCTCGGTCACGTGCGTCTCCGGACCGCTTGCGGTCTTCCGCCGCGACGCCACCTGGAACTACCTCCCCGCCTGGGCCAACGACCCCATTCTCGGCGCCGAGCTCACGCATCAGTAACTCCGCGGTCGAGATCTCATCGCAGATCGTCCGCGATCACTACGTTGCTGCGTTCACCAATCAGAGCCACGCGATAGCGCCGGCACCGGTCTCCGCCGAACAGGTCACCCCGCTGGAACGACTGGAGATCAAGCGCGGGGACACCGAACGTGCACTGTTCGAACGCATGCGGGGTGCGCAGACCCTGCCCGTTGCCACGAAGGACCCCATTGCCGTCGACAGCAGTTGGCTCGAACCCGGACGATACTTCCGCGGTCCGGTCGACGACAGCGAACTGGCCTCGGTAATCGTTCGATTCGACGCCGACACCCTGACCTACACCGAGGCGCTGTGGGCGGCGCAACGCACCGATCAGTGGACCGACTACACACTGACCGGCACTGCAATCGACATCCGACAAGGTATGTCCACCGGGCTGCGGGTGCGGACCGGCTCGGCCAACCAGACGGCCGCCACCACGGTGCTCCGGGCCGGCCCCAGTCACGGCGTCAAGATCACGGTGTCGCCGGAGCGGACCCAGATCTGGGTTGACGGCGCGGTCGTCGCCAGTGTTCCGTCAAACGACGGCCGCGGAGGTTTCAGTGTGATCGGCAACAGAACAGCGCCGGCGCAGCCGTTCCCCGCGTGGACAAATCTGCAGATCGCGCCGCGTTGATCCACGCGAACGTTTCGCGGCGCCACGCCTTGAGGGTGGGTCTCGGCGTGATTGCGGCCGGCGGCCTGGCAGCGTGCGGTGGCGGCCACGGGTCGCCCGCGGACAAGGTCTGGGCGCCCTCGTTCGCTGCAGGACGGGGGCTCGTCACCAATGAGTTCGCGCAGCGTCGACCCGAGGGTGAAGGGGCCGTCAGCTCACCAGACTGGACTGTGACCAGCGGATCGTTGTTTCATGACGGTGGGTGTGGGTGGAGTGGACCCATCGACGGCAACTCCCCAGACTCCGGCTCGACGGAGGCGACCGGTCCAGCTGTCCTGAGGGCTCTGTTCCAGCGTCAGGACTTCGACCGCTTCGCTATGACGTGCGAATTATGGGCTGATGAGCCGATCACAACCGAACGAACCCCGGAGCAGGACTACGACGGTGTCCATCTTCTGTTCGGGTACCGCTCCCCTGACGATCTGTACGCGGTGACTTTGGTCCGGCGTTCGGAAACGATCGTGTGGAAGCGTAAGGCTCCCGCGGCAGCGGGTCCGGCGTATATCGCACCACCGCCACGGCACCGCTTCCGGCAATAACCCGGGCATGGACAAATTTCAAAGTAGACATCGGCGTATCCGATGACTTTGTTTCCCTCGCCGTCCACCAAGACGGCGCACTCGTACTCGGTGCAATCGATATCGGTGCGCAACAACGGCCGCCCCAACTGCAGCCTGGGCGAGTCGGCTGGCGCGGCGACAACACCGAGTTCTGGTTTCGGGAAATGTCGGTCACGCCTGTGCGCGACTGACCTGGCCCCCGAAGGCGATGAAACGCCGGAAGGCCAGGTCAGACGTACAAGATCTTTCTCTCAAATCAAACGACGGTGGTTACGATCCGAACGTCGAGATGATGAATGCGATGATCTCGAGGATGTCCACATTGAATACTGAGGTCATAATTCACTCCTTAAATGTCAACATACTTATCGATGATAAGAGTTGAACGGTCGGGACAAAGGCATCGTGCCGCTTCAGCATAGAGAGTCATATGAGAAGTGGGGCGGCAAGTTCGAATTAATTTCCGGAAACACATGCCATTCATCTGAATGCACTACCCGGCGCCTGAGTCGAACTATTCGACTTTCCCGGCGCATGACAACGGGCCGGTCACCGAGAGAATGTCCTCGGCGAGCCGGCCCGCATCCTAGAGTTACCTAATGAAGCATTGCCGATGCTCTAGATCACGGCAGTCCGGCGAGGAAGAAGCGCAAGAGGTCCATCGCCCACGGAGTTGTGTTGAGGAAGCCGTCGATGGCGGCGTCGATTGTGGTGTATGTAGACATTGATGTCTCCCTTTTGTTCGGCTGTAAATGCCGTCGTCCCAGAGGCGAGAGCAATGCCGACGCCCATGGTCACACGTTGTCCCCCATGGTTTCTGCAGGGGTCACGGCGAACAATACAGGCGGGGTTCCGGGGAGGCGCAGCACCCGGTGGCTATCAAGTAAGGGTGGTGCCGCCCGGCATCCGGACGGCACCACCACGAGGACAGGGATCAGTCACCTGGCGGCGACTGGACTACTGAGTTGCATACCCCGGCACGACCATCTGACCGGGCGCAACGGAGCACAAGCTACGTCGATAGGCACCTCCCTCATCGTCCTGGCCCGCCACACTCCGATGGCGCGACCACATCTCTGTGGAAGATGTTTTAGCACCCACTCGTACCGCCCGCAAGACTCTCGGCGGGAGTTTTTCGACTCAATCGTGCTCACACACAGCAGGACTGGTAGTGCAGGCGAAGCCATCCAGCGGCCGCGACACTGATCGACGCCGAAGCACGCATACTGAACCGGTGAAAATTCTTGTGGTGTGCACCGGCAACATCTGCCGGTCACCGATTGCCCAGCGCATGCTCGAACAGCGGAGCAGCGAGCTCGGATTGGGTTGGACCGTCTCCAGTGCCGGTACCCGCGCCATGAACGGCCACGACATGCACCCCGAGAGCGCCCGAGCTTTGCGGGCTCTAGGGCTCGATCCACTACCGTTCGCTTCCCGCTTTCTCACCCCTCCCCTGATAGCCGACAGCGACCTGGTCCTGTGCCTGGCGCGCGACCATCGGGCAGCAGCCCGCCAGTTGGCGCCGATCCGGTGGCGCACGATCATCACTCTTCGCGAAGCGGGCCTCGACCCTGCCGTCAGCGCAGACCGGAACGCTGCGTCTCTGGACATCGCGGATCCCCTGGGTAAACCGGCCGCAGAGTTCGACAGGGCCGCCGCTGAGATCGCCGAGGCTGTCGACGCTGCGATCCCCGTGATCACCCGGGGGCTGTAACGGGGAATCAACACCGCTTCGACGCTTCTTCTCTGGGCATACTGAGGCAATGACGGAAAACGCGCATCGCACGCCCGAAACCATGAGCGAAGACGAACTCGTGGAATACATCAAGGAACTGAGAGCGCGCACGCAGGCGGCGTTCGACAGCACCACTCCCGAGGGCGACCAACTTCGGCACAACGGCAGTCGGGACGAACTCGACCACGCCAACAAGGTCGCCCGCGATCGCAAAATCGACGTACCGCCCGGACGCTAGTCGTGCAGCGCACCACGAACTATGCGTGTGGGGCGGAAACTGTTCGTGCGGTCGAGGTCTCGGCCGGCGATGTGAGGTGCGTTGAAGCCTGGCCGGCGCTTCCGGGGGGACGAAATGGATCGGGGGCGATCCCGCCGGCCAGGCAGTGCTGACGGTAGCGCCGACCTACGACAGACAGTTCGGTTGAGCCGTCAGAGCGCGGTCCGAGAACGAGTCACACCCCTACTGACCTGGATAGAAGCGATTGTCAGAGGCCTATGGCATAGTCGAACACATGAGCGAATCGGTCGATCTTCTCGACGTCATCCAGAGTCTGGATGCCGCCGGATTGGTCGCTGCGCGCGAGGCGATCTCACAGCGCCTGACTCGGGTCTCGCTGACGACGTTGTCAGACGAGCAAGTGACCGAAACGGCCCAAGTGGTCGAGACGGGTCGGCGCCGTGACGACGCACTCGCCATCCGGTGGGCACTCGAGATACGCGAACGCGGCCTCGCCGCCAAGCGCGGTGTGAAGCCGGGCAAATATCTCTCAATGTTGTTGCACCTCAACGTCGATCACGCCGGTGCACGCTACAAAGCCGCTGAGCGTGTCGGCTACCGCCGCGAGTTGTCCGGTGACCTCCTCCCCGCCCCTTACCCGGCAACGGCCGCGGCCTTGACCGACGGCGCCATCGAGTTCGCTCACTATCGAGTGATCCACAAGACGTTGAAAGCACTCCCCCACATCCTGCGAAGCCCAGAGATCTGGGCGAACGTCGAAGCCGACCTCGCCGCCTACGCGCGCACCATGTCACCCGAAGACCTGACCAAAGCTGCACAACGACTGATCGCCTACCTCAACCCAGACGGCGAGTTGACCGACGACGCCGACCGTGCCCGCAACAGAGCCTTCAAAGCGTCCCGTGCCGGCCTCGACCACATGTCGGAGATCTCGGGAAACCTGACGCCCGCGACCCGGGCCCTGTGGGATGTCGTGGCCGAAAAGTGGGCCCGCGCAGGAATGAACAACCCGGCCGATCCGGAATCTCCCAGTGGCGACGGCGATTCGGTAGACGGCGACACGCTGGCCGCCGCTGCCGAGCGCGACGACCGCAGTCAAGAGCAACGCAACCACGACGCGTTCCACCGCATGCTCGAACACGTGGTGGGTTCACGTGCAGTGGGCCAACACCGTGGGCAAGCCGCCAAGGTCGTGGCCACGATGACCCTGGACGAACTGGAGAAGCAAATCGGGATCGCCACCACCGCCTCCGGTGGCACGCTCCCGATCCGAGACGCGTTGGCGCTCGCCGGCTCGAGTCGAAAGTTCCTAGCACTCCTGGACAACGCCCACCGACCGCTGTTTCTCGGCCGCGAAGCGCGATTGGCCTCGGCCGACCAACGCATCGCCCTCATCGCTGCCGAGCGCGGCTGCTCCTGTCCAGGATGCGACCAACCCGCCACGCGCACAGCCGTGCACCACATGCGCGAATGGAAGAACGGCGGCTATACCGACATCACCGTCCTCACCTTGGTCTGCGATCCCGACCATGCCAAGATCCACGACGGCGAGCACGGCTGGATCACCGAGATCATCACCTCCGGGACCGGCCCGCCCGGGTGGGTGGGACGTGTCGGATGGCGCCAGCGCGGCACCGACGACCCCCTCACTCCCAACGACACTCACTTCCCCGAACGCCACTTTCAGGACACGGTGGCACAGCTGCGCGCCCGGGAGGAAGCCGAGGAAGCGCACGCTGCCTGGTTCCGGCAGAGAGCCAAAGAAGAACTTTTCGAGGCAGAGTGGCGGGCCACGCACCCGGATTGGCATACCGAAGAGCAACGGTGGATCGCCGAACTCGAACAATTCCCCGACCCGGAACCGCCGCCAGACGACTGGTTCAGCGACGCAGCCTGATCTCGCAGCACGCTCCACCCATACGTGGATACGGGACGGCGGCCGAATCAGACATAGTTATCACCGCAAAAGACGCGTTGTGGCCCCATTCCCGCTATGGAATCGGTAATACTCATACTTCGGCAGACTCAACCCCTGAGACCCCGAGGAGTCTGACCCATGGCCGACGACGACCGCCGCGCACGCTCGGCGTCGCACTACACCCAATTGGCAACGACACCTGGACTGACTGCGGTTGTCGAGCTGGCCGCTCAGATCACCGGGTGCCCGATTGCCATGGTCAACGTGGTCGACGGCGCCCATCAATACACCATCGCCGCCCACGGAATCAGTGCAGGCATTGTCGCGCCGCTGCGTCTATCTGGATGCGCCCGAGTCATAGCCGGAAACACGCCGATAGTCATTCCCGACGCCGCCGACCACAGCGGCAATTCCGAAGTGGTGACACTGATGCATGATGTGGGCTTCCGCGCGTACGCGGGCGTCCCCGTGCTCGGACGCGAGGGCCTCCCGGTGGCCACCGTCTGCGTCCTCGATCACGACCCACATCCAGAGCAGGCCATCGATATCTCGGCGCTCGAGCGATGTGCCATCCTCGCCGGCGATGCGCTCGATGCCGCTCGATCACGGGGGACTTACTTCTCCGCCACCGGTCAAGCGAACGGAGAACCTCACGAACAGGCGGTCACGACGACTCAGATCGGCGTCCGCGAGGTAGCAAGCGCAGTCGACAACGACGAGATCGTGCCCTGGTATATGCCGATCATCGATTTGGAGACCGGAGATCTGATTGCAGTGGAGGCATTGGCGAGGTGGCTTCACCCCACCCTCGGCACTCTCCCGCCGGGTGCATTCGTGCCGTTGATCGAGAACACGGATTTGATCATTGATTTCGATTTGGCCATGTTGGCGCGTGCGCTCGACGATCTGCAACGGTGGCGGACCACCGACACCGACGCCGCCAATGTGAAGGTCGCCGTCAACATGTCCGCCCACCACTTCTACCGCCCTGACTGCGTCGACCGCATCGACAAGGTGTCCACGGCCGCAGGTGTCGCGGCGGAGTCGATCATTCTCGAGATCACGGAAACCGTCGCAGTCCCCACCACCGCATTCATAGATTCCCGGGTCATCAACGATCTGCAGGAGCGTGGTTACATCGTCGTGCTCGACGACATCGGAGGACCCTGGCTGCCCGCCGAGCATCTTCTCTCCTTCGGCGTCGACGGACTCAAGGCCGACCGCGCAGTCGGTTCCTCGGTACAAACACCCACCGGTCGCGCCATCGCTCGGGCGTTGACGGCGTTGACCGACGAACTCGGTCAGTTCTTGGTCATCGAAGGTATCGAAACCGCCGAACAGGCACACCAAGCGCGCGTCATCGGCGCCCGGTACGGACAAGGGTTCCATTGGTCGGCCGCGCAACCCGCCCACGCCTTCCCAACGTTCCTTCGCGTCGGGAGGCCGAGCTGATGAGTCAACCCCTGGTTGTCGACGCCGGTGGAGCTCGCTGACCGAAATCTGCGTGGGAATCGCCATCGAACCGGACATCTGGCGACCACAGTGCCCCGTGACCTGCGGAGAGTGACTTTTGTTACCCACCAGTAAGGATTCTGTGGCATCATTGACCCCGGTGCAGTCCGAGCCATTTTCTGACAGTCGTAGTTCTGTTCACGACTAGTCAGCACAGTTGGTAGTCGAAGGGACAACCACCGTGCAAACGCAATCCTCATCTTTCTTTTCCGCAAATGACGATCTCGAGCCTTACGAAGGCGCCCCGTTCAGCGTAGTAACCATGCGGCGACAGGGTACGACGATTCTCTCGGTCATGGGCGAGATCGACCTACTGACCGCGCCAGAACTCGCCGAAGCAGTTCGGACCGCGCTCACAGTCGAATCACGTTGCCTCATCTTCGATCTGACAGGCACGACATTCTTGTCCTCAGCGGGCATGCAGATATTGGTCGATGCCCAGTCGACGATCGCACCAAATGGCCATGTAGGCATCGTGGCCAGCGGTCCTGCGACAGCAAGGCCCATGAAACTCGTTGGTTTAGACGACTTTCTGTCCATCTCCCCCACCGTCGACGCGGCGATCACAACGTTCATCCATGCAGACCGCGACGACACGGAAGCTCTGATCGCCTGACCGGCGCAGTCCCCACCTGACACTAATCTGCTCCGCTTCCAGCGATCTGCTCCACTTCCAGCGCACTGGAAGCGGAGCAGATCTGCGGAAGTGGAGCAGATTAGTTCAAGCCCACACTAGTTCGAGCTGTTCTTAACCGGGTCAACAGCCAAAATGATGTCGAGTTCATCAAAGAGCCAGTGCGTGCTACTCACCACGTAGATCCCCTCCCATGACGCCACAGTAATCCCCTCGCAGCGGTCTGGGTGCAGGAGTTCACACGCCGGCGGCGCCTTCAGTTCGCTGGAACGAATCGATGCGCGCGCAGTACGGGCACATGGGTACTGGAGTTGATTTCTGCTGCGATCTCCACGTCTTGGGCGTAGCCGGCATCGACCAGTTCGCGGCCACTCGCGCAGTCTCTCAAGTCAGCTGCGAGAGCGGGTTCGACCTGGGTCCAGGCAGCGCGGGCAACCCGGGACTCTGGCGAAAAACCCTCGCCTCGTCCATGTGCGGCCAGTTCGTGAAGTACGGCACCGGCGCCCCACATGTCTTCAACGGCGGGTCGCAATGAGCCGTCCGGCCATCGTTCGCCGGCGGCGATGATCGCGATGGTGGTGCCGGGTGGGTACGTGTCGCTGATCCAGGTCGCGACGGCGCGTGCGTTACGCAGACTGGCACCGATCACGGTTACGGCTGTAGCGGCGAGCTCGTAACTGATGGTTGCACCATTCGGGGACGGCAAGACCAATCGCTGCGGGACGACTGTCTGATTGCGGATTGTCGGCGAGGACAGGCTGATCTGGTCTCCGCACGCGACCGACCGTCCGACGGCCAGAATTGCGTCGACCTCATCGGCGAACGCCTCTGCGTGTTCGCCGCCGACACGGTAGGGATACACGGTGATTCCGGCATCGAGGGCAACACTTAGTGTGGTGGTGAAAGACAGGATGTCGACCACGACCGCCACCTCACACCCCTGCGAGATAGCCTGTGCACCAGCAAGTCCCCAATCAAAGCGGACAGCGTAGTTTTCTTGTCGATGCGCCGGGTTCATGGGTGGACCCTACAGATGTAGTCCTCTCACACCCGAGCGGGATCACACCATCTCGAGGAGAGGCGCGAGACCCCGACGCCCAATCGACACGCAGCGCCGCAGTCACCGGGGTCTCGCTCTCAAACAGAAAACGTCAGATCAGACCGAGATCTGAGAGAAACTTGTAGAGCTGGTAGATGCCGATGATTGTTCCAACTGATCCCACTTTGAATCCCCGATTTCTTTTGTGGATGCACGGTAGTTACCTGCGCGCACGAACCGTATCCTGATCCCACCAATATGCGGAACCGACTTGTGGCGCGGTTCACGTGCCGCGGATCAATCACACGTTTTGTGCAAACGGCTTTGCACAGCGAAGACGGACGGGCGCAGGTAAATTAGTACCGTGACTTTTACTGGCAGCACACCGCCCGGTTCGTGGGCCCGCTCGGGACTTGCATGGATTTGTGTCGTCGCCGGCATCGCTTTGGCCGCGCTCGCGGTCTACGACCTGGCCAATGGTGAACGCAATCCAAGCCTGTGGGTGGCAGTCGTCTGCTGGCCCCTTGTCGCTATCAGCGGGGGCTTGCAACTCGTGTCGTATCCGGGGCGGAAACCAGCGATGAATTAGCCGATCCTCGGTGGTCTACCTTCTCGACATAGACGGAGGAGCGATATGGGGATCTTGACCTACAGCATGCACATCTCACTCGACGGCTTCATCGAAGAACCGAATGGGAGTATCGACTTCTCAGCGCCCGACGATGAGATACACAGGATCGCCAACCAGCAGGCTCAGGACACGGCTGTGTTTCTGTTCGGACGGGGACTCTACGAGATGATGGAAGAGTTCTGGACCGATCCGGAGCGGGCCGACGGCGGTGACACCGAGGCCCAGTTCGCCCGGGTATACACCGAGACGCCACGCGTCGTCTTCTCAGACACGCTGGACTCTGTGCCCGACGGCTGCCGGCTCGTGCGCAGCGCCGACTCCCACGCCGAGGTCGAGCGGCTCAAAGCAGATACCGACGGCACCCTGAGCGTCGGCGGCGCCCAGCTCGCGGCGTCCCTCGTGGATCTGATCGACGTGATCGACCCCTTCGTGGTGCCAACGATGCTGGGCGGTGGCAAGCCGTTCTATCCACCGGGCCACCAACTCAGCCTGACGCTGGACGAGCACCGCATCCTTCCGGTATCAGGCTGGATGTATCTGCGATATAGCGTCTCTCGCTGACGCCGCAAGATCTACTCGCGTACCAGGTTCGCATCGGCTGAAGGTGTGCGGCGGAGGACGACAGCAGCCGCTGCAGCGCACGCGACGATCGTCGCGACGGAAATGACCAGCTCGGTAGTACTGGGTCTGACTTCGTCGAAGCCCGACGGGCTGGAACTGCCGTACGCGACCCACCCCACCGAGATGACGGTCATGGCGGCCAGAGTGGCCGGCGCTGTCACTGCCACTGTGCTGAGCCCGGCAGTCGTGGGCAGGCTCGCTGCGACGACGTGACCACCGATCGCCGGAACGACGAACGCGGCAACAATTCCTGCAAAGTCCCAGGGCGACTGATCGATGACCGTCACCGAAGTGCACACCAGGAGGACTCCCATGGCTATCAGTGGCGAGGGCCAGCGACGCCCGGTCAGAATGCCGACCACGATCAGAGCGACGAACACCACGGGAAGCGGCCACGACCCTTGCCAGCGCGGCACTGTCGCGACGGCGGCCATGGTCACAAGAACCGCAAGCAAAACAAGACCGTCGCGTCCAGGCAACCAGAGCACACCGCCGACCGCCAACGGCACCAACAGGAAGCCGTAGGCCCACGTGGTGGTACCGGTGTCCGTGTTGTCGCCGAGTATCTCGGTGCCGACGAACCACCACCACAGCAACAACGCGGCAACGGGTATGGCAATCCCCAGGATAATAATTCGGCCCGTCGACGCGGCGCCGACGAGCCTGCTGGTAACCGACGGAGCCTCCCTGGTGAACCACGACCCGGCGAGCAGCGCCAGGGCGATGCTCGCGCCGATCAGAAGTTGCCAATCAGTGGGTCTTCCGACCGGGGTGTAGTCGCCAAAAGCGTAGACCTCCGAGTGGTTCTGCTGGAGTTGCCTGGCCACCCATATGGCGGCCAATGCTCCCCCGACCAAGCAAGCCTGCAACACACTTCGGTCGGTCCCGTGCGCGGCCACCAACGCCACCGCTGCGATCACCAGCCCGGCGGCGACTGCGAGGCCGTAACTTGACCAGCTCGCCGACGTTCCGATTGCCGCGACAACACCGATTAACACCAACCCGGTGCAGCCGATGGCCACCGCGATGGCGCGGTCGCGCAGCACGCTGCCCACGACGACAGCGATCACCGCAGCCAGCGTCACGCATGCCGTGTCGCCTTCGAACAGCACTCGCCACGCGTCCGCGTTCTCGAAAAGCGAGCTCCCCCCGCCTAGTCGGGTCATTAGTACGACCATCGCAACAAACGCGCTGACCGCGACTGCGGCCGGCGCCACCAGCCGCTTGACCATGTCTGGTACCGAACTCGCGCCTTTCATCGGTCGGTGGTCGAATAGTCGGCGACGTAGTTACGCAGTTCAGTCAGCTCCGCCTGAATCCTGCCCTTCTCAGCGCTACCGAAACGCCGGATCTGCATCGCGAGGACAGCGTCAGCTCCTGTGTCAGTGACGCCGAGGAGGTCGATGACAGCCGCCTTGGCCTGATGGCCGTCCCTGGTACCGGAGACCGCCTGCAGCAAATCCTGCGGCCGGTCGAGGGCACTGGATATCGCGCTGAGTATCTCGATTCGTTGGGCGGCTTGCACTAGCGGATCGTCCTTGCCTGGATCTGCATCGGCAACTGGGCCGTCCCAGGTGAAACGTTCACTGTCGATCTGGTCGTGAACCGCGAGATTGGTGACCTCCAGCAGGCCACCGCTCGGGCTTCGGAGAAGCACCAGAAGCCCAGTGGCGTCGTCGAAGGCAAGTTCGATGTTTCCGTCGCCTTTCGACGTGGCCAACTCCGTCAACCACGCTGCCCTTCCGCCGATGTCGATACGATCTGCCCCGCGACTCGCCCGCATGCCAGAACTCATCTTTCTCAGTAGCGAGTTCTCGCCCAGCAAATCCAGCGGACTGAACATCGATCCCACCCACGCCATCCGGATGCGACCGCCGGACTGACGCTGCAGTTCACCATCGATGAGGACGAAGACTGTCTCTTCGTCTGCCGCGAGATAGACGACTTCGCCGTCACGCTCGATACGCCACTGCCCACCGCCGCCGTGCCAGAAATCGAAGCGCTCGTCGAACGGTTCGGCTTGCCTGTTCTTGCCGGAGACCCGCAATGACCCGGACATCGACAGCGCACTTGCAGCGACATTGCGCCCAACCAATTCCACCCACGATGGTGTTCTCATCGGTCGAGCTTACGAGGACGCGGTCTGAGGAGTGGACACGAGCCAAAATCTGCTCCACTTGTAGCAATCCGCTCCACTTCCAGTGCACTGGAAGCGGAGCGGATTCCTGGAAGTGGAGCAGATTGGTTATACCTGGCAACCGCAGGGAACTACGTCAGCGTCTTTTGGACCACAGCGCAATGGCCACCAATCCGATCGAACCGAGCGTCGAGCAGGTCGCCACGGCGACCGCCGCCCCGAGGACCAAGCTGGACGTCGCCGTAAGCACAATGATCCACGACGGTAGTCCAACCATGATCAAGACAGCCGCTGCGGCCAGCAACCTGTCGGCCGCCACGACGCGTCGAACTCGCTCCAACCACTGATAGGGCGCCGATCGATTCAGCTCAGAAGTCATGTCTACCAGTGCCATCTGCATCATTGGGGCACGCCGAAGACCAACGCCGCAGCGAACGCGCCGAGCACAGCTAAAACCGTGAGCCATCCCCACAACCCGGGGCTCGGCTCGTCGTCACGGGGCCGGGCATCACCAACGGCAACCGATGACGTCCACGACATTGTCGAGGGAAGGTAGGGCATTGTTGTCTCCTTTCTGACGTCGAGTCGTTGTTCGCGTCTGACAACGACGCCGTGACGCTCGGTATTCCTGGTCAGCATCGAAAAGTGGTGCCGCCCAGGACAAGCACTGGGCGACACCACATGGACGGGCCCGCTGACCGGGCCATTATTTGGACTCAGGCCGGATCAGCCGGCAGCAGCCTCGATGGACTGCTGGGTGTCAGGATGTTCGATCTCGACACGGCGGGGCTTGGCTCTCTCCGCAATCGGAATCGTGACGGACAGAACACCATTGTCGTAGCGCGCCGTGATGCCGGCCGCGTCGACCCCGTCTCCGAGAGAGAGCTGCCGCCGATAGCTACCGAAGGGGCGTTCGTTTGTCAGCCACTGGACGCCATCTTCGGAGCGAGGGCTGCGCTGAGCGGACAGAGTCAGCACTCCGTTGTCGACGCTGACGTCCACCGACCCAGGATCGACACCGGGCAGATCAGCAGTCAGCAGATAGTGTCCGTCGAGTTTGCAGAGGTCCATCGGCATGAACCGAGGAGTTCGAGACGATCCCGCCGACTGCAGCAACCCGCGGGTCAACGCATCCACATCACCGAAAGGATCAAAACGAAGCACAGCAACCCACCTCCTATGTCACTCGCTGCCCGCCACCGGCTGGCGGGCGACCAATCACTGTGCACTACATTTTTAGCACTCCTCCGGCCAGAGTGCCAAGCGTTTCGGGCGAACTTTCTTCGGTCGGACGTACTGCCGCACAGCATCATTGGCCAGCACCCGCGTGATCTGAGGCACCTGGTAGAAACTGTTCCACTTGCAGTGATCTGCATGCCTTCGCGAACTCGACGCGCCCATCTGGCTGGGTGACGATCTTCCGCGGCTGACGCATCTCGGTGATGAATTGTCCGCGGACGACAGGGCCGTCGGCATTTCAGCCGTCATTCCTTGTCCATCTCAGCGTCCACTGTCGCTGCGATCGTGGAGGTGATGGCCGCATCAAAGTCGACCGGGTCTGACCATGCCATCGGTTCGGGAGGCAGCCGTCGCAGACCACGGTCAGTGATCCAGAAGTGGCCCGCGCGATCCACCGCCACGCTCGGACGAGGATCCGAGGTCGGGTAGCTCACCAGCGGTCGCGAATCCGAACCGAGGAAGGTCAGCAGCCAGAACTGGCCTTGGGACCGGTCGTAGTCGACCGGTCCCGGCAGCGGCCACCATGGGTCGGGGCCGCAACCTTTGGCGGACGGTGGATGAGTGACGATCCATGCCGTATCGCCCGCTTGCCCGGCCCACAGCAGAGGCTGCCGGAACGGGATCGGTTCAGCGAGACTAAGTCCCTCGCCGACGGTTGTGACCCACCGCTCTTGCAAAACTCGCAACGGCTTGTTGACCAGCGTTATCCGCTTGTCCCAATCTCGCTTGTCGTTCGGGAGCATGGGCCCAGACGTGACGTCGCCCGCGGTTGTGATGCGGACGAGATACGTCGGTTTATCGGGTGCACCGCGGTCTTGTACCGCGCTGATGAAGTCCCCGTCGTCGACCGTGGTTGCCACCACGAGCCAGCCGGGAGGGATTGCATCGACCTCCGTTCGGCCCGTCCGCGACGTGAGAACGATTCGATACGTGTCCCCGTCCACGCGTTCGAAGGTTCGCTCGACGCCGTCGACTGTGACGCCCCGTGTGACAGTTGCTTTGATCAAAGGCTCGCCGACCACGCATCGGTAGGTGTCCCGGCCTTCGGTGATCGTGCACCCGTCAGCCGTGGCTCGGATCGCTCTACCAGAGGTGACCGTCCCGGGGAAGATGTACTCGGTGGCTTTGTCTCCTACCAGCAAAGCGGCGATTGGGAGATCTCAATGCGGGAAGCAACTCTTGAACCGCTTAGACCCCATCGCATCGTTCTCAGCTCTCAGTCGGCAGGTTCGCCGCTGACCGTTGAAACCGCTGGCGTCTGATGCGGTCGGTGTCCGTCAGTTACGATGGATGGAGCGTCGCGTGTGGTGGCAGTCTGTGTCAGGCATGGAGGCGTCGAACACTGGGAGTCGCACGATGATTTCGTTGCACCCTTTCTGCTCGCGTGACTAGCCGCGACACACGAACGCCTGCCGCACGACGCTTCCACGTCCTATCTGGGTCGTGGACCGCGCGCTCGTCCAGGGTGGTTGCGTTTAGGCACAGTCGCTGGCGTTTGCAGTTGCGTCCTCCATCGAGGGGACCACCCGCCGCTGAGTTTGCGATCCAACCTGTGCCGAACTCGACGATGGGAAACTGATGACTGCTCGCTTCAACCACATAGTCATTGCGGCTCAAGATGCCCATGCATCCGCTGCGTACTACCGAAATTTGCTCGAAATCGTGGGCGCCCCGTCCTGGGGGCCGTTCGTTAATCTGATCATGTCCGACGGGGTGCTCTTACAGTTTGCAGTGCCTCCCACGAGCTTTGATTCCCTGCACTTCGCTTTCATGGTCGACGACGAACATTTTGACCGAATCCTGTTCTGGCTGAGGGATTCTCGGGAAGACTATTGGGGCGATCCGCGACGCTCCCAACCCCACCAGATCGGCGTCGAAGACGACGGACGTCGACTCTATGTCCTCGACCCGGGCGGCCACCTGGTGGAGTTCTTGACTCGACCGTATGTATGACGGCGCCGACAGCCGGAACAGCCCCTCACGCCACTTCAACACCTGATCAAGCGCGCTATGCAGCGGCTGGGGTGAGCACCTGACCTGGCTGCTGTCGCACGACATGGATGACGATGCCAGGCTGGATATGCTTTATGGGTGATCACGCGAGGCATCGTCTTTTTCGACATCGACGGAACGCTCGTCCCGTCGATGTCCAGCGGTAGTTTTCTCGCGGCGCGCCTGGGTCACCAGAGCGAACTCGATCACGCCGAGCGGCGATACGCGGCCGGGAGTTGACCAATGAAGAAGTCAGCAGTCATCGACGCCAAGGGTTGGCGAGGGGTGAGCACGAAAGTCGTGGATCGTTGGCTCGACGACCTCCCGCTGATCGCCGGCATCGGTGAGGTCGTGTCCTGGTGCCGAAGCCGTCGGCTGGAGCCAGTTCTTGCCTCCCTGGCGTGGCAGCCCGTTAGCACTGCGATGGCCAGACGGCATGGCTTCACCGCCAATGGCGGACCTCGCGTCGGTATCTCTGGTTTGGTCTATGACGGCACGGTAGCTGAGCATTTCAATGAATACGACAAGCGCGACCGGGCGCTAGCTTTCGCGGCTGAACGGGGGGTGCCGACACAGCGGTGTTGCGCGATCGGTGACAGCCGCTCAGACATTCCCCTCTTCAGCGCCCTCCAGACCACGCTTGCGCTGAACGCCGACACGGCCACCAGAAAGGTGGCCACCACAGCCATGACTGCCCAGGATCTCACCGAGGTCGTGCCCTGGCTACAGCAGTGGGAACGCGGGCTTGACTGAGCCTGGTTGACGAATATTCGCCCCCACGAGCATGGCAACGTCCCGGTTTGGACCGACTCCGCGCGGTCGCGCTTGTATTGGCCCCGCGCCACTTCGGGCTGTTCGTCACCTGAGCCGTAGACGCAACGCAGCGAATCAAGGGTGGCACCGTGGTTGAGGCTTTGAAGGGTCGGACTCGATGACGGGATTGTGGATGAGGAATCCGCTAACCAGGTGCGGCACCCCTACGGGCGGCGTGGGGTGTGGTGTCGGGTGTGGCGTGCTGGGGTGGTTCCGAAGATCGCGGTGAAAGCGTTGATGAACCCGGTGCTGGTTCGGTATCCGACGTGTCGGGAGACGGCGTCGACGGATTCGCCGGCCCGTAGTGGGTCGAGGGCGGCATACACGCGAGCGTGCGTGCGCCACCGCGCGAAGGTCATCCCGGTGTCGGCGGCGAATGCTCGTGCCAGGGTTTTCGTGCTCGTTTCCGACGAACGCGCCCAATCGTCGAGTGTTCGTGAATCCGCTGGATGCTCAAGCAATGCCATGGCCACCGCTTTTGCCCTGCGATCGCGGGGAAGTGCGAGTACGTCCGTGCGTTCTGGTGCCACTTCGAGAAGCCTGTACAACAGGCGCTGGCACTGACTGCGCTCATCGTGTGCCCGGGTCCGGTCGCATAGGTGCAGCAGTATCTGGGATGGCAGCTCATCAAGCCCGAGCACGAGCGGGGCGTCCCATCGGTCCCCGACGGGACGAATGGTGGGGTCCACGTAGGCCGAAACCAGCCTGCCGGCGCAGACGCTCATGGCATGGGCGGTGTAGCTGGGTATCCACACCAGATGGCCGGCATGGAGGTGCCACTGCATCGAACCGATCTCGACCCGCATCGTCCCCTCACGCATCCAGGCCAGTTGGTGCTCGGCGTGACTGTGGACCTCGTAACGAGTGTCGGTGTGAACAATCTGATCGAAGACACGAAAATCTTCAGATGTCCGTGTGGAAATATTCTCCGCCACAAAGCTGGGAGTCAGCTCCGTACTGCGCGCTACTGCGGCCATTGGGTGTCTCTTTCCAAATATTGCTGTCTTTTTGCGACGATAGAAGCCTGCTCCGAGTTAGGTTAGCCTCAGGTTCACTTGGAGGCATCGGCTCCACGAACCTAAGGACACCTACACCCATGACCACACGTTCTGACCCCCATGAGCGAGTTCGTGCTCGCCGCCGGCGACCACACCAGATAGTTGCTGCGGCGCTGACTGCGTTGGCGGTGGTGGCGGTTGCTGCGTGCGGTACTGACGCTAACGAGGAGGCAGGTGGTTCGGCTCAGTTCACGTACACCGATTCGCGCGGCGCGGTTGTCGAACTCGACCAGGTGCCTACCCGCATCGTCGCCAGCGAGCAGGCCGCCGCCGCGCTGATACCGCTCGGGGTCACCCCGGTAGGGGTGTGGGGTGGTAGTTCTTTCGCCGACAGCATCCCCCTTGAGGGGCTTGATCTCAGCGGGATCGAAAGTGTCGGACAGGCATACGGTGAGATCAACCTCGAAGCAGTGGCGGCGCTCGAACCTGACCTCATTGTCACTGGCGCTTACGCCGGGGACGCGCTAGGCGGAATCGGGTCAAGCGACTCTGATATCGCCACGCGTCTGGGCGAGGTCGCGCCGATCGTCACGGTCTCTGCGCAACAACCGTCCTCCAAGATCTTGGACACCTACCAAAATCTTGCACGCGATCTCGGGGCCGATCCCAATGAGGGAGCAATTGCCCAGGAGCGAGCCGCATATGATGCCGCAGTCGAGAACCTCAAGGCCGCGATCGCGGCCAAGCCAGACCTGACCGCCATGGCGATCTCACCATCGGACCAGTTCTACATCGCTATCAACGAGGAGTTCCCCGAACTTCTCGACTACCAAGAGTGGGGACTGACACTGATCAGCTCCCCCGTAGCGCGAACCGAGAACTCAGGATCGTTCTCCCCGGTCAGCTGGGAAAGCGTCGGCGACTACCAACCGGACCTCATCCTGCTGGACACCCGCTCCTACTCCACCCCGTTGGCCACCCTGGAACGCGAACGCCCCACCTGGCAGTTCCTCGAAGCAGCCCGGGCCGGACATGTCGCCGACTGGACCACTGATGCCACGAACAACTACACCAGCTACACAGCTCAGATCACTGCGCTGACCGAAGCGATCCAGTCAATCGACACGGCATCCTGACCCGTCGCCGGGCCGGTCACCCACGGGGACTGTCAAATTGGAGATGGGTTAGGTCGCAGCATCTGATAGTTGGCGGCCCGCGGCCCGGACTTACCTCGGCCGGTGGGGTCGAGCGTGCGGGTGGACAAGTACAGACGCTCGAGCACTGTAGAAACAGTGGCGACACGGATCGGAACCGGGATAGTCCATTCGGTAGGGACGAGGGCACGGCGCGGTGAGAGTAGCCGGAGCAAGAAGAACCGGCTACACCCAAGTGGAGCGCTGGTCCGCTCGCTACGCTGCCTTCAACTGATGTCCTGACGGGCGCTCGGGCTGCCATTCGCGGTCATCCCGAATCAACGCCCAGAGGACGTCGACGAGTCGCCGCGCCAGGGCAATCGTGGCTTGGGTGTGGCGTTGGTGCTCCGCGCGTTTGCGCTGGTAAAACTCACGGGACGGTCCGTCGCGTTGGGCGCTGCTGAAGGCAGCCATATAAAACACGTGACGCAAGCGCCGGTGATACCGCTTGGGCCGGTGCAGGACTCCGCTGCGTGTTCCCGAATCATTAGGGACCGGTGCCAGACCAGCATAGGAGGCAAGTCTTCCGGCCGTGCCAAATGCGGCGAGGTCACCAGCTGTGATGGCCAGAAACTCGGCACCGAGTCGCTCGCCGACGCCAGGGACGCTTTCGATGATCTGGGCCTGGCGGTGGCTGCGGAAGCATGCTGTGATCTGTTTGTCGAGAGCTTTGATCTCGTGATCGAGGTCCAACAGCTGCCGCGCGAGGCGGGTGACGAGCTGCTCGGTGGTCGACTCTGCCTGCACTGCCATGGTTTGCGCCTCTGCGGCAGCCAGCGCTTTGGAGACCATGCCAGGAATCGTGGGACGTCGGACGCCCAGCTCGCGGAGATGAACACTGATCTCCTCTGCGCCCGCACCCCGGATGGCGGCCGGGGTGCAGTAACGACTCACCAGGGCCAGCCCGGTGCGGGTGGTGTAGTCGAACGCCCGCTCGAGTTCGGGAAACACCCGCAACAGCAGCGACCGCAAACGATTAATCCGAGAAACCCACTCACCCATCAGGTCCGCACGGTAACCCGTCAACAACCCAAGCTCGGCCACGACGTCGTCGGGCGCCGTGACGGTGCTCAGGTCACGACGAAGACGCGCTGTTTCAGCGATCACGACGGCGTCTTTACCGTCGGTCTTGCCTTCACCAGGAAAAGCGCCGGTCATACGGTGGACGACCCGGCCCGGCACATACGTGACCGCCTGATCAGCTCCGATGAGGACTGCGAGCAGCAGTGCCGATTCGGGTGACGTGAGGTCGACGGCCCAGCCACGCATCCTCGACGAAGATTCTGCTTTCGACAGGAGTTGCTCGATGCTGTGCTGATCGTTGTGCACGCGGACCGACCACAGCAGTCGTCCGGTGTTGTCGATCGCAGCGGCATGGTGAGCTGCCTTACCGATGTCAATGCCAATCCAAACTGCATCCGATTCTGCTGTCACAGAGTCCCTTCCGTCGAAGTATGCCCAAGGGGTGGACGGCTCCGCCAGCATTCTTCTAAGTAGCGACTCTTCGCGATGTACATGTCTCAATCAGCGGCCGGAGTGTCCGCGACGGACGAGGTGGCCATCTCCCAGGAGCCTCACTCACAACAGCCGATTGTCAGCCACGCCTCGAACGTCGTCGGGCACCTGAAGTGATCACCTCCAGGCACAGGCGATCTTAGAAGCTGATTGTCGACGACCCAAATGCCGTGGTCACCGATCGATACGTCCCCTGGCACGATTGTTGGCCGCGAAGTACGGCGGGGGACATCATCGAGGTCTATCTCAATCAGGACGCCAGAATCTCTCCACAGCAACAACTTCGGGTCTTGATCCTCCTCGCGGCGACCTCCGCGGTTGAACCATCTCGGCGCCAGTTCGACGTCACGGTATATGGACGGCCCTCCCGGCAACGGTTGCCATCTGCCATCAGGGCAGTGATACGGGATTGCCTTCACCTGCACGCGAGTGACTTGGCCGCGCACCTCGCTGCGACTTCCCTGCTTGTATGCCAGGCCGCGTGAGTTCTGAAACCGGCCTGTGACCGACACCGGCCCCATTTTGGGACGTCGGCCGAACCACGTCGCCCGCCACCCATCGCCGTGTAGTTCACCGATCCAACACCAATACCGGCCGTCGGCGTGGGCTGGGTGACCTTCGAGTCGCGGCGTGGGCTGCAGTTCGAGGACCGCCTGCAGCGTCACCGCATCGTTCACGGACTCCGGTGTTTCGGTGAAGTCGAGCCTCATCTCGACGACTGAACCGACTCGTGGGGGTGAGATGTCGCCGGCTTCGATTACTGAAGCACCGATGGAAACGGGTAGAACACGTCGGCGGCTCATGCGCCTTTCTGCATGTTGATCATCACTCCGAAGGCTATACCCACAAAGGTGAGCACAAGCCAATCATCGTCTGAGCGCGTGTCAGGCACGATTTCGCGGCGCTTGCCTCGGCAACGACCGGCCGGCGCGGCCGCGATGAGGCATGATCCCTGCAAGATCAGGCAGAAAGGGATTATGAACGCGATGAGAAAGGTGTCGGTGGTCGACGACAAAGTTGCGGCCGCCTGGGCACCGATGACCACGATCGAACGGTCAGCTCCCACCGACAGAACTCGGCCCAAGACCGCCGATGCATCGACGGTGGCACGTTCACTCACTGTAACCGTCGTCGGCAACGAAAACCTGGAACGAATCTTGCGGATGCTGGCGCGGCTCGTCAGCGTCGGATACCTCGTTTATTTCGTCGTCCTGTTGCCACCGATCATGGTCAAATCAGCACGGTTGGATGCCTGGTGGACGCCCCTTGCGGTCGCGACCGTCTTCGGCTTCGGATTGCTGCCCGGAATGCTGTCCTTTCGGTCCGATACTCGACCAATGCGGTTGTGTGCGGCGGCCGCAGCGGTGGCGTTTCTACTGGCGATAGTTACCTGGCCGCTCGCATGGAAAGGTCCAGATCTCGCCGCCAGTGACGCGTTCTGGCTGGCCGCGTTCCCAGGGCTGGCAAGCTTGGCCGCGATCGTGGCGTGGCCGATCTGGTTGACTGCCACTCACCTCGTCTCGGGCTGCGTAGGCGTTATGGCCATCACCGCTGTTGCCCGAGGTGGATCGTCCATTTCGATGCTGCCCACAGAAATTGCGTTCACCATCATGTTCTGCACCTTGTTCGTCGGTGGAGCAGCAATGGCGATCCGTACCGGGAAACTACTCGATTTCACCACCGAATCCACTCACCGGGCGGCCGCCTCCGCTGCGGCTCAGCGGGCACGGACGGTCGAGCGTAAACGTATCGATGCGTTGATCCACGACAACGTCCTGTCGGCCTTACTCGCGGCTGCACGTGGCCAGCCGGAGTTCCTTGTCGGCCCTTTGGCCCGGTCCGCGCTCGCCGGTCTCGACCCGCTCAGCACCCAGAATGAACCGAATAGACTGTTTGCTGTCGAAGAAGCGATCGCGCACCTCCGGGCGGCAGCGGCCGACGCCGACGAGCAAGCGACCTTCGATATTTTTTCCGACGACATAGCCGGGTTGGACAAACTAGCGGCAGACGGCATCCGCACAATTGGCTCCGCGATTGCAGAAGCTCTGCGCAATAGCCGATTACACGCCGGAGATAGCGCCATGCGCGCGGTGACGGTGCACCTGACAGAACATGTTCTCAAGATCGACGTGATCGACGACGGGATCGGGTTCGACCCCACCTCCATCGCACCGCACCGACTCGGTATCGCTGTCAGTATCGTCGGCCGCATGCGGGGCTTGCCGGGTGGCTCCGCGTCGGTTCAGAGCAGACACGGCGTCGGCACCCTGATCCACCTCGAGTGGGCGCTGCAATGACTACCGCGGGTGCCCCCGACATCCACGAAATGCTTGGCCTACGGACAATCGCGGCAAGGATCCTCATCGCCGCCTTCATAGCCACATACGCACTGGTTGCTGCTACAACCGGCCCAACCGGAAGCTTTTGGTATGAGCTGGCTGCGTGGTTGATCGTCAGCCTTGCAGCCGTCGCACTCATCATGGTCCCAGGCGATCCACTCCCGATGCCGGTGGCCGCTGCGTTGACCGTATCCGGTGTCGTGGCCATGAACGTGATGCTGCTGGTGATCCACCCACCTTTCTCGGGGTTGCAGCTATGGCCGCTGTCCGCGGTCACAGCGATCTACGCCTATCTGTGCGTGCGCGGTCGGACGCCATGGGCGTGGATCGGCATGCTCGCTGTTCTCGGAAGCTACATGCTCTGGGCACAACGGACCGGCATGGGATATGTGACGGGGCTGCAACTGTCGGTCATTAACTTCGCACCGCTCGTGGTGGCGACGTTTTTCGGATGGACGATTCGCCCTGCGGCCCGAAGCATCTTCGCTCTCCGAAGACAAGCGACTGTCCGTGTCGCCGCCGAAGCTGCCGACGCGGCCGTTCTCGACGAACGCGACCTCAGACTCACCCAGCTAGACCAACTCACCCGGCCACTGCTCGAACGCCTGGCGGGCTACGGTTACCTGACCGACGATGACAGGACATCGGCGGGCCTCCTCGAAGCCCACCTCCGCGACACTCTTCGAGCACCAACTCTCACGACACCGGAAATCAGCTGCGCTGTTCACCAAGCACGTTCGCGTGGGGTGGAAGTGGTGATGCTCGATGACCACGGACTCGACGACGTCCCCACCGACCTGCGGGACGAGTTGTTGGGCCGGGTCCTCGACGCCCTCACCGCCGCAAGTTCCGGAACGATTACGATTCGCATCCTCCCACCACGGCGCGACGCGTTGCTCACCATTCTGCACCGGACGC
Organism: Williamsia limnetica; assembly: GCF_003217475.1. Classification (GTDB taxonomy): domain Bacteria; phylum Actinomycetota; class Actinomycetes; order Mycobacteriales; family Mycobacteriaceae; genus Williamsia; species Williamsia limnetica. The sequence continues at coordinate 310,997 of NZ_QJSP01000002.1, read as the reverse complement.
CTGAAGTATCCCGCCGCCTCGAGTTCGGTCTCAGTGGCCAGATGACCCGCCGTGATTCACCTGTTCGAACTACAACCCGTTCGTGAAAAATTTGGGACTATCGAAGACAGGGAACTGTCGTCGGGGGACGCAAGTTCGGCAAGTCGCCATGAGGAGCGTACGTGAAAGCCATTCCCACCACTCATGCGCAGGCGCTCATGGCGTCGATCGAAGCGTCCCTGCGAGCAAGCGGCCAGTACCTTGCCAACTGCGAGGCGGCCGACTCCGCTCGCGTTCAGGAAGTTCGGTCAGCCGGGCGCCGCGTCGGCCGAATCCTCGGCTGGTCGGTGAGGACCATCGTGTCGCCACCGGCTCCCGACAGCACAGTGAACGTCTCTGTGGTGGTCATGAAATCAACGCCCCTGCATGAAGAACTGATGCGCATCCGCGACCGTAAAGCGATGCAAAGGGTCATCAACCGCTTCAACACCGGGTTGTATTCGTAGCTGACTGTAATGCCGGGCGGGGTTGCACCGATGAGCATTCGAGTCGCGATTCGCTGCGAGTCCGATCGGAAATGTTGAGCGCCGGCGCTGCCGCTGCGATTCGTACGTTCGTATGACAGCGATGATCGAGACCTGCGGGCGTGGCGTCGGACACACCCGCTTACCTGCGATGCTGGATGATCAGGGGACGTCGAATGAAGGGCCGGTTCATGAGTTCCATGAGGAAAGTCGGTGTCATCGAAGACCACTCATCGGTGGTGCTGGGCCTCCAGGCAATGTTGATCGATCATCCCGTTGTCGAGGTTGTAGCGTCCGCGGGCACTGTCACCGATCTGCTCGACCAAGGTTTTGACCTTGATCTCGTGCTGCTCGACCTGAGGCTGTCAGACGGCTCCTCTCCGACCACGAACGTCGATCAGTTGAGAGCGGCCGGCCTCGAAGCGCTGGTCTTCACCGGAGCCGAGAGTCCCTACCTCGTTCGGCAGGCCGCGAAAGCCGGCGTGTTGGGTGTCGTTCGAAAATCCGAGCCAGCGGACGTCGTGGTGGCAGCCATCGCCGCCGCCGCTGAAGGACACCAGGTGGTGACCACCGAATGGGCCGCTGCGATCGACGGCGACCCGGGATTGGCCGATGTTGAACTGAGTCCTCGCCAGCGAGACGTTCTGGCTCTGTACGCTTCCGGCGAAAGAGCCGACCGTGTGGCACGGATGACCGGTCTTTCACCGAACACGGTGAACGACTATCTCGCCCGGATCCGCGTGAAGTATGCCCAGGCCGGCCGGCCGGCCGGCTCGAAGGTGGAGTTGTATCAGCGGGCCGTCGAAGACGGACTTCTGCCGATGCCTGAACACCCCCGTCGATGAGCATCGGTCGATCTCGCCGACTACTCTCACCTGTGGTGCCTCACGTCGGCAACAATGTCGATCGAATATTGCGGATGGTGGCCCTTCTGGTCAGCATTGGATATATCGCGTATCTCGTTCTCCTGATGCCGTCGATCACCAGCGAATCGGCTCGCATGGACCCATGGTGGACCCCGCCCACCGTAATTGCGGTGTTCGGTCTTGGCGTGCTCCCCGGTGTGCTGTCGTTCTCGTCCGACACTCGACCGATGCGGGTGTCCGCAGCCGCAGCAGCGCTCGCCTTCTTACTGGCGGCAGCCGTGTGGCCGTTCGCGTGGAACGGCCCGGACCTCCCTGCAGGTGATGCCTTCTGGCTCGCAGCCTTTCCCGGGGTGGCGAGCCTCGCCGCGATCGTCGCTTGGCCGATCTGGGCTGCCTTTGTATACATGGTCGTGGGCTGCACCAGCGTGATGGTGATCACCGCGGTTGCCCGCGGCGGAATCTCGACCGGGATGCTGCTCACCGACGTCGCGTTCGCGATCATGTTCTGCACCCTGTTCGTCGGTGGAGCAGCGATGGCGATACGGACCGGTCGCCTTCTCGATTCCACCACTGCGATGACGCACCAGGCCGCAGCCAGCGCGGCAGCACAGCATGCGCAGACGGTCGAGAGCGAACGCTTCGATGCGTTAGTCCACGACGGTGTGCTGGCGTCACTCCTTGCCGCGAGCCGTGGTCAGCCGCTGAGCGTCGTCGGCCCTCTCGCCCGCGCGACGTTGGCCGAACTCGACGAACTGAAGACTCCTCCCATGCTGCACCAGCTGTTTTCGACCGACGAAGCCATCACCTATCTTCGGTCTGCATCTGCCGATGCCGACGACCAAGCCGCCTTCGACGTACAACACAGCAATGCCGTAGGGGACGAGAAGCTTCCCGCGGACGGCGTGCGCGCCGTAGGGTCCGCCCTGTCGGAGGCCCTGCGCAACAGTCGTCTCCACGCGGGCAGTGACGCATGGCGGAAGGTGACGGTAGACCTGTCCGACGCCCTGCTCAGGGTCGACGTGACCGACAACGGCGCGGGTTTTGATCCCAGGACCGTTGCCCCACATCGACTCGGCATCGCCGTCAGCATCGTAGGCCGCATGGGTAGCCTGACCGGCGGTTTCGCAAGCGTGCACAGCGGACCGGGATCAGGAACACGAGTGCACCTCGAATGGCAGATCCGGTGACCGAAAGCAAGGCGCCTGACGTTCACGAGGTACTCGGGTTCCGAACTGTCGCGGCCCGACTGCTCGTCGCTGCATTTGTCATCACTTACGCGCTGGTCGCGGTAAACACCAGCCCACCAGCGAGCTTCTGGTACGAGTTCGCCGCTTGGCTCATCATGAGCCTGGCAGCCGTTGCCCTCATCACTGTTCGGGGAGATCCGCTGCCGATTCCGACAACCATCGCGCTGACCGCCGCGGGTGTGGTGGCCATGAATCTGGTTCTGCTGAAGGTAGCTCCGCCGATATCAGGGCTGCAGCTCTGGCCATCGTGGGCCGCGCTCTCCATATACATATATATGTGTGTGCGCGGTCGGGCAGCGTGGGCGTGGATAGGACTGATCGCAGTGCTGGGCTCACACATGCTGTGGGGGCAACGAACGGGGATTGGATACGCGGAGGGCTTGCAGCTGTCGGTCGTGAAGGTGGCCCCGCTACTCATGGCGACGTTCTTCGCCTGGCGGATCCGGCCTGCTTCCCGCCGAATCTTCGAGCTCCGCGACCAGGCCACGCTTCGCGTCGCCGCGGAAGCGGCGGACAAGGCGGTGCTCGAAGAACGCGACCGCAGGTTGGCCCAACTCAACGAACTCGCCCGGCCACTGCTTGAGCGCTTGGCCGGCGACAGTCCACTCACTGAGGATCAACGGCTCACTGCCAAACTACTGGAAGCCCACCTCCGCGATACGTTGCGGGCGCCAGTGTTTTCCACACCCGCGATCAAGGATTGCACGAGGGCGACCCGGGCCCGCGGCGTCGAAGTGGTGATGCTCGACGATCGAAGAGTTGACGACATCTCACCCGAAACACGGAACCGCCTGCTGGGGCACGTCACCGATGCCCTGGAATGTGCCGAATCCGGCACTCTGACGATTCGCATGCTCCCACCCGGTCGCGACGTGGTACTCACCATCCTGCACCGCACGCCGGACGACACCACCCGTTTCGAATACGGACTCGACGCCCAGTTGCTGGACCGCGCCGAGCGTGCCCAAAGCGCCACCGCGAGTGCCCCAGTCGACATCGAATGGGCAACAGGCCCGGGGTGAGAAGTGTTGTTGGCACGGTCAGGTGGCAGCAAAGGCAGCGCCGTACATCGCCGAGCAGGTCATTCCCCTCGTACCGGCCCGGGAGCCGGCGGTGGTAGGAGTCTGAGGTCCGCCGATGCGGCTGCAAAACGATGTCCCATTCGCTCGTGCGTCGCTGCATCGGGATGCAGATTATCCGGCAACGGTAGTTCGGCGAAGTCGGCTTCTCCGTACAGATCCCGGCCGTCGAGATAGTGCAGGTGCTGATCGTCGGCCGCCCGGCCTGCGACTATGCGGGCCAGTTCATCCCTGATCACGGTGAGCGTCAGCTTTCCCGCAGCCACCTCGGACGGGTCGCCGGTGGCACGGAACTCGACTCTCCCCTCGGCGAGTGCGGAAGGGTCGAAGGCGCCGGGCCCGGGGGTGTTCTCGTGGATGGGACAGTAGATCGGGGACACCACCACAATGGGTGTGAGTCGGTGTCCGTCGCGGATGGTGTCGAGGAAACCGTGCACCGCTGAGGTGAATGCCCGCAGTCGCATCAGATCGGCGTTGACGATGTTGATACCGATCTTGAGGCTGATGATGTCAGCAGGAGTGTCCCGGATCGCCCGTGCCACAAACGGATCCAGCATGGCACTACCGGCCAGTCCGAGGTTGACGAGGTCGACGCCGCCTGCCGCTGCGGCAATCGCGGGCCACGTGGTGCTCGGGGTATGCGCCCCCGATCCCTGGCTGATCGAACTGCCGTAGTGAACCCAGACAGGGCGTGGCGTGTCGGTGGCCGGCTCGACCGGTGCGTCGGTGCGCAGCTCCACGAGTTCCATATTCTCGTTGTGCGGCAACCAGATCTCGACGTCTTTGACGCCGGGTCCGAGGTCGCCGAACTCGAGGGTGCTCACGGGCCCTGGCCGATGGTCGACAGTGCCCGCGGCCATGTCGACGGTGATGGTGGTGCCGGGCGGCGCGATCGCCCGTCCGGCCGGTTGCCCGTCGACGAACAATTCGAACACATCGTCAGGGCGCGGCGGCAGACCCACGTGATGGCGTTTGGTGGACAGCACATCGAGCTCGATGAGCGTGGCGGCGGTCCTGAAGACCAGACGCACACCCGCGGGTTGCGATTCGGCCATGGTCAACTGCGGGTCGCAGTGTTGACTGCGCGCGGCCGCCGGTAGGCGATGCATCACCACACCAGGTGCCGTGTATTCGAGGTCTGCCGCGCCACGCAGCAAGCCCAGGGTGATGGGTGTTGTCGAATACTGGTTCATGAAGGCCAATTCCGTAGCAGGGCATCGAGAGTATCGAGGATCTTTGTCCAGGACTCTTCCGAGTCCGGTGCACTGTGACTGAATCCGCCGGCAGCCTCGAGACTCGAATAGCCATGAAAGACGCTGCCCAGCAGCCGGACAGCGTGGGTCTGGTCATCCCCGGACAGGTCGTAGCCTCGCAAGATCGCCCTCATCATCGACGCATGTTTGACGCCGGCACTCGCGGCGGCAGTCTCTGGATCGAGTGGAAATTGCGTGGCGGCATACCGGCCTGGATGCTCCCGCGAATAGTCACGGTAGGAGTTGGCGAACGCGATCAAGGCGTCCTTGCCTGCCCGGCCGGCCAGCGCATCGGATGCCCGCTCGGAGAGCTCGTCCAACGCCAGCAGTGCGATTCTGGTCTTCAGTTCGTGGGTGTTCTTCAGATGCGAGTACAGGCTGGCGACCTTGACGCCGAACCGTCTGGCCAGCTCTGACGCTGTCACGTGTTCGAAGCCGACCTCATCGGCCAGCGCCGCACCCGCCTGCACCAGACGTTCGCTGGTCAAACCCACCCGCGGCATAAGCATTCTCCTTGTTTACTAAGACAACGCTACTTTTACCTAATAGTATTAGCAAAAGCGCCGCCGCACTGTCGCGCAACTCACACCCCATCAGCCCATCCGCAGTCGCTCTGATCGCGAATCATGTTCAGGGACAACACAAAACGCTATGCACTCTGGCTCATAAATGACAGAGACGATCACGAATCGCGGCGAAGGTGGAGGTGCACCATTGGCTCACGGGCACGCACTGGGCCTCGCGATCACGCGTACCGAAATCACGCTGCTGCTCATCGACGCGTCGACTCGCGATGTGGTCGCGAGGAACAGGGTCGCGCTGCCTGCCGTCGACGGCACCCTCATCGAGCACCTCGATCGCCTCGTCGAATCGGCACCGCTACCAGCTCAGCGTGTTGCGGTGGCGTGTACCGACCCAGCGGTCCAGATCCTGGTCAACGATCGCGCCCACGAAGTGGGCGCCCCTGCCTGGCTCGCTCAGGCGACCATCGTCTCCGCGGTCCCCGCGCTCGTCGCAGCGGTGTCATCGCAGTATCGCGGGGCCAATCCACTTGTCGTTACGCATCTCGATCACCAGGGACGCCCCGAGACCACCACACCGCTGATGCTGATAGACCCCGCATTCGGAACCGTCATCGATACTGCGCAGGCCCCACGCGGGCAGTTGCCCGCTTACGAACGAGCGGGCGCGGACGCCTTGGCCGATGCGATGGCCGCCCTACCTGTCGTCGGGCTCGGGGTCGACACCATCGTCGCCGCCGGAGCCGGCGCGGAAATCCACGGCGTCATCCAGGAGATCTCCCGAGCGGCGGGGCTCCCGGTCGGGGAGGTCGGAGGCCGGTACAGCGTTGCGTTCGGGGCCGCACTCGTAGCGGGCCGCGAGCAGCCCATCCCCCTGCGCGGGCGGCCCCCGAAGACCAGGCCATCGCATCTCGCAGTCGCAGTGGTGGGACTCTCTGCCGTCTTGTTCGCCGGCGGACTCGCGGTCGCCGTGGCCCAGCACCCCGACAAGGGAGCACCCGCACTTTCCGATTCAAGCCTGCCGGTCACCGCATCGACCACCGACCCAGCGTCGCGGTCGCCGTCGTCGCCGACCAACACCACAACGCAGGCATCACCGCCACGCAGGACCTCGGCGAACACGCTGACCAGCATCCCCACGACCACCGAGATCCCCACGAGCGCCGAGACCCCCACGACCACCAGGGATTCCCCGGCTCCCGATACCAGCGCTCCCGATACCAGCACACCGGACTCCACTCGGCGGCAGAACACCCCCAACCTGGGTGGGCCGGCGACCACGACCGAACGGGACACGTCTACCGCCCCCGCCTACACGCCGCCTACGCGGTCTGTCACACCGACGACCCGGACAACACCAGATGCACCGACAGCATCGCCGGATCAGTCGTCGAACGGCGAGGCGCCACTCCCCGAGGTCGCACCCACCAACTGATCGACCTGCCGGTCTGCAGAACCGATTTCCGCAGGCCTACTTGATGACGGCGTCAATCGTCTTCTTGAGCGCCGAAGGCTGTGCGGGCGAGTGTGGCGCCTTGGCCCGCGACTCGAGCAGCTGCTCACCGATACGCTGTAGTTCCTTACGTCCCAGCGTCTTCCGCACCTCTGGGAACCACTCCGTTTCCTCTTCGTCGATGTGATGCTCCACGTTCTCGATGAGGACGGTGGTCTTGGCATCGAATCGCTCATCGTCGGGGGTCATCGTGGCGAGTTCCATGACCAGCAGGTCTGCGACGTGGTGCTCTTCGTACGATTCCAAGATGTCGTCCTCGACGTCCGGAACCGCTTTGCGCACCGCCGGGTACATGACCTCGTTCTCGATATACGTGTGCACCGTCAGCGCCTCGATGATCTTGGCGACGGTGTCCGCCTTCGTCTGCTTTGCATCGGGGCCCGCACCGCGGAACTCTTTGAACAACTTCTTGATCGCTTTGTGCTCGTCTTTGAGGATGACAATGGCATCTGTCGACATCAGACTCTCCTGAGCTGGGTGGTACCTGAGGGCACGGGCAGATTGCCCCTGAGCTGTGCTGGTCAAACCAGCGTGCCCAAGCACGCGAGCTGCGTCTTTCGAATTGCGACAGAGCATGCACTGGCTTAAAGTGATCGTGAAGATCACTTCTGGCGTGTCCTGCGCACGGAAATCTCTGTCGAAAGGCTTGGTCATCCATGACGGCTAGAATTGCCCGCCGGACAGCTGGAGTCGTATCCGGTTGCGCTGCCGCACTATTGATGTTCCCGGCGTTCGCCAACGCGGCCCCGAGCGATGTCTCCATCTCGCCGACGGTCGACGGAAGCAACGCCACCGTGACGATCACCAACGGGTCGGGCTCCATGATCGGCTGCAATCTCTATGGCCTGCCGGCCGACAGCGCCGTCACCGCGGACACGAAACCGGTGTTCGGATACACCAATCCCGAGACGCTGAGCGCGGTCATCCAGCCCGGCGCGACGAAAACCGTGCCGCTGAAGCTGTTCACGGAGACCGGGCCGGACGGGTCCGCCACTCTGCCCGACGGCACGTACGACCTGTTCTGGGGATGTTCCGAGGTCCCCCTCGGCGAGGGCGCAGAACAGTGGGGAACGCCCACACCTGTCGGTCCGAATGCAACCGCCGAGCCCTCCCGCCTGGTGTTGCCGGGTACGGCTCCGAGCACGGCGCCTACTGTCGAGCCGGTCGCCCCCGTCGAGCCACCTGCGCAGACGTGCTTCGGCGAGATCTGCGTGCCTCCCGAAGTTGTCGACCTCGTCGGCGAACTCTGGGAGACGTACGCGACGCCGTAGTCATCCCGGCTCTGTCGCAGGGCTCCCCCACCTGAATTTGCACCGACCACCTGAAGAAACAGGTGGCCGGTGCAAATTCGGGTGGGCGGCCTCAGCGATGCGAGAAGTTCGCGTCCCGCTTCTCGACGAACGCGGCCATACCCTCGGTCTGATCGTCGGTGGCGAAGGTCGAGTGGAACACCCGGCGCTCGAACAGGATCCCCTCGGCCAGGCTGACTTCCTGCGAACGGTTCACGGCCTGCTTCGCCAAGATCGTGATGGGCAGCGACAGCTCGGAGATGGTGGTGGCGACGGCGATCGCGTCGTCGAGGTACGACTCGGTCGGCACCACCCGTGAGACCAGTCCGGCGCGCTCGGCCTCCTCGACTTTCATGCGGCGGCCGGTGAGCACCATGTCCATCGCCTTGGCCTTGCCGATCGCGCGGGTGAGTCGCTGCGAACCACCGATGCCCGGGATCACACCGAGGTTGATCTCCGGCTGACCGAACACCGCATTCTCTGCGGCGATGATGATGTCGCACATCATCGCCAGCTCGCAGCCACCACCGAGAGCGAAGCCCGCGACGGCCGCGATCACCGGGGTCCGCACCTCGACCAGATGTCCCCAGGCAGAGAAGAAGTCCTCGGAGAGCATGTCGACATAGGTCTTCTCCGACATTTCCTTGATGTCGGCGCCGGCAGCGAAGGCCCGCTCGGACCCGGTGATGACGATGGCGCCGACCGACGGGTCGGTGTCATACGCCTGCGCCGCCGAGACGACCTCGGCCATCAGCTGAGAGTTCAGCGCATTCAGTGCCTTCGGGCGGTTGAGCGTGATGATTCCGACGCGGCCACGCTGTTCGGTGATGATGGTCTCGAAAGTGGTCATGCTTGGGCTCCATTCGTCAGGCTGAGGTCGTCGGGCAGTGACGCGAAGAAGTTCTCGACCACAGCGGGGTCGACGTCACTCAGCATCGGCGGCGACCACTTCGGTTGGCGGTCTTTGTCGATGACCTGGGCGCGGATACCCTCGGCGAGCTCCGGGTGCACCAGGAAGTGGATCGACACCCGGAACTCGTTCTGCAGAGCCGCTTCCAGGGTGGTGTCGGGGGTGATCGACCGCAGCGAACGCAGGGTCACCTCCACGGACGTCGGCGATTTGGCGGCCACGACATCAGCGGCCGCGCGGGCGTCGGGCTCGTCCCGGCCGCGCAGGTGCTCCACGATCTGTACAGCAGTGTCGAACGCGAAGGCCTCATCGATCCAGTGCTGCCTGCCGAGCAGTTCGGCCTCGGGTGGCGCGGTGGTGAAGTCCGCGATGACGTCTGAGATTGCGGCGGCGGTCCCGGTCAGGGCCTCGACGAAGGCGGGGATCTGGTCGGCGTGCAGGTAATGATCGGCGAATCCGATGGCGATGGCGTCGGCACCGTTGATGTTCGCGGCCGTCAGCGCCAGGTAGGTTCCCAGTTCGCCGGGGGCGTTGGCGAGCAGGTACGTGCCGCCGACGTCCGGAGAGAAGCCGATCCCGACCTCCGGCATGGCCATCCGGGTGCGATCGGTGACAACGCGGGTGTTGGCGTGTGCCGAAATACCCACGCCGCCGCCCATGACGATGCCGTCCATCAGTGCGATGTATGGCTTCGGATAATGCGAGATGTAGGCGTTGAGGATGTACTCGTCGCGCCAGAAGACGCCCGACGGGGTCGCGAGCGCCTGCTCCAGGTCGTCCGACACCGATGCGTCCCGGTGGATGGCGACGATGTCGCCGCCTGCGCACAGACCGCGCTCACCCGCGCCGTCGAGCAGCACCGCCTCGATCGTGTCGTCGTCGGCCCATTTCCGCAGCGCAGCATCGATGTCGACGACCATGTCGTGGGTCAGCGCGTTGATGGCTTTCGGCCGGTTGAGCGTGATACGCCCGATTCGGCCTTCGGTGCGAACCAGGACGTTGCTCTCGTCTGACATGACTCTCCATCGCTCGACTGCCGGGCGCCTCACATAGTTGCATATCCTAGTAAAGATGGGAATGGGTGGGTCGTTCGACCGCCGCACCACCCTGCAGCAACTCGGGCCACGAGGCAGTGGCGAGGCTCACCACGCGCGAGAACGGGTTACGTCCGGAGCGACTCCATACTGGATGGATGCTCCCGACCACCCTCTTCTACGGCCTGGTGCTGCTGAACCTGCTGTTCGTGTGTGGAGCGTGGACCCTCGCCAAACCGAGTAGGCGCGCGGCGGGCGTGCTCATCGTTGTATCCGTGTTGTGGGTGCTGTTCAACGGGCCGATCGAGGGTCATGTGATCCTGTCGTTCACGCCAGAAAACGGCCTCACCGAGTCTGACCTGCTCAGCGTCGCGGGCATCGGCATCGCGCTGTGGGCGTTGCGCAAGCGCAGGCGCTGGTAGTGCGTGTCAGCTCAGGGCTGACCAGGCTTGAGCTTGATGAAGAGTCCGTCCGCCTCGGCGCACAGGGTCTCACCGTTGTGCAGCGTCGCCCGTAGGAACACCTTCCGACCCTCCATCCGGTCAACCCAGGACCGCAACTTCAGCTCGGTGTCCAGCGGCGTGATCGCGCGGTAGTTCACCGTCAGGTAGGCGGTGCGGGTGATGCCCTTGGATCCCAGGGCCCCGGCCATGCCCATCAGGTCATCGAAGGCCACCGCCACCTGACCGCCATGCGCCGCATTGTTCCCGCCCAGGTGATAGCGCCGGAACGTCAGTCGGGCATGCACACCCTCTTCGCCGGCGTCGTCGACCTCATACGGCGGCAGCGTGATGTTGCCGCGCGCAGGCAGATCGATCCGTCCGCCGGACGGGGCCCGCCACTCGTCGATCGCCACCTCGTCCAGCTTTGCGTTGAGCACCTTGAGTTCATCGATGACCTCGGCCACCAACTCCTCGGAAGGCAGCGCCGCCTTCACGCGGTCCATGAACGTCCGGACCTCTTCGATGAACTCCCCGTAGCGGGGGCCGCCGCGCGTCAGATCGATGTCGAAGTCGGGCCGGAAGCCACCCTCGTGGTGAGGCTCGTCAGCGGACTCCTCAGCAAACGACGTCGCGGTCTTCTGAAGCGGACTCTTCTGCGTCATGATCACGACAGTATCGACCGCCCCTGACCTCGCGTGACGCGGCACCGCAGCAACAACCCCACCAATCGCCGGCAGGTGGACGATACTGGTCGGTGATGCGGCGATTATTCGGCTCGTGGACGTCGAGAAGAGCCATGCCGTGAACCGGTTCGGTCTCGTTCACGGCCCTACCGGTCAGATGTTGCGCCGGCAACAGATTCGGGTGCTGCGTATCTACCTGGCGGCCACCACATTCCTGTACGCGGCGGGGGTGCTGCTGACCCTGTTCCCACTGCGCAGCAACAACGTCGAACTGTCCAACCCCGTGGGCGGGATCGTCGCAGTGGCGCTGGGATCGTTCGGCCTCCTGTACCTCGCGCGAACGCCGGTCAATCTCATCCCGGCGATCGCCGCCGCGATGATCGCCACGCCGGCAGTGATGGCCTTCCATGTACTCGCCGCCGCCGAGTTCCTGTGCCTGATCGCCGTCATGTTCCTGGCGATGTACCTGATCGCCTTCTATCGAACCGATCGCGCCCGGATCCTGATCGGCGTGCTCAGCGCAGCGGCGATAGTCGCGCTGGCTGTTGCCCCGGCGACCAAGTCGGCATTGACCTACGTGGTCTTCGTCGTCGCGATCGTGGGCGCCGCCGAGTCCTTCGGTCTGGTGACACGCGCCCTGGTGACCATCGCCTGCACCGATCCGCTGACCGGACTGCTCAATCGCGCCGGATGGGAGATCGCCACCGCTGAGCAGCTCGCGCGAGCCCGGGCAGCACAGACCACCATCACCGTGATCGCCCTCGACATCGACGACTTCAAAGCCGTCAACGACGAGTTCGGTCATCAGTTCGGTGACGAGCAGCTGATCGACTACGCGCACCAGTGGCGGGCCCTGATGCCGGACGACGCCGTGTTCGCGCGCCTCGGCGGCGACGAGTTCGCCGCCTGCCTCGAAGGCAATCGTCCGGTGCCGGCAGCAACCACCGTCGACCGCATCCGAAGCGGACCCGGCGACGCCAGCATCGGCGCGGCAACCGGTTTGGCAGCGACCTCCACCATCGCCGAGCTCCTCGCCGAAGCAGACGCCGATCTCTATCGGATCAAGCGGGCCAAGGGCAGCGGCGGCGCCGAGCCGATCCCCTGACACGCGCCAACTACTCTCGGAACCCATGAGCGCATCTGTGGAACAGCCCTTCGATCCGACGCAATGGCAGACTGTCGAGGGTTTCGACGACCTGACCGACATCACTTATCACCGTCACGCCGGATCCGGTCGCGCGCACGGCATCGTGCGGATCGCCTTCGATCGTCCCGAGGTCCGCAACGCGTTCCGGCCGCACACCGTCGACGAGCTCTACCGCACCCTCGACCACGCCCGCCGCACACCCGATGTGGGGGTGGTGCTGCTGACCGGCAACGGCCCCAGCGAGAAGGACGGCGGCTGGGCGTTCTGCAGCGGCGGCGACCAGCGCATCCGGGGCCGTTCGGGGTATCAGTACGCGGGCGGGGACACTGCCGAGACCGTCGACTCGGCGCGGGTCAAGGCCGAAGGCGGCCGCCTGCACATCCTCGAGGTCCAGCGTCTGATCCGGACCATGCCCAAGGTTGTCATCGCGGTGGTCAACGGCTGGGCAGCAGGTGGTGGCCACTCGCTGCACGTCGTCTGCGACCTCACCCTCGCCTCGCGTCAAGAGGCCCGTTTCAAACAGACCGACGCCGACGTGGGGTCATTCGACGCCGGCTACGGCAGCGCCTACCTCGCGAAGCAGGTCGGCCAGAAGAACGCTCGCGAGATCTTCTTCCTCGGCCGCGCGTACGACGCCGAGGCGATGCAACGTATGGGCGCGGTCAACGAGGTGGTCGACCACGGCGAGCTCGAGGCGACGGCAATCGAATGGGGCAAGACCATCAACGGAAAGTCCCCGACAGCGCAGCGCATGCTGAAGTTCGCGTTCAATCTCACCGACGACGGATTGATGGGCCAGCAGGTCTTTGCGGGTGAAGCCACCCGACTGGCGTACATGACCGACGAAGCAGTCGAGGGACGCGACGCGTTCTTGGAGAAGCGGTCACCCGACTGGGACGACTACCCCTTCTACTACTGAACGGCTCGATCGGGGGCCGTCAGTTTTCCGGGGTCCCGTCCTTCGGGTTTTGATGGTGCTCGGGATGTGGGGTGCGAAACAGCGGAGCCTTGTCCCGCTCGGCGTCCAGGTGCTCGTTGAACTGCTCGATCTCTTCCGGCGTCACCGTTGCCCCACCTTCGACGATCGAGCCTCCGCCGGGCGCACCGCGACCGGCGTCAGCAGCATCGATGGAGTCGTCGTTGTGTTGAAACGGGGGGATCAGCGGTTGCGGTTCAGTCATCCGATCAGGATGTCGGGCAGACCGGCCCCGTGACAACGAACAGCAGTTGAAAGCTGGGTAAAGGGGTGGCGTCGAGCACGCCGAACAATTACAAACTCGTTAATTGTGGTATCGAATTCCGTAAATCAATACCCCCTGCATCGGATTCACTGCAATCCTTGGAACCAGGTTGATTTCAATGGCTTCGAGAATGCGGAGCTGACCTGTACAGCAAGAATCTTCAATGTCGCGCGACGGAAGGACACCACCATGACCTCCACCTTCGAGATCGATTTCTTGGAAATCCTCACCTTCCTGATGGGGATGATGACGGGTTAGTCTCCCACGGCCAACGAAAATGCCCCCGGTATCACCGGGGGCATTTTCATGTCGCGAGGGTCAGAGACCGAGGGGGCCGGCCAGCGTCGGCCATGACTTGTGCAGCTGGTCTTCCCAGTAACCCCACGAGTGGGTTCCGGCGGGAGGGAAGTCGTAGGTGGCCGGGATGTTCAGTCGATTGAGGCGGTCGACGAGGAGCGCAGTGCAGATGCCGGTGGCCGCTTCGATGCCGCCGCCGAGGATGATCTGATCGGCCAGGCTCGCAGGATCCTTGGTGTAGGCCAGGCTGTCGTACGGCCCCGGGAAGCCCGTGGCGTTCGAGATGTACAGCGTTTGTCCGCGCAACTTCGGGGCATTGATGATCGCATCGTTGGCGATCCAGCCCGGGCCGCCGTACGGACCCCACATGTTGGTGGCATCGCCGCCGCCGCGCCCCTCGACGGTGATCCTGATGTAGGTCTCGCCGAGCTGACTGGCGGTCGACGCGCAGCCACTGTATGAACCGACGGACTTGTAGAGGCCCTGATGCTCGATGGCCAGGTTCAGCACCGAGGTCGCCGACGAGGAGATACCGGCGATCGAGTTGCGACCATTCGTGTCGAGCGCCTCGTCGATGATCGGTGGCAGCTCTTTACCGAGGAAGGTCGACCACTTGTTGCGACCGAGCTCCGGATCGTCTTGCTGCCAGTCGGTGTAGTAACTGAAAGCGCCGGCATTGGGCGTGATCACGTTGACGTTCTTGTTCTTGAAGAACTGGACGACATCCGTCTTGGCCTGCCAGTTGGCAGCGTCCTCGCCGCCCCCTGCGCCGTTGAGCAGGTACAGCGTGGGACGAGGGGCCGAGCGATCCTTCGGCAGTAGCACCGAGATGGGGATGTCGCGGTCCATCGACGCCGAATGCACGACCATCTCGAGTTGCTGAGGACCCGACTCGTTCACGCTGACCAGCGACGATCCGCCCGGCGAGGTGATGCCGATCTGCGGTAGTTCATCCGCCGCCGCTGGACCTGCCACCAGCAGCGTCGTGGTGGTAACCACCGACGCCACCGTCACGGCAACAGCGGCTCGGATCGTTCGGGACGGCATTCTTGCCGAGATTCGGGTCACGAAGCGAACCTTAGCGGGTATTCGTCCCCGCGAGAAAGTTTCCCGTCGTATTGAGTCCGCCCGGTATGCGGATCTGCCTCGTCGGCTCCCTGCGGTGCCGACGAAATGAATGGAAAGTGAAGATCACGAGGCCAGTGGCCGACACCCACCGTCTCGAGCACCAACTCTCCGGCCGTTCCGGCTTCGAGAATCTCGAATTGTTTCCCCAGGTGGAGCACGGGTGCCCCATCTCGTTTCTATAACCGATTAGTGCGATTGACCCGCATCAATGCGTTAGCGCGCACTGATCTACCTGCACATACGTACAAAAGGCCCATTCGAAAGTATTTTGCAAAAC
Organism: Williamsia limnetica; assembly: GCF_003217475.1. GTDB lineage: Bacteria > Actinomycetota > Actinomycetes > Mycobacteriales > Mycobacteriaceae > Williamsia > Williamsia limnetica. The sequence goes on along the minus strand of NZ_QJSP01000002.1, from coordinate 295,566 downwards.
GGGGTGACAATTGCGCGGATAGCTGTCATGGTGGATTTGGCTCAAGTTGGTCGGGGGACTATTCAAAACATCATCCGCCCGGGCAGTGCGCCATTCCTGTAAAACAACATGAAGGAGAACATCGTGGGTTCACTCGAAGAGCTTGGTCCTTTGATCCAGATTCTCATCGGACTCCTCGGCGGCGGTAGCAGCGAGGGTGGCGGCACCACCACCTAGAAACCTCCTTCAACCCACGCCCTCGGCCTGCGCGCACGCAGACCTGGGACGTGGGTTGTTTGGTTTCGGGCCGTACGGGCGACTTCCCGTAGCCACCTCGGGCAACCACGCCGTCTCGCAGGGCAGGAGACCAAAGGACGACATGTCCATTGGTTGATCTCCGATCTCAATTGCCTCCCTTGACATTTCAATGCCCCTTCCTGGTGTTAGCTCTGCAAAAGAAATCTCTCCAAGTAGCTGACAAAGCCGGGTCTTCGATGACATCGTGTGAAAGTCAGTCCGCGTTCGGGCCCCGGCCCACGGCGTGGATGACGACCCATGGTTAGACTCGCTTATGCCTCGAAAGGGACAATCATGACCTCTTCTGAAACCGGCCTGCTCGCATTCATTCAGCTGCTGGGCGGGCTGCTCGCAGGACTTGCCGGCGGCAGCTCCAACTGAGAATTACCCGTATAAATCTTTTGTTCACACGCGTGCCCCAGGGTCACCACATCCGGCCCGGGGGCACGCGGTGATCGTTGAAAGTCGACAACGGCGACCCTTGATCGCGGTTTTATCACCGTATATGCGCACATACCGCCGGCCGCTGACAATTCTGCTGTTACTGCAGCTCATCGCGGCTGTTGCGACATTATTACTACCGAATCTCAACGGACGAATCGTCGACGAGGGCATCGCTCGCACCGATGTCGACGCTATTTACTCCATCGGCGCAATCATGCTGGCGCTTGCGGCAGTGAACCTCTGCGCTTCCGTCGGCGCCACCATCATCGGATCGTTCATCTCGACCAGCATCGGTCGCGACATCCGCAACTCCACATTCGCCCGTGTGCAGCGATTCTCTGACACCGATTTGCGAACCTTCGGAATCCCCTCACTCATCACACGCAGCACCAACGACATCAACCAGCTCCAGATGTTCGTCTTCGTCGCGACGACGATACTGGCCACCGCACCTGTGCTGGTGGTGGGCGGAACGGTGATGGCATTGGGCGAGAACATCAGGCTCGCCCCGATCATCATCGTCGTGGCCGTGGCTCTGACGGCCGTGGTGACGATCATCGTGCGCAAGCTGATCCCGTCGTACGCCCGCTTACAGTCGCTGGTCGATCGGGTCGGACAGGTCTTGCGCGAGCAGTTGACGGGCATCAAGGTCATCCGCGCGTTCGGTCGAGAGGACCTCGAGGCCACTCGTTTCGACGCTGCCAACACCGCCCTGACCGCGACGGCTCACCGCATCGGCGCGCTGTCGGCAGTGTTGCTTCCGAGCATCATCCTCATCGCCAACCTCGGTGCCGCAGCCGTGATCGCAGCAGGAGCAGTACTGGTCGACAACGGTTCGATGGAAGTCGGCGGAATCATCGCGTTCGTCGGGTACCTCACCCAGATCCTCATCGGGCTCTCCATCGTCGCCGCCATGGTCGCCCTGGTTCCGCGAGCGCAGATCAGCGCGCAACGCGTCCAGGACGTACTCAGCACGGTGCCGTCGGTCCAGGACCCGGAGGCATGCCGCACACCCTCCACGCGGACCGGTCAGGTCGAATTCGTAAAGGTCGGATTTCGATACCCGGCCGCACGCGATGCCGTGCTGGCCGATATCGACCTGACGTGTCGCCCGGGCACGTTGACGGCAATTCTCGGCGGCACCGGCGACGGTAAGAGCACGCTGCTCAACCTGATCCCCCGCTTCTGCGACGCCACCTCCGGTCAGGTGCTGGTCGACGGGGTGGATGTCCGGGACCGGTCCCGGACCGACCTCTACCGGGACATCTCGTACGTCGCCCAGGCCCCGACGCTCTTGTCCGGCACCCTCGAGTCCAACCTCCGACTCGGGCGCCCCGACGCCACCGACGACGAATTGCGGGCTGCCCTCGAGGTGGTGTCGGCGGTCGACTTCGTCTTCGCGCACGAAAAAGGCCTCGATCAACTCGTCCAACCCGGGGGCAGCAACTTCTCGGGCGGACAACGCCAACGACTTGCCCTGGCCCAGGCGATCGTTCCCGGTCCGCGACTGTTACTTCTCGACGATCCGTTCGCGGCACTGGATCCGGAAACCGAGAACCGGATCAAACATCGATTGCGGCGGGCGCTTCCCGAGACCGTCATCATTCTCACCGCCCAGCGGGTGTCGTCCACCGCCGGCGCCGACACCATCATCGTGCTCGCCGGCGGCCGGGTCGACGCCCGTGGCACGCACGACGAATTAGCGCAGAGCAGCACCACATACCGCGAAATCCTCGAGTCGCAGGCCGCTTTGCGATGAATCTGAAATGGCTGTTGAACCGGCTCACACATGAACGACGGAAACTGGCAACCGTCGGCGTACTGGCGTCCGCCGGAGTCGCCTTGCTCATCGCCGGACCGCTGCTTCTGGCCGGCATCATCAACCAGGTGTTCGCCGGGTCGATCAGCACGACGCTGCCGGACGGCCTCACCAATGCCCAAGCAGTGGCACAACTGCGGGCTGAGGGCCGGGACAGCTATGCCGATGTCGTACAAGGCGCGGGAGCCGTACCCGGAGCGGGAATAGATTTCGACGTCGTCTGGCAACTACTGGCCGTTCTGGTCACGGTGTACGTGATCGGCGCGGCGGTCAACTGGCTCCAGGCGCGAACCGTCAACAACATGACCCAGCAGGCGATGAACCGCCTGCGAACCGACATCGAAACACATATTCACCGGATGCCTGTGGCGTTTTTCGACACGTCCACTCGCGGATCAATGCTGACCAAGGTCTCCAGCGACATCGACAATGTGTCGTCCGTGTTCTCACCGCTGTTCATCAAATTGCCCGGTGCGGTGTTGACGCTGGTTGCTCTACTCGTTGTCATGCCGGTCATCTCCTGGCAGTTGACCCTGGTGGTACTCGCCTCGATTCCCGTCATCCTCGTCGCCGGTGTCCTGATGGCACAACGCGCTCGACCGCATTTCGAAGACCAATGGCAGGCCACCGAGAACCTCACCAGTCGCGTCGACGAGAGCTACGCGCAGCTGCACACGTTGCGTGTCTACGGAGCCGAGGAGCGCGCTCGGTCCGAGTTCGAGGAGATCACGGCCGACCTGGCCCGCGCGTCACGGACCGCGCAGTCCTACGCCGGTTCAATATTGCCTGTCCTGCAATCGATCACCGCCTTCAGCTACTTGACGGTGGCGATCGTCGGCGCGCTGCAGGTGTTGTCGGGAACCCTGACGGTGGGTCAGGTGCAGGCATTCGTGTCGTTCTCCCGCATGTTCAGTCAGCCCCTCAACGACCTGACCGCGATGATGAGCCAGTTACAGTCGGGGCTGGTGTCGTTGGGCCGGATCCGGGCGCTGCTCAACGAGCCCACCGAAGATGCTCCGGCCGTCGACGAGACGGTGTCGACGACGTTCGGGCGGCACTCGTTTCCGCCCGAGATCGATTTCGAGAAGGTGCGGTTCGGCTATCGCCGTTCGTCCCAGGGCGACGAGGAGATGGTCGATGTCATCCAGGACCTGACGTTGCACGTACCCTCGGGTGCGACGGTGGCCATCGTCGGCCCCACCGGCGCCGGCAAGACCACGCTCACCAATCTGCTTCTGCGCCTCTACGATCCATCGTCAGGTTCGATCAAGGTCGATGGCGATCCGATCGAATCGAAACCCCGCGTCGCGGTCCGGGGCCAGGCCGCCATCGTCACCCAGGACCGCTGGCTGTTCACCGGCACCATCGCCGACAACATCGCTTTCGGTCACCCCGGTGCCACCCGCGCCGACATCGAGGCCGCCGCCCGCGACAGCCACGTTCAGCAGTTCGTCGACACCCTGCCCGATGGCTACGACACAATCATCGGCCACGACGGCGCGAGCCTGAGCGAAGGCCAGATGCAGCTCATCACCATCGCCCGGGCAATGGTCGGCCACCCGAGAATCCTGGTGCTCGACGAGGCGACCAGCGCCGTCGACTCCCGCACCGAACTCCTCATCCAACGTGCGCTGGAGACCCTACAACAGCGCACCACCAGTATCGTTGTGGCCCATCGGCTCTCCACCATCCGCGACGCCGACATCATCGCTGTCGTCGAAGACGGCGTCGTCACCGAACAAGGCACCCACGCCGAGCTCCTCGAAACCCAGGGCCGCTACTCGATCATGTACAAATCCCAGTTCGAGTAGCTCTCGCTCACGAAACTTCGCCCTGCTCGTGAAATAACGCGAGCGCGGCAGAGTTTCGTGAGCTATCCCCAGTTTCGAACTTGTGCACAGGCTCACCCCGCGGAGGCCGAAGAGTCGCGCCGCCGTCGCGGAGGCTTGCCATGCTCGACACATGGAAGGTCTTGTCGAGGACAGTGATGGATTGGTGTGGCGGAAGGTTCTGCTATCCGTCGGGTTCGTAGATGCAGACATAGCACGCTCGGTGCGCGCGGGGCGTCTGTTGAAGGTGTGGCCGGGTGTCTATGTCGATACCACCGTGAAGCGCACGCCAGACGAGTTGCGGCGGTTACGTGTCGTCGCCGCCGCCCGTAGCTGTTCTCAGCCGTTCGTCATCGGCTACCAGTCCGCGGGCTTGATCCATTCGATACCGTTGCTCAAACCTGATCATACGAAGGTCCATCTGATCAGCGGTCGGATCGGTGGAGGCAGACTTGAGTCGAAGAGGCACATTCACGGATTTGTGTTGTCGGAAGGTGAGACCTGTGATGTCGGCGGGATGGCGGTCACCTCGGTCGCTCGTACCGCGGTGGACGTCGCCCGATCGGGGACTTTTGATCAGGCGCTGACCGCGTTCGACTCCGCTCTGCGGATGGGGTGCAACCTCCCAGAGATGAATGATGTGCTCGAGAGCATGCGTGGCAAGCATGGCTTGCAAACCGCGCAGCGCGCCTTAGTCGCGGCGGACCGATTGTCGGAAACCGTTGGCGAGTCGTGGAGTCGGGCGCAGATGCTCGCATGTTCAGACATTCCGGTGCCGGTGCTCCAGTGCAGATTCTTCGATGAGGGCGGACGGTTCGTAGCAAGGCCCGACTTCGAATGGGAAGGGCGCCTCGCCGGGGAGTTCGATGGTCTCGTCAAATACGGGGGTGGGTCAATGACGCCCGGTCTGACACCCAGTGACGTCGTCATCGCCGAGAAGATCAGGGAGGACCGGCTGCGCCAGATGGGTGTTGAGGTGGTGCGGTGGGTGTGGGCAGATCTGCAAGCGGGCAGGCTCCCGAGTATTCTGCGACGGGCGCTGGCCCGGGCTGGGCTCATCTAGCGGTCCGTGCTCATAGAACTTTGCCCTGCTCGCAATATTTCACGAGCAGGGCAAAGTTCTGCGAGCAAAAGCTCTAAGCGACGAGCTCTTTCAGCTGACGGATCTGGTCGACCTGGGTTTCATGGCCTTGCGCTGCGGAAGCGACGAGCAGGGTGGACAGGCCGACGTCTTTGAAGGCCGAGAGGCGTTCGGCGACGTAGCTCTTGGAGCCGATCAGGGACATGCCGGCGGCGAGTTCGTCCGGGATCGCGTCGGCTGCTTCGGCCTTCTGGCCGTCGAGGTAGAGGTCCTGGACCTTCTTGGCGGCTTCTTCGTAGCCGTAGCGAACGGCAAGGTCGTTGTAGAAGTTCTTGCCCCGGGCGCCCATACCGCCGATGTACAGCGCGGCGTGATGCTTGACCAGGTTCAGCGCATTGCGCTGCTCGTCCTTGTCGTCGGAGATCAGAGTTGTGGCGTGCACCGAGATGCCCAGCTTGCCGAGGGACGGATCACGCTTGGCGTTGCCCTTGTCCAGGGCCTCGCCGAACGCGGTCGCCAGGTGCTCGGGGTGGAAAAGGATCGGCTGCCATTCTTCGAACAGTTCGGCGGCGAGTTCGACGTTCTTGGGGCCGATGGCGGCCAGCAGCATCGGGATACGCTCACGCACGGGGTGATTGATGATCTTGAGCGGCTTGCCCAGACCGGTGCCGCCGTCTTCTTTGGTGAAGGGCAGTTTGTAGTACTTGCCCTGGTAGTCGGTGCGCTCCCGCCGCCACACCATCCGGCAGATCTCCGCGGTCTCGCGGGCGCGGCCGATCGGGGCGTCGTACTTGACGCCGTGGAATCCTTCGATGACCTGTGGGCCCGAGGCTCCGATGCCCAGTACAAAGCGTCCACCGGAGATGTAATCCATGCCGGCGGCGGTCATCGCGAGGTTGGTGGGCGTCCGCGAGTACATCGGCAAGATGCCGGTCGCCAGCTCCAGCTTGGAGGTCTTGGCGGCGATGTAGCCGAGCTGGCTGACGGCGTCGAAGCTGTATGCCTCGGGCACCGTGATGCGGTCGAGCCCAACATTTTCGAAATCGACCAGGTTGTTGATCGTCTCCGCGAAATCGCCCGCGTAGTTGATGGCCATGCCGATTTTCATGTGTCCTCCAGAGGTTCGCGCCAGTGCGATCGTGTATGCAAAGTGTTTCATATGCCTGCCGGCGCGGCAGCGCCCGCGTGGCCGACCGGCGGACGCCAGATGAACACTTGGTGAACAGCCCCGGCTTCGGACCCAAAACACCAGGTCACCCTGGCGATTTGCGCCATGTCCGTTTCGACAGGATCCTCAGGTGGCGCTCAGAATCTTAACCATGAGCGCAGAAATGTTGATTCTCGTGCTGCTGGTCATCACGGCACTGGGATTCGACTTCACGAATGGCTTCCACGACACCGGAAATGCGATGGCCACATCCATCGCCACCGGCGCCCTCAAGCCCAAGACCGCGGTCACCATCGCGGCACTTCTGAACCTCGTCGGAGCCTTCCTCTCGGTGGAGGTCGCAGCGACCATCACCAAAGATGTGCTGAAGATCCAGCAGACCTCGGGCGATGAGGCGGGCAGCCTCATCGGCGGCCTCGACGCCCAGAAGGCAATGATCATCATCTTCGCCGGCCTCGTCGGCGGCATCCTGTGGAACCTCTTCACCTGGCTGTTCGGCCTGCCCTCGAGCTCGTCGCACGCGCTGTTCGGCGGCCTCATCGGCGCGGGTATCGCAGCGCTCGGCACCTCGGGTGTGAACTGGGAAGGTCTCACCAAGAAGATCCTCATCCCCGGCCTGATGGCTCCGATCATCGCCTGCATCGTGGCGGCGACCGGTACGTACATCATCTACGCCCTGACCAAGAAGGTCGCCGAGAACAAGAAGGCACAGGGCTTTCGGGTCGGCCAGATCGCGTCTGCCTCACTGGTCGCACTCGCCCACGGCACCGGCGACGCCCAGAAGACGATGGGTGTGATCGCGATGGCGATGATCGCCAGCGGACACCTCAGCGCAGACAGTGTCGAACATGGCCTGCCGTTCTGGATCGTCTTCACCTGCGCCGGCGCGATCGCCCTCGGTACATACCTGGGCGGCTGGCGCATCATCCGCACCCTCGGCAAGGGCCTCGTCGAGATCGAGTCCCCGCAGGGCATGGCCGCGGAGGCGTCGTCCGCTGCGATCATCCTGACCTCCAGCGCGGCCGGCATGGCCCTGTCGACCACCCAGGTCGCCACCGGATCGATCCTCGGATCGGGCGTCGGCAAGAAGGGCGCAACCGTCCGCTGGTCGGTTGCCGGCCGGATGGCCACAGCATGGATCTTCACCCTCCCGGCCGCTGCGCTGGTGGGTGCACTGTCGTTCTTCATCGCCAACCTCACCGGTGGAGCGGCCGGCGCCATCGTGATCTTCGTGATCCTGGTCGCCGCCTCGGGCTTCATGTACTACCGCGCCCAGCTGCAGAAGGTCGACAGCAACAACGTCAACGCCGATTGGGACGAAGACACCGGAAGCGTCATCCCCGCCGACGTCGCCGCTGCATACAAAGAAAAAGAAGGGGTCTGACCCATGGAGACCGTCGAAGCGATCTTCAAAGTTCTCGTAGTCGGCCTGCTCCTCGGCGCCGGACTTCCCGCCATCTTCGCCATCGGCATCCGGCTGCACTCGGCCGGCTCCGGGGACATCTCCGCCGACGGCACCGCCACCGCGCCCAATCCAGGGCTCAAAGGTATTGCGTACCTGCTGTTTGCGATCATCGCCGCAGTCATCGTGATCGGCATCCTGTGGATAACCCGCGGCACCATCGACTACTACTTCGGCATCAACCTGTTCCCCTTTGTCGAGAGCTGACCGACAACCGCAGTATCATCGTACGAACTCGATCTGATCGCTGATGCGGCCGATCAGTGACGCCTCATAGTTGGAAGGGCGCGAAAATGGACCGTCCACAATTCCTGATGAGAGTCGTGAACTGGTTGCGCGAGGGTTATCCGAACGGGGTGCCGTCGGGCGACTACGTGCCGCTGGTCGCGCTCCTTCGTCGGCAGCTGTCAGAGGAAGAAGTCCATTCTGTTTCCCGGCAGTTGATCCACAGCGGTCAGGTGACCGACGAGGGCCCCGAGCCCATCACCTCCATCGACGCGGGCGTCCTGATCACCAAGGTCACCGACGAGCTGCCCTTCGAAGCGGACGTCGCACGGATTCGTAAGCACCTCGAGGCCAAGGGCTGGCCGTTCGACCCCCACCCCCTCGATCCACCCCCCGAGAGTCCCCCGGCGGCAGCACCAGAGTGAGCAGCAGGACGCTGCAGCCACTCCCCCTGTCGGCCGGGACCCCTGACCTGCCTGCGCTGCACCGCCTTCTCGACGGTTCGGCGAGTTTCGCGCCGGTCCCGCTGTCCGATCCGGACGAGACCGCCCGGCTGAGCAGCGCATTGGCGCTAGGCGAACCGATCGACCCCGGCATCGCGCTGGTGATCGCGACATCGGGAACCACCGGAACACCCAAAGGTGCCCAGCATTCGACGACGTCGTTGCATGCGTCGATCGACGCCACTCACGCGTACCTCGGCGGCCCTGGTGGCTGGTTGCTCGCCCTTCCGCCGCACCACATCGCGGGTCTGCAGGTGTTGCTGCGCAGTCTGCGCGCCGGCTTCGAGCCGACGACCATCGATGTCACCGGCGGGTTCGACCCCGCCGACCTCGTCCGCGCACTGGAGTCGATGTCGTCCACCCGGCGTTACACCTCCCTGGTCCCGACCCAACTGGTCAAGGTCCTCGATCATCCCGGTGCAGTGAGCGCCCTGCGGGAGGTCGATGCCGTACTGGTCGGCGGAGCCGCAACTCCGGCCCGGCTACGCGAGAGAGCCACCGCTGCAGGCATACCCATCGTCGGGACGTATGGGATGAGTGAGACCTGCGGCGGGTGTGTGTACGACGGGGTCCCGTTGCCCGGTGCGCGTATCAGGATCGATGACGGCCGTCCGGGACGGGTCATACTCGGTGGTCCGATGGTCGCGTCCGGTTACCGGGGCCTGCCCGAACATCCCGCATTCGCCGAGCCCGGATGGTTTCGCACCGACGACCTCGGAGAGCTCACGGACGACGGCATCCTCACCATCGCCGGCCGCGCCGATGAAGCGATCACCTCAGGCGGGCTGACGATCGTGCCGCAGGTGGTCGAGGCCGCCATCCTCGGCGATCCCGCGGTTAGCGACTGCGCGGTTGTCGGATTGCCTGACGAGCGTCTCGGCGAGAAAGTGGTGGCGGCAGTCGTCGCGGCATCGGACGCGGCACCGACTGCCGAATCGGTCCGGGCTGCTGTGTCCCGCCGCCTCGACCGCACCGCCGTGCCTCGTGAAGTGTTCATCGTCGACGAACTTCCCCGCCGCGGGCCAGGCAAGATCGACCGCGCCGCACTACGCACCCTGTTGAGCTGAAACCCGCGTCCTGCGTCCGGGTTGATGAGGCGGCATCCGTGCCGGCCGTAACACTTCGTCGCGAATGCGCGATCAAGAATTGCTCATGCATTAGGGTTCACAAGCAGATTGTCTGTTCTTCACGGCAGGATTACGACATGAAATGCCCGGATATCGTCCAGCCTTGGGCGAATCGATGACGCCAGATCCCAGTATGCACAGGATCGGGGTGGTCGAGGATTTCGAATCCCAGCTCAAGGGAATCGAGGCCATCATCGACGAAGCCGACGGCCTCACCCTCGTTGCAGGTGCGGCCACCGTCGACGCGTTGCTCGCGATCACCACAGACATCGATTTGGTGGTACTCGACCTCCGACTGGAAGATGGTTCGTCGCCGAAGGCCAACGCCGAGCAGTTGCATGCGCTAGGCATCAAAGTACTGGTGTTCACCACCGCCGACTATCCCGATCTGGTCCGCTCCGCGATTGGGGCCGGTGTGCTGGGTGTCGTCCGTAAATCAGCGCGCAACGTCGAACTCGTCGAAGCCATTCGCCAAGCGGCCGACGGTCACACGGTCGCCACCATGGATTGGGCCGCCGCAATCGACGCCGACCCTCACATCGGGACCGTGGATCTGAGCCCGCGACAGCGCGAGATCCTGGAGTTGTACGCCTCCGGCGAGCAAGCGGCCCGGGTCGGTCAGATCACCGGCTTGTCCACGGAGACCGTGAACGCCTACCTTTCCCGGATACGTCGCAAATACGCTGATGCGGGCCGGCCGGCACCGACCAAGACCGAACTCTACAAGCGCGCACTGGAGGATGGATGGCTGCCGATACCGCGGTTGTTCAGGCGCTGAGCGCGCAGACCTCCGACGGCAGCGCGGCCGCCAACATTCTTCGCCAGTTCTGCCGCTACCTCGCAGTGGCGTATCTGCTGAGCGCTGTCGGCCTGTCCGGAGCGGTGGCGATGTCGACCGATGTCGTCCCGGTCTGGTGGACCGTCGCCTCCATGGTCTCCATCTACGGCCCTGCCGTGGTGATGTTCGCGTCGTCGTTTCGGCGGACCGATGTCGAGTGGGTCCGGTGGGCGGCGACCTCTCTCGTCATCGGCTACGGCCTCACGATCGCGACGTGGCCGTTGGTGTGGAACGGCGATCAGCTCGACGCCGGCCACGGGATGTGGTTCTCCCAGTTCAACGGATTCGTGGCGGCCACAGCCGGATTGATCTGGCGCATGCGATGGTCATTGCCGTACCTCGCCTACGTCGTCGTCTCCGTTCAGTTCGTCAACGACGCGGTGCGGACATCGGCGTACAACAACCCGGTGATGACCGAGATCGCCTGGAGCTTTTGCCTGACGGTGATGCCCTTTGCAGTCGCGGTGGCCGCGATGCGGTCCGGTCGGGTCCTCGACGCCACCCGCACCCGATCCGTGCGAGCCGCGGCCGAGACCGCGGCGTCTGTCGCCCGGGCAAGTGAGCGGTCTCGATTCGACGCGCTGACCCATGACGGCGTCATGTCGACACTGCTCGCCGCCGCCCGACTACCGATGTCCGACGCGCTGATCCGCCAAGCCGCCGACACCGTGGACAAACTCGACGTCCTCGAGTCCGGCGCCACCGGAGCGACCGAGTTCGGCGTGGTCGCCGCGCTCACCGAGTTCCGCGGCATGGCGGCCGAAGTCGACGACGCCGTCCGTATCCGCGCATCCGTCCCACCCGACGTGGGAGACCAGCGTTATCCGGGTGATGTCGTCCGGACGATGTCCGCCGCTGCGGCCGAAGCCCTACGCAACAGTGTTCAGCACGCCGGCTCCGACGCCCGCCGGACGGTGAGGGTAGTCGCCGACAGCGACCTGTTGCAGGTCTCGGTCTCCGACGACGGGGTCGGCTTCAACCCGCGGACCGTACCGGCGAACCGCCTCGGCCTGGCCGTCAGCATCCGCGGGCGGATGGATCAACTATCGGGTGGCGCAGCCGAGATCACTTCATCGCCGAGCACGGGCACCACGGTGTCGCTGAGTTGGAAGCGACCGTGACGCCGTTCTCCGACCCCGCGGACGTCCGGGACATCCTGGGGCTGCGCACCACTGCAACTCGGGTGATCGTGGTTGCGGTCCTCGTCGCCATGGCATTCGGAGCGTCGCAGAGCGTCGACGGTATCTCCCCGGTGTGGCCGGTCGTGATCGTTGTCGGGATAATGGCGGCCGCGACGATCGCCCTGGTCGCGGTGCCGAGCGATCCGCTTCCGCTGGGGCCGGCGATTTTGATGGCCCTCGCGCCTCCCGTGTCCGCGGCCATCCTGCTGTCGGTGGTTCCGGTTCCTCTTGCCACGACAAACCAGGTGTGGATCTCCGGTTACGCGACCCTGATCTACGTCTTCATGGCATTGCGCGGCCGGATCCTGACCGCCTGGCTGAGCGTCGCAGCGTCCGCCGGCGTCCACGCATGGTGGGCGGCGGAGACCGGCCAGGAGATCTGGGCGGGCGCACAAATTCCGCTGTACAACGCCGGCGCGCTGCTGCCGGTGACCCTGATCGCGCTCGCCATACGTAAGACGACGCGCTCGATTCTGCTGATCCGAGCCCAGGCCAGGCAGCGCGCTGCCGACGCATCGATGATCACGGCCGCAGGACAGGAGCGTAATGCCCGTCTGGCCGAACTCGATGAACTGGCGCGACCACTGCTCCTGCGCATCGCAACCGGGGTGCCGCTGACGGCCGCCGAACGGCAGGACTGCGAATTGTTGGAAGCGCACCTGCGTGACCAGCTCCGCGCCGCTGCACTGGTGAGCCCGACGACCGCCGCGGCGGCGCGGGAGGCGCGCGCTCGTGGGGTCGAGGTGACCTTGATCGACGACGGCGGCCTCGACGTCGCCTATCAGGAACTCCGCAACTGGGTACACGTCGTGGTGACGGCAGCACTGGAGGACGCCCACGACGGACACGTGCGGATCCGGGTGCTCCCGGCGGGCCGGCACCACGTGGTGACCCTGTATCGGAGTGGCAGCTCGGGGACAGAGCGAATCCGCATCGAGAGGAAGGGTTTGGTCGAAAGACACTCGGACGCTGAACATCCGGGACGCAACACCCCGCACTTGATTACGCCCGCTAATCATGACCCCAGTGCTGGTGTCACCACAAAAGACGTCTATCTAAGAAGTGATCCTGAAGTGTAATTTTAAGCGTCTGGTCACGACGCGGCCGACAACTGTCGGCCTGTCTAGGAGTTGCCCGAATCAAATGACGTGCGCATTGAACACATCTGAGCCGTTGCCTGCACCCACTCTCACTGCGCGTGAGATCCAGATCCTGCGCGAATGGGTGATGCGCGATTCGAAGTCAGACGTCGCGACCGCGCTTTTCATCACCGCGGCCACAGTCAGCACACACGTCAACCGGATCCGGCTGAAATACGCCGCGATCGGGAGGCCCGCGAACACCAAGGCCGCCCTGCTCGCCCGGGCATTGCAAGACGGCCATATCGAACTGGACGAGCTCTAGGCCCGGCAGCTCACACAACACCGGTGTTGAGGGGTACCGGTGTTGAGTGGGCTGCCGGTGTTTGCGTGGGCTGCCGGTATTTGCGTGGGCTGTCGGTGCTCGCGTGGGCGGCCCGCTGACAGTTCGCGACAGCAACTGTCAGCCCGACGACAGCCTGCTCATCCACTCTGTGTTCCATGAACACACCACTGCATACCGATGCGCCGGCCATCGAGGCCCGCGGATTGGTCAAACACTTCGGTTCCACGAAGGCCGTCGACGGCGTCGACCTGGTGGTACCCGCCGGGTCGGTCTACGGCGTCCTCGGTCCCAACGGCGCGGGCAAGACGACCACCGTCCAAATGCTGGCCACACTGCTCAAACCCGACGCCGGAACGGCGAAGATCTTCGGGTATGACGTGACCGGAGACTCGGTCGCCGTGCGATCGATGGTCGGCGTCACCGGCCAGTACGCGTCCGTCGATGAAGATCTCTCGGCGACCGAGAACCTGATCGTCTTCGCACGCCTGCTCGGCAAAACCCGCCGGGACGCCCGCATCCGATCCGCCGAGTTACTCGAGGAGTTCGGGCTCGCCGAAGCCGCCAAGAGACCACTCAAACAGTTCTCCGGCGGTATGCGCCGGCGACTCGACCTCGCGGCCAGCCTGATCGCGACACCTCCGCTGCTGTTTCTCGACGAGCCCACCACCGGCCTCGACCCACGCACCCGCTCGCAGATGTGGGACACCATCCGCCGGCTCGTCGCCGGAGGCAGCACCGTACTGCTGACCACCCAATACCTCGACGAGGCAGACCAACTCGCCGACCGTATCGCGGTCATCGACCACGGTCGCGTCATCGCCGACGGCACCGCAGACGAACTCAAGAACTCCGTCGGATCGTCGACCCTGCAGATAACTCCTGCCGACAAGTCGAAGGCATCGGAAGCCGCGGCCGTCATCGAACGGATCTTGTCCGAACCCACTGCACTCAGTGCGGAGGCAGGACGGATCACGGCACCCATGCTCCGCCCCGATCTGCTGCCCGACATCCTCATCGCGTTGCGCGAACAGGGCATCGAAATCGAGGGCATGAACGTTCAGAAACCCAGTCTTGACGAGGTATTCCTCACCATCACCGGCAAACCCGCCGCAGAGACCACTCCCGAGGAGAACGCCGCATGACCACGATCATCGACAAACCCATCACCACCGCCCCCACCACTCTCACCCCACCTGTGCGCGCTGTCAGCGTGCGTGATGCGGTGACGCAATCGTTCACCATGGGCTATCGCGGACTGCTCAAGATCCGCCACAACCCCGAGCAGCTGTTCGACGTGGTGCTGCAACCGATCATCTTCACGCTGATGTTCACCTACATCTTCGGCGGAGCCATCGCAGGCAACATCCACGACTACCTGCCGATCATCATTCCCGGCATCCTGGTCCAGACGGTGATCGTCACCAGCATCGTCACGGGAACACAGTTGCGTGAGGACATGGACAAGGGCGTGTTCGATCGGTTCCGATCACTGCCCATCGCCAGGATAAGCCCCCTGGCAGGTGCACTGCTCGCCGACGTCGTCCGGTATCTCATCGCCACCACCATCACGTTCGTCGTCGGCATCGCCATGGGATGGCGACCCGATGCACTCGGTGTCCTCGGTGCGACGCTGCTTGTCATCGTGTGCAGCTTCGCGGTGTCGTGGATCTTCGCACTCATGGGCACCCTGATGAAGAAAGCCTCAGCGGTACAGGGCGTTTCGATGCTGATTCTGTTTCCGCTGACCTTCATGTCGAATGCCTTCGTGCCACCCGGCACGATGCCCGGTTGGATGCAGGCATTCGTCAAGGTCAACCCGGTGTCCCACCTGGTGACGGCCGTCCGCGAACTCACCAGCAACGGGCACGTCGGCGTCCACGTGCTCTGGTCGCTGATCGGCGCCGCGGTCATCATCGCGATCTTCGCGCCACTGACCGTGAAGTCGTACATGCGCAACGCCTAGTCCATCACTGCAGATATGCCCTTCTGGTATCAGCCAGGAGGGCGCATCTGCACCTGCCTAACGGAAAGCCCGCTGCGTGATCTCGACGAGCTGGACAGCGGCCTGCCGACGCGAGAGCGGCGCGACGGACTCTGAAATCTGTTCCCACGCAACGTCTGTGAGTCCTGACAGCCGTCGGCTGTCGCGGTCGAGATCGCGCATCGCCGGATAGTCGCGGCGGCCGCGTAACCGACGGGACAACAGCATCAGGCGCGCACCGTCCTCCGAAACACGTTGACGTACGGAGAGAACAGCGCCGAGGCAGAGCGCCGCAGAGCCTGCCTGCGGGATGTCGGCCGCGCCGGTACGGCCGAACATGTAGTCGAGATATTCGAGCAACCGCTCGACACCGGGCGTCGCAGCGTCGACTTCACCAGCTCGCACAAGGCCCGCCACGGCGGCGCACAGCGCCAAACACCCTGCTGGGTCTTGGCGAGGGAACGACAACTCGGCGATCAGGTAAGCGGCGGCGCGGGTGAACATCTCCACCTCGAGCACGTTGTCACCGCCTTCGTGTGCCAATTCTGCTGCGCAGAGCATGATTCCAGAAGAGACTTCCGGTTGCTCGCGCGGATCGGGATCGACGGGTTGCCATCCGCGGGCGAATTCGGCAAAAGCACGGCGGGCCTCATCCAGCCTTCCGGCGCCGATGAGCGCGGCGACGACGTAACCCATCGTCTGCCTGCTGTCCTGATCGGCCCCGACCTCCGACAGGATCTTCACGGCATGCCGGTAGTACTGCACGGCACTCTCATAATCTCCGGATTGTCCCAGGATGCTGGCGATCTCCAGCTGCGCGACCGCCGTCGACCACTGATCATCACGGGCGTCGGCCAGGTCGCGGGTCAGCAGGGCGTCGCGCATGGCGCCGTCGAGGTCGCCCAGATTCTCGCGGAGATTGGAGCTGAGCGTCACCGCAACTGCCCCGACGAGCGGATTGCTGCTCCCGCGACCAGCAACCAGTACCCGCATCGCAGCGGTGGGGCTGCGTGCCAGCGCTATCGACGAGACGAAGTCCAACGGCGACTCGAGGAAGAGGTCGGGACGATGCAAGGTCCGCAGCCGGGCCCGGGCCCGGGCCAGCGGCCAGAGATCGTCCGCGGCGAACAGCAGATGCGAACCAGCGAACACGTACATGACCTGCCAGGTCTCGCGCTGCGTATCATCCATTGCGGCAGCGTCTTCCGGAGTGATGAGGGGTAGCGCGTTGATCACCCTCGGACCCCACACACCGACTTCGGCATGTAGTCCACGGACCGCCCAGAACCCGGCGACGGCCGCGAAGATGTTCACCACCGCCTCCGTCCACCCTGCCGGACGCCGTTCCCGATCAGGATCGAGGCATCGGCGAAGCACCCAGACGAGATTGTCGCTGTCGCGGCCGAGCGCCGCCATCGATGCGGCTTGCCTGCCACTGAGAAACGGGCCCAGCAACCGGCGCGTGTACTCCGTTGCCCAGCGGGTCATCGCAGCGTCCACACGCTCGCCCGTTCCCGCAGCGGTGAGTTTCTCTTCACCGAACTCACGCACGGTCTCGAGCATGCGATAGCGGACGGTCCCCGATTCGGTGACGCCGAGCAATGACTGGTTGACGAGGGCCTCGAGGTCGTCGTCGAGGGCGGGGCCTGACAGGCCGGTCACGGCTGCCGCGGCCTCGCGGGAAAAGCCGCCGGGAAAGCGGCACAGCTGCGCGAGGGCCGCTTGGGCGGAGTCGTCGAGCAACGCCCAACTCCACTCGATCACGGCGTGCAGAGTGCGGTGCCGCGTCGGCGACGACCGGTCGCCGCTTCGGAGCAGGACGAACCGGGCACTGAGCCCGTCGTAGATCTCCTGGACACTCATGGTCCGCACGCGCGCCGCGGCCAGCTCGATGGCCAGCGGCAGCCCGTCGAGTGCGCGGCACAGGCGCGCGACCAAGGCGGGTTCGGTGACGACACCGGGCCGGATCGCATGCGCGCGAGCATTGAACAAATCTGTTGCTGCCGAGCCGGACTCATCGATCGGCAAAGGCGGCAACTCGTACACCGATTCGGCCGTCAGGGCCAGAGGAGATCGGCTCGTCGTCAGTACCCGAACGGTGTCGGCGGCAGCGATCAGATCGGCCGTCAGCGTGGCTGCCGCGTCGATGACGTGTTCGCAGTTGTCGAGGACGACGAGAGTATCGGCGGTCAGCGCATCTGCCAGCCGGGTCCGCAGGTCGGTGAAGACCGTCTTAGGCCGACCACCGACCGAGACATCCGATTCACCGACGCCGAGCGTCGCGGCGACTACCGCCAGCACATCGTCGCCGCCGCGCACCGAGGCCAGCTCGACGAAGTACACCCGGACGTCCTCGTCGGCGACGAGGTGCCCGATCCGGTTGGCAATACGGGTCTTACCCGCACCGCCCGGACCCTGCACCGTCACCACCCGAGACGTCTTGAGAAGGTCGCAGATGTTCTGGACGTCGAGGTCGCGGCCCAGCAGCGTGTTCGGCTCAGCCGACAGGCCAACAGCGCGCGGCTGCGGGCGGGCGGTCCCGGCCGTGGGCGCCGGCGTATCGCGAGTCAGGATCTGCTGGTGCAAAGCGGTGATCTCGGGGCCCGGGTCGGCGCCGAGCTCCGCGGACAGTGTGCGGCGCAGCCGGGCGAACACAGCCAGGGCCTCGGGCTCGCGGCCGAGGCCCGACAGCGCCCGAATGAGGGTTGCGTGGGCGGACTCATCGAGCGGGTCGGCGTCGCAACGAGCCTGCGCAAAGGCTCGCGCCGCGTCGAAATCTCCGTCGGACAATGCCTTTCGGGACCTGTGGTCATCCAGGTCATCGTGCAGGCGCGCGGCGCTCTGGCGGACCGAACTGGCCAGCTCGTCGTCGCCGAGATCGTCGCCCGGTTCACCGCGCCAGAGAGCGGCCGCCGCGCCGAGGGCTTCGGCGGATCCATCCGCCAGTAGTGACTGCGCCGCGAACACGTCGATGGCGTCGGGCCCCAGCGTCAGGCGGTATCCCAGCGGCCCGGCCTCGATCGCGCCGTCCGGCAGGAGCGGTCGCAGCCGAGATATCTGGGTGTGCAGCGCCGATTGGGGCGATCGGGGCAGCTTTTCGCCCCACACCCCATCGATCAGTGCGGACTGGGAGCGCTGACTTCCCGGCGTCAAAGCGAGGACTGCCAGCAATCGCCGGGCGCGAATGCCCGGCACCGGTCGCATTTGTCCGTTTTCGTCCGCGATCGAGACCGGTCCGAGAAGTCCGATGATCGGAGCTACCTGGACTGTCGGCACGGTTTCCTCGCTACTGGGGACAATTCCTGCAGGTCACACTGGTTGACTACACATTATCGGGTACAGCGATCGGACGTCGCGGCCGCGTGCGGAAGGATACTGACATGGCATCCGCAGCACAGTGGTTCGAAGGGTCGCGTCCCCGTACTTATCCGAACGCGATCGCGCCCGTCATCGCCGGCACCGGCGCCGCCGCCTGGCTCGGTGATGTCGTCTGGTGGAAGGCCGCGTTGGCGTTGGTGGTGTCGGTCGCGCTGATCATCGGCGTCAACTTCGCAAACGATTACTCCGATGGCATCCGCGGCACCGACGACGACCGCGTCGGGCCGATGCGGCTCGTCGGGTCGAAGGTGGCGACCCCGAAGTCGGTGAAAACCGCGGCGATGACCGCCTTTGCCGTGGCCGGGATCGCAGGCCTGGCTCTCGCGTTGACGAGTGCCTGGTGGCTGATCCTGGTGGGACTGGGGTGTATCGCCGCGGCCTGGTACTACACCGGTGGCCGGAACCCATACGGGTACAGCGGTTTCGGGGAAGTCGCGGTGTTCGTGTTCTTCGGGTTGGTCGCGGTGCTGGGAACGCAGTACGTCCAAGCGGAGAAGATCGACTGGGTCGGGCTGCTCTGCGCGGTGGCTATCGGTTCTTACTCGAGCGCCGTCCTCGTCGCCAACAATCTGCGCGACATCCCCACCGACACCGAGTCGGGCAAGATCACGCTCGCAGTGCGTTTGGGCGACAAGAACACCCGCACACTGCAGACCGCGCTGCTCGTCGTGCCGACAGGCTGCACGCTCGGTTTGATCGCCGCGACCCCGTGGGCCCTGCTCGGACTGATCGCCGTTCCGTTGGCCTTCAAGGCGAACGTCCCGGTACGAAAGTTCGCACACGGTCCCTCATTGATCCCCGCCCTCGCCCTCACCGGCCTCGCGATGCTCCTGTGGTCCATCGGCACGACGGTCGGCTTGTTCCTGGCCTGACCCGATCTTGGTGGGTTCTGGCGACTGAACCCGCAGGTCGCTGTCGACAGAACCCACCATCTTCGGGGACTACTGGGCGTCGGCCCGCTGCAGAACCTCGCGCAAGGCCTCGACCGTGGTGACGGACTCGATGAGCGCCTTCGAGGCCGCATCGCCGGTGGTGAGGATACCCAGCAGAACGTCCTCGGCGATCAGTTCACGATCGGCGTCACGGGCAATGACAGCCGCGTGTGTGATGGCTGTCTTCGCGTCCTTCGAGAACCGTGGGCGACGCACGCCACCTCGGGGGCCACGGCGGCCCCGACCACCTTCCCAAGGTCCGCCGCGCTCCCAGGGGGCGCCACCTTCGTCACCTTCGCGTCGTTCCGGGCGTTCTGGGCGTTCCCAGGGGCCGTCGCCTGCGCGCCGCTCCCAGGGTCCGTCGCCCCGCCGACCTCGCGGTCCGCCGTGCCGGTGCCCGCGTCCGAGTCCATCGCGACCGCCACGGCGTTTGCCCCAGTTGTCGGTGATGTCGTCGCCGAACGCTGATTTGATCGCCTCGCGGACCTTGTCGAGATCGATCCCGATGGCTGCGAGGGCTTCCTTGTCCTCATCGACGCGGTCGTTGTCCGCGTCTGCCTCGTTTGCCTGGTGGTACTCGCGCACCACTTCCCTGGCCTGAGCCAGGGTCAAGCCTTGCTCCGCGAGCGTGTTGAACACCGCACTTCTGGCGTTGCAGAGCATGCCGAGGATGAGATGGTCGTTGCCGAGTGTGGTGTGCCCGAGGTCGGCTGCCTCCTGGTAGGCGAAAACGAGGGTCATCCTGTTTTCGCGAGTGAACTGGTGAAACATGTTGTCCCGCTTCCGTTTGGGGCGGCGGTTCTCTACTCGCCGCGTGAATGCTTTTGGTGCACGGCTTGACGACTCACCTGAAGGATGTCGGCGATGGCCTGCCAGCTCCAACCCTGTTGTCGGGCATTTGCGACCTGCACGTCTTCCAGACGGTCCGCCAAGGTTCGCAGCGCCCTGACCGCGGCCAACCCTTTCGCCGGATCCCGATCTGCAACTGCTGTGGTGATGTCATTCTGTTCGTCTTGCACGATTGTCAAGTTACCCTGACACGCGTCTGGTGTCAACATTTATTGACACCAGTCCCCCAGCCCTCCGGTCTTGGTGGCTTTCGGCGACCATTTCCGCAGGTCAGTCTCGCCAAGACCCACCATCTTCGGAGCAGGACCAGCCTCTGGACATCAAGGCGGTGCGTACTTGCGCGACGAATTCGTCGCAATCGGCGGTTATGTTCGCGGCGGTCACCGCAATGACGATCCAGCCAGCCGCCCTCAGCCGGTTCCACCGCGCGAGGTCTTTGGCGTGCTGATCGCTGTCGCGGTGGTGAGCGCCGTCGTATTCGACCGCAACCTTGAGCCGCGGCCAAGCGACATCGAGTCGATAACGCCCGTCCAGCACCTCGCATTGCAGCACCCACCCGCACAGGCATTCGTCGGCCAGAACCAAGCGCAAACGGGTTTCCCACGGCGATTCCGACAGAGGATTCACCAGTCGTATCGCGGCGTTGGCCTTACCGATGCCCCAGTGATTTTCCCAGCGTTTGAGCTCCGCCTCTACCTCCTTGAGCATCGTGGGACGGAGTCGCAGCATGGCGTCGAGAGCTGCAACAGCCTGGTCGCGTGAGTTGAAACGCCCGAGGTCGATGGCCGTCCTCGCCAGAGAAGTGCAGCGGACGCCGTCGAGGTCGACTATCTCTTCTGCGTCGATCTGGACCCGACGAACGCAAACACCTTCGTATCGTCGGTTGCCTTTGATCGGCGCGACGATCTCCGGCTCACAATTCTCCGGGCGAAATGGATTACCCCACACGTGCGCAGCAGACCATCCACACAGCACGGCGTCGTCATGCAACATTCCGGCGCCCACAGACATCACACCGAAGTCCGCGGCCTGATCGTTGCGAAGCCAGATCCCTCGCAAGATCGCTCGGTATTCAATGCGCAACTGATAGCGCGTCATCGATGCAAGCAAATCCGCAGCGCGCGCCGGACCGGTCGGTAGTTCCCCCATGACGCGAGTGTGCACAGCCCGCCCGACCCAGCGCGCCTGCAATCGCGGAGTTATCCACAGGCCGCAGCCCAAATTTGGTGGGTTCGGGCGACCGCGACCTGCGGAAACGATCGCCAGAACCCACCAAAATCGGGGCTACTCGGTGAGGATTGCTTCGCTGATGTTCATTCGGCCGGCGCGGGCGGCGGGGAAGAAAGCCCCGGCGAAGCAGAGGGCGAATGCAGTGATGACGTACAGCCCGATGATCAGTTGCGGCGAATACTGCACCTGGACCGACGTGGTCTGCGTGAGGATCTTGTTGCCGACGATGTGCAGGCCGGTGCCCATCACCACTCCCAGCAATGAACCGACCGCAGCGACAGCCGCAGCTTCGGCCAGGACCATCCGCTGCACGAACTTTCGCGACGCGCCCATCGCACGCAGCACACCCAGCTCACGTTTGCGCTCGATCACCGACAGCAGCAAGGTATTCAGCAAGGCGATGGCCGCGACCACCGCGACGATCCACTGGATGGCAACGGCGAACGCCCCGGACTGCTCGACCGACGCCTTGGTCGCGTCGAGGCCTTCCTGGCCGGTGTAGACGTTGATGGGCATGGTCGTAGCGCCCGCCGTGGCCGCTTCGAGCTCGCCCCGCAACTGCTCCTGGTCGACGCCAGGGGCCGCCGTCACCTGCAAGAAGGTATCGCCCGGTCGGTTGAACCACTCCGACAACAGATCTTGAGAGATCGCGGCGGTACCTGAATTGACGGTCACGTAGTCGACCAACTGCAGCACCGGCAGGGTGTGATATCCGGTGGGAGAGGCGATCTCGACCTCGTCGCCTGTCGTGACCCCGAGATTGCCCGCCAAAGTACCGGACATGATGATGCCGCGGCCGGCCAGCACCTCATCGATCACCTCCGGTGAGCCCTTACGGATGAACGGCGCCGACGTGCCGGGATTGAGGCCCTGGAACATCACTCGCGACTCACCGACGTTGATCGAGGCCCACTGCCCGCCGACCACCTGTTCGACCCCGGGTACCCGAGCCACCGCGGCGGCGACCGCCGGGTCGATGATCGGGCCGTCGGGTATCGACGACTTCTCCTGTGACGAGACATAGAAATCGGTGTCGGCAAGTCCGTCCAGCGAGGCGGTGATCGACGACACCAGGTTGTTCATGACACCGGAGGTACACAGTCCCACGGTGATCGCGACGGCGACCGTCATCAGGGTCGCCCAAGCCCGGCGCGGTGCCCGTTCGGTGTTGACGGCGCTGAGCGTTCCTGGACCGCCGAGCCTGCCTGCCAGGGCACTGACCGCAGCGACCAGTGGTTTGGTGATGGCAAACGCCACCAGCAGCATGCCGATACAGAACACGATGCCGGCTGTCGCGACCACCTGCCCCTTGATCGTGTTCGCCATGATCCAGCCGACGACGATCAATGCGATTCCCAGGACCGCGCATACCTTCACCGCGACCCCGCGCCCGGACTGTGGGCCGGCCGCGGCGCTACTCGACATCGCCTCGATCGGCGACACCGTGAACACCGACCGCGCCGCCAACACGCTTGCGCCGCAACAAGCCAGCACGCACGCGATGACCGCAGCAGGTGCGGCATACACCGGCAGCCCGAACTCCACTGTGGCGCCGTACGACGACAAGACGTCCGGTAACTGCCCGATTGCCCAGCGGCCTGCCAGCACGCCGACGGGCACCCCGATCAGGCCGCCCACCAAGCCGAACAACGCAGCCTCACCGATCAGATCGGCCACCAGTGGACCGCGCCTGCCGCCGAGTGCGCGGATCATCGCGATCGACGACCGCCGCGACGCCACCGCCATGTTCATGGTGTTGAACACGAGAAAGCCTGCGATGACCAAGGAGATCAGCGACACCAGCAGGGTCGAGTTCCTGGTCACCGAACTCGCGGTCTCGGCTTGTTTTGCCCGGAAGTCCGGGTTGACCACGACGGCGCGGCCCTCGACCACAGAGTTCAACTGCTCGCGCAACTGCTCGGTGGTGGTCCCGGGCTCTTTGGTGACCAGGATGGAATCGACCCGGCCCTGATGGGCGGTCAGTTCTTGTGCCAGACCGAGATAGGCAAAGATGAATCGGCCGCCGTTGATGGTGTCCGCCTCCGGGGCGTCGATCACCATGGTGACCGTGGTCTCGACACCGTTGATCGAAACCTGTTGCCCCTTCTGGAATCCGGTGGCCTTGCCGACACTGATGCCCGACATCAGCGCGGTGAGATCGGCTCCTTCACCGCCCGCCGCCTTCGACACCGCATCGCGCAGCCCGCCACTGATCGACGTGATGTTGTTGTCGCTACCCAGCACGGTGGTTCGCTCACCGTCGATGAACACCGGGGTGTTGATCAGCGGGACAACGCTTCTCGCGGCCGGCGCATCACGACGGATCTCGCCCATCAGCTCATCGCTCACCCCAGAGTCGACGATGCCTGCGATCTCGAGATCGGCGGTGCCGGAGATGGTCGCGCTCAGCTTCTGTACCGACGCCGTCAGTGAGCCGTAGGTGCCCAGCACCGCCACGAGCAGCGCGGAGGCCACGACGACCACGAGCAGCGAGGTGGTGACCCGCAGACGGTGACCGAGCAGTTCTCGAATGTTGACGAGCCTGATCCTGGTGAATCCCGCACCGAGAGATCCCAGCGGCCGTGGCAGGTTCACTCCTGGATCTTTCCGTCCCGCACGGTGATCGTCCGATCGGCGTGTGCGGCCGCCTTGTTGTCGTGCGTGACCATCACCACGAGCCTGCCGTCGCCTTCGCGGCTCACCTCGGTCAACAGCTCCAAGATCGATTCACCGGTATGGGAATCGAGGTTGCCCGTCGGTTCGTCGGCGAGCACGATGCGGGGACTCATGATCAGTGAGCGGGCGATGGCCACCCGCTGCATCTGTCCACCGGAAAGCTCCGACGGACGATGCTTCTCCCGATCGCCAAGACCCACCCTGTCGAGCAGTGCGATGGCCTCGGATTTCGCCGACCGCAACGACTTTCCGTCGAGCAAGCGCGGTAGGGCCACGTTCTCCCACGCCGACATGGTGGGTATGAGATTGAAGAACTGGAAGATGAATCCCACTCGGTGCCTGCGGAACTCGGACTGCTGCTCTTCGGACAGCGACCCGAGATCGAGACCGTCGACGACGATCGAGCCCGAGTCGGGTACGTCGAGTGCGCCCAGCACATGCAGTAGCGTGCTCTTGCCCGCCCCGGACGGCCCGACGATCGAGACGAACTGCCGGGCCTGCAGTGTCAGGTTCAGTCCGTCGAGCGCCCGGACGCGTTGCTCGCCCATCTGGTACTCGCGCACCAGATCGACCGCTTCGACCATCGGACGCCCCGCGGCTTTTCCCGCACCCACGACCTGCGCCTGTTCACTCACTCCACTCTCCGGTGGTGAAGAACTCATCCAGCATCCCCTCTGCACGACCGAGGTCGAGCCCTTTACCGGCCAGCCACTCGTCGTTGTAATACGTTCCGGAATAGCGATCACCACCGTCGCACAACAGCGTCACCACGCTGCCCGCTCGCCGCTGTGCGCGCATCTCGGCGATCAGCCGCAGCGCACCCCACAAGTTGGTGCCCGTCGAGCCGCCGACCCGTCTCCCGAGGGTTTCGCTGGCCCGGCGCGCAGTCGCGATGCTGGCATCGTCGGGGACCGACATCATGCGGTCGATGACCTGGGAGATGAACGATGGTTCGACGCGGGGTCTGCCGATCCCCTCGATGCGTGAGCCGACGTCCGACCCCGCATCGGGGTCACCGTCGCGATAAGCCGGGAAAAACGCCGAGTTCTCCGGGTCGACCACACAAAGCCACGTGTCGTGTCTGCGGTACCGGATGAAGCGCCCGATGGTCGCGGAGGTGCCACCGGTGCCCGCACCGACGACGACCCAGGTGGGCACCGGGAACTCTTCCTGAGCGAGCTGGGTGAAGATCGATTCGGCGATGTTGTTGTTGCCGCGCCAGTCGGTGGCTCGCTCGGCCATCGTGAACTGGTCGATGAAGTGCCCACCGGTCTCATCGGCGAGTCGCTGAGCCTCCGAATACACCTCGTCCGAGCGGTCGACGAAGTGGCACCGACCACCGCGCCGCTCGATCAGCGCGACCTTCGCCGGCGACGTGGTCCGCGGCATCACCGCGATGAACGGCACCCCGATCAGTTGGGCGAAGTACGCCTCCGACACCGCGGTCGACCCCGAGGATGCCTCGATGACCGTCGTCCCCTTCAGGATCCAGCCGTTGCACAGCGCGTAGAGGAACAGCGACCGCGCGAGGCGGTGTTTGAGCGATCCCGTGATGTGGGTGCTCTCGTCTTTGAGATACAGCGAGATACCGGTGCTGCCTTCGTCGGTGTCCCACCGGGACCATTCCGGTAACGGGTACCGCAGCAGGTGTGTGTCTGCACTACGGGTGGCGTCGGCGTCGATCAACCGGACGGCATTGTCGACCCAGCCACGGTCGAATCGGTGATCCACATCGAGTGTGCGAGGTGCTCCTGCTGTGCCCACCGGTCCGCCCCTGGTTGTCATGACTTGCCGGAACCCTTCGACTTGCCGTCACGCTGAGCCGTGGAGTTCTCCTGGCCCCGAAGTCGCGAGGTCAGGTTCTCGCGTTGCGCCTTGCGGCCGGCGTCGACGGTGGCGATGCCGACGTTGACGCGATCACGCAAGCCCTTGAACAGCACCATCCCGAGGGGCAGCGCGATGATCACCGCGAAGAATGCGGCGACCAGAACCGGCACATCGATGCCCACGGCGTTCCCGAGGAGGTAGATCCCGGCCGCCAGCGCGATGACCAAGGCGATACGCGCGCCGGTGAACAACGCCAGATCCATGGCGAGTCGCTTACCGGCTCCCGGCGACGGCGTCACGGGTGCCGCAGCGGCCCGCTTCTTGGACGACGGTTTCTCGCCCGCTGGTTTCTGGCCTGCTGGTATCTGACCTTCTGGGGGTCCGACCTCTTCTCCGCTCACGCCCATGACCTTACTTCGACCGCGCGGAAGCCCGAAACGTCCGCCTTTGCAATCCCTTTACCAATAGCTAACTATTCGAATACCTGGGCATTTAGGTGTAACCATGAGTCGCGGTCTCCGGCAGCACTGCAGGAGCGGCACGTACCAAACGATGCGCCATCGACAGACACCGTCAGGTGTCACGGCGCAGCACGAAAGGCCAGACTCGACAGGAGCAGCGATGACCTTTGCAAGTCCCCTTGGACCGAGATTGCCCAGCCCAGGCGCCCCCGGAGCCTCACCCCTGAGTCCCCAGACCCTCAGTCCCCAGCCTCTGAGTACCCAGCCTCTGAGTCCGCAGACAGCGAGCCAGCACACCCTGACGCCCGGCCAGGTCGCCGCAATGTTCAACGTGAATCCGAAGACCGTCGCACGGTGGGCCAGCTCCGGCCTGCTCGGCGCCATCCGCACACCCGGCGGTCACCGTCGCTTCCGCGAGGCCGACGTCGTCGAACTACTCAATCGCCGCACCCCCGCCCACGGAGCCTGAGCACCACCCCTCCGTCGAGCGCTGCTTTTCTGCAACCGAGCACGCCGTCCGCACATCGCGGACGGCGTGTTTGCCTGTGTCCACAACACCTCTGCGCTGCGTCTCACCAACCTGGTCGAGCTCCGCTGCGCTGCGTCTCCGCCGCTGCATACGTCGTCTCCAGTAGCCTGGGCTTGTCGGCTTTGATTCTGGAGGTGCCGCAATGATCTACCTGCTCGCCATCATCGGCCTGTTGGCCCTGACATACCTGGCCTGGCGCGCCTTCGGCCCGGATGCCGTGGCCGGGCGCGGAGAAGGCGATACCCGCCCGCCGAGACGCCAAATGCCCCGCGGACCGGTCGGACCGGATGACGATCTCGAATTTCTCAACGACCTGGACCGCAAGGCGCGCGATAAAGATCCAAAATATCGGGCAGACGGCGAAGATCGCCCCACTTCTACCGACTGACCTGCACAAGCGTCCAGTATTCGTTGACCCGCTGTCCAACGATCAGCCGACAGGTCTGTCAAGAAAGTTCACTATAAACCGGTTTCGGATTAACTTTGACAACCCAACATAAGTTGGGTCATCCCGGTAGCCACTTTGCGACCTTTAAAGGTAGAGTCTCAATCTAGTTCGACCGCGGCACACCGCCGCAGTCAAATCAGAGGTCTGGGAGTGAGAGAAGTGGCTGCTGTACACGACGGAAAGAGCTTTGCCGACCACCTGAACGAACTGTTCAACACAGTTCGCGACGAGAACGGAATCCCCTACACCGGCAAGAAGATTGCGCTCAAGGCGAACCAGCTCGGATACACCCTGAGCGATGCCTATATCTCGCAGTTGCGTACCGGGAAGGCAAAGACGCCGTCATTTCGGACCGTCGAAGCGATCTCCCGCGCCTTCGAGATCAGCGTGACTTACTTCTTGACCGATCCGGATGAGGATCTCAAGCGGGTGGAACAGCAACGCGAGTACGTACAGATGGCGGCCGAAACCGGCGCCCACCTCGCGGCGTTCCGGCATGAAGCAATCTCGACGGACACACTCGACGTTGTGATCGAACTTCTCAAGGTCGTCAAGAAGCAGCAGAACGACCGCGTGGCGTAAGCCTCTACAGGCCGGCGTACGAATGCAGGCCGGACACCACCAAATTGATGATGAACAGGTTGAACAGCATCGCCACGAATCCGGCGATGTTGATCCATGCCGCAGCCGTGTTCCGCCATCCGGCGGTGGCACGTGCGTGCAGATACGCGGCGTAGATCACCCAGGCGATGAATGACACCGTCTCCTTGGGATCCCAACCCCAGAAACGACCCCACGCGGCTTCGGCCCAGATCGCACCGCAGATCACGCCGAGGCCGAACAGTGGGAACGCGAACACCACCGTCTTGTAGGCCAGCCGGTCGAGGGTCTGCGCAGACGGAACCCGCTGCAGTACCCGGCCCCAGAATTTGTCACTGGGGTTCGGGTACTTCAGTTTGAGCAGGTAAAGAATGCTCGCGACGCCCGAGACCAGGAACACCCCGGAGCCGACGGCGACGATCGAGACGTGGATCGCCAGCCAGTACGACTTCAGCGCCGGGACGACCGGGGCGGCGTTGGTATAGAGGTAGGTGCCTGCGATGAACAGCAGCACCACCACAGGGAGCAACACGAAGCCGAGCAGCGGGCGGTACTCACGCTTGCGCAGGACCACCAGCGCTGCGAGCATGCCCGCAGCGCACGAGATCGAGACGAACTCGTACATGTTGCCCCACGGAGCGCGGCCGGTGGCGAAGCCGCGCAAGACGATCGAGCCGATCTGCAGCGCCGTCGCGAGCAGGACGACGCCGTAGGCCATCTTCGCCAGCCGATCGCCGAGCGGTGCCTTGCCTGTGGACTCGAGTTTGCCCGGAGTCCTGACGTCGTCGGACACCACAGGTGCCGATCCACCGGCCGCAACGAGCTGATCGGCTTTCTCGACAACCTGTCGCTTGCTCGCGAGCGCGGCCAGGAACATGACCATCGCCAGCACATAAACGGTCAGGGCCGTGCCATAGCACAGATCCGAATACCGGGACAGGGTCTCATCGACGTCCATCGGCCACCTTCTCCCAGTCGCTCATCTCGTGCGTCCTTCTCACTTCGTTGTCGTGCCGCTCGCCGCCGGCCTACTTGCCGCTCGGGGCGTTCTTGCGTTCGAGGCCCAGTAGATCGGCGACCATGTCGGGGAAGCCCTCACCCCAACCGGCCTGATCGGTACGAGCGAGTCCGGCCATCTCTACTACAGACCGTCGCACATCCAGAGTAGAGGGATCGACCTGGCTGTGAGAAGTCGGTTCCTCTGCAGACGTGGGGGCTCGCGGGGCGGCATCCCCGAAACGCGACTCGGTGAGCGGCGTGATCCGCGCCCATACCCGGCGACGTTTGATCAGCAACGAGACCAGCAGTCCCGCCAGCATCGCGATCGCCGAGACCAGCACCCAGTTCTGCGCCGGGTCGTGCGACACCTGCAGCGAGACCCAGCGCTGATACCCGTCGAACTGCACCGTGGTGCCGTCCTCGAGTCGCGTCTGCTCGCCTTGCTGCAGGTTGACGCGTTCCTTCTTGAGCAGTCGGCCCTGGTTGATCAGATTGACGTCGAGGCTGAAGACATTCTGCGGCCGACCGGTGTCGAGGCCGGTGTCGCCCTGGTAGACGTCGATCGCGACTGCGGGGTTTTCCGGGAGCGGGAACGACGACGTCATCAGGCCACCATGGAAAACCGCGGTCGGCGCGAAAAGACCCTCGAGGGCGATCTGGTTCTTGCGGCGCTCGTCCTCGTTCGGGTAGAGCCCCGCGGGGGTGTCAAAGCGAGCAGCGCCGCTCGACATCATCGTCTGCAGTTCGTTGGGCTGGAAGGGCACCGTCTGGGTCCGGGTCTCCCCGTTCGGGAACGTCACCGTGAACGTCGGGGCGAATCCGTTGCCCAGCAGATAGATCCGATCACCCGCGATGCGCAGCGGATGGTTGACCTGGACGTCGCTCTCCTGCCACTCATCGTTGTCGATGTCGCCGCCGACCTGGTAGCGGATCTTCGCGCTGTACATGTCGGGCTGGCCGGTGGGCAGGAAATCGGCGTCGAAGGAGTCGACCTGCATACAGAACTCGTTGAGGTTGGTTCCGTCGACGAGGTTGCCGGCACGGAACGAGTCGTACACCGCGGTCGAGGTGTTGCAGAGGCCTTCCTGACCGTCCGCCACCAGGATGCGGGTGCCCTCGTAGCCGAACATCTTGCCCGCGGCGATGGCGACGAGCAGTGCGAGCAACGCGAAGTGGAACACCAGGTTGCCGAACTCGCGCAGGTAGCCCTTCTCGGCCGAGACCTCGACGACCGTGACCACGGTGCCGTCGGCCTGCTTGCGCTCGACCGTCCGGGTGGTCTTGCGCCAGCCGCGCAGCCCACCGTTGATCTTGGCGGCGATCTCCTCGGGGGTGCCGTCGACCTCGTGACTCTCGTGGCGCGGCATCCGCCCGAGGTTGCGGGGGGCCGGCACCGGCCGAGCGCGCAGCGACTTGGCGTGCTCGATCATCCGAGGCGTGAGGCAGCCCACGAGTGAGATGAACAACAGCGCGTAGATCGCGGTGAACCAGATGCTCGAGAAGACCTCGTACATCCCGATCTTGTCGAACAGCTCGCCGACAAAACCGTGATCGGCGATGTACTGCTCGGTCTTCGTCTCGTTCAGCGACCGCTGCGGGAGCAGCGCACCGGGGACGGCCGCCAGGGCCAGCAGGAACAACAGCGCAAGCGCGGTGCGCATCGACGTCAGCGAGCGCCACAGGTTACGTGCAGG
This sequence comes from Williamsia limnetica, assembly GCF_003217475.1. GTDB lineage: Bacteria > Actinomycetota > Actinomycetes > Mycobacteriales > Mycobacteriaceae > Williamsia > Williamsia limnetica. The sequence goes on along the minus strand of NZ_QJSP01000002.1, from coordinate 264,584 downwards.
CCAGAGGACGTAACGCTTGACCGGATTGGGCCGCGGGACGTTGCCCGGTTGCGGTGAGCGGGTCGCGGTGGCGGTCATATCGGCAGCACCGTGTCGGTGACGAAGGCGTCGCGGACCCAGACGATGAACTGATCCCACAGTCCGGTCACCAATGCCACGCCCACGACAACCAGTAGTACACCTCCGAAGACCTGGATGGCCCGGGCGTGGTTCCGCATCCAGCCGACCGCCCGCAGGGCCCAGGCCGAACCGAAGGCCAGCAACACGAACGGCAACCCCAGCCCGAGGCAATAGAAGATGATCAGCGTCACCCCGCGGGCCGCGGTGGCGCCCTCGGTTCCGCTGGCGGTGGTGATGACGGCGGCGAGTGTCGGTCCCAGGCACGGCGTCCACCCGAGCGCGAAGACCGCACCGAGCAGAGGGGCTCCCACCAAGTTCGAGACCAGGCGCGGATGAAAGCGGGCGTCACGCTGCAAGATCGGGATGAGCCCGATGAAGACCAGACCCATGATGATCGTGACGACGCCGCCGATACGTTGCAGCAGTTCGCGATTGAGGACGAAAGTGCTGGTGATTCCAAAGACCGACGCGGTCGCCAGCACGAACACGACGGTGAACCCGAGCACGAACAGCAGTGCGGCGCCGGTCACCCGGAGTCGGCCCGCCTTTCGCGACTCCCGAGGCGATGTCGCGGGCGCTTCGGCACCCACGAGACCGGCGAGATACGACAGGTATCCGGGCACCAGCGGGACCACGCACGGCGAGGCGAACGAGACCAGTCCCGCCAGCATGCAGGCGCCCAGGGCGAGCAACAGCGGACCGCTGGAAACGGTGTCAGAGAAGCTCTCTCCAACACCCGCGAGGTTCGTCGTAGCCGTCGCAATCACTGCTGATCAACTGTCATCCGGGCTGAACTCCGCTGCGATTCGGCTCCGATTCGGCCGCAATCCGCTCGACAACCGGCTGCAGCTCCTGCGCGGTGACGGCCTTGAGGAATACAGCCGCGGCGCGATGGTCGCGGTCGAGGACCAGCGTGGTGGGGACCACCGAGGTCGGGGTCGTGAGCTTGGCCAGGGTGCGCCCCGGGTAGTCGAAGATCGAGGGATAAGTCACCTGGCGGTCTTCGACGAAGTCGCGCGCGGAATCCTTGCGGTCGCGGAAGTCGATGCCCAGGAACGAGACTCCGGAGTCCTTAGTGTTGGCATACACCTCCTCGAGCGCTGCCGCCTCGCCGCGACAGGGCCCACACCAGGAACCCCACACATTGATGACCACGACTTGACCGGCAAAATCATCGAGGCTGATCGTCTTGTTGTCGTCGAGCAAATCCGGCCCGGAGATGTCCGACACGGTGCCGCGCTCGGCGGGTGGATCGTAGAAGATGACGGTCTTGCCGCCGGGCGAGACGAACTCGAACGTATCGCCCTGTCGCACAGCGTCGTCACCGGTACTACACGCCGTCATGACGACCAGCGTGGCGACAGCGAGGACGATCAACCAACACAGTCGCCAGCCCAAAGGGGCCAATATGCGCGCATCGCTGCGCTTGAGGCCGGACTCCATCAAGATCTACTGCGCTCCTCAGGCTCCCGTTTGAAGCGGATCGGAGGCACCGGCCGGTTCGGAGTACACGATGTCCACGAGCGCGTCACCGTCGTACAACAGGCTCGTCAGCGAGGCGAGCGAGCATTGCCGCTTGCGCGGATCGTGCCAGAGGCGTTGCCCCTCAAGGAATCTGCGGAGGGTGTAGACAGGCAACTGGTGGCTCACGCAGATCGCCTCGTGACCCTTGGCCTCTTCGCGGGCCTTGTTGGCCACTGCCAGCATGCGATGGGCCAACTGGATGTACGGCTCGCCCCAGCTCGGGGTGAACGGGTCGCGGAGCTTGGCCCAGTGCCGGGGCCGGCGAAGGGCGCCGTCGCCGACCGACACACGCAGGCCCTCGAAGGTGTTGTCTGCTTCGATGAGACCTTCGTCGGTGATGATCTCGAGTCCATGGGACGTCGCGACCGGGGTCGCTGTCTCCTGGGCACGCTGAAGCGGCGAGGCGAAGACGTGGGTGATGTCGTGATCGGCGAGCGCGTCAGCGACCTTTTGGGCCTGCGCTGCGCCGAGGTCGGACAGGTGGAAACCCGGAAGGCGACCGTAGAGGATGCCGTCGGGGTTGTGAACTTCCCCGTGCCGCATCATGTGCACGATGGTGCGCTGCTGCATCAATTCTCCTTCCGAGCACCTGCAGCTGCGGTCGCAGCCGCCGGAAGTGCATCGGCGATGACACCGAAAGCATCCCTGTCCAGCGCCGCGGATACAAACCAGGCCTCGAAGGCGCTCGGCGGCGGGTACACCCCTGCGTCGAGCAATGCGTGGAAGAACGGGGCAAAACGCCAGGTCTCCGAGTTTTTGACGGATGCGTAGTCGGTGATGGGCGTGCCCGGGTCAGTAGTGAAGAACACGCTCACGAGGTTGCCTGCGTACTGCACCCGGTGCCCGACGCCCTCAGCCGTCAGAGCCTGCCCGATGAGGTCCCCCAGTTGCTTGGAATTGGCGTCGAGCGCGGCGTACACGGCGTCGTCGGCGTGCCTCAGCGTGGCGAGCCCGGCCGCGACCGCGACAGGGTTTCCGGACAATGTGCCCGCCTGATAGACCGGCCCGGCCGGGGCGAGATAGGCCATGATGTCGGCGCGGCCACCGAAGGCGGCCGCAGGCAGGCCTCCGCTCATCACCTTGCCGAAGGTGTAGAGGTCGCCCGCCACCCCTTCGAGTCCGAACCAGCCGGCCTTGCTCACGCGGAAGCCGGTCATCACCTCGTCGATGATCAGCAGGGCGCCGTCCTTCGACGTGACGTCTTTGAGGCCCTGATTGAAGCCATCGTGCGGCGCGATCGCGCCCATGTTGCCCGCAGCGGCCTCGGTGATGATCGCGGCGATCTCCCCGGGATACGTCGCGAACGTCTCACGGACGGCATCGAGATCGTTGTACGGCAGGACGATGGTGTCCTGCGCCTGGGCGCCGGTGACGCCGGGCGAGGTCGGCAGGCCCAGGGTGGCGACGCCCGAGCCGGCGTCGGCGAGCAGGGCATCGACGTGGCCGTGGTAGCAGCCGGAGAACTTGATGATCTTGGTGCGGCCGGTGAAACCGCGCGCGAGCCGGACCGCCGACATCGTCGCTTCGGTCCCCGAGTTGACCAGACGAACCTGTTCCACCGGGTCCACGCGCTTGATGATCTCCTCGGCGAGGTCGATCTCCGCCTCGGTCGGCGCGCCGAAGGACAGTCCAGTGGTCGCAGCTTTCTGCACCGCCTCGACGATCGCCGGATGGGCGTGACCCAAGATCATCGGACCCCAGCTCGAGACGAGGTCGATATAGCTGTTGCCGTCGGCGTCGTTCAATCGGTAGCCCGAGGCGCTGGAGATGAACCGCGGGGTCCCTCCGACCGCACTGAAGGCTCGGACGGGTGAGTTGACTCCCCCGGGAATGGCGCGGGACGCGCGCTCGAAGAGTTGCGCTGAACGATCGGTGGCATACGACACGACCTCCAGTGTGGCAAACGCTGGGATGTGACCCGTCCCATGCAACCTCCCCAACCCCGATGATGGGTTGTTCTGGCGAACGTTTTCCCAGGTGAGGGCCACCAGAACAGCACATCATCGGAGGGGTGTTTACGATTCGTTCAACATTCGAGGCCGGGGGGCTTGCTGTGGGGGAACTGTTCGCTGTTGACGAAGTCGACACCATTCATGGGGTCGGCACCACGATGATCACCACCGCCGGGAGTATCCGGGCGATCACGGTGGCGCCCGGGTTCGCAGCGGTGGCGAGCGCCATGAGCGGTTCGGCTCTGGCGGGTGCATGCGCCGGAAAAGACGATCTCTTGGTCGATCTGCTGAGTAGGGCCGCGGGCCGCGTCGAACAGATCGGCAACGCATGTAGCGATACCGGTAACGAGCTGATCGACACCGAGGAGGAGTCGGCGAACGGGTTCCGCGCGCTGGGCGACTTCTGATGGGGCGTCCTTCGAAGGCCACCGTGACCGGCTGGAATCTGTCGGCACTGCGGACGCAGGCGGCCGGTCTCATCGACAGCGCATCCAGCTTGCGGACACACACTCAGACGATGCTCGACGCGGCGCAGGACGCGGCCGGCAAGTGGGTCGGGGAATCGCAGCGTGCCTGCGAACAACGTGCGATGTCGGATCAGACTGAGATCAACAAGTTGGGGTCCGACATTGACCGGGCGGGCAACATCTTGAACAACACCGCCAACGCGATCTCGCCGAATCGATCGACCGCGCTGTCGCGCGTCGACGGTCTGGAGCAGGACGACTTCCGGGTCGACGACGATTGGTCCGTCCACGAGACGCGCAACTACGCGGGCGCCATCGCAGCAGCCGAGGAGGACAGCGCTGAGTACAACCAGCTGATCGCCGACCGTGACCGGCGAGTCAACGACGCCATCAATTCGACGATTTCGCTGCAGGCCCTCGCCGACCAGATGGGTATCGACGATCAGGCCGGTGCAACGGCGCTGGCCGACGCGTTCAGCGATGCCGAGGGCAACGCTCCGCTCACCGCGGGGATGTCGAGGCAGCAGGCGGCACGTGATGTCGAGGCGATCGCCGGCGGCACAGCCACTCCGCAACAGAGGGCCAGGTTCGAGGCCGCGACGGACCTCTCCCCAGAGCAGCGAGATGCCTTGATCCAAGGCAACGATGCGGTGATCACCAAAGGCCAATTCGACTACCTCCAGGGCTTTTACGGTGAGCTGAACAAGCAAGGGCTCGAGGGGTTCACCGCCTTCGGTGGCAATAATCCAGCGATGAAAGCCGCGCTGGCCGACGGGCTGCAGTTGCTGTCGAATCCCCATGTGCGGACGGATCAGCAGGTGGACAATCCGTTCGCGCAGACCGTCAGCAACGCAACTGGCCTACCTATCGCGCCGAGTTACATCCACGGCGGACTCTCGCAAATACCCAGTTCGATCCGGGAACCATTGACGCAGAACCCGGTTCGTGAGGGCTATACAAAGGTCGGCGGTCCGAAGAATGAGCACTTCGACGGGAACGGATTTCCCACGTTGGAGAACCTCAACTCAATAGCCGACATACTCGGACACGGCGATCCCGAAACGCAAGTGGGCACTGACATAGATCGCGCTCTGATCGTACGAAGCGCTGAGATCGCCGGCGCAGGCATCGAGAACTCGAACACTGGTGGCTGGGAAAACGAAGCGAAGTTCGCGCAGCTCCAGAGCGCTCTCGACAAGATGGTAGGGCTTGCGGGGAACGATCACGTGGTTGTGCACGATGCCCTCGCAATGGGGACGGAACGCGGGCACGGGACATACTCCCCGATGCCAGAATCCATCGAGATCGACGGTGACACCCACGCCTACGATGCCGACGAGTCGATTCGGAATCTGCTCGCGTTCGACTGGGACGACGAACAACGAGACTCCGAGGGCAGCGACGGGATTACGAACTTCTTCGACTGGATTGGCCAAGATGCAGATGCACCCGGATATGAGGGCAAGCTCGCCGGAGAATCCGCCGACGCGCTGGCAGGTGTGTTGATCGAGAATCAAAGCGAACTCAGTGGCTTCCTCCTTGATGAGGACAACCCCATGACCTACCGGTCCCTTGGCGAGGTCAATCCGGGCCTCACGCAGACCCTCGCAGCGTCAATGGCGCCGTATCTGCCGAACTTCGTTGACGTTCCCGACACCAGCACGGTCAATCCGTACGCCACCGAGCTCGACTCAGTCACGGATCTGTCCACCCTGTTCAAGGTCCTCGATTCCGATCCGACCGCGGCGGAATCATCAACACCGCTGGTGCCCAGTGGCAGAACCATCTCGCCTATCAGTACGGCCTGGACCCGGATAGCCCTTCGCTGGGTATGGCTGCGGGACAGCTAGATCAGGCAATGAAAGAAGGCATGTTGGCCGAGATGGATGTCCTCACCGCAAACAGGCAGTGGGACAACATCGTCGAGTTCAATGTCAACTCACTGAAGTACGACACCGTTTACGGGATCCTCAGTGCCGTTTTGCCGGAGGAGGTCTCGACTCCTATGAGCGTTCTCAACCCTGCCGCAAAGTTCGACATGATCGACATCCCGAACGACCCGCGGGAGCTTGCACGCAACCCGCTCACGATCGACGATGTTCAGACCGATTCGATGACGGATCCGACGATACGTCGTTATGCGACGCTCGAGGCCTTCGCACTCGAAAGCCCACAGTTTCGGGACTATTTTATCTACGAAGAAAAAGGTACGCAGTATTCGTTCTTCAAGGCCGACGGGCGCCTCGACTGGGGGGCCATTGCTAAAGATCCTTCAGGATTCGAAGACACCTTCACCCTATTCAATCGCGAGCACCCCTTGCTGGGCTTGGACCAATTTGAGGATGAGTATGCCAAAGCGCCTGGAAAAGACACCATCGACTACACATCGATCCCAATACCGGCCGACCCATCGAATCGCCCCACGCACTACTAAACTCACGCTCGCGGCGATCAGCCTGGTTCTGATGACGCTCACGTCGAGTTGCACAGACCCTACGTCTGAGCCAGCGCGAATCACCGCCACCAGCACTGCCGGCGTTCAGGGCTATTCCCTTCCAGAAGAGCGTAAGTACGACGAGCGTTGGCTCCAGACAGAAACACTCGACCTCAATACGACCGACGGAACATTCATTCGAGCCTTCGTCGAGGCCCAACTGCTCGCATTCTTCGCCGGAAGTCCTGAAGCCTCTTACCCTGGCTACGCAGCAGCAGCTCAACCGGCAGGGTCACTGACAGATTTTCCGCGAAAACCACGGCCCGCGTACGGAACTGTATATCGCCGCATTGTCAGTATCGAAAACCTTCCGGGCAACACAGTTCGAGTCGTTGGTTGCGACGTGACGACCGGCCTTCCACCAGCACCTCCCGCCACGACCGAGCCCGAACACGCATACCAGCACTCGTATGCTCTCACTTACCAGCGCGCAGGAAAGCTCCCGCCATCGGAACAACGCGGCCCCCGGGCAGCTCCACTCGAATCGGTATTCGGCGATTGGCGAGCAATCGACTTCGACCCCCTGTACAACAGAACCGACCCAACCTCTACGCAGATGTGCTACTCCAGCGCCCTTGACCCCGACGACACCGTCAAACTTGGCTGGCCAGCCGTCGCGCAGCCACGTGCGTGAGAAGCGATTGAAACCGGTGGGCGGGGTCGCGGCATCAGGTTCGTCCCGGCATGGATTACGACTTGTGAAGACGATCGAGGCCGGGGGGGCTTTTGTGGGGGAACAATTCGCAGTAGACGAGGCACTGTTCCGACCCCATGCGATCCATCAAAGCCCCATTCGGTGCCCGACCCGTAGCTCTTGGTTCGCCGTTCTGACGCTGGGTTTCATCATCGCCCTGGCCACAAGTTGCGCGAGCGGAGGCGGGATGCCTCAATCCGCGCAACCATCCGGGGACGGTGGCTATCCCACACCTGACGAACTCCGGTACGAGGAACGGTGGCTGAAAACCGACGCTGTGGACCTTGACTCAGCCGACGGCACTTTCATTCGCGCCTTCATAGAAGCCAGCGAACTGCGCTACTACGTCGGCAGCTACGACGCTTCATATCCCGGGTACGCCGCCGCGCTGGCCCCTGCATTGGCAGCAGGACGAACCCCTGATGTCGAGGACCTGCTTTTCAGTGCACCTGCCTACGGCGTCATATACCGACGCGTGATCAGCGTCGACGTCGCCGAAGACAACACCGTCCGAGTGGTTGGTTGCAAGTCCACTCCGGGGATCCCCCCGACCCCACCCCCATCTCAGCGTCCCGACGGCCACGGCCTCGTGGAAGCCTTCGCCCTGTCGTACCGACGGTCTGGAGATTCTCCTCCTGCTGAACAGCACGGTGCTCGCAAAGTTCCGTACGACTCCGTCTTTGGTGATTGGTACGCCGTTGAGTACGACCCGCTGTATGGCGACACCGATCCCACTTCTCGCGAGCCGTGTTACACCGACGCTCTAACTCCCAGTGACACCGTCGAACTCGGCTGGCCCGCTGGTCCGCAGCCGCGCGCGTGAATCGACGCTGCAATTTCAGTGCTGGCGGAACAGGTCTTGTGGGGAGCCCTGCAAAGCCGGAGGATCTGACACTTCCTCCGACACCAGTCACACCCTCCGACTGCAACGGGAGGACCTGACAACAGTCGGAGGATCTGCCACATCCTCCGACTTCAGCAACGAGCGTCGTCACGAAACACCTGCGCTGCAGCAGGTCAACGAGGATCGGCGAGGATGATCAGCAACAACTCGGCCCGGGTCCGGGCGTCGGTGAGATCGACCCGAAGCAAACCCTCGATGCGGTCGACGCGGTTGCGCAGCGTGTGCCGATGTACCCCTACCGTCGCAGCGGCGGACTCCCAGTGGCCATTGGCCAGCAGATAACCGCGCAGGGTCGCGACGAGACCACCGTCGTGGGTGCGGTCGTACTCCAGCAGCGGCCCGAGGACGGTGTCGTGTGCGCCGCTGAAGGCGCGGCGTACCGGTTCCAACGAGAGCACCGACCCTTGCGCTAGTAGGTCGACCACCTCTCCCTCGGCAGCAACCACGCAACTCAGTCGCGCTTGGCGCACCGAGTCGGCGATCTCGTCAACCGACGCCACGGTTCCGAGACCGCCTCGCGCGCCCTGGACGCCGACCATGCCGAGCACCGATTCGGCGAACCCGCGCTGATCCTCTCCCCGCAGCAGCACTACTACCTCGCTACCGCTCTGCTCGACAAACACAGGACGCCAACGTGATTGGAGTTCGGTGGCGATGGACGCCGCAGCGCGTTGGGCACCGCCGACACCGGAGTACTGGACGACGGCGGCCCGTACCCGACCCTCGCGGTCAGCGGCCCGCAAGACGATGTTGCGGGCCGCGGCCGGAGGTGGCCCGGCCATAGCCATCGTCAGCGCATCGGCGTGCAGCGCCTGTTGATCGCGCAGCACCTGTCCCGGCTTTGCGTGTTCGAGACTGAGCAGCGACGTGGCGTGACCGACCAGCACCCGTTCGAGGTCGCCCAGTGGGGTGTCTCCGAGTACAACTAGATGGCCGAACACGTTGCCGGCCACACTGATCCGCTGCACGGTGATCACTCGCTGGTCGGTCATGGTGACACCGCTCGACGCCGCGGGATCGCGGCTGATCTGGGCGCGCACAGACGCCAACTCCTCGCCGGACAACGCTTGCGGTCGAGCACTGACCACCTGCTGCTCCCGGTCCAACAACACAACGGACTGCTCGATGGCATCGGCGAGTTCACGCACGACGGCAGGCATCCCGCCTGCGATCACCGCCCGGGTGATCCGCGGCTGGGTGTGCGACGCCCGCACGAACTGATCGAATCGCTGCGCCGCGATCCGATCCAGCACCGTCCGGGCGATCGCCGAGAACGGCACCGGAAGCGGCACCTTGACCAGCGGCAGACCGAGTTCGTCGGCGATGTCGACGAGGTCGCCGGGTACGTCGTCGAAGCCGAGACCGACACCGAACCCGACGCCGGCGATCTTGGTCTCGTCGAGACGTGTGAGATACCTGCGGCGATCTTCCGCAGAGTCAGGGAGACGGAGCCCTGTGGTGAGCAACAACTCGCCGCCTGCGAGCCATTCGTGCGGCGCCGGGAGCTCCGAACTGAGAGCGCAATCGATATCCCGGTCCTGGCCGGCAGCGCCGCCGAGGAGAGTCAGCTGCAGATCTCGCTGGCCGAGCAGCCACCGCACCGTGGTCGTCACGTCGTCGCGACTTTCCGGGTCTCATTCGACGCCCATACCTGCACAGACTTCGCGGTCATTGGACAAATAGTAGTTCCAATCGAAGATAGCTGGACAACTTGTCAGGTCCGCGCGCACGTCCGTCGGCGAAGACTGGAGACATCACCTTCCTCCCATCCGACCTCAACCGAGAGTGACCTGGTGTTATGGCGAATCAGATCTTGAAGAACTACATCAACGGAGAGTTCGTGGCGTCCACCGGCACGCAGACGTTGGACCTCGTCAATCCCACCGACGAGTCGGTGGTGGGCACCTCGCCCATCTCGTCGGACGCCGATGTGGACGCCGCCATGTCCGCCGCGGCGAAAGCCTTCGAGAGCTGGGGAAAGACCACGCCGAAGACGCGGCAGACCGCGCTGCTGAAGCTCGCCGACGCCATCGAGGCGAACTCCGACAAGCTGGTCGCGGCCCAGGCGCGCAACACCGGCCAGCCCGATGACCAGATCGCCGACGAGGAGGTCACCGTCGGCGCCGACCAGATCCGCTTCTTCGCAGGCGCCGCCCGCCTGCTCGAAGGCAAGTCCGCCGGCGAGTACATGGAGGGCTTCACCTCGTACGTGCGGCGTGAGCCCGTCGGTGTCATCGCTCAGGTGACGCCATGGAACTACCCGCTGATGATGGCGATCTGGAAGATCGGTCCCGCCATCGCCGCGGGTAACACCGTGGTGCTCAAACCATCGGACACCACCCCGGAATCGACGCTGGTGCTCGCTGAGATCTCGAAGGGGATCCTGCCCGACGGCGTCCTCAACGTGGTGCTCGGCACCGGCGCCACCGGAGCCGCCCTCGTCGGACACAAGACGCCGAGCATGGTGTCCATCACCGGTTCGGTACGCGCAGGTATCGCCGTAGCGGTATCGGCGGCGCAGAACCTCAAGCGCGCCCACCTCGAACTGGGCGGCAAGGCGCCGGCCGTGGTCTTCGCCGACGCCGATCTGGACAAGGCCGTCGACGGGATCGGCGACGCGTCGTTCTTCAACGCCGGCCAGGACTGTACCGCGGTCACCCGCATCCTGGTGCACTCCTCGATCCACGACAAGTTCGTCGATGCTTTGATCGAGAAAGCAAAAGACACCACAGTGCCGCCACTGAACAACATCAACCACTTCACCAAGGTGACCTCGATCCTCGATTCGGTCCCGCCGCACGCCACCGTGGTGACCGGTGGCAAACGCAAGGGTGACAAGGGTTTCTACGTCGAACCAACCGTGATCACTGGCGTCCATCAAAGCGACTCACTGGTGCAGGACGAGACCTTCGGGCCCGTCGTCACGGTGCAGGCGTTCGACGACGAGGCGCAGGCACTGGAGTTCTCGAACGATGTCAGCTACGGCTTGGCCTCCAGCGTCTGGACAAAGGACAACGGCACCGTCGGCCGGATGACCGCAGGCCTCGACTTCGGCTGTGTGTGGGTCAACTGCCACATCCCACTGGTCGCGGAGATGCCACACGGTGGATTCAAGAACTCGGGCTACGGCAAAGACCTCTCGTCGTACGGGGTCGAGGACTACACCCGCATCAAGCACGTGATGAGCTCGATCGAATGACCACCGTGACACAGCCTCAATACCGGCTGCCCCAGAAACGGAACCTGGTCACCGCTCTTCCCGGTCCGAAATCCTCAGAGCTGCAGGGCCGTCGAGCGATGGCCGTCGCCGGTGGTGTCGGGTCCAGTGTCCCGGTGTACGCCGCCGACGCCGACGGCGGAGTCATCGTCGACGTCGACGGCAACTCGCTGATCGATTTCGGATCAGGCATCGCGGTGACGACCGTCGGTGCAGGCAACGCAGCGGTTGCCGCCGCTGTCGCCGAGCAGGCGAGCCACTTCACCCACACGTGCTTCATGGTGACCCCGTACGAGGGTTACGTCGCGGTGGCGGAACGGCTCAACCACCTGACGCCGGGCGATCATCAGAAGCGCACGGTGCTGTTCAACTCGGGTGCCGAGGCCGTGGAGAACGCGATCAAGGTGGCACGCTTGGCCACCGGCCGGGACGCGGTGGTGGCGTTCGACCATGCGTACCACGGTCGCACCAACCTGACGATGGCGCTGACCGCGAAAACGATGCCGTACAAGTATGGTTTCGGCCCGTTCGCGCCCGAGGTCTACCGGATCCCGATGTCGTACCCCTACCGCGACGGTCTCGACGGCGCCGAGGCGGCCAAGCGGGCGATCTCGATGATGGACAAGCAGGTCGGCGGCGATCAGCTGGCCGCGATCATCATCGAACCGATCCAGGGTGAGGGCGGCTTCATCGTTCCCGCCCCGGGATTCCTCACAGCACTTGCCGATTGGGCGCGAGCCAACGGCATCGTGTTCATCGCCGACGAGGTGCAGAGCGGCTTCGCCCGCACCGGCGCCTGGTTCGCCAGCGACCACGAGGGTGTGGTGCCCGACCTGGTGACCATGGCCAAGGGCATCGCAGGCGGCATGCCCCTGTCGGCGCTCACCGGTCGCGCGGACCTGCTCGACGCGGTCCATTCCGGCGGTCTCGGCGGAACCTACGGCGGCAATCCGGTGGCCTGCGCAGCCGCGCTCGCCGCCATGGATGTGATGAAAGACCTGGACCTGCCCGCCCGCGCCCGCCACATCGAGGAACTCGCCGGTGGCAGGCTTCGCGCGATGGCGGCGGTGACGGAAGAGATCGGCGACGTCCGCGGTCGCGGCGCGATGCTGGCCATCGAATTGGTCAAACCGGGCGGGACAGAACCGAATCCGGAGCTCACCAAGGCGCTGGTCGCCGCATGCCTGGCACAGGGTCTGGTGCTGCTCTCGTGTGGCACGTACGGCAACGTGATCCGACTGCTGCCGCCGTTGGTGATCGACGACGCCTTGTTGACCGACGGCCTCGACGTACTCGAGAAAGCCCTGAACGATCTCACCGGCCGGTAGGAGCCCACGCGTGACCACTGCATCGACCTTCCATCCCCTGGATCCCTTTTCAGCCGACGAGTTCCGGGCCACCGCAGCACTGATGCTGCGGGACCACGGGGTCGGCGAAGGGTGGCGGTTCAACTCCATCGAGCTGCTCGAGCCGAGCAAGGCCGAGCTGGCCGACTATGGCGCGGGAGGCGCCCAACCACCTCGGCGCGGCGTCGTCACCTGTCTCGACTCGAGCCGCAACGCGACCTACAAGGCGGTGGTGTCGCTGTCCGAGGACACCGTCGAGTCCTTCGATCATATCCCTGGCGTACAGGCCAACTTCACGGTCGACGAGTTCGAGGAGTGCGATGAGGTACTCCGCAAGCACCCGGATGTGATTGCAGCCCTGGCCAAGCGAAGGATCACCGACCTCGAGCTCGTGTTCATGGACACCTGGACCTACGGCGACGCGGTGGCCCCTGAGAAGTACCGCGACCGCCGTATCGGCTGGTCCGACACGTGGGTCAAAGGCGAGGCGGGGGGAAACCCGTACGCGCATCCCGTCAGCGGTTTGCACTGCGTCATCGACCTCAACACGATGGAACTGCTCGAGATCGAGGACACCGGCGGCGTCGAACCCCCTGAGGTGATGGGCGAATACGTGCCTGCCCGGATCCCGGAACGGATCCGCAACGCCTCGCGCCGAGAGCCGCTGAAACCGTTGGAGATCACCCAGCCCGAAGGACCGTCGTTCACCCTCGAAGGCAACAAGCTGACCTGGCAGAACTGGTCGCTGCGGGTCGGTTTCAATCACCGCGAGGGCATGACCCTGCACACCATCAGCTACAACGACAACGGTCGTGAACGTTCGGTCGCGCACAAACTGTCGTTCGCCGAGATGATGGTCCCCTATCGCGACCATTGTGAAGACCACTACCGCAGAACCGCATTCGACATCGGCGAGTGGGGCCTGGGCTTCATGACCACCTCACTCGAACTCGGCTGCGACTGCCTCGGCGAGATCCGCTACCTCGATGCGGTGCTCCACAACAGCAAGGGCGAGCCATACACCATCACGAACGCGATCTGTATCCACGAAGAGGACAACGCTGTCCTGTGGAAGCACGTCGATCATGACGCCGGCGCCGAGGTACGCCGGATGCGGCGCCTCACCGTCTCCTTCCACGTTACCGTCGCCAACTACGAGTACCTGGTCTACTGGCGCTTCTACCAGGACGGCAACATCGAGTGCGAGGTCCGAGCGACCGGGATCATGGTGACCACCCCGTTCGCCCCGGGCGGCACCCATCCCCACGGAACACTGGTCGACGAACGCACGTATGCCCCCTACCACCAGCACTTTCTGGTCGCCCGCCTCGATCTCGACGTCGACGGTACGCAGAACACCGTATACGCCAGCGAGACCGAAATCGAGCCCATGGGCCCGAACAACCCCTACGGGCTCTCCCTGGTGCAGCGCAACACTCCCCTGCGCACCGAAGAAGAGGGCAAGCAGGACATGAACTGGGCCACCCAGCGGGCGTGGAAGGTGGTCAACACCAACACAACCAACGGCCTGGGGACCAATCCGTCATACAAGCTGGTACCCGGTGATGCAATCCCATCGATGTTCGACCCCGCCTCCCCGATCTTCCAGCGCGCGCAAGTGATCGGGCATACCGTCTGGGTGACCCCGAACAGCCCCGACGAACGTTGGCCCGCAGGCGAGTTCGTCAACCAGTCGTCGGTCGACACCGGCCTCGGCGAATGGACCAAGGCCAATCGCAGCATCGACAACACCGACGTCGTGGTCTGGTACACGTTCGGCGTCCATCACATCACCCGACCGGAGGATTGGCCGATCATGCCGGCCGACACCGTGTCGTTCTGGCTCAAGCCCTTCGGCTTCTTCGACCGCAACCCTTCCCTCGACGTCGCACCGAGCCCGAGTTCGCATTGCCATCACGACGATTCCGGTTCAACCGGGCACGACGATTCCGATCCGAAAGGACACTGCCATGACTGACAGCTCCACCGACCCGATCGCGCAGTATCGCGACCTGCTGGCGACGGTGCCGGCGGGCCTGTGGATCAACGGGGACTCCGTGGCGGCGTCGACCAAAGAGACCTTCTCCGTGGATGATCCGGCAACGGGCACCTCGCTGTTGCAGATCGCCGACGCCACGCCCGATGATGCCGCCACCGCCCTAGACAGCGCGGTGGCCGTCTCCGAGGAATGGGCAGACACCGCGCCTCGGGCCCGATCGGAGATTTTGCGCAACACCTACGAATTGATCCGCGAGTACGCCGACGACATGGCGATGATCATGACCCTCGAGATGGGTAAGGCCCTGCCCGACTCGGTGGCCGAGATCAACTACGGCGGAGAGTTCTTGCGTTGGTTCGCCGAGGAGGCGGTACGCGTCGCGGGCCGATTCACCAAGTCCCCCGGGGGTACCGGGCGCATCATGGTCACGCATGCACCGGTCGGAGTCGCGTTCGCCATCACACCCTGGAACTTCCCGCTGGCCATGGGAACCCGCAAGATCGGGCCCGCGTTGGCAGCAGGCTGCACCATGATCGTCAAGCCCGCGCACGAGACACCGCTGACGATGCTGTACCTCGCGAAACTGTTCGGTGAGGCCGGTTTGCCGGCAGGCGTGCTCTCGGTGCTCCCGACCAGCAAATCCGCTGAGGTCAGCACCCCGCTCATCGCCGACCCGCGGGTCCGCAAGATCAGCTTCACCGGATCGACACCGGTCGGCCGCACACTGATCGGTCAAGCCGCGGAGAACGTCCAGCGCACGTCGATGGAACTCGGCGGCAACGCCCCGTTCCTCGTCTTCGACGACGCGGACGTCGACAAGGCCGTCGAGGGCGCGTTCGCCGCCAAGACCCGCAACGGCGGAGAAGCGTGCACTGCAGCGAATCGCTTTCTGGTGCAGGAAGGTATCGCAGAGGAGTTCACCGCAGCGCTCACCGCGAAGATGAAGGCCATGGTGCTCGGCCGCGGGTACGACTCCGACACCACGCTCGGGCCCATGGTCAGCGTCAAACAGCAGACGTCGATCGCGGAGGCGGTGTCGAAGGCGGTCGCCGACGGCGCGCGGGTCCGGCTCGGCGCCGACCCTGAAAATGTGTCGAGCTCCGCTTCGCTGCGTCTTCCGGCCGACGATGCAGGATGCTTCTACCCGGCCACCGTGCTCGATCAGGTGCCCGCTGACGCCGAGATCGTGTGTAACGAGATCTTCGGTCCGGTCGCCGTGATCAGTACCTTCACTGCCGAGGACGAAGCCATCGCAGCCGCCAATGCGACCGAATACGGCTTGGCCGCCTACCTCTACACCCAAGATCTCGACCGGGCACTCCGGGTGGCCGACAAGATCGAATCAGGGATGGTCGGAGTCAACCGTGGGGTGATCTCCGATGTCGCTGCGCCATTCGGTGGCGTCAAACAATCGGGTATCGGCCGCGAAGGCGGATCCGAAGGCATCTACGAATACCTGACCACCAAGTACATCGCCCTCACATGACGCAGTGGACGATGCCCGCCGAGGGTGCACCGCAGGACAAGGTCTGGATGGCCTACCCGGTGAAGGGCTATTCGCTCGGCGACACCGACTCGGCGCGCGACGAGGCACGACGCACGTGGGCTGCTGTCGCACATGCGGTTCTCGACTTCGAACCGGTCACCATGATCGTCGATCCCGGTGAGATCTCGGTCGCCCGCCAGTACCTTTCAGCCGACATCGACATTGTCGAGGCCCCGCTGAACGACGCGTGGGCCCGCGACATCGGACCGACGTTCGTGCTCGGCGACGACGGCCGACTCGGCGCGGTCGACTGGATCTTCAACGGCTGGGGTGCCGCGTCGTGGGCGCAGTGGGACAAAGACCAGCACGTCGGGAAACTGATCGCCGAACTGTCCGGGGCGGAGTTGATCGCTTCGCCGATGATCAACGAGGGCGGCGGCATCCAGGTCGACGGCGACGGCACCGTGCTCGTCACCGAGTCGGTCCAGCTCGGCGAAGGGCGCAACTCGCTCTGGTCCAAGACCGAGGTCGAAGCCGAACTGTCCCGCACCATCGGCGCCGACCGCGCAATCTGGTTGCCGCACGGACTCACCCGAGACAACGAGAAGTTCGGTACACGCGGACACGTCGACATCGTCGCGGCGATGCCATCGCCCGGAGTCGTGTTGGTCCACGATCAGCAGAACCCGGATCACCCCGACTTCGAGGTCAGCGCCCGCATCAAGGCACTCATCGCCGAGGCCGAACCGGGCTGGGAGATCATCGGCGTCCCGGCACCGACCGTGCTGACCGACGATGAGGGCCCGGTCGACTACAGCTACATCAACCACCTCGTGGTCAACGACGGAGTCATCGCCTGCAGCTTCGACGATCCCAACGATGCGCGGGCCGCGGCGATCCTCTCGGAGGTCTACCCCGGCCGCACCGTCACCGCCGTGGACGCCCGCCCACTGTTCGAACGCGGCGGCGGCGTCCACTGCATCACCCAACAGCAACCCGCATCCCGATGATGGTGGGTTCTGGCCATCAAACGACCAGGTCGTCGTCGCCAGAACCCACCATTTTCGGACAGAACGGATGGCCACGGGATGCTGCGAACGGACGATCTGTCAGTTGCCGCCGACACCTCCGGCAAGGGACTGTTGCGCCATGACATCGACGACTCCACGAACGACTCCTGACGCCCCGGAGGCCGCCCTGGGCAATTACGGCGACAAGGTCCTCGCAGTGGAGCCGGGTGGGAACGAGTTCATCCCACCCGAAGCCAGACACGGCAAACCGCGCGGACTCTTCTGGACCTGGACCGCACCCAATCTCGAGTTCGCGACGATCTTTCTCGGGATCATCGCGGTGCTGTACTTCGGGCTGAGCTTCTGGCAGGCCATCGCCGCCATGGCAATCGGCAACCTGCTCGGGGCGCTCGCGCATTTCGTGTTGTCCGCCCGTGGACCACTGCACGGTGTGCCGCAGATGGTGCTGGGCCGCCTCGGATTCGGCTACCGCGGCAACATCCTTCCCGCCGCCTTCATGACCGTGATGTGCGGCGTCGGGTGGTTCGCAACCAATAGTGTCAGCGGCGCACTGGCCCTGAACACCCTGTTCGGGCTGCCGTCGGTACTCGCGCTGATCATCATCGTGCTCGCCCAAACCGGTTTCGCCTTCTGCGGGCACAACCTGGTGCAAGGGTTCGAACGGCTCGCCGCTCCGGTTCTGGCCGTGGTATTCGTGCTGGCCGGTATCTTCATCTTCCGTGATGCCGATCTGGGGATGCCCGCTGCCGACGGCGGTGCCGGGCTCGGCGGCTTCCTGCTCACCCTCGGTGCGGCATTCGGCTACACCGCGGCCTGGACCCCCTACGCCGCCGACTACACCCGCTATCTGCCCGTGAACGTCTCGAAGTTCCAGACCGGTTTCTTCGCCTCGTCCGGCCTGTTCGTGTCGACCACCGCATTGATGACGATCGGCGCCGCATCGGTCACCATCGGCGCCGACGCAGACCTCAGTCCTACCGACGCATTCACCGGATCGCTGCCGTCGTGGGTCGCCAATCTGACGCTGCTCGCGATCGCCATCGGCGCAGTTGCCGCCAACGCCATCAACCTCTACTCCGGCGCAATGGCTTTCGTCACCATGGGCTTCACGATGTCCGTCGGCATCCAGCGCGCGGTGGTGACCGCGGTGTTCGGCGTCGTCGGGTTCTTGGTGGCCTGGTGGGCACTGGCCGACGCGGCCGCCAACTACGAGACGTTCCTGCTGATCGTCGCCTACTGGATCGGGCCGTGGCTCGGCATCGTGCTCGCCGACCAACTTCTCCGCCGGGGACGGCCGGTCGCCGGACTCCTCTACGACACCAAGTACACCAACTGGGGTGGCCTGGTCTCGTTCGTCGTCGCGCTCGTCGTGTCGGTGGCTCTGTTCGCCAATCAGGAACGCTACGTCGGATGGGTGGCCGAAGCGGTCCCTGAACTCGGCGACATCGCCTTCTTCATCGGCTTCCTCATCGCGTTCGGCGGTTACGTCCTGTTGTGCCGCAACAAGGTCAATCGGGACTACGCCCACATCTGACCGTCATCATCTACTGAGTACTGCGGCCCTGTGCGCGATGTGCGCGCAGGGCCAGCAGCAATCCCGGGTATGTCTGTGCACCGGTGAAGTCGAATCCGATCAGCCCGCGGATCCGCTCCAGACGCTGATACAGGCTCTGCCGGCCGAGGTTGAGGGCCGCAGCAGATCGGGTGGCGCTACACCCGTGCCGCAGATGCACCTCCAGAGTGCGGGTCAGCTCCGAACCGTGCTCGGTGTCCCAGGCGATGACCGGGGCGATGGAAGCCACGAGGTCGCCGAGGACCGCGGTGTCGAGAGTCTGCACCGCGAGATCTGCAGACAATGCCCTCGTCGATGTCACAGCGTCGCCTCCTCCGGCCTCGATCTGTCTATCGGCCACCGCCAGCGACAACGCGCGGCGTACCCGCAGCAGCGACGTCGACAGCTGCTCCGCATCGATCGAGACGGGATCGCCGACGACTACGGTCGCCTCATCGGCGAACTCCCGGTATGCATCGACGATCAACGCGACGTCGTCGCGATCGGGGCGTCCTGTCGCGATCAACGCGTACGACGTCGCATGCACCTGGGCGTGCATCGACTGCGCCGCAAGGTTCTTGACCACAGAAGCCGTGAGTCGTGAAGCCATCCGCGGCGTGGGAACGTCGACAGCAACCGGTACGATCCGAGAGCTGCGGGCCGGCCGGAAACCGGCCGCGCCACAGCGCATCACCAAGTCCGATCGGCGATCGATGCGGCGCTCCAACAGATCCGACACCAGCGATGACGCCGCACGATGCGGCAGTCCGGCGAGTTCACGGGTCAACGAGAGCGTGACACCCAGCGGGCCCGCCCCGACTCCGAGAAGCGTCAACACATCCTCTGCGGCCAGCGGCGATCCCGGGCCGGCGACCAGTGTCGCAATCACCTCACCACGCATCCCGACCGGTACCGACGCCGCCTGTGCGTCCACCGCCTGCCACGCCGAGTGATCGTCGTCGAGGCCCTCGGCCG
Organism: Williamsia limnetica; assembly: GCF_003217475.1. Lineage (GTDB taxonomy): Bacteria > Actinomycetota > Actinomycetes > Mycobacteriales > Mycobacteriaceae > Williamsia > Williamsia limnetica. Next base: position 244,823 of record NZ_QJSP01000002.1, on the reverse strand, counting down.
CCATCAGGGCATTGCCCTTGCCCAGCAGCACCAGTGGGCAACCGACAGCTGCCGCAATACGTTTGAGCATCGCGGGCGCTCCCGCACCCGCGGCCATCTCGGCATGCAACACCGAATCGAGTTCGCTGCGCCTACGCAGCGCGGCAACCTCCCGCGATACCAGGTCGGTGTTCGCCGCCCGGCACAGATCGATGAACGGGACCACCGTGCGCAGGATGATGAACGGGAATCGCGCCGACGACGCCTCCCTCACCATCTCACCGGGCGCCTGGTCGAAGGTGCGGCCCAGCTCCACGGCCACTCCCGCGACACCTCTCTGCGCGAGTTCGCGGATGTAGTGCCTTCGGGTTCCAGAATCCACGCCGGCGAGTCCGAGGCCGGTCGTCAGCAGCAACTCCCCGCCGGACAACAGCGGACCGATTTCGAAGATCTCGCTGGAATGTACCCAGCGGACCTCGTTGTCGAGGGCATCGTGGCCGCTGAGCACCTGAGGATCGGCTGCCCGCAGATGCTGATCCAACACTTCACGCAAGGTCAACACCACTGCGACGGCCCTTCTACGAATGCCCGACGGATTGCACGCCGGTTTACGGTTGCACCGCGACACTATGTCAGTTGCCGACATCCCGCGAGACGGGCACGGTTGAGGACATGACGGTATCCACCGATGTTTCACCGACCATGCTGCTCGAGACCGCCTACGCCGAGGCCCAACAGAGCCTGACCGAGGGCGGTATCCCCATCGGGGCGGCGCTGTTCGCCTCGGACGGGACTCTCCTCGGCCGCGGCCACAACCTTCGTGTCCAGAACGACGACCCTTCGATCCACGGCGAGACAGACGCTTTTCGTAACGCCGGACGGCAGACCGACTATCGGTCGACGATCATGGTCACGACGTTGGCACCCTGCTGGTACTGCAGCGGACTGATCCGCCAGTTCAACATCGGCTCGGTGATCATCGGCGAGAACACCACGTTTCAGGGCGGCGAGGACTGGCTCACCGAGCTGGGGGTCGCGGTCACCGTGCTCGACGACCCGCGTTGCATCGCGATGATGGCCTCGTTCATCGACCTCAATCCCCTGCTGTGGAACGAAGACATCGGAGTCGCAGAGTGAGCAGTCCGGTTCTGACGGTCGATATCTCACAGTGGCGCGCCGGCGGCGAGGCTGCCGCGGCCATGTGCGCCGCCGTCGACGAGAGCCTGCAGAAGGCAGGCTTTCTCCTGGTGACCGGTCACGGCATCGACCCTGAGCTACCTGGCGCCCTTCGCGCCGCAGCACGCGAATTCTTCGCACTGCCAACCGAAGTGAAGACCAAGTACGCGGTGGCCGTCGGGGGCCGCGGCTGGATCGGCCCCGGCATGGAGGCCAACGGCTACGCCGAGGGGACCGAGACCCCGCCCGACCTCAAAGAGACGTACAACTGCGGCGCCCAGACCCCGGTGGGCGACCCCGCCATCGACGCCCTGTGGTTTCCGCCCGACGTGTGGCCCACGGAGGTGCCGCGGCTCCGCGACCTGTTCATCGAATACTGCCGTCAGATGAAGGCGCTGTCCGACGACCTGCTGGCACTGATGTCCGCGTCACTCGGACTGACCGATGCGGCCAATCCCTTTCTCGGTCTTGCCGACAACGCGACGTGGACGTCGAACATCAATCACTACCCGGCGTTGACGCAGACCGGTCCGGTGGAAGACGGACAGTTCCGAATCGGGCCGCACACCGATTTCGGCACGGTGACGGTGCTCGACCGTGAACCGGGTGCCGGTGGACTGCAGGTCTACAGCGACGAGGGTGGTTGGGCAGATGCGCCGTACGACCCCGCCGCGTTGACCATCAACATCGGCGACCTGCTCGAGTACTGGACTGCAGGCCGTTGGCGTGCAGGACGGCATCGCGTCCTGCCACCGCCGACCGAGGCACCGGAAGAAGACCTCGTCTCGCTGATCTTCTTCTACGAACTCAATCAGGACGCCGTGGTCACCCCGCTACAACCCCCGATCGGCGTGGAAGCCGGTCGACCGCCTGTGATCGCCGGAGACTTCATCGGCGAACGACTGGACGCGATCACCATCGGCGCGCCGGCCGGGACGTAGCCGGGGGTCAACCGGCGGTGAGATGAACTCCGCCGCGCCATAACCCCGCCTATTGAGTGTGACGCGTATCTACACGTATCACCGATTGCGGGCCGAAGCGCTGGGTATTCTCGGTTTCATGACTGCCATTGAAGCCAGTTCCGCCGACCTACCGGCCACCGAGACATCTGACGACGTCGAGCTGCTGGTCGACAACCTCAGGGTTGCGCTCGACGGCCGCTGGCGTACCACCCGCGAGACGGTGCGCGAGCAGTTGAATCACGCGCAGTTCCTTCCCGATCCGTCGCGAACTCTGGACGAAGCGCGCGCTCGCATGCTGGAGATCATGAAAGAGCTGACTTCGCACGGGTTCCCGAGGTCCGGTTTCCTGGAAAAGCACGGCGGCACCGGCGACATCGGCGCATCGATCAGTGCCATCGAACTCCTGGGCTACGCAGACCTGTCCCTGATGGTCAAAGCCGGAGTCCAATGGGGGCTGTTCGGCGGCGCCGTCGAGAATCTCGGCACCGCTCGTCACCACGAGACGCTGGTTCCGGGCCTCATCGACCTCGACCTTCTCGGCTGTTTCGCCATGACCGAGACCGGGCACGGCTCGAACGTGCAAGCGTTGCAAACCACAGGCACCTACGATCCGGCGACCGATGAGTTCATCATCCACTCTGAGACCCATCTCGCCCGCAAGGACTACATCGGTGGGGCCGCGCAGCACGCCAAGGTCGCTGCGGTGTTTGCTCAGCTGGTCACCGGCGGCCCGGGCGAGGAACCGACGAGCCGCGGCGTCCATTGCTTCGTGGTGCCGCTCCGCGATGACGAGGGCAACGACCTTCCCGGTGTCACCACGAGTGACGACGGCTACAAAGGCGGTCTGGCCGGAGTCGACAACGGACGCATCGAGTTCGACCACGTGCGGATCCCGCGCGACAATCTGCTCAATCGCTATGCCGATGTCGCAGAAGACGGCACGTACAGCTCGCCGATCGAAAACGAGAACCGGCGGTTCTTCACCATGCTCGGCACCCTCATCCGTGGCCGCGTCAGCGTGGCCGCGACGGCGGGTGCCGCAGGTCGCAAAGCCTTGACCATCGCCACACGGTACGGGTTGGCGCGCAAGCAGTTCGAGTCCCCCGACTCCACCGACGAGATCACCGTCATGGACTACTTGGCCCACCAGCGCAAGCTGCTGCCCCTGATCGCGAAGTCCTACGCGCTGACGTTCGCACAGAACGAGATCATCGAAGAGCTACACGAACTCCAGTCCGCGGAAGATCTCGACGAAGATCGCCAACGCCAACTAGAAGGCGCCGCAGCCGGATTGAAAGCGATGACCACCTGGCACGCGTCCCACACGATCAACGTGTGTCGCGAGGCATGCGGCGGCGCAGGCTATCTCGACGAGAACCAGCTCTCGATCATGCGCGGCGACATCGACGTGTTCACCACCTTCGAAGGCGACAACACCGTCCTCACCCAGTTGGTGGCAAAGGAACTGCTGTCGGCGTACGCCCAGGATGTGCGCGGTCTCAACACCGTCGGGTGGGCACGGTTCATCGCCGGGATGGCACGCGACGTCATCCTCGAGAAGTCCGCGGCCCGCCAGGTGGTGCAGACACTGATCGACGGTTCCGACGAAGATCCCGAGCAATCCGATCTCACCAACCGTGGCACGCAGATCCGGCTCTTCCGCAACCGCGAAGACCACCTCATCCGCACCTGCGCGAACCGCCTCCGGCGCGCGACCGACGACGACAACGACCCCTTCGAGGTGTTCAACGGCGCCCAGGACCACCTGCTCAAAGTCGGCTCAGCTCACACCGAACGAGTGGTCCTCGAGGCGTTCGTCGATGCGATCGATCGCTGCGACAGCAAAGCGGGCACCGAACTCCTCGGCAAGGTGTGCGACCTGTTCGTGTACTCGGCCCTAGACGACGACCTCGACTGGTTCCTGATGCACCGGCACGTCTCGGTGGAACGCGCCAAGGCCATTCGCCGTGGCGTCAACGAACTGTGCCTCGCCCTGCGACCACACGCCCGCACCCTCGTCGACGCCTTTGCTGTCCCGGAAGAGCTACTGAAGACGGTCATGATCCCTGACCAGGGTTGATCTGTGTTGAATGGCTCGCTCCGCTCGCTTTGTCGGCGCGGCCATCGGGCGCGAGTTCTTCCTCTCTCCTCGCATCGCTGGCGCTCGCTCCTCGTTCGTCCAGAACACGCGCGGCCTCGCCTCCCGACCTAGTCTTCGTCGGGGTGCGGGGCGCGTTTTCTGGGGCCGAGGCCTAGCTCTATCGCCTGATGGGCCTGTGTGAGCTCGGAGCGGAAATGGTCGACGTCTCTCGCCCAGGCCTGAGCCAGCTTTCCGCTGGTCATCTTGATCCCGACGCCCTTGCGACGGCGGGGAACCGCCGATAGTTCACCGAGAGCCGGTGCGCTCTCCCATTTCTGGGGTTCCGGACTGTTGTTCTCCGGGTAGATCTCAGCGATCTCGTCGAGCAGGATCGTCTGCGCACCCTGGCGCAGCGACCGCTCGGTCAGCATCATGCTCACGTGTGTCCTCGCCGCATAGACCTGCACCAGCGAGAACCCACCGATGACGAGGGCGAACACCAGCAGCGCAGGCCAATGCAGCCTGCCTCCACCGATGATCTCGGTGATCAGCACGATCAGACACAGCACCGGGCCGATGGCGACCACCCACCACGCGCCGCCCGACTCGGCGCAGAGGACCTCCCCCTCGTCCACGCCTTCGTCGTCGGCGGCGAAGTCATCGTCACCGAGGTCCTCCCCGCTCATTTTTCGGCGAACCAGGGCTCTGCCGAGGGCCGGTAGGCCATCATCGATCCGACCAGGGCGAACAGGCTGAACAGCAGCGGCGCTGCGGCGACCTGCGCCACCAGAAGCGACGCCAGCACTCCGAGCGCGACCAGCATCAGGGTGAAAACAGCCAACGCCGACCGCCAGCGGGGATCACCTGGGAAGGCTTTGCGGGCCAGCACGATCAGACCGGCGCCGATGGCGGCGAAGAAGACGCCGAACACGACGAATCCCGCGCCGCTCGCCACCAGACTCACGATGATGATGGCCAGGCCGTAAACAGCCAGCAGAACACCTGCGGCCATCCACAGCCAGTACGCCCTGGTGACGAGTTTCGGGGGGACCGCCGGATCGACGGGCGTGGTGCTCACTTGCGTTCTCCTGTGTCGGACTCGTTCTGGGGGTTCGGGGAGTTCTGGGGGTTCGGGGAGCTCTGGGGGTTCTGGGACGTCGGCGGCTGGTATTGCCCTGGCTCATATTGCTGGGGCTGATACCCGGGCTGCTGGCCGTAGTACGGCTGCTGGGGATACTGCTGGTTCTGACCGCCGCTCGGGTACTGGCCCTGGTATTGCCCCGGGTACTGGCCGGGCGGAGGATATCCGCCGGACGGGTAGATCGTGGTCGGCCGCTTCTTCTCGGCTCGCCATGCTGCCATGTCCTTGCAGTATTGATCGGAGTCGCGGTGCAGGAGCAATACTCCCGCCCCCAGCGCTGCGACACCACCGATCACCGTCGGGATCATCGACCAGTGGTCTGCGCCCGCGACGAAGAATGCGTACACCGTCTGCACCACCAGGTAGAAGCTCAGAAAGCCGAGCCCGAGTCTGGCCCAGTTCCGACCCGAGCGCGCGAACCAGGTCAGAGTTCCGCAGATACCGCCGATCATCACGATCGAGATCACGATCACCATGGTGACCACCAAGCCGTAGGACACCGGCTGGCCCTGGCGCGCCATGTCATCGCGCACCTGATCGATCTGATCGGTGGCGACGGTGAACTGTCCGCAGACAGCAACAATCTGGGCGATGATCACCACGATCCACAGTTCGGTGGCGATCGCCATGGAACTGACGAGTGGCGGCCGCTCGATCTGCTGCGACTGGGCCGACGCCGGAAAATTGCCCGGCTGCGGCGCGCCATAGGGATCTGGGCCGTAGGGCGGCGGTGTCACGGACATGACCACCAGCCTAGTGCCCCTACACCCCGGACCCCGGGTCGTCTCCGGCGCCGGCTATCGATCGCCTGACGAGTCGATCCGCATCCGGTGGTCGCTGACCCAGTCCCGGTACGCCACGACATCGACGCCGAGGATCGTCGCGCTGACCTCCACCGGAACCCCTTCTCCTGCCAGCAGGCGCATCAGCGGGAACCAACCGGATGCTTGCAAAGGCGGATCGATCACCAACTCCTTCGCGCGAAGGCGGACCGTGCTCTCAAATGCTCGCATCAAACTGTCGCAGTCCTCGACGGGCACTGCGGCCGGACGATCGGCACGGCGCAGTCGTGTCTCGTGGTTTCTGATCTGCTGACGGGAACGTTGCACGCGCTCCGCAGTCTCGGCCTCGTACACCGGGAGCGGCTGATCCCCGGCGAGCCAGCGCCGAAAATCCCCTGCGTCGAACTCCAACACCGCTGCGGACGCCTCGACCGGAATACCATCCGCGCGTAGCTGTTTCACGAACGCGTACAGCTCATCTCGCGTCGAGACCTGACCCTGCGCGCTCCACCGTCGCCTGATCGAGCGCGAGAAGACGTGCTCGACCCGATTTGATCCATCCGACACGGCAGTTCCCCCAGAACCCCATTCGCATCATCAGCCCCCACCGATGAACGATCACTTATCCTCTGTGACGTTCAATGTAGCGCAGTGGCGACCTCGTGCGCCCAATATGTGAGCACGATGTCAGCTCCAGCGCGTCGGATGCCCAGAAGTGACTCGAGGATCGCCTTGTCGCGGTCGATCCAGCCACGCTCGGCGGCGGCGGTGATCATCGCGTACTCCCCAGAGATCTGATAGGCCGCAACCGGGACGTCGGCCTCGTCCGCCACCCTCCGAAGCACGTCCAGATACGACATCGCCGGCTTGACCATCACCATGTCGGCGCCCTCGGCCAGATCCAGGGCCAGCTCGCGCATGGACTCCCGCAGGTTCGCCGGATCCTGCTGATACGTCTTCCGGTCGCCCTGCAGTGATGAGCCCACGGCCTCACGGAACGGGCCGTAGAAGGCCGAGGAGTATTTGGCGGTGTAGGCAAGAATCGCGGTCTCGGAGAAACCGGCGCCGTCCAGAGCCGCGCGGATCACCCCCACCTGGGCATCCATCATCCCGCTGGGCCCGACCACGTGTGCTCCGGACCGGGCCTGCACCACAGCCATCTCGGCGTAGCGCTCGAGAGTGGCGTCGTTGTCGACGACCCCGTCATCGCGCAGGACGCCGCAGTGTCCGTGATCGGTGAACTCATCCAGGCAGGTATCGGCCATGATCACCGTGGAGTCGCCGAGGTCGGTGCGCAGATCACGAAGAGCGGCGTTGAGGATCCCATCGGGATCGGTGCCCGCGGTGCCGACTGCGTCCTTGTCGGCAGCAGCCGGGACCCCGAAGAGCATCACGCCACCGACACCCGCGGCCGCGGCTTCGCCCGCCGCACGTCGCAGCGATTCACGCGTGTGCTGGACGACACCGGGCATCGAGCTGATCGGCTTCGGCTCGTCAATGCCGTCTGCGACGAACATCGGCAACACCAGGTGCCGCGGCTCCAACGATGTCTCGGCGACCAGCCGACGCATCGCCGGAGTACTGCGCAGTCGCCTGGGCCGATCAAAGGGTTTCGTCATACCCTCCAGCCTACGAGCGCGAGCGCCGGGCCTTTTTACGCGGAGGAGGCAGGGCGCCCTCTGCGCGCAGCCGAGCGGCATGCTCGGCGAGGGCGTCGACCAGTTCCGGCACCGACGCGTTCTCCGGCCGCACGTCGACCCGAAGGCCGAACTCGGTGGCCGTCTCCGCGGTCTTCGGCCCGATGCAGGCGACGATCGTGCGCGCATGCGGTTTGCCTGCGATGCCGACCAGGTTGCGGACGGTGGAACTCGAGGTGAAACAGACAGCGTCGAAACCGCCGGTCTTGATCATCTCGCGCGTCTCGGCGGGCGGCGGCGCCGCGCGGACCGTGCGGTACGCGGTGACGTCGTCGATCTCCCAGCCGCGGCCACGCAGGCCCTCGGACAGGGTCTCGGTGGCGATGTCGGCGCGCGGCAACAGGATCCGGTTCACCGGGTCGAATACGTCGTCGTACGGTGGGAAGTCCTCGAGCAATCCCAGCGAGGACTGCTCGCCCGAGGGCAGCAGTTCGGGATTGATACCGAAACCACGCACCTTCTCGGCGGTGGCCTCACCGACACAAGCGATCTTGACGCCGCTGAAAGCCCTTGCATCCAAACCGAACTCGGCGAACTTGTCCCAGACCGCGCGGACGGCGTTGGTGGAGGTGAAAACCACCCACTGGTAGCGACCGTCGACCAGACCCTTGACGGCGCGTTCCATCTGCGCCGGACTGCGCGGCGGTTCCACCGCTATCGTCGGGACCTCCATCGGGATGGCGCCGTGCGTGACCAAACGGTCCGACATGTCGCCGGCCTGATCCTTGGTACGCGGCACCAGCACGGTCCAGCCGTACAGGGCGCGCGATTCCCACCAGCTCAGCTTGCCGCGCTGGGTGACGACCTTGCCGATGGTGACGATCAGCGGCCCGGTCAGGGCGCTGCCGCTCTCGTTGAGGGTGGCCAGCGTCGCCTCGATGGTGCGCTGCTGGCAGGTGGTGCCGTTGACGGTGATCGCAGCGGGCGTCTGCGCGGCCAGTCCGTGCTCGGTCAGCGCGCTGGCGGTCTCGGCCAGGTGGCCCGACGTCGCGTGCAGGACCAACGGTCCCGGCGCGGCGGCCAGAGCCGCCCAATCGACCTCTCCGCGGACATCTGCCTCGGTGTGCCCCGAACCCAGCGGCATCCCCGCATAGCTCGGCACAGCGGCCGTGGCAGGCAGCCCCGGGATGACCTCGAACTGCACCTGGGTACGGGCGACGGCGTTGACCTCGGCGAGCACCGAATCGGTGGTGAGCGGGTCGCCTGCGACGAGCCGGACCACGTCCTCACCCTCACGGGCGGTCGCGACCAGCGTCTTGGCCACCTCGTTCGGATCGCCCAGTGCCGGACGCACATTGCTCAACGGCTCTTCGACGACAGGGGCGTCGGCGGGGGTGGTGTCGTGTTCGCCACCCTGCTGATCGGAGCCGTCTGCCGCGGCGCTAGGGTCTTGTTTGCTCGGTTTGGCAGTGCGCGGGGACCCGTTCTTCGACTCGGCCTGCCGCCCGGGTTTGACCCCGATCTGGTCGACGACCGCGGACGGCACGTCGGGATCGATGAACACCGTGACGGCGTTCTCGATCGCGGTGCGGGCGCGGACGGTCAACAGTCCCGGGTCGCCGGGGCCTGCCCCGACAAAGAGAATGCGACCAGGGGTTACGGCCTTTTTCGTACGGCTCATGCTCAGCACTCCTGCCCCGTGGGGCTGTAGCTCGGCCCGCTGGCTCTAGAGAAGCTCTTTCGCTCCTTGATCCAGCAGTTCTGCGGCAAGTTCTCGGCCGAGTTCGGTCGCTCGTTCGGTCGGACCCACCACCGAGGCCTTGATCGCGTCCGAACCATCTTCGGCAACGACCGTCGCGCGGAGCGACAGCTCGGTGAATATGCGTCCGTCCTCATCGATCGACTCGACCACCTCGGCCAATGCACCGATCGGTGCCGTACATCCGGCCTCGAGGGCCGTCAGCACCGCACGTTCGGCGTCAATCGCCGCACGGGTGGACGGATCGTCCAACTCGGCGAGAATGCTCACCAGTTGGGCATCGTCTGCGCGGCACTCCACGGCCAAGGCGCCCTGTGCAGGCGCCGGTAGCATCTGAACCGGATCCAACGCTTCGGTGACCTCATCGGTCCGTCCGATTCGTACGAGTCCGGCCCGGGCTACTACCACCGCGTCGAGCTCTCCGCTGGCGACTTTGCCCAACCGAGAATCAAGGTTGCCTCGTAGGGGGCGGATTTCCAAACCGAGACCCAATGCTCTAAGCTGCGCCGCCCGTCGCGGCGCGGAGGTGCCGACAGTGGCGCCCGGCAGCAGCTCACCGAGCACTTTTCCGCCCGCGGCGACCAGCGCGTCACGCGGATCCTCGCGGGCCGGGATGGCGGCGATCACGAGCCCGGGCTCGGGGGCGGTGGGCAGATCCTTGTACGAATGGACCGCCACGTCGACCTCGTGGTTGGTCAGGGCCTGACGGATCGCGGTCGTGAAGACCCCCACACCGATCTGCTGGACCGGCGCCGCAGACAGGTCACCGGCGGTCTTGATGATGACCAGTTCGGCGGGATGCCCAGCGGCGATCAGACCGTCTCGGATGGTGCCGGCCTGGGTGGTCGCCAGCAAGGATCCACGGGTGCCGATCCGGATCGGATTCGGACTGGACTCGCTCAATTCCTACCGGGCCTTTCCATTGTCTGTGATGTTGGTCGAGCTCCGCTTCGCTGCGTCTGCGATGTTGGTCGAGCTCCGCTTCGCTGCGTCTGCGATATTGGTCGAGCTCCGCTTCGCTGCGTCTGCGATATTGGTCGAGCTCCGCTTCGCTGCGTCTCCGGCAGCATTGGGTTCAAGACCGACCTCGGGTGCGGAAACCGATTCGGCCGCACCGGGTTTGAGTTCGAAGAGTTCGCGCAGGGCCTCGGCGTAGTGATCGCCCGCAGGCGTGCTCGCGAGTTGCTTCACACGCACGGTCGGCGCGTGTAGCAGCTTGTCGACCACGCGCCGCACGGTCTTCGCGACCTCGTCCCGCTGAGGGTCGTCGAGACCGGGAAGCCGGCTCTCGAGGCGCAGCATCTCGGCCTGCACCACCTCGGCCGCACGTTGCCGGAGCGCCGTCACGGTGGGCGTCACCTCGGCCTGGCGCTGATGGGTGAGGTAGTCGGCGAGCTCGGCCAGCACGATGTCGCGAGCCGCGACCTCGTCGGCGTCGGCCGCCTTGGTGCCCTCATCGCCGCGCAGACCCTCGATGTCGATGATGTGCACATCCGGGAGCCGCCCGGCCGCAGGATCGACGTTGCGGGGCAATCCGAGGTCGCAGATGACCAGCGGTCCCGCAGCGGTCCGCCGGGCCAGCGCAGAATGCACCTCACCGACGCCGACCACGGTGCCGATGGTGCCCGTACAGGTGACGAGCACGTCGGCGCCGGCCAGCGCATCCGTCAAGTCGTCCATCTCGACCGCTCGCGCGTCGACGCCGTGGTTCTTGGCGACATTGGCTGCGAGGTGTTGCGCCTTCTCGAACGTCCGGTTCACCACCATGAGGTCGGTGACACCGGCCCGCGCGAGGTGCGCAGCAGCGAGTCCGCCCATGGCGCCCGCACCGAACACGACGGCCGATCCGATCTCCCCGCCGAGGACGCTCTTGGCGCGCTCGAGGGAAACCGACACCACCGAGGCGCCCGCGCGATCGAGTCCGGTCTCGCTGTGGACCCGTTTGCCCACCCGCAGCGCCTGCTGCGCCAACTCGTGCAACACCCGGCCTGCCGAGCGGTTGGCATCGGCACTGGCATACGACGACCGGATCTGACCCAGGATCTGCTGTTCGCCGACGACCATCGAATCCAGGCCTGCGGCAACAGAGAACAGATGCTCCACCACGGCCTCGGAGTACCGGACGTAAGCGTATTTGGTCATCTCGTTGACGGTCATGCCCGAATGCCGGCCCATCACCTCACCCACCGCCTCGAGCGCGGGGTGGAAGGCGTCGACCACGGCGTAGACCTCGACGCGGTTACAGGTGGAGACGATCATCGCCTCACTGATCTGCGGGCTGTCGAGAAGATCTTCGATCAGCTTCGGCCGATCGATGTCGGTGACGGCGAGCCGCTCGAGTATCGGCACCGGCGCGCTGCGGTGCGAGATGCCGAACAGGAAGATACTCACACGCCCACCGACCTTTGTTTCGATTGCGTCCGACCACCGGGGGCCGACGCACGCTGCACGACTTGAGCTTGCGCGCTATGTCTGCGCGTCGCGTTGAACGCCATCACCTGCAACTCCAGAGCGAAGTCGACGGGCCTTACGTAGACGTGCTCGGGCACCCGGGGAGCCACGCACGTGAAATTGAGGATTTGCTGCACCCCGGCGGCGACGAAGCTGTCGCAGGTGATCTGGGCGTTGTCGTCCGACGTTGCCAGGACTGCGATCTCGACCCGGTGCTCGGCGCAGATCGCCCGGATGTCGGCGAGCCCGCGGACCTCGAGTTCGCCTTCGGCGGCGGCGATGGACGTGCCGACCAATTCCGGGTCGGCCTCGACCATGGCGACGATCTTGATACCCCGACGATCGAAGCCCACCCGGTTGATGAGGGCCTTGCCGAGGTGACCGGCGCCGGCGAGCACCACATTGTGGTTGTGCTCGACGCCGAGCGCCAATGCGATACGGGCCACGAGGCGACTGACGTCGTAGCCGACGCCACGCACACCACCGGAACCGACGTGGGAGAGATCTTTACGGAGAATGGCCGAGTTCACCCCGGCGGCCGCAGCCAACTGACCGGAGGAGACGACCATGGCGCCGGTCTCGCTCATCGAGCGCAACACGTGCAGGTAGGTAGCGAGTCTGGCGACGGCAGCGCTCGGGATGTCGGGCTGTGGCCCACCCGCCGACCCCGAATTCGGATTGTCGTCTCCCGCATCTGCAGGACTCTTCCCCATGCCGACCGTCTTCCTCATTGGACGCCGTCCGCGGCTCTGCGGACCCGGGTTTCTGCGGATCACCGAACCGGCGTGATGCCTGTGTCAAGCACGCGAACGCACTGACTCGCGCCACCACGTTACCGCTTGTGAATCGATTCACAAACTCGACCCCGGGTTTTGTGTCCATCCGTCTGGACTACTGTCCAGCTGCTCCCGCCAAATCAGCTCGCAACCTGGGAATATCCACATCCCAGTAGCTGTGCTCACGACCGTCGAGCAGTACCACCGGCAACCGGTCGCCGAACTCTGCACGCACACCCGGGTCGGTGTCGGCGATGGCATCGACGTCTATTTCCTCGAACTCGACCGAGAAGTCGGCGACGAGGGGGGCGAGGTCGGCGCGGGCCTGGGCACAGGCGCTGCACCCGGCCCTGGTGAGCAACGTGATCATCACCCCACCAGTCTTACAGGGGCGCCTGCGTGGGTTCCAGGCACGCCCAAGTTGGTTCCCAGCCCGCCCGCGCGGCGACCTCCGATCACCAACCGGGCACCGACTAGTCTGAACGAGACGACAGGAGGCGATGCGAGTGACAAATACTCCGGGCGACGACAACGCCGGCGATGCAGATCGATCCCGCCTCGACGAACCCGAAGACCACTTTGATCCCTCGCTCGACGATGACGACATCGCAGACGGCGATACCCTCGATGACGACTCCCCCGACGATGACTCGGACGACGACGACCCGGATGCCGACGACCTCGGCGACGACGCCGATTCCCGGCCGGCAACCGCATCGGGCCCGCTGTCACCCTTGACCAGCCGCGTCGGCAGGTTTCGGCAGTCCGCCGGGGAGCTCCGCCAGTCACTCGCAGGCGAGGCCAGCGCCCACGCCGCCTACGCGAAGCTCCGCGAGCGTGCCCTGCCCGGCGGAGGCGGCACCCTGATCGACCCACGCCTGGACCAAGGCGGGGTCGACATCGACGAACCCGGTCGTCCGACCGTCGTACCGCCTGATCTCACCGCCGCCGCCTTCTTCGACGTCGACAACACCCTCGTGCAGGGATCGTCCATGATCCACTTCGCCCGAGGCCTGGCCGCGCGGGACTACTTCAGTTATCGCGACATCATGGAGTTCGTCTGGGCGCAGGCCAAGTTCCGGATCACCGGACGCGAGAACTCCGAAGACGTCGCGCAGGGTCGCGAAAAAGCCCTGTCCTTCATCGCGGGGCGATCCACCGCGGAGCTGGTCCGCGTAGGCGAGGAGATCTACGACGAGTTCATCGCCGACAAGATCTGGCCAGGAACTGCCGCCCTGGCGCAGATGCACATCGACGCAGGTCAGCAAGTTTGGCTGGTCACCGCCACGCCCGTCGAGCTGGCCCAGACCATCGCTGAACGGCTCGGGCTGACCGGCGCACTGGGCACGGTCGCCGAGAGCGTCGACGGGGTGTTCACCGGCCGGCTCGTCGGCGACCTCCTACACGGACTCGGCAAAGCTCACGCGGTCCGCTCACTCGCGATCCGTGAAGGCCTGAACCTGCGACGCTGCACCGCCTACTCCGACTCCCACAACGACGTCCCGATGCTGTCGCTGGTCGGCACCGCAGTCGCGATCAATCCCGACACCGATCTGCGCGACGTCGCACGGGTGCGCGGTTGGGAGGTCCGGGACTACCGGACAGCGCGTAAGGCAGCGAAGATCGGGGTTCCGACGGCCGTGCTACTCGGCGCCGCCGGTGGTGGCGCTGCTGCCGCCGTCAAACACCTGCGACGCTGACTCCCGGCTCCCCCATTTTGGTGGGTTGTGGCGAGCGTTTCCCCAGGTGAGCCTCGCCAGAACCCACCATCATCGGAGAGGCGGGGTCACCACTTGAACATGGGGAGCGGCGAGGTCGGGTGTTCGCGGGTGCGCCGGATCGTCAGGTCCACGAGCCTGCGATGGAAACCGTTGTCGGGCAGTTGCTTCACAATCGTCGAATAGCGGTGCCTTGGCACCCCGAATCGCACGAGACCAAAGCTGACATCCATGGTGTCCGCGCGCCGGAACACCTCGACCGGCGACGCCGGTGACGCCGCCCTGCGCACTTTGTGGTGATCCGAGATCATCTCGGTGACAAGGGTTCTCAGGTCGACGCGATCCTGCTCGTGGAGCCACCGCTGCGCCAGTTCCACCGATGGCGGCAGATAGTCGAACGTGTGGGCTGACCAGATCCCCAGATCGTGGAAGGCCGCGGCGGTCAGATACTCCTCGGTGGTACTCGGGACCGGACTGTGCGGCGCGCGGAACGAGATCGCGTGCAACTCATCGCAGAAGGCCAGCACCCGCCGGACGTGATTGCGATAGGCGTCCCAGTCGGTGCCGAGTTCCTCACGCCACGGCGTCAGCCGCCTGTCCAGCTCGTCGACGACCGCGCTCATGCCCGGGCCCCACTCAGCCGAAGTAGACGCTGGAGCGACGACTGAGCATGCGGAACAGCGTCTGCTGGATTTCTTCGCGCACGTGGTCGGTGACGTCGAAGACGACCATCGGGTCGTCGGCCGCCTGCTCGTCGAAATGATCGGTCGCGATCGGCGTCCCGAAGTGGATCTGCCACTTCGACGGCAACGGCACAAGACCCAGCGGTCCGAGGAGTGGGAACGTCGGGGTGACCGGGATGTACGGGAGCCCCAGCAGACGGGCGATGGGTTTGAGGTCGTTGAGCATCGGATAGATCTCCTCCGAGCCCACGATCGAGACCGGGATGATCGGGACCCCCGCCCGCAGTGCGGTCGTCACGAAGCCACCGCGACCGAATCGCTGCAGCTTGTAGCGGTCCTTGTAGAGCTTGCCGATGCCCTTGAAGCCCTCGGGCCACACGGCGGTGAGTTCTCCCGCGCGCAGCAGTCGCTGAGCGTCGGCAGTACAGGCCAGGGTCGACCCCGTACGTCGCGCGACCTCGCTGATGAACGGGGTGTCGAAGGCCAGGTCCGCGGCGAGGACACGGAGGTGGCGCCGGTTCTGGTGATAGTCGTGCACCGCGACCGAGGTCATCAGGGCGTCGATCGGGATGGTGCCCGCATGGTTGGCGACGAGGAGTGCACCGCCCTCGAGCGGGAGGTTGTCGATCCCGCTGACGTCCACGCGGAACCATTTGTCGAACAGCACACGCATCGCGGGCAGCCAGACGGACTCGGTGAAGTGCGCGTCGAAGCCGAAGTCGTCGACCTCGTAGTCGCCGGTCACACGCTGGCGCAGGTACCCGGCCGCACCGGTGAGGGTGTCGGCAAGAGCGTGACGAACGCCGTCGAGGTTCAGCAGCGACGACGAAGCCTTGGCCGCCTCGGTATATCGGCCCGCCTCGATCTGGGCCCGGACGTCTGCGCTGATCGGTGTGACGGCGGCCTGATCGAACGCGTCGGTGTTCGGATGTCCGACCGGGTTCTGCTGCGACGCAGCAGATTTCGTCGGAAAACCATTGCTCTGCGAAGGATGCCTACGGCGTGGCTGACCGTCCGGACCCGGCGAGCTCGAATAGAGCTGGATCACTTTTGCCGTCCGTGCATCGGACGTCTGGTCCCGATTGGGCACCGCGCACACCTCCCTCAAGCTGTAAGCCTGACACCCCACTCGTGATGCTGCTTGCTCATTCGCATCTTGATTGTCCCCGCCCCGGTGAACTCTGCGCCACCCGGCACCATCGAAATCAGATCGTGACGGTCATTTTTTCTCACGTCAACTGTTGCGCGGCCTGCCTCGTCCATTCCTCCACACGGCGCCACGCCGCCGGCGACACCACCGGCGCCAGAGGTTTTCGAGACAGGAAGTCGTCGAACGTCTCCATACTCGTGTACTTCGGACCGAAACCGAGCTCGCTACGCATCCGGGTGGTGTCGAGTACCCGCCCGAACGTCAGATAGTCGATCTGATCGAGCTGCAGGGTGCTCACCCGCATCCCGCGGTAGACGCCCGCGACCGTACCCAACATCGACGACGGCACCGGAAGCGCGATCCGGCCGGACCGGCGCACCGCCTGGCTCAGGGTGAGCACCCCGTCGCCGGCGACGTTGAAGATGCCGGATCTGCCGGCGAGCGTCGCGTGTTCGAGCACCGACAGCGCATCTTCCTCGTGGAGGAACTGCAAACGCGGTTCGTGCCCGATCGCGACCGGGATGATCGTCGACGAGAAGTACTTGCTCATCCGGCTCGAGATCTGCGGTCCGAGCATTGCGGTCAGGCGCAGGATGGTGACCGCCATGTCCTGGCGGCGACGTCCGAGACCGCGAGCGTATCCCTCGACATCGATCAGGTCGCGGGCGTAGCCACCGGTCGGTTCCCGGCGCGCGGAGGTGTCTTCAGAGAAGTGCGCGGGATCGGCCGAACTCGCGCCGTAGACCATGCCGGTCGAGCGCATGACGAACCGTTTGACGGTCGGGCTGCGCTGACACGCAGCACACAGCTGCATGGACCCGATCACGTTGAACTCTTTGATCGCGGGCGAATGGCCGACCGTGTCCATCACCGAGGTCGCAGCGTGGACGACGGTGTCGACCGCTGCCTGGTCGATCACCTTCGCGATGGTGGGCCGGCGGATGTCGACACGAATGAACTCGGCGCGCCCGAACCGCCGCAGCATGTCCTTCGAGGGAGCCAGTGAATCGACCGCGATCACCCGCTCGATGGCGGGGTTCTGAGCAAGTCTGGTGGTCAGGTAGCCACCGAGAAACGTCGATGCGCCGGTGACGAGCACCACCCGCGGCGTTTGGCCGGAGCGCTCCCCACCCCCTGGCACATTCCTACCGTCGACCATGGCGACCAGCGTACGGAACCCGCCGACGGTTCACCCGGTGAGTCGGACATCGGCCCGCACCGGTGGCGAACTTGTCCGGACAAAACAAAACCCGCCGACATGCGGCGGGTTCTGAGGAAAGAAAACTCACTTACCAAGTTTTCTGCGCTGCACTCGCGTGCGACGCAGCAACTTGCGGTGCTTCTTCTTCGACATGCGCTTGCGGCGCTTCTTGATCACTGAACCCATCTGGGAACTTCCTCACGATCTGACCGGATGGTCCTACAGGTTTTGGCCGTCCACACAGGCTGGCTCACTTACTTCGCGCGCCAGAGCACCGGCGAACGGGTCGACTGCAAACCTTACCGCCCGGCGCACCGGTGACGAAATCGCCCGCTCGATCGATCGGCCGCACGGGTGCGGCCGACCCACCGAACTGGAGCAGTTCTCAGTTTGTCAGTCGGGGTTTTCTATCCGGCGTCGAAGTAGGACGTCTCGAGATAGTCGTGCACAGCCTTGGCGTGCACACGGAAGGACCGACCCACGCGTACCGCGGGGAGTTCTCCGTTGTGCACCAAGCGGTACACGGTCATCTTCGAGACGCGCATCAGAGATGCGACCTCTGCGACGGTCAGGAACTGAGTTCCACCACCGGCGTTGTCACCTGGCTTACTTACAGATGCCATGAAAATTTCATACCTCCGGGGCACGCGTCGCGGCCGCTCGGCTTCCCCTCCGGCGGACTCCAGACACGCACGTGCTCAGCGAAGCTTAGCGTGGCGGGTGGGGTTAAAGCGACGTGAGTGGGCAACTGATTCGATTTGCTGGTGGAAATCAGCTGTTCGGCGCCCGCTAGGACGACTCGAGACCCGACAAGACGATGCGACCGATCGCCTCGCTCTTGGCTGCGCTGGCACGCACCCCTTCGGCGACTGCGTGTCGCAGGCCGTGCTTTTCCATCTCCAGCAGTGCGGCGGCAGTCGTCCCGGCCGGCGAGGTCACCGCGGCTCGCAGATCCACCGGCGACAACCCGGAATCGGTGAGCAGGACGCCCGCACCGCGCACGGTCTGCCCAGCCAATTCGGTGGCCAGGGCGCGGGTGAGGCCGAGGGACACCCCGGCGTCGATCATCGCCTCGGCCACCAGGAACAGGTACGCCGGGCCCGAACCGGACAGCGCGGTGATCGCATCGATCTGCTTTTCCGGGACGACGACGACCTTGCCGACCGTCTCGAGCAGCGTCACGACCGTCGCCACGTGTTCCTCGGTCGCATAGCGCCCGGCGGTGACCCCGCTCATCGCCTCCCCCACGAGCATCGGGGTGTTCGGCATCACCCGCACCACCGGCGCACCCGCGGGCAGCGCGTTCTCGTACTTGGCGGTGGGCAGTCCACTGACCAGGGTGACGGTCAAACGCTCGACCTCACCCACGTCCTCGACGTCGGCGATCACCGACAGGATCGCGTCCACGTCACCCGGCTTGATGGCCAGAACGACGATGTTGGCGCCCTCGACGGCGTCGGCGATGTCGGTGACCCGGATGCCGTACTCCTCGGTGAGCTCCTTGCCGCGGCTGGGCGACTTCTCCGCGACCACCAGATCCTTGGTCGGTTTACCGGATCCGATCAGGCCGGCGAGCAACGCCTCCCCGATGTTTCCACCGCCGATGATTGCGATTCGCTGGGTCATGAGCTCACTTTCTCGTTTCTGATCGGATCATTTCGCCGCCGGGATGAGCGCAAGCTGGCGGGTTTGCACGATGACCTCGCCCGCCGAGTCGATGACGAGGTGGTCTTCTTCGAACCAACCGTGCCCGACCTCGGAACTCGAGGCCTGGATACGAAGCCAGCCGGGGGCCGGTATGCGCCGCAGGTAGGTCGTCAGCTGGACGGTCGGTGCCCAGCCGAACAGGTGCAGGTTCATCACCACCGGGGCGCTCAGATCGCCGCTCAGCACCGCGAACAGCTCATCGGTCACGCCCTCCTTCGGTCGCGCCCACATCCGGAAGACGGGGTCGGCCTTCTCGCCTTTGATGAATGCGAGCGAGTTGGCCTCGATGGCCACGTCGATCGACGCCGACAAGTGCATGACGTCGCCCATGGGGCTCTGGTCGACCCAGATCACATCGTCGGGGGGCTCGACCGGCAACGCGGTCAACGGGGTGGGGGCCGAAAAGTGGCTTTCGGTGTCGAGGGAGCCGATGGTGACCGTCGAATGGATCAGATTGCGGCCGTTCTGGTGCACCTCGACGTCGACCAGCGACACCGACCGGCCTCGCTTGCGGACCCACACCTTGAGGGTGATCTCCGCGGGGTCCGGGGCGCCGAGGTAGTTGGTGGAGATGGCGACCGGCGCGAGACCGGTGGCCGGTGGCGCACCGTCGGGTGCCGTGGCGACGAAGCCCGCCATCGCCGCCTTCGCGGACAACATCTGGGTGGTGCCGCCATGAACCTTCGGCCCGATGGTGAACACAGGATCGATCACAGCGGTGTACTCGATGCGATCTGCGCCACTCCTGGAGTGGGTACGCAGTGTGTTGAGTTGGTCGAGAGTGGGCGCAGACAACGTCCTGATGCTCCTGTAAGTCAAGGCCGCTCTAGGTGTGTACGTGCAAAATCCAGTGAGCGGGAAAGGATTTCAAGTCTCTGCGCTTTGGTGTTCACCGAGCTGGTGCTGACTTCCAGCACAACCGAACCAGAGAAATCACTGTCGGCCAGACGCCTACACACTTGCACACACGGCTGGGACCCATCACCGGGGACCAGATGTTCGTCGACGGCTGCCCCCGACCCGTCCGTCAGGTGCAGGTGACTCAGCCCGTCGCCCATCCGGTCGAGCATCGCGAGGATGTCGACGCCGGAGGTCGCGGCATGTGAGATGTCGAGGGTGTAGTGCGCGTACCCGTCATCGGTGGGGTCGAACGAGGTGGCGTACGCCGACACCGCCGCACCGGGCCCACCGCGCTTGCGCATCCGGTCGGCCGCGCCCTCGTACTTCCCGAAAAATCTGTCGGTGCGGATCGGGAACATGTTCTCCACGGCCACCGCGACATCGGAATCCTCTTCGAGGGTCGCCACGAGCACCGAGAACTCCCGCGCGTACCTGCGTTGCCACCGAAAAGGCGGATGCACCACCACCGTCTCCGCCCCCAGGTCCTCGGCAGCGGTCACCGCCCTCGCCAGTTTCGCGATGGGGTCGCGGCCCCATATCCCCTGCGAGATCAGCAGACACGGTGCGTGCACGGACAGCACCGGAAGGTGGTAGCGATCGGACAGCATCGCCACCCGATCGATGTCCTGGCTGACCGGTTCGGCCCACACCATCAATTCGATGCCGTCATAACCGAGTTCGTTGGCGTATTGGAAGGCCGCCTCGGTGTTCTGCGGATAGACCGACGCCGTCGACAATCCGACGGCGATCTCAGCTCGCAGCGACTGATCTGGCACGGCTGCCGCGATGTCGTCCCGACCCTGTTCCGACACCGACTCCTCAGTCTCCGGCGACGAGCAGCAGGACCAGCGGACCTATCGTCACGAGCAGTCCTACGCCCAGCGCGAGCAGGGTACTGATCAGATCCTGGCTCTTGCGCACCACATGCACCAGGGTGACCAGTCCGAAGATCACCGCCACTGCGAGGATGAGAGCGAAATACACATTCCAGCGCCACAATTCGGTGAAGCCCCAGAAGAGTGCGACACCCACGGCCAATCCCGCCAGCACCTGGCCGATGAGAAGCAGCCACTGCACCGACGGGGACTTCTGGGCAGATTCCGCGGGCGTCGCGTCATCATGGGCGAGGTCGCCTGCGGGCGCCTGGCCGGCCCGGCCGTGGTCGGCCCGATCCTGGTCGGCCCGATCCTGGTTGGCCCTGTCCTGCGAGTCGTCCTGGACGGTCGCTCCGGTGAGCCGGGACCGGACGGCGTCGGCGCCGGAGTCGGGTGCCTGGGCCGTCGACGGCTCTACGGCCGGGGTCTTGGCGGTCGGGGTTTTGGCGGTCGGGGTTTCTGCAGGCGAGTCGACCTTCGGGGTCTGAGCGGTCTGAGCTGAGCTCGCGAACGCACCGAAAACGCGGGTATCCGCCTGCGTCGGCGCGGCATTCGACTCACCGGCGCCCGTACCCTTCACGGCGTCACCGGCGGCACCCTTCGCGACGTCACCGGTGGGCGACGAATCCTCGTCGACGTCGAAACGCAGGTAGCGGCCGGGTGTGGCCGGTGCGACACCGGGCGCAGGCGACTGAGCCGGTTCGGGGATCTCGGCGGGCACGGGCGGCGGCGGACCGTCCGTGGCGAACACCGGAGGGTGGGTCGGCGGTGTCGCGGTGACCGTCGGAATGAGCTGCGTCACTTCGTGATCAGTATCGTCCGCTTGATCTCGAGAGGTCCTGGGCGATGCAGGTGCGGACGGCGCAGCAGCGGCCGCCTTCTTGCGTCCGAATCCCAGGATGCCGCGCTTCTTCTTCGGCTCGCCGGTCGGCGCCGGGGTCGCGTCGACGTCCTCGAAATTGCGGTATGCCTCGAACTCGCGGTCGCGTTCGGCGGCACTGAGCACCCGATGATCATCCTGGGGATCGCGATTCGGGTCGTTGTCGTCGACCTGCGAATACGCCTGCACCGAAGCGATGACACCGGTGGTCTCGGAGTCCGAGTGCTGGTCCGAATCTGCGGCCGTCGACTTCGTGGCCTGGGGTTCGGCCTGCTCCGGTTCCGGGGCAGGTGCCCGGTCGGATGACGCCTCGTCCGGCTTCGCCGAGTCGGCGGACACCGCAGGGGTGGGTTTCGTCTCCGCTGCCTCGGCCTGCGGAGGCGACGCGGCGGCCCGCTCGGAGACGGCGGCGGAGTTGAAGTCCCGGGTCGGCGGCGGCGTTGCGGGCTCGGCGATGCGCGGGATCTCGCCGGTCAACTCGGCGACCGAGATGCCGTCCTTGCCGCCGCGATGGCGACGGCCGGTGGCTGCCGGGGAGCCGGCCGCCGCCTCGGCGACGTCGGTCGCGCCGGCCTCTTTGGCACGCGCCAGCAACTCGGCAACCGAGATGGGGCGTGAATCGGGATCCGATCCTCTGGCCATGAGTTAGTTCACCATCCTTAGCGTTCGCCCGCCGGCAGCTCGGTATCGCTGGACTCCAGATCCAGTCTGCGCAGAATGACACCTTCGCGCAGGGCCCATGGGCATATTTCCAAAGTATCGATCGACAGCGCCCGCATGCTCGCCTCCGCGACGAGTGCGCCCGCCACCAGCTGTCCTGCGCGGTCCACACTCACCCCTTCCAATTCGGCTCGATCGGCGGTCGTCATCCGGGAGATGAACGCGATCAACTGTCTCAAACCACTGATCGTCAGTGTCCTCTTGACACGGGGTCCTGCGCTGGAAGGGGCCGCCCCGGTGAGTCGCGCCAGCGAGCGGAAGGTCTTGGACGTGCCCACCGCCAGGTCCGGAGAGCCCGCGTCGATCAGTTCCTTGGCCCCGGCTGCCAGTTCGGCATCGAGCCAGTCGCGCAGCACAGCCACTCTCCGGCGGCCCGGGGGATCCTCCATCAACCACTCCCTGGTGAGCCTGCCGGCACCCAGCGGCAGCGACAACGCGACGTCCGGCTCCTCGTCGACGCCGTTCGACAGCTCCAGCGAGCCGCCACCGATGTCGAGGGCGACGATCCGGCCGGAACCCCACCCGTACCACCGGCGCACCGCCAGCGACGTCAGGCGGGCCTCGTCGACCCCCGAGAGCACCACGACCCTGACCCCCGTCGCCTCTGCAACGCGTTCGAGCACGTCGTCGCAGTTCGCCGCGTCCCGTACCGCTGAGGTGGCGAAGGCCATGACCTGCTTACAACCCGAGGTGTACGCGATTTTCGTGAACTCGTCGACCGATTCGATGAGCCCGTCGGCGCCGCGCTGCGACAGCCGGCCGTCGGCATCGATCTGCTCGGCCAAGCGCAGTGTCGACTTCGTCGAACTCATCGGGGTCGGGTGACCGCCCCGGTGGGCATCGACAACCAACAGGTGGACTGTGTTACTGCCGACATCAAGCACTCCTAAACGCACGGGTTACAACTTAGTGCGTCTACCGTTGGTGATTGTGCAAGCAGCCTCCAAAATCGACCCGGCCCCGGAAGTTCCTCTGGACTTTCCGCGCGAGTGGTACGAGTTCGTCGACCCCGAGAACCCCGAACACATCATCAACGCCGACCTCACCTGGTTGTTGTCGCACTGGACCTGTGTCTTCGGCACCCCTGCGTGCCAGGGGATCATCGAGGGCCGGGAGAACGACGGCTGTTGCAGCCACGGGGCGTATCTCTCCGACTCCGGTGACCGCAAGATCCTCGCCAAGGGCGTGGCGATGCTCACCCCGGACGATTGGCAGTTCTACGAAAAGGGCTCGGGCAAAGATCCTTTGGGCAAGCGCGGATACCTCGAAGAGGATGATCTAGACGGCGAACTCGCCCTCAAGACCCGCAAGCACAAAGGGGCCTGCATCTTCCTGAACCGTCCCGGTTTCGCCGGCGGTCAGGGGTGCGCGCTGCACTCGATGGCGCTGCGCAAGGGAATCGAGCCGCTCGAGGTCAAACCCGAGGTGTGCTGGCAGCTGCCGGTGCGGCGCGAGCAGCAATGGGTGGAACGGCCCGACGGCGAACAGGTACTCAAGACGACCATCACAGAGTTCGACCGGCGCGGCTGGGGGTCCGGCGGAGCTGACCTCGAGTGGTACTGCTCCGGATCCCCTGACGCGCATATCGGCGCGAAGCAGGTCTGGGAGTCGTACCGGCCCGAGTTGATCGCGCTTCTCGGCGAGGCCGCCTACGAGGAGCTCGCGAAGGCCTGCCGACGTCGTCAAGGGCTCGGTCTCATCGCGATCCACCCGGCCACCGCCGCTGCCACCAAGCGTCAGGAGGGCGACATCAAGTACGCCCAGCACCCGGAAGAGGCCTGAGCTCACCACCCGAGAATTCGCGCCATCCGCCGACGTACGCGCCAGGTGCAACCGGCGCGTGCGCAAGCAGGTGGCGCGAATTCTCAGCGGATGAACGACTCAGGGCTCGAACTTGTAGCCCAGACCCCGAACCGTCACCAGATGCTTCGGGTTGCCCGGATCCGATTCGATCTTCGACCGCAACCGCTTGACGTGCACGTCAAGGGTTTTCGTGTCCCCGACATAGTCCGCGCCCCAGACCCGGTCGATGAGCTGGCCCCGCGTCAACACCCGGCCCGCGTTCCGCAACAAGTACTCCAGGAGATCGAACTCCTTCAGCGGCAACGTGATCGACTGACCGCTGGCAGAGACCGTGTGCCGCTCGACGTCCATCGACACCGGTCCCGCCTCGATGAGCCCGCCGTCGAGGTCGATAGCATCGCCCGCATCGCCGCCGCGCCGGAGTACCGCACGGATCCGGGCGATCAGCTCGCGCGCCGAATAAGGTTTTGTCACATAGTCATCGGCGCCCAGCTCGAGTCCGACAACCTTGTCGATCTCGCTGTCACGCGCGGTCACCATGATCACCGGCGTGGACGAGCGCGCCCGGATTGCCTTGCAGACCTCGGTGCCGGATGCGCCGGGCAACATCAGGTCGAGAAGCACGATGTCGGGACTGACCCGCTCGAACTCCGGCAGCGCCGAGTTACCGTCGGTGACGATCGTGGCCTCGAAACCCTCTTTTCGAAGCAGGAACGCGAGCGGGTCGGCCAAGGATTCTTCGTCCTCGACGATCAGCACATGTGTCAACGGCTCAGTTCTCTCTCTTCGTGGACCACGATTGCGGTCTTGTCTGGTTCCCTGGCTGCGGCGTCCGTCGAGCGCGGCGCAGCGGCGAGCGGGATGGTGAGGGTGAAGGTGGAACCGGTCCCCGGTTTGCTCCACAGCTCGATGGCGCCGCCGTGGTTGGAGGCGACGTGCTTGACGATCGCCAGACCCAGCCCGGTACCGCCGGTCGCGCGCGAGCGTGCCTTGTCGATGCGGAAGAAGCGTTCGAACACCCGCAGCTGATGCTGCGGGGCGATACCGATCCCGCGGTCGGTGACGGCGATGGCCACCATCGGCCTGCCGTCGACGTTGACCACCCGCCGGCTCATCGACACCGCTGTCCCGCTGGGCGAATAGGCGATCGCGTTCGCGACGAGGTTGTTCAGCGCCGTCAGCAGAAGGGTGTGGTCGCCGTCGACGTGCAGCCCCGAATCCTCGTCGGTGGTGAGCTTGATACCTGCGGCCTCGGCGTTGATCTGCGCCCGGTCCAGCACCTCGTCGATGAGGACGTCGACCTCGACGTCCTCGAGATCCGGCAGCCGCTCGGCCCCCTGCAGCCGCGACAACGCGATCAGCTCCGACACCATGTTGCCCATGCGTACCGATTCGATGCGGACGCGCTCACCGAAATGCTCGACCGAGTACGGGTCGTCGGACGACTCCAACAAAGCCTCGGCGAGCAGACCGATCGCCGCGACGGGAGTCTTCAATTCGTGGGAGACATTGGCCACGAAGTCGCGGCGGGTCTCCTCGACACGGATGTTCTCGGAGTCGTCATGGCCGTAGACCACTGCATAATGCTCGTCGCCATCGGCGATCAGCTCGGACAGGCACGACACCGACTGGATTTTGCGCCCGGGCGCGCGGCCGGTCGATACGAACGCGCCGGTGCCCTGGGGCGGCACGAACGTGAATCGGCCGTTGTCTCCGCTCTCCAGCGTGAAGCGGGCATGCTCCCAGACCGAATCATCCAGCAGATGGTCACGGACCATCCCCAGGTGGACGGCCTGCTCGTTGTAGAAGACGACGTCCCGCACGTCGTCGACGACCGCTATGCCGGTCTCGCTGCCTTCGATGATGAGGTCGAGGAGCATCGCGCGGGTCATCCGGGTGGCGGCTGGGGACGGCGGGGTCGGCTGCAGAACTGTCGGGATCACCGGGGCGAGCGTTTCGGCCGGTTCGATCGATGGAGACAGGTTTGCGCGGCGGCCGACGAGCCATCCGGCCGTCGCGCCGATCAGTAGCGCCAGCAAAGCCACGCCCGCGACAACAAATGCGGTCACAGGCAAATCTTACGGGCAGCTGAACATGACACCTATGCAGAATGCTCGGCATCGGGTGCCGGTAACAAGTCAGCGCGCCAGAGTTGGGGCGTTGTTCACCCGATTGTCGCCGGAATGGCCCCGGCGACGATGTTGATTCGATCGACGACCGATTTCGAGAGGTATCAGCGGGTCACTTCGGTGGCCATGCCCGCGTATTCGGGATTCTTGTCGATGAAATACCCGACGTAGGAGCACAGCGGCACCACCTGCTTACCCGATTTGGCGATATCGTCGAGCACATATTTGACCAGATGGGCGGCATATCCGTGCCCGCTGAACTGGCTGTGCACCACGGTATGGGTCAGCAACACCTGTTCGGGTTCGCTGACGTAGTCGAGATAGCCGACGTAATCGTCGCCGACGAATATCTCGTACCGTTCCTGAGCGAGTGAATGTGTCACCCGAATCGTGGAATTACGCGTGTCGGTCCCGGTGCCCGATGTGTTTTCTCCCGCCATGGAACCAGGGTAGACCTCACCTTTGACCACCAGCGTTGGTTGTTCGAAGAGGTGCGGATTCCGTCGCCAAAGACGACCGAGGCGCGTGAATCCGTACTATTTGCTGCCCTGCGCGGCCACTGCGGCCGCGCCCGCAGCAGCCGCGTCAGGGTCCAGGTATGTACCACCCGGATTGAGCGGCTTCAGATTCTCGTCGAGGTCGTACCGCAGGGGGTTACCGGTGGGGATGTTCAAGCCGGCGATGTCGTCATCGGAAATGCCGTCGAGGTACTTCACCAACGCGCGCAGTGAGTTGCCGTGAGCGGCGACCAGCACGGTCTTGCCCGCCCTGAGGTCGGCCGCGATGGTCTCTTCGAAGTACGGGATCAGACGGTCCACAACGTCTTTGAGGCACTCGGTCAGCGGGACCTCGGGCAGGTCGGCGTAACGCACGTCGGCGTCCTGGCTGTACTCGGCACCCTTTTCGATCGCTGGCGGCGGAACGTCGTAGCTGCGACGCCACAGCATGAACTGCTCGTCACCGAACTTCTCTTTCGTCTCGGCCTTGTTCAGGCCCTGCAACGCGCCGTAGTGCCGCTCGTTGAGCTTCCAATGCCGGACCACGGGAATCCAGTGCCGATCGGCTCTGTCCAAGGCGATCTCGGCGGTGGTGATCGCCCGGCGGAGCAGCGAGGTGTACAGAACGTCAGGCAACAAATGGTGCTCGACGAGAAGCTCGCCGGCCCGCACTGCCTCGGCCTTGCCCTTGTCGGTGAGATCGACATCGACCCAGCCGGTGAACTGGTTGGAGGCGTTCCAAGTGCTCTCGCCGTGCCGCATCAGGATCAGGGTTCCGTTGCTCATGAAGCAATAGTTTTCCACAGGCCGACCAGGGCGGCTGCGCCCGCGACCACATACACTGACCGCCATGCTCTCCGGCGCCTGGAACTTCCGCGATGTATCCGACCTGAAGACGACCGAAGGGCGTTGTGTCGGTTCAGGTTTTCTCTTCAGGAGTTCAGAGCTCAGCGCACTGGACGAAGCCGGTTCACAAGACCTTGTCGACCTTGGTGTCACCGACATCTTCGACGTCCGCGACAAAGCCGAGATCGAGCGAAGCGGCTCTGACAAATTGCCCGACGGGATCGAACTCCACGTCCTACCTTTCGACCTACGCCCGGACGGCAAGGCCCCTCACGAGATCTCTCGCGAGGAGTACATGGCGAACCGCACCCGGTACCTGTCGCAGGTGTACGCGACGATGCCGATGCTGCCGGGAGCGATGAATTGCATCGAACAGGTGATCAAGTTGCTCGGCGACCCAGATCGGCGGGTACTCGTCCACTGCGCTGCGGGTAAAGACCGGACCGGCTGGGTGGTGTCCGTGGTCCTCGGGGCGCTGGGAGTGGCCCGGGACGAGATCGTGGAGGACTATCTCAAGAGCAACGCGAGCATCGGACCTCTACGTGCCCACATGCAGAAGATCTACGGACTGCCCGAGGGCGAGCCCATCGAGATCTCGGACGATCTACTCGGTGTCAACGAGGTATATCTGGCCGCAGCGCAACAGGCGATGCTCGAGCAATATGAGTCGCTCGAGAACTATCTCGCGGCGTGCGGGGTGACCGAGGACGACCTCGATCGTCTGCGCACCCGTCTGCTCGTCTGAAGGCCCCCTTTCGCACCGTCACCTCCAGCACGCTCGACGGAAGGGCTGAGCGAGCGCAGCGATGTGAGGCCCCGGGAGGCGCGGCCGCGGGTGTTCTGGACTGATGATGAGCGAGCGCAGCAATGCGAAGAAGAGGGAAGAACTCCCGCCTGATGGCCGCGCCGACAAAGCGAGCGGAGCGAGCCAGACCAGCACAGCGAGACCCGGCAGTCGGCCCCGCGTGCTCTGGACAGAGGAGCGAGGGAGCGCAGCGACTGAGTCGACGAAGGAAGAGCGCGCGCTGAAGGGCCGACTGCCCGCGAGCGGAGCGAGCCAGACCAGCACAGCAGCGAGCCAAACCAACACCTCGGTTTGTTTGCACCTCCCATTTGCATGCATGATGCAAGTAATGACTACCGCGCCCGAGAAGTCCTCGAACCCGACTTTGTTGATCGCCGTGCTGTGCTTCGGCGGTCTGCTGGCGTCGTTCATGCAGACTCTCGTGATCCCCATCGTCGGCAAGCTGCCGGAATACCTGGACACCAGCGCCGACAATGCCTCATGGGTGATCACGTCTACGCTGCTCGCCGCGGCTGTGGGCATGCCGATTGCCGGGCGGCTGGCCGACATGTTCGGCAAGCGTCGCGTGATCCTGGGATGTATCGCCGCGATGATCGTCGGGTCTGTCATCTGCGCGCTGACGTCGTTGGTGATCCCGATGATCGTCGGGCGTGGGCTGCAGGGTCTGGCGATGGGCCTGATCCCCTGCGGCATCAGCCTGCTTCGGGACAAGCTCGACCCGGCCCGGATCCCCGGGGCGATCGCCACGATGTCGGCGACCCTGGGTGTCGGCGGTGCCATCGGCCTGCCGGTCGCAGCCTGGATCACGCAGACCTTTGACTGGCATGTGCTGTTCTGGACGTCTGCCGGTCTTGCGACCTTCACGTTCCTTCTGGTGTTCACGCTCGTCAGCGAGTCGCATGTGAAGTCGCCGGGCACTTTCGACATCATCGGCGCTGTGGGGCTGACCGCGGCTCTGGTCGCGCTGTTGCTCGCATTGTCGAAGGGTGCGACGTGGGGTTGGACGAGTGCGATGACGCTGGGGCTCACCGCTGCCGGCGTCGCGGTGCTGGCCATCTGGGGTTGGTTCGAACTGCGGACCAAGACCCCGCTCGTCGATCTGCGAACGTCTCGGCAACCGGTCATCGTCTTGACCAACGCGGCGTCGGTGCTCGTCGGCTTCTCGCTGATGGCCATCGGCCTGGCCGCGCCACAGCTGCTGCAGATCCCGAACATTCCCGGTCTCGTCGACTACGGCATGGGCGAGACGATTCTGGCGACCGGCCTCATCCTGGCCCCCGGTGGCCTCATGATGATGTTCCTGTCGCCGGTGTCCGCACGGCTCAACATCGTCATCGGCCCGAAGTTCACGCTGTTGATCGGCGCGTCGGTCATCGCGGCCGGTTATGTGACATCGGTCTTCCTCATGGCCGAACCGTGGCAGATCCTCGTGGCCAACATCATCGTCAGCGCAGGCGTCGGCATCGGGTACTCGGCGATGCCCGCACTCATCATGTCAGCGGCGCCTCTGCACCAGATGGCGGCCGCGAACAGCCTCAACTCGCTGATGCGCTCGATCGGCACGGCGATCGCATCCGCTCTGCTCGCCACGATCCTCGCCAGCTCGGTGATCGACCTCGGCGGCGGTCAGAGTGTGCCGTCGGAGTCGAGTTTCCGGCTGGTGTTCATCGTCGGCAGCGTCGCCGCGATCGGGGCTGCGCTCCTGGCGTTGAGCATCCCGAACAAGTACGTGCGGCCGACGAAGTCGCTCGGCGCGATCGAGACGAACGACAACGCCGAGGCCGCCCAGAACGCCTGACCACCCTCCTCCCCAAACGCGCCGGAAATACGAAGACGCTCCACCTATAAGTGGAGCGTCTTCGTATTGGTGGAGCGTTTGGGGTCAGGCGACGGGCTTGCGCAGATCCTTACGCAGGATCTTGCCCGCAGCGCTCTTCGGGATGGCGTCGATGAACTCGACCTCACGAACCTTCTTGTGTGGAGCCACCTGTGAAGCGACGAACTCGATCACCTGCTCGCCGGTGAGGTCGGCGCCCTCGCGCTTGACCACGAACGCCTTCGGGATCTCCTCGCCGGTATCCGCCTCGATGACACCGATCACGGCTGCGTCGGCGACATCGTCGTGGGTGAGGAGCAGGGCCTCGAGCTCGGCGGGCGGCACCTGATAACCCTTGTACTTGATGAGTTCCTTCAGCCGGTCGACGATGTAGACGAAGCCGTCGGAGTCGACCTTGGCCATGTCGCCGGTGTGCAGGAATCCGTCGTCGTCGATGGTTTCTTTGGTCGCCGCGTCATTGTTCAGGTACCCGACCATGACGTTGGGTCCGGCCACCCACAGTTCGCCGGGCTCGCTCAGTCCTTCGGCCGGGATGCCGATGTCCTCGCCGGTGGCCGGATCGACGATCTTGTTGACCGTGTTCGGGATCGGCCATCCGCAGGAGTTCAGCGGAGCCTGCGGGCCGTCGCCCGGATCGACCGGGATGACGTGGCTGACCGGGCTGAGCTCACTCATGCCGTAACCCTGGATGACCTGGGTACCCAGCCGTTTCGCGACGGCCTTGCCGAGTTCTTCGTCCAGGGGTGCCGCGCCCGACATGATGGTGTTGATCGATGACAGATCGTAATCGTCGACCAGGGGGTGTTTGGCCAGCGCGACGGCAACCGGCGGCGCGATGAACACGTAGCTGCACTTGAAGTTCTGGATGGACTCCAAGAACTGCACGAGATCGAAGCGCGGCATCACGACGAGTTTTGCCCGGTTGTACAGCGCGAGGTTCAGCAGCACCGTCATGCCATAGATGTGGAAGAACGGCAGCACCGCGAGCACCGAGTCGTCGTGCGACATCTTCAGCAGCGGCTGGCTCTGTGCGACATTCGCGATCAGGTTGCGGTGGGTGAGCATCACACCCTTCGGGTTGCCCGTGGTCCCCGAGCTGTACGGCAGCACCGCGAGGTGCGTCGCCGGGTCGAAGCTGACGTCAGGCGCCGGCAGTCCGGCGCCCAGCAGGTCGACGGCGTTCGGGTTGGGACTCTCACCTTCACCCGGCCCGTTCAGGATGATCACTGCACTCTCGGGAAGACCCACCTGCGCAGCTGCGGCTTTCGCACCGTCGGCCAGCTGGGTGATCGTGATGAGCATCTTGGCACCGGAGTCGGTGAGCTGCTTGGCGATCTCAGGTGCGGTGAACAGAGCATTGACCGTGGTCGCGGTCGCACCTGCCCGCAGGATGCCGTGGAACGCGAAGGCGAAGGCCGACGTGTTCGGAGACAGCAGTGCGACCTTGTCCCCTACCGCGATCCCCCGGGCTGCCAGCGCCCCGGCGAACGCGTTGATCCGCCCGATCAGCTCCCGGTACGTGGTGCCCTCGGTGGCACCGGCGTCGATGAGCGCGACCCGCTCCAGATCTTCTTCGCTGATCGTGCCGAAAAGCGTCTCGTAGATCGAGCCCTCGGGAATCTCAACAGGTGGATACGGACTCTTGAAACTCATGGCTGACTGACCTCCGGCATCGTGGGTGACTTCTGCAGCAGAACATACCAATGATTGTTGTCAGGCTTTCGCCGAATCGGACACATCATCCTCATCATCGCCGAGATCACGAGGCGCCACCCCGTTTTGCACAACAGACTCCGCCCTGCTGCCACCGGCTGGTGGCGCCCCGGCGCCGTCCGCTCGGCCCACTCCGACACCATCCGGCCGCACACCCCCGGGTTCATGCCCCTCGATGAGGTGCTCGAACGCCTTGAGGTTGTTCAACGACTCGCCCCGCGAGACCCGCCATGCCCATTCCCGGCGGATCGAGGTGATGAACCCGATCTCCAGCAGCACGTTGAAATCACCATCTGCGGCTTCCAGCGTCTGACCGAGCAGGCGATCGAGTTCAGCGGCGGTGATGGAGTCGGCCGAATGCCTACCCACCAGATAGATGTCGCCGGCGTTGTCGAGGGTGTAGGCCACCCCGTAGAGCCGACGATTGCGCTTGAGCATCCACTTGTAGACACCCTCGTGGTTCTCGTCGGGCTTGCGGCAGACGAACGCTTCCAGGCGCAGCCCGTGGGGGCCCACGGTCAAGAGCACGGTCGTCTTGAGTTTCTTCTCGCCCGGCAGTTCGATCACGAAGTAGTCGGCGTCTTTTCCGCCGGAATCCTTGCGACTGTAGGTCAATTCCCGCTCACCGAGGAAGTCCTCGATGGTTCCGCTCAGATCTGTGGTCACCTGTGAGGTCACGTACGTACTCCATTCCGTCGTCCTGCGAATCGGCGGGCGATCCGCGCCAATGGTCGATCGTCTTCGGCATCTGCGCCGTTGAGCTTCGCCGCGCCGGGCGAGGCGGCGGTTCGCAGCGCTGTGCGGCTGCGAAAGGTCTCGATTGCCTTGCCATAGCCGGCGAGCAACTGGTCCGCGGTGTGATCCCACGAAAAGTGTTGCGCATGTTGGTGAGCCGCGGCACCCATTGCCTCGAGCCCCGGCAGGTCACCGAGCAGCCTGTCCAGGACCGCGCTCCAGTCGTCGATGTCATGCCCGTCGACGAGCACGCCGCTGACGCCGTTCTTAACCGCGACACCGAGCCCACCGACGTCGGCCGCGAGCACCGGCACACCGGTTGCCTGCGCCTCGATCGCCACCAGACCGAAACTCTCCGAATAGCTGGGAACCGCAACCAGATCGGATGCGCGATAAACCTGGACGAGTCGCTGCGGCGACTGCGGCGGGATGAACGTGACCGACGATTCGACACCGAGTTCTCTGGCCAGGTCGATCAACGACGAGGGGCGATCCAAGCCCGATCCGGACGGTCCACCGGCGATCAGCAACCGCAGCTTCTTGCCGTCGGCGAGCCCGCGCCGGATCAGCGGCGCCGCCGCCCTGAGCAGGACGTCTGGGGCTTTGAGCGGCTGGATCCGGCCGACGAAGGTCACCACGACCTCGTCGGGGTCGAGCCCGAACTCGAGCCGCGCCTGGGTTCGCGAGCCCGGGGTGTAACAATCGAGGTCCGCACCGGGAGTGACCACGTCGATCCGCGCGGGGTCGGCCCCGTGGATCGAGATCAGTTGTTGGGCCTCGGATTCGGTGTTCACGATCAGCCGATCGGCCTCATCGACGACCTGCTGCTCACCGACCTGCCTCATGGGCGGTTCGGGGGTGTCACCCGCGGCAAGCGACGCGTTCTTGACCGCAGCCAGGGTATGGGCGGTGTGGACCAGCGGTACCGCCCAGCGGTCGCGCACCAGCCACCCGACCTGACCGGACAACCAGTAATGGGAATGCACGAGATCGTAGTAACCGACCGGCCGGCCCGCCTCTGCCCGCAGAACGCCGGCCGTGAAGGCACAGAGCTGAGTGGGCAGGTCTCGTTTGTCCAGTCCCTCGAAGGGTCCGGCCACCACGTTGCGAACAGTCACTCCCGGCGCCGCAGTCACCACAGGGTCGTCGGTGGAAGATGTTGCCCGCGTGAATATCTCCACCTCGACTCCACGTTGTGCCAAACGTTTCGCGGTCTGCCACACGTAGACGTTCATCCCGCCCGCATCCCCGACACCGGGCTGGGCCAGCGGCGAGGTGTGTACCGAGATCAGCGCGACGCGGCGCGGCAGCAATCCGGTCACCTCACACCACCTGCAACGGCCTTCGTCGCGACGAACTCATCGACCTCCCGGGCGAAACGATCCGGGTCGTCGAGGAACGGCGCGTGACCCGCGCCGTCCCAGAACCGGGTGAGCGCACCCGGCACGAGCCCGGCGAGATGTTCGGCGCTGGAGATGTCCACTACCGCGTCGGCCGTCCCGTGGATCAGCAACATCGGCAGTCCTGACTGCTCCAACAATGCGTCGTTGGCGGCTTCCCGCGCGAACAAGCCGGCGCGGATCTGTGGGGGCACGGTGAGTGAGGTACCCAGGAGCCGCTGCACGCAAGCACCTTGACCGGCCGGGGCCAGTCCGCCGGCGAACGATTGCAGCGCAGCCACCGCTGTCGCCGGGTCGTCGGAGTAGGCATCGGGAAGTGCTGCCCGCATCTGCGGCCCAACCCGGCCGCCCGCCTGGCCGCGCCCGATGGACGTGATGGCGCCGACCAAGATCAGCCCGGCGGGCGCGATCGCGTCAGCGCGAGCGAGGTAGTCGCAGATCACCAGACCGCCGTAGGACCAGCCCAGCAGGAACACCGGCCCGCCGGACGGCACCTCGGCCGCCAGCACTGCCGCGACGTCACCGCCGAAGTCTTCGGAGGTCAACCGATCGACCGCCGGCACGTCCGAACCCCCATGGCCGCGCAGGTCCATCGCGATCACGCGACACCGGGCCGCGAGGTCTCCGATCAGGCCGTCACCCCAGCAAGCGCCGGATTGCGCCCACCCGTGGATCAGCAGCAATGTCGGTACATCGCCGGCGCTTGCGGCGACATCCGCGGGGCCGGTGACCCGGTATGCGATGTCCGTACCGTCGCCGGCGGCGACCCGGCGCGTGAAGGTGCCCATGGGTCCACACTAATCCTGCAGCCCGTCAGCACAGGTGACGCCGACGACCGGAGGCCGATCGGAACAAATCGGACCGCGGTCCGGTTATAGTGATCGTAAGAACTTCCAGCCTCGAAGGAGCACCTCATGCCCGCTGTGAGCGCAGATACGTTGACCCTCCCCCGCATCGCCGGTTCGGTCGCGGCCGACACCCAGCGCCCCGTGCGCACGGTGACCACCGGCCCGCGTGGCCACGAAGGCGAGGGATTCCCCGTCGTCCGGGCGTTCGCCGGCGTACCGGCCACCGTCCTCGACCCCTTCGTCCACATGGACCAGATGGGTGAGGTCGAATACGAGCCAGGCGAACCCAAGGGCACCAGCTGGCACCCCCACCGCGGCTTCGAGACCGTGACCTACATGATCGACGGCCGCTTCGCCCACCAGGATTCGCACGGCGGCGGCGGGATGATCGAGGACGGCGCCACCCAGTGGATGACCGCTGGTTCGGGGATCCTTCACATCGAGACCCCACCCGCTGAGCTGGTCGAGAGCGGCGGCCTCTTCCACGGCGTCCAGCTGTGGGTCAACCTGCCGAAGCGCGACAAGTTCACCGATCCGGCGTACCAGGCCATCGAGGGCAACCAGGCCACACTGGTCAGCTCCCCCGACGGCGGCGCACTCGTCCGCATCATCGCCGGCAACGTCGGCGACCATCGCGGCCCCGGTTCGACCCGCACACCGATCACTCTGGCCCACGCGACTTTGCAGCCCGGAGCCGCTCTCGACCTGCCGTGGAATCGCGACTTCAACGCACTCGTCTACGTGCTGTCCGGACGCGGCACGGTCGGTCCCGTCGACAACCCGATCCAGCAGGGACAGCTCGCGGTGCTCGGGCCCGGCGACCGCATCTCGCTCGCAGCAGCTCAGAACCAGGACTCCAACCGTCCCGCCCTCGAAGTGCTCCTGCTGGGCGGCCAGCCGATCCGCGAGCCGGTCTTCCAGTACGGACCATTCGTGATGAACTCGAAGGCCGAGCTGGTCGAGGCGGTCGAAGATTTCAACGCCGGCAAGTTCGGTCAGATCCCGCCGGGTGCACTGATGCCGCACACTGTCTGAATGGACGAGTTCTGGTCGACCGCCCGTGACCACATCATCCGCTACGGCGGCACGTTCACGCCCCGCATCATCGAGCGCGCCAGCGGTTCTTACGTGTACGACTCGAACGGCAAACCCATTCTCGACTTCACCTCGGGCCAGATGAGTTCGATACTGGGCCATGGTCATCCGGAGATCGTCGAGACGGTTCAGACCGCGATGACGAGCCTCGACCATCTCTTCAGTGGGATGCTCAGCCGCCCCGTCGTCGAGTTCGCCCGGGCACTGTCGGAAACGCTGCCCGACGGACTCGACAAGGTCATGCTGCTCTCGACCGGCGCCGAATCGAACGAGGCCGCACTGAAGATGGCCAAGCTGTACACCGGCAGATACGAGATCGTGTCGTTCGATCGCTCCTGGCACGGGATGACCTCGGGTGCGGCCGCCGCCACTTACTCTGCAGGCCGTAAGGGATACGGGCCGCCGCCTCCCGGCAATTTCACGCTGCCGACCCCCAACGCCTACCGGTCACCATTCCGCACGGCCGGCGGCGATCACGATTGGCAGAGCGAACTCGACTACGGGTTCGCGCTGATCGACCAGCAGTCCGCGGGCTCGCTGGCGGCATGCATCGTGGAGCCGATCGTTTCATCGGGCGGTCTCATCGATTTGCCGGTCGGGTATCTGGCCGCACTGAAGGCGAAGTGCACCGAGCGCGAGATGCTCCTGATCGTCGACGAAGCGCAGACCGGGCTCGGACGCACCGGAGCGATGTACGCGTTCGAGCGAGACGGCGCGGTGCCCGACATCATCACGCTGTCGAAGACACTGGGTGCCGGGTTGCCGGTAGCCGCGGTCGTGACGTCCGCCGAGATCGAAGAACGCTGCCACGAGCGGGGGTATCTGTTCTTCACCACGCACGTCTCCGACCCACTTGCAGGCGCCGTCGCCTCGACCGTGTTGCGCGTGGTGCTGCGCGACGATCTCGTTGATCGCGCAGCCCGGTCCGGGAAAAGACTTCGCGACCATCTGCTCGAGCTGCAGTCGCGGCACGACGTGATCGGCGACGTCCGCGGTCGCGGACTGTTCCAGGGCATCGAACTCGTGTCCGACCGGGAGACCAGAGCGCCCGCCGACCAGCTCGGCCAGCAGGTCACC
Organism: Williamsia limnetica; assembly: GCF_003217475.1. Taxonomy (GTDB): domain Bacteria; phylum Actinomycetota; class Actinomycetes; order Mycobacteriales; family Mycobacteriaceae; genus Williamsia; species Williamsia limnetica. The sequence continues at coordinate 207,461 of NZ_QJSP01000002.1, read as the reverse complement.
GACGCGTGCCTCGAGCGCGGTCTGCACATGAACATCGTCCAGTTGCCCGGGATGGGCGGCATCTTCCGACTGGCACCGCCACTGAACATCAGCGACGACGACCTCGACCGCGCGATGGAGATGCTCGACGATTCACTGTCTGCGGTGACGAAGGCCTGATTCGACAACATTGACACTTCAGGCGATCTGTCTCATTCTTGAGACATGACCGTTGAAGTGTCCAACCTTGCACCTTTCCGCCTGTGCTCCGGCGAGTCATGGCGCAGCCCCTGGCAGATGTACGCCGACCTACGCGACCACGACCCTGTGCACCGTGTCCACACCGACGATCCCGACAGGGATTTCTGGGTCCTCACCAGGCACGCGGACGTGACGCGCGCCGCCGACGACTGGCGTACGTTCACCTCCACCAAGGGGCTGACCGTCACCTACGGCGAACTCGAGAGCATCGGCCTGGTGGACAACCCGCCGATGGTCATGCAGGATCCGCCACAGCACACGGATTTCCGGAAACTGGTCTCCCGCGGCTTCACCCCCAGACAAGTCGCCGACATCGAACCGGCAGTGCGAGAGTTCGTCACCGCCCGGCTCGACCAGCTCATCGAATCAGGCGGCGGCGAAATCGTCGCCGACCTCTTCAAACCGCTCCCCTCGATGGTGGTCGCGCACTATCTCGGTGTGCCGGAGTCGGATCGCGCGGCGTTCGACAGATGGACCGAGGCCGTTGTCGGTGCGGATACCTCGAATCTCGCGCAGGCAGGCAAAAGCGCGGGCGAGGCGATCATGGAGATGATGGCCTACTTCGGCCGGCTCGTCTCCTACCGCCGCGAGCACCCCGGTGACGACACCGTGTCGCATCTGGTGACGGCAGGAGCGGGCGAGGAAGGCAACACCGAGGGGTTGTTGTCGATCCTCGCCTTCACCTTCACCATGGTCGCCGGCGGCAACGACACCACCACCGGCGTACTGGGCGGTGCGACCCAGCTGCTCGCCGAAAACCCGGGCCAGCGGGCAGAACTGGCGGCGAATCCAGCCTTGGTCGGTGACGCGGTCGACGAGTTCTTGCGTTTGACCTCCCCCGTCCAGGGTCTCGCCCGCACCACCACGACCCCCGTCGAGTTCGACGGCGGCACCATTCCGGCCGACCGGAAGGTGTTGCTCGCCTACGGGTCGGCGAACCGGGATCCGCGCGCCTACGGCGCCGACGCCGAGCTACTCGACATCCATCGCCGACCCCGCCACATCCTGTCGTTCAGCCGCGGCGGTCACCACTGCCTCGGAGCTGCCGCGGCCCGGATGCAGACCAGAATCGCGATCGAGGAATTGCTGGCGCGATGCCCCGAGTACACGATCGATCCGGCGTCGGTCACCTATGCCCCAGGGAATTACGTTCGCCGACCACTCACCCTGGACTTCCACCCGGGGTCACCGAACCATACTGTGGGTCAATGACTTCAGGGACGCCCACCTGGCTCGGCGACGATCGGGCCGCTATGGCGGCCAATCGGATCCTCGACGTTGCCGCCGAGCTGTTCCTCACCCATGGTGTCGCGCCGGTCAACATGAATCAGATCGCCGCTGCCGCCGGGTGTTCACGAGCGACCCTCTACCGCTACTTCGCCTCCCGGGCCGACCTGCACCTGGCTTACGTGGAGCGGGAAGCGCGGACGCTGGCGAAACAGGTCGCCCATCAGGTCTCCGGTGTCGTCGACGTCCACGAGCGGATGACCGAGGCAATTCTGGCGGCAGTCGAGGGTGTGCGGACAGATCCCGTGCTGCGAACCTGGTTCGTGCCCGAATCCGCTGCGCTCGCCGGCGCCTTGGGAGCATCGTCGGCATTGGTGAACCGGATTGCGGTCGCATTCGTGCACGACGGGGACGGGAGCAGCGCAGCTGATCACACCACGGCCGACCCGGGGACCGAATCGAACCTGGAGGGTCGTTTCGTGGTGCGAGTGATTCTGTCGCTGTTGATGACACCGGGCGCCGACGCCACCGAGGAACGCGAGCTGGTGCGCCGTTTCGTGACTCCGTCAGTCCTCGGCCCGAACTGATTTCGCATCCCTGTCGGTAACGGTTATCATTAGCGTCTGTTCGGCGGAGTTCGCTGCAATGCCCTGCGCGAAGCGCCGACACACGACGTGAAAGGTTCCTCCCCATGCGCACCTGGACCCGATTCCTAGGGGTCACCGCGGCCCTGACCCTGGCCACCGGGGTGGCTGCCGGATGCTCGTCCGACGACGCGGGCACCACCTCCGACGGCAAGGTCGACGTGGTCGCGTCCACCGACGTCTGGGGTGCGGTCGCCTCGGCCATCGGCGGCGAGCACGCGCAGGTCACAGCGCTCTACACCTCCCCGGCCGGCGATCCGCACGAGTTCGAGGCCAGCGCGAAGGACACCGCCAAGGTCGCCGACGCAGGCGTGGTGGTCCTCAACGGTGGTCACTACGACGCGTACATGGAAGAGGCCCCGAAGGGCCCCGACGCCATCGTCGTCAACGCTTTCGACCTGATGGAGGGCGCTGAGCACTCCGAGGGCGACGGGCACGACCACGCCGAGGGCGAGGCTCACGAAGAAGAGGGCCACGACCACGCTCCCGGCGCGGTCAACGAGCACGTGTTCTACAACCTGACGGTCGTCGGCGACGTGGCCGACAAGATCGCAAACGCGCTGTCGGAGAAAGACAGCGCCAACGAGCAGTACTACCGCGACAATGCGGGGACGTTCAACAAGCAGATCGCCGACCTCCAGACCCAACTCGCAGCGATCAAGGCCACCGATTCCGGTGCTCGAGTGGCACAGACCGAACCCCTCGCGGGTTACCTGCTCGCAGAAGCGGGTCTCGAGGACGTCACTCCCGCCGGGTTCCAGGACGCTGTCGAAGCCGGGCAGTCGCCGTCGGCACGCGATGTCGCCGCGACCCAGGATCTGCTCCGTGACCGCTCGGTGCGGGCACTCGTCTACAACACGCAGGCGGTCGACGAGAGCGCGAAGGGCCTACTCGACATCGCGAGCGCCTCCGGTGTGCCGGTCGTCGACTTCACCGAAACCCTTCCTGCCGGAGTCACCGACTACATCGCGTGGCAGCGGGCTAATGTTGAGACGCTGACGTCCGCCCTGGCGTCTGGCGCGCCCAGCACTCCGTGATCGATCCAGCAATCCCCGATCCATCCAGCACCACTTGATCTAGGCAGCCAAACAGATGACCCAGCCCGTACCGGCTCCCGTCTTCGGCGAGCAGCGGCCCGCCGCCGTCACCATCAGCGGCGCCCGACTGTCGTTCGGGCATCGGGTGCTGTGGGACGACTTCGACCTGACCCTCGCTCGTGGAGAGTTCGTCGCAGTCCTCGGACCGAACGGCTCAGGCAAGACCTCGCTACTGAAAACCCTGCTCGGTCAGTACGAACTGGATGCCGGATCGGTGACCGTCGAAGGCCGGGCACTGCGTCGAGGCGACAGCACCATCGGGTACATCCCGCAGCAGCAGACCCACGATGAGGGTGTACCGCTGCGGGGCCGTGACCTGGTCGGCCTCGGCGTGGATGGTCAGGCCTGGGGAGTGGGTTGGCGCAACCGCAAACGCCGCATGGCGCTGGTCGACGACGCCATCGCCCAGGTAGACGCCCGCGACTTCGCCGATGCCCCACTGGGCCTGCTCAGTGGCGGCGAACAACAGCGGCTACGCGTGGCCCAGGCTCTGTCCGGGAATCCGACGGTGCTGCTCTGCGACGAACCGCTGCTCAGCCTCGATCCTGCCAACCAGGGCCGAGTGGCGGCGCTGATCGATCGGCGACGACGCGACCATGGCACCGCGGTCCTGTTCGTGACCCACGAGCTGAATCCGATCCTGCCGTACGTCGACCGCGTCGTGTATCTCGTCGATGGCAGGTTCCGGATCGGCACACCCAAAGAGGTGATGACGTCGGAGACGCTGAGCGAGCTGTACCAGACCCGGGTCGACGTACTCAACGTCCAGGGTCGGCTCATCGTCGTCGGCGCCGACGAGTCCGCCTGCCACGGCGACCATCACCTCACCGAGCAACAGTTCGCGGGCACCTCAGAGGCCTCCGAGTGAGCGCGACCTGGTCCGACTTCTTCAACTTCGGCGAAACCGCCAACCTGCTGGGGTACGGCTTCGTCCAGCAGGCCCTGCTCGCCACGGCCTTGCTCGGCGTCCTCGGCGGCCTGCTCGGTCCGATGATCGTGAGCAGGCAGATGTCGTTCGCAGTCCACGGCACCAGCGAACTGACCTTCACCGGCGCCGCCGCCGCCCTGCTGCTCGGATTCAGCGTCAACCTCGGAGGACTGATCGGCGCGGTGATCGCCTCGGTGATCTTCGGACTGCTCGGAACCCGTGTGCGTGAGCGCGATTCGGTCATCGGGGTGGTGATGGCCTTTGGCCTCGGGCTCGGCGTGCTGTTCATCGCGCTCTACGGGCGCACCGGCACCGGCTTCAACCTCCTCACCGGTCAGGCCGTCAACGCCGGCGCGAAAGGTGTTGCAGCCGTGGTGATCACCACGGTCATCGTCGTCGCGGTGATGTCTGTCATCTACCGGCCACTGCTGTTCGCCAGTACGGATCCGCGGGTTGCTGAAGCGCGCGGTGTCCCGATGCAACTGCTGTCGGTGGTGTTCGCCGTTCTGCTCGGCGCTGCCGTCGCCCAGAGCGTGCAGATCATCGGCGCCCTGCTGGTGATGTCGCTGCTCATCACGCCCGCTGCCGCGGCGATGAGGATCTCCTCGAATCCCACCACCGTACTTGGGTTGTCGATCCTGTTCGGTGTGGTCGCAGCCGTCGGCGGCATTATCCTGTCGCTGGCACCCGCCCTGCCACCGTCGGTGTTCGTCACCACCATCTCATTCGCCATTTACCTGGTGTGCCGCGTGGTCGGCACCCGCCGATCAAAGACCTCGGGGCGCCGTCGGGTCAAGACCACGGGCTCACTGCTCACCCCCGGCGCCTGACAGCGGTTCAATTCCGTCGACCGTGCCGAACGGGCCGTCGACCGTGCCGAAACTAGCCTCGAGCGTGCCGAAACTAGCGTTGAGCGTGCCATTTTCGTGCATAGCAGGCGATGTCAGACGCCTTTGATACACTGCCGCCGGTAGTGCTACGCGTGGCGAAAGGTGTTGCAGCACAGTGAAATAAGTCTTTTCGAACACTTGTGCGAACACGTAAATCGCGGTAGATTGAGGTCATGAACTTTCGGGGGTTGTTCGAACACTTATCAACGATGGCGGCTGATCCACTGCTGCTGGCGCCCCTCGACGATGTGGCGTTGTCGGAGGAGACGGTGTTCGCGCTGCGGGCCAAGAATGTGTTGGACGCATTGCTGTTTCGGTTCACTGCTGATCTCGACAAGCGTGGTGTCGCCAGAACGTTGGGTGCGGATTCGACTGCTGAGCTGCTGCAATCGGTGCAGGTATCGCCGGCCGCTGCGCACCGCTACGTACGGGTCGGTCGCGCCCTCGGCTCCATCCCCTCGGTCGCTGCGTACGCCGTGGACGGGACCCTGTCCGGGGAGCACGTGGACGCCATCGTCAAAGGCCTGCACCACATCGACCGACGTGACCCGGACCTGTCGGAGACCGACCGGGACGACTGCGTCCGTGGGTTGTTGACCGAGGCCCGTATCTCGACGCCGGCCGCGGTTGTCGAGCGGGCCCACGAGATGGCGATCGCCTTCTCGCCGCCGGACAAAGAAATCCCGGATGCGGAGAACGATGAGCTGAACGAGGTGTCGTTCGGGACCGGTGATGATGGCCGCACCCACGGCACCCTCGACCTCGACAAGACCCTGGGGGAGAAACTGGCGACCGCGTTGCGTCCGCTGGCCAAACCCGTCCCTGAACCTGACGGATCACCGGATCCGCGCAGCACCCCCCAGCGTCTCGCCGAAGCCCTCGGAAAGATCCTGGACGTGTTCTTCGCCCACCACGATCGGCCCAGCGAAGGTGGAGTGAAACCGCGGGTGACGATGACCGTGTCCGCGGAGCAGCTCCTGGCGTTTCAGATGAACGGCATCGCGGGCGCGAAAGTACCGACCGCAGCGGCGACGTTCGAGTGGACGGGGCCGGTGTCGGTGCCGACGGCGCAGATGACGGTGTGTGATTCGGTGATCACCAAGATTTTGCTCGACAACCATGCTGTGCCCCTGGATGTGGGGCGTGAGTTCCGGACTGTCACACCCGCCATCCGCAAAGCACTGATTGCGCGGGACAAGGGCTGTGCGTTCCCGGGCTGCGGGTGCCCCGCCGGATGGACCGATGCTCATCACATCACGTTCTGGAGCCACGGCGGTGAGACCAGCCTGGCCAACACCGTCCTGTTATGCAGGCGGCATCACAACTACATCCACCACAAAGGCTGGACCGTGTTCCTCGGACACGACGGCCACCCCTGGTTCATAGCGCCCGGGAAGACCGAACCAATGCGCTCCCACGCCAGACGCACACTGACCAACGAACCACTCGCCGCCTAAGTCCGGCCGGCCCGATCGAGGCCGCCACAAGTTCACGAGAAATTACACACGACGACGCAGCCCGAAGTTACTACCGCAGCACCGGATGACACCGGCGCGGCTCGAACATTGACAACTCCATAGTGTGAGCCCCCGGGAGCCGAGATCGCCTGGTGAGAGGGGAGCGGACTATCCAGCCCGAATCCAATCCGAATCGCCTAAGCTCTAACTCGATTCGCGTACGGGACACGAGTTCGGAGGCAGCCAGGCCATGCGTTACCAGCTGCTCGGCCCGCTTTCCGTGCTCAGGGGAACAGGCGAGGACGCCGTGCCGGTCGATCTGGGCTCGCCCAAACAGCAGACGATCCTGGCCATTCTGCTGATCAATCGCGGCACGGTCGTATCCACCGACCGCTTGTCAGACGCGTTGTGGGGCGAAGATGCGCCCCCGAGCGCGATGTCGAGCCTGCAGGCCTACATCTCGAACCTGCGGCGGGCGCTGCGTGACGACGCCGTGGGGGCCTCTCCGATCCGCCGGCAGTCGACCGGATACATCCTCGATGTCGCCGACCCCGATGTCGACGTCAGCGAGTTCCTCGACCTCGCCAACCGGTCCCGGCAGGCATCCGACGACGAGGCATGGGCGCTCGCCCTCGATACCGCTGATCAGGCGTTGAAGCTGTGGCGCGGTGAGCTGCTCGTAGGTCAGCGCGACGAGGAATGGGTGCATACCGAAGCCGCTCGTCTGGAGGAGATCCGCAGCGGTTGTCGCGAGGTCCGGGTCACCGCGCTGCTGGCACTCGGAAGGCTCGCGCAGGCACTGGCCGATGTCGTCTCCCTACGTACCGACAAGCCGTATCGCGACCGCAGTGCCTGGCTGCACATCCTCGCGTTGCACCGCGCCGGGCGTTCAGCCGAGGCACTGGACGTCTACGCCGATCACGCCCGTCGCCTCGACACCGACCTAGGTCTCGAACCGAGCGGTGAACTACGGGATCTCCAAGGCGCTGTCCTGCGGCACGACCCGGAACTGGCGGCCTGGCCGCGACGGCCCAGTTGGTCGGGTGCAGGCGAACTTCGGACCCCCGAACCCGCTCCGTCGGTGCACCACTCAACTGCTGTACCTGACGTTTTCGCGCCCGGCGGGCTGGTCGGTCGGGTCCGCGAACAGGCTCTGATCGCAGGGCTACTCGACGACGTCGTCGCCGGGCACACGCGCTGGTTGATCCTGATCGGGCCGCCGGGGATCGGCAAGACCCGGCTCGCTGACGAGGCGGCCCGACGGCTGCAATCGATGGGTGGGCGCGCGATCTGGGCGCGAAACCCGGAGGAGGGTGCGCCTGCGTGGTGGCCTGCGCGCCAACTGGTGAACGCTCTGGGTACTGACCCTGCCGACTTGCTCGCCACCGCGGGTGATGTCGATGCCGACACCGCCCGCTTCACCGCATACGACCGGATCCAGCGAGTGCTCGAGGAAGGCGCCGCAACCAGTCCCCTCGCTGTAGTGGTCGACGATGCGCAATGGGCTGATTCGATGTCGGTCGGCGCACTGGCGTCGATGGCGACGTCCGTCCACCACCAACGGATCGCGTTCGTGATCACCCTCCGAGAGGGTGATCATCATCCCGCCGTCGGCAGATTGCTCAGCGCGGTCGCCCGCGCCACCGGCAACCGTCAGGTCGTGGTGCCCGCACTCGACGACGACGAGGCCTCTGCCCTGGCGACGCAGACGGCGGGCGAGGAATTGACCGACGACGAGGTCATTCGCCTGGTCCGGCGGACCGGCGGCAATCCGCTGTTCGTGTCCGAGTACGCCAGGCTCTCCCGCGACGAACGCAATTCCGGGGAACTTCCACTGGCGGTACGTTCGGTGCTCGGGTTGCGTCTGTCCGGTCTCGCCCCTGGGGTACTGAAGACGCTGCGGATGGCGGCGATCATCGGAGACACCATCGACATCAATGTGCTGTCGCAGACAACCGACCTCGACATCGACTCGCTCGCAGATCATCTCGACGACGCCGCGGACGAGCGGATCATCACTGCGGCGCCCGGTAGCGACGGCTATACGTTCGCCCACGGCCTGCTGCGCGAGGAGGTGCTGGCCCAGATGCCCGCACTACGCCGGAAGCGGGCGCATGCCAGGGTTGCCGATGTGTTGGCAGAGAGTGTCGGTGTGGACGTGCTGACCAGGCGGGCAAAGCATCTGATGGCCGCGCTGCCCCTCGTCGATCCCGGGGACGCCGTCGCAGCCTGCGCCGCCGCCGCCGCCGACTCGGCGAACCGATGGAACTCAGAGGCAGCTGCACACTGGTGGCAGCAAGCGCTGGCAGCGTACGAACTACTCCCTCCCGCCGAGCAGATCGACGAACAGCGCGACGAACTGACTGTCTCACTGCTCGAGGCGCTTTCGCGGTCGGGGCGTGGACAAACGGTTCTCGAGACCGTCGAAACGGCACTGGCGGTGGCGGTGCGGGCCGAGAAGCCCTCGACCGTAGGACGACTCGCTGGTTCGCTCCTGCGGTCCGGCGGCGGTTGGCCGTGGGTCTCCCCGACCAAGGATCCGGCGCCGCTGCTGCTTCTACTGGCCAGGGCAGAAAAGGTCGTTGCCGAGGATCCGGCCGCGCGTGCCCAAGTGCTGGGTGCACTCAGCGTTGGGCACAGTTATCACCCGGACCCTACACTTGCCCCCGAATTGATCAAGCGGGCACAGGAATACGCGGCGATCGCCGACGACCCCGACATCACCGCCGAAGTGATGATGGCATGGTTGATCACCTTCTCCGGGGTTTCCACCCACGCGAGCGAAGTCATCACCGTGATCGATGACCTGCTGGCTTTCGATCACCGGCAGGCCCGGTTCGACGCCGTCATCGCCCATTCGATAGCGACGATGGCAGCGTTCACACTCGGCGACATCTCGGCCGTGCAAAGCCACCTACAGCAGGCCATCTCGGGCAGCGAGGAGCTGAGTCTGCCCATCCTGCGTGCACAGCTGCGGTGGATGGAGGTGGTGCTGGCGATCTGGCACGGCGATTTCGAGCGGGCCGAACGCCACCAGTCCATCGCCAAGCGGGTGCACGAGCAGACCGAGCTCTACGTGACCGGCCAATCGACGATGTCGCTGATGGGTCTGCGCCGGGAACAGGGCACGTTGTCCGAGGCCGAGGTCGCGATCGCCCGGGACCTGATCACCGATGTCGCAGCCAGCCCCACCGACACCAACATGCTCGGGGTCATCGCGGCGGGGATGGCGACCGTCGCCGGCGCACCCATCGACCGCGACCTCGCCGACAAACTGGTCCGGCAACGGCAGGCCACCCGCGGTGCACACGTCTGGTTCACCCTGGGGCATGCGGTCGCGCTGGCACAGGTCGTCGCCGACTTCGGACTGACCGAGCACGCCGCCGAGTTCATCGCCGAGCTCGAACCGTTCACTGACTGTGTCGGCGTGATCGGGCAGCTCGCCGGCGTAGGACCGGTGGGCCTCGCCCTCGCCCGGCTGCACATGCTCGTCGGTGACGACGCGGCGACCGGCGAGGCTGCGGCAAGAGAGTCCGTTGCCGCCGCTGCGCGAATCGCCGAGCGCTCGGGCGGCACGCCGACCCTACTTCGCTGCAGGCTTCTCGATTGGCAGCTGCGTCGACCAGCCGAACGACATACCGACGAACTCGCAGTCCTCGCCGATCATGCAACCGCACTCGGCATGATCGGACTGGCCCACGAGGTCCGCGCGCTGCGTGAGCAGGCCTGACATCGAGTTCACTGGCATCAACGGACCTGGTTCTTGAATCTTTCTTGGATGGAATCACCAAGAAGCTGCCAAGGGCCGCGGCGCATCCTGCTTTCATCAGCTCGCAAACCAGTGATGAAAGGCCCGCCCCGATGACCATCTCTCCCCCGACTCCCGAGAACACCAGCGCAGATCCCGCCGCGGATTTGCGGGCAGCGGTGGCCGGACCGGTCGTACGCCCAGGCGAACCCGGATCCGAGCGGGCGACCCCCTTCAACGTGGCGGTGCCGATCAACCCGTGCGCGATCGTCTTCGCCGAGTCAGCCGCCGACGTCGCGGCGACTGTCCGGATCGCCGAGCGCAACGGCCTGAGCGTCGGGGTTCAATCCACCGGGCACGGGGCGCTGCCGGTCGACCAAGGCACGATCCTGGTGCACACCGCAGGTCTCGGCGACCTCGACATCGACGTCTCCGCCAGAACCGCGCGAGTCGGCGCCGGGGTGCGCTGGCAGCAGGTCATCGACGCGGCCGCCCCCCATGGCCTGGCGGCGCTGGCCGGTTCGGCACCCGGGGTCGGGGTGATCGGCTTCCTCACCGGAGGTGGCATCGGGCCTCTCGTCCGCACAGTGGGGCTGTCGTCCGATCACGTCCGTTCTTTCGAACTGGTCACCGGGCAGGGCGACATCCTGCACGTGTCCCCCGAGAACCACGCTGAACTCTTCTGGGGCCTGCGCGGCGGCAAGGCCACCCTCGGCATCGTCACGTCCGTCGAGATCGATCTCCTACCGATCTCCGAGATCTATGGTGGAGCAATCTACTTCGACGGATCCGACGCGCCAGCGGTGTTTCGGGCATGGCGCGAGTGGAGCGTCGGGCTGCCCGAACACGCCACCACGTCCGTCGCCTTCCTCCAGCTGCCGCCACTTCCAGACGTTCCTCCTCCGCTCGCGGGCAAGCTCACTTTCGCCGTCCGGTACGCATCTCTGGCCGAACACGCGGAGGCGGAAGCGCTTATCGCGCCGATCCGCGCGGTCGCCGCACCGTTGATCGACATCGTCGGCCCGATGCCCTACTCGGCGATGGGAGCGATTCACGCCGACCCGGTCGATCCGATGCCGGTCCACGAGAACGGCACCCTCCTCGGAGAACTCGGCGAAGAGGCCGTTGAAGCCCTGCTCGCCCTGGCAGGGCCCGGTTCACAGTCCCCGCAGATCGTCGTCGAGGTACGACTGCTCGGTGGTGCGATGTCGCGCCCGGCCGCACAGCGCAGCGCTTTCTGCCACCGTCAAGCGGCCTACAACCTGATGACGGTCGGTGTCCTGGCCCCGCCGATCGCCGAGCATGTCGCGCCCCATGCGGCTGCCGTCGTGGGCGCCGTCGCGCCGTGGTCGGTGGGTCAGTTGCCCAACTTCTCCCCAGGCAGCGATCCGGCATGGCTCGCCCGCTGCTACGACGAAGACACCCTCGCCTGGCTCAGCGCACTCGCCGATCAGCACGATCCGGCTGGGGTGCTGCGCGTCGGTCAGGTCGTCCGGGCGATCAGTCCTGCCTGAGCGAACTCGACATTCGAGTCAGGGAATCTGCTCTTCGGCGCCGCCGGGATTGCAGCGGGACGCGATCATCTCCTCATCGGTCACCACCGGTCGCCCCGGTTCCAGATTCCAGCTGGTCTTGTCCGGTGCGACGATCCGGGCGAAGCGCCAGTGACACGCGAATTGCTCGCGCATACCCGGACTGTCGGCGGTGGGATCGAGTGCCACGACCTCGGCCCAGGCGGGGTCGAGGTCGGTTTCCCCTTGGACGTACCGACCCGACTCGGTCGGTAACACCTGCAGGCTGGGGCCCTGTTCGGTGGTCGTCCACTCGACGCGGTCGATGAACGGTGCGTCGTACACCGGCGCCGGCGGCGTCGGAGTGAACGCAGCGGTGGTCGTGGATGTCGTCGCGGACGTGGTGTTCATGGTCGAACGATCAGCGGATGCGGACTCGTCGCCGCAGCCGCCGATCGCCATCGCCATCGCCACGATCAGTAATCCCGCGGCGAACGAGCCATGTCTCAAAAGATGACCCGGGTGACCATTTCCAGGACCAGCGCCGGTTTGGTCGCGCCCTCGACCGAGATCACATGGGTGAAGGTGTTCTGCAGCGCACCATCACCGAGGTCGTTCGATTCTGCAAGAGTGCTGGTTAGTTGCACGGACGAACCGACGAGCACCGGCGACGGGAACCGCACCTTGTTGCTGCCGTAGTTGATGCCCATCTTGGCACCCTCGATACGGAAGATCTGGGCGGTCAAGAAGGGCACCAGGGACAAGGTGAGGAACCCGTGCGCGATGGTTCCGCCGTATGGGCTCTCGTTCTTGGCCCGCTCGACGTCGAGGTGGATCCACTGGTGATCACCCGTCGCTTCGGCGAACTGGTTGACCCGCTCCTGTGTGATGGTCAGCCACTCGCTCTTGCCGATCTCGGTCCCGACAGCGGCCAAGATTTCTTCAGCCGACGTGAAAACCCGCATCAGACGTTCTCCATCTCCTCGGTTGCCTTCTCCGCACCGGGGATCTTGGCGGCATAATCGCCGAACCCGGACCACGCCTCGCGACGTGCCCGCCACGGGTCGACCTCCACATAGGAATGCCGATCGAAGATCCGGGTTGCCCGGACCTTGGGAGTGTACCTGGGCCAACTTTCCAGCGGTTCACCGGTTTTGGCGAACGAGAGCCACTGGTCCTGCATCTCCGCGGTGACCCGCAGGGCGTCGCGACGGTCTCCGACCGCTGTCAGCAGTCGCCCGGCCGGACCCCGGTAGATGCCGAAGATCGCAAACAACTCCGACGCATGGGTGGCCCCGAGTCCCAGCCACTTCATCAGACGCGGCGCGAAGTCGTAGCGGTAGGCGTAGGTAGGTGCGTGTTCGGAGTGGCCCTGGGTGACTGCGACCGTGCCCACCCAGAAGATGTAGTCGCCGCCGAACTGGACCATCTCCTTCGACGTCAGCTTCTCGCCGTAGGAACCGGTGATCCGCTCCTGCGCATCAGGTTCTGTGTTCGCGAACATCGCCGTGATCGACTCCTCGGTCGACAGCATCCCATCGGGAAGTCTCTTGAAGAGTGTGCCCTCATTGCGGTTGGTCCCGATGATCATCGGAACCTGATGTGCGGTCCCATCGGCGAACGCCTCGACCGGAGACACCGGAAGGTAGTCACCGTCGACGACCGGACCGTACGGCAGCAGACCCGGGGTGTCCTTGGTGACCCAGCGCGCGAGCCGGTGCCCGGCACGGCCGATCTCGGCCAGAGAGGCAGTGTTCAGTGCCGTGACCACGTCGTCGACTCCCATGTCGGCGCACAGCAACTCGGTGAGCTTGCGGGCCCAGCGGTCGGCGTAGTGCTTGTGCAGTGTCAGCATCGGGGCCGAACTCTCCGCGATGGCGCGATGGAAGAGCCCACCCGCTGCGGGGGTCGCCATGAGCGTGGTGACGGCGTTGCCGCCTGCGCTCTCGCCGAAGATCGTCACGTTGTCGGGATCGCCGCCGAAGTCTGCGATGTTGTCGCGCACCCATTCGAGCGCCTTGACCTGATCACGCAGGCCGAGATTCGACTCGAAGACCCGATCCTCGGTCGAGAACTGGCTGAAGTCGCCGTAACCCAGCGGTCCGAGCCGGTAGTTCATCGACACGAAGATGACGTCGCCCCGCTTGACCAGGTCGTGGCCGTAATACAGGGGGGTTGCCGTGGAGCCGAGGATGTATGCGCCCCCGTGGATGAAGACCATCACCGCACGCGGCTTCTCCGACGTCCGACCGGGTGCCACGACGTTGATGATCAGCGAGTCCTCGCTCACCGGCTGACGCTTTCCTCGCTCGACGAGGGCGTACTTCGGGTTCTGCGGAGCCGCGTTGCCGAAGCTGTCGGCGGCAAGAACCCCGGTCCACGGGATGGCCGGCTCCGGGGATCGGAAACGCAGGTCACCGACCGGGGGCGCGGCGTAGGGAATGCCTCGCCAGCGGATGAAATCGCCGTCTCTGACTCCTTCGACGACACCGTCGGACAGGGCCACCTTCGTGCTCGCACTTGCCATGTTTTCGACCCTAGCGGTCTGATAGCGGACGCTCGCCCGCTATGGGTTGATTCGGGAGGTCCGGCATCCACTTTTCTGGAATATTTGGGACATGACGATCGAGTACACCGGTTACGTGAAAATCAATCATCCAGCTCCCGGCACGGAGATCTGGCACCAGGTGGACGGAGACGGAGCCCCCGTCGTCCTCCTGCACGGCGCCTTCTCCGCCGCCGCCGACTGGGGCGGTCAATACCGACCGATCGTCGACGCCGGATTCAGGGTGTACGTACCCGAACGCCACGGCCACGGACACAGCGCCGACGTCATGGACGAGTTCCACTACGAGGCCATGGCCGACGAGACCATCGCCTACCTCGACGACATCGTCGGCGGTCCGGCTCACCTCGTCGGCTGGAGTGACGGCGCCGTCATCGCATTCCTCGTCGCTCTCAAACGGCCAGACCTGGTGAACCGGATGGTGGTGCTCGGGCAGTACCTCAACTCATCCGGGCGCGCGGTCGGCGGACTCCTCGACAACATCGACGACATCAACTCCGAGATCGTGCAATTCTTGCGCCCCGACTATGCCGCCGCCGCACCCGAGGGCGACGACCATTTCCCTGTCGTGTTCGAGAAGACCATCACAATGATCGCCAATGAACCCGAGATCGAACTCTCTGATCTGGCGGTGATCACCGCACCGACACTGGTGATGCAGGGCGATCACGACGAGGTGACGCTCGAACACAGCGCGGAAATCGTGAAGGCGTTGCCCAACGCGCGTCTTGCGGTCCTGCCGGGCACACATCTGATCCCAATTGAAACCCCCGGCGTCGTCAACCCGGTCATCATCAACTTTCTCAACGGCGATCCGGCTTAGTTCTTTTACACGGTAACGAAACGCATCTACCGCTACGATCATCAAGCATCCTCAAGATTGGACAAGTTGATCATCAATCCTGAGCATGATCCCCCAATCACTGTGCATCAACGCGAGATAAGGCCACGTAGCCGTGACAGAAAATACCGATCAGAGTAAGACCACGGTCTCGCCGGTCGTCGCCCCGTCTAAGTTCAGTCGAGTTCTATCCGGCTTTTTGAATTCGCCTTTCGCCGGTATGACCCCGTGGATCGTGATGGGTTTCATCAACGGCCCGGGACGATTCGAGGAAGCGGCAGCAGTCGCATTCGGCCTCTCTCTGCTATTTGTCCTCGGCGGCCATAAACGCGGCAGCAAGATCAAGTTCCTGGAAGTGTTCGACCTCGTCTATTTCTCCTCGATGGTGCTGCTCGCGCAATTCGCGGCGGCCAGCGTGGTCGACTGGCTCGAGTTGTGGGGCGGGGAGATGACCAACATTGCGCTGGTCTCATTCGCGTTCGTATCGATCTTGATCCGCCAACCGTTCACCATGCAGTACGCGAAAGAGTCTGAGCCAGAAGAGATGTGGGACAATCCGTTGTTCATCCACATCAACTACATGATCACCTGGTCGTGGGTCCTCGGATTCGGGGTGGGAGCGATCGCAGGGTTCTACGGCGACTACGTCCTGAACGACAACAACAACTTCTGGACCGGCTGGATCATCGGCTTGGCAGGCACCATCTTCGCGATCTCGTTCACCGAGTTCTACCCCGAGTACGCCGTCGCCAAGGAAATGGCGAAGGCCGGCGAAGACGCGGTACCCCAATCATTGATGCGGCTGCTGGACTGGGTGCCGATTTTCATCATCGTCACCGGCGTCGCCGGCCTGGTCACCGATTCGACCAGCACCACGCTCGGCGTCATCATCATCGTCGTCGGTGTCGTGATCAAACTCGGGATGCGCGCGCTCTCCCCCGACAACAAGAAAGCCTGAACTACTCCCGAAATGGGTCCTTGTGGCGAAGCCGACCTGCGGTTTCATTCGCCAGAAGGACCCATTTCCGGGTTGGTCTAGGAGCGGCGTTGCCGTGCGAACTCGGCGAGAACAACGCCGGCAGCCACGGAGGCGTTGAGGCTTTCGACGTCGCCCGCCATGGGGATCGACAGGATCGAGTCGCAGGATTCACGAACCAGCCGCGACAGCCCTTTGCCTTCTGATCCGACAACGATCACCGTCGGACCCGAACCGTCGTAATCGTCCAGGGTCACATCGCCGTCGGCGTCGAGGCCGACGAGCTGAACGCCCGTCTCGGCCCATTCCTTCAGGGTGCGGGTCAGATTGGTGGCCTGCGCGACCTGCAATCGGGCGGCCGCACCTGCGCTGGTGCGCCACGCGACGGCCGTCACCGACGCACTGCGCCGAGCGGGGATCACCACGCCGTGTCCGCCGAACGCCGCAACGGAACGGATCACCGCACCGAGGTTGCGGGGATCGGTGATGTTGTCGAGCGCCACCAGCAGCGGCGGCTGCCCCGAATCGATCGCGTATTGCATCAGATCGGTCGGGTGGGCATAGCGGTACGGCGGTACCTGCAGCGCGATGCCCTGGTGCATGCCGTTGGTGCTCATCCGGTCGAGTTCGGGCTTCTGGACCTCGAGGATCGAGATACCCATGTTTCCGGCGAGCTGCACCGACTCGGAGACGCGCTCATCGGCGTCGCCGCCGAGAACGACATACAGCGCTGTCGCGGGCACCTGCGCGCGTAGGCATTCCACCACCGGGTTGCGACCCAGTACGTACTCCGGCTGCTCGGTCAGCGTCTTGCCGCGCGGCGTCCGGCCTCCGGAGGTGGCAGTACTCCGGGCCGCCGCCTTCGCCTTCTTGTGGGCCTGGTGATAAGTCCGGTCGACGGCCTTCGGGGTCGCTCCCTTGGCTTCGAGGCCCCGGCGACGCTGACCGCCCGATCCAACCGTCTGTCCTTTTTTGGTGCCGCCCTTTCGGACCGCACCCTTACGTCGTGAATTGCCGGCCATCAGCCAACCACCTTCCGCTGAATGTGCCCATGTGGCCTGCCAATCATTGGCCTGCCTCTGAATTGTCTTGCTTCTCGGTCAATGACCACTGCGGGCCATCCGGAGTATCGGTGACATCGATTCCCGCCTGGGCCAATCGATCTCGAACCTCGTCGGCCACCGCCCAGTTCTTTTCGGCCCGCGCGGTGGTCCGGCGATCGAGCTCGGCCCGCACCAGCACGTCCAGCGCCTCGGTCATATCGGTGTCGTTGCCGCCGTCGACCCAGTGCTCTGCAAGCGGGTCGACCCCGAGGATGTCGAGCATGGCCCGAACCGAGGACGCCGATTGGAGCGCGGTTACGTGATCGCCGCTGTCGAGCGCGATGTTGCCGGCCTTGACCGTGCCATGGATGTGCGCCAAGGCGGCCGGTACCCCGAGGTCGTCATCGAGCGCCGCTGCGAACTCTGCGGGCACCTCCCCGACCGGGACCTCGCCGACCCGCGAAACAGTTCGCTGCACAAAGGCTTCGAGCCCGCGGTATCCCCTGGCAGCATCCTCGACCGCATGCTCGGAATATTCGAGCATCGACCGGTAGTGCGCACTACCGAGGTAGTAACGCAATTCGACGGCCCGAAAACGTTGCAGCATCGCGGGTATGGCGACCACATTGCCTAGCGACTTGGACATCTTCTCGCCGCCCATGGTGACCCAGCCGTTGTGCAACCAATAGCGCGCGAAAGGGTCTCCTGCGCCATGGCTTTGTGCCAGTTCGTTCTCGTGATGCGGAAACACCAGATCCATTCCACCGCAGTGGATGTCGAATTCGGGCCCGAGCAGCGAGGTGGCCATCGCCGAGCATTCGAGATGCCAACCCGGCCGCCCGCGTCCCCACGGGGTGGGCCATGACGGCTCATCGGGCTTCGCCGACTTCCACAAAGTGAAGTCGCGGGCGTCGCGCTTACCGGTGCCCGCGCTCTCACCTTGATGGACGTCGTCGAGTCGGTGTCCGGACAGCGAGCCGTACTCGGGCAGGCTCAACACATCGAAGTAGACGTTGCCGTCGGAGGCATAGGCGTGCCCGCGTTCGATCAGGCGCTCCATGTATTCGACCATCTGGGTGATGAAGCCCGTGGCCCGCGGTTCGGCCGACGGCGCCAAGACCCCCAATTGGTCGTAGGCCCAAGTGAACTCACGTTCGTGGGTGGCCGCCCATTCCCACCAGGGACGCTCGTTCTCCGCTGCCTTGCGGAGAATCTTGTCGTCGATGTCGGTCACATTGCGCACGAATGCCACATCGAAACCCTTGTACGTCAACCAGCGCCGCAGGACGTCGAAGGCGATCCCGCTGCGGACGTGCCCGATGTGCGGCACCCCCTGCACGGTGGCGCCACACAGGTACACCGAAACATGACCGGGACGCAACGGCGTGAATTCACGCACGTCTCGGGTGGCGGTGTCGTAAAGGCGCAGGGTCACGGTCGGCAATCTTACTTGTCGAGCAGCAGGGCTGTGGCCACGGCGGCGATCCCCTCGCCGCGACCGGTCAAACCCAGACCATCGGTGGTGGTGGCCGACACCGAAACCGGTCCGCCCAGCAACTCGCCGAGCACCTGCTGCGCTTCGGCGCGCCGGGGACCGATCTTGGGCCGATTGCCGATGACCTGGACGGCAGCATTCCCCAGTCGGAAACCGGCGGCCTCGAAGAGTTGCCGAACGTGGGTGAGCATTCTGGCGCCACTGACCCCGTCCCACTCCGGCCTACCGGTGCCGAACACAGACCCGAGGTCGCCGAGCCCTGCGGCCGAGAGCAGGGCGTCGCAGAGGGCGTGAGCAGCCACGTCGCCGTCGGAGTGGCCTTCGCAGCCGTCGTCGTCAGGAAAGAGCAGTCCGGCCATCGCACACGGTTTGCCGGGGGCGATCGGGTGCACGTCGGTTCCGATACCCACTCTCATGCGCGGGTCCGCTCGTGCAACAACCACGTCGCCAGCTGAAGGTCCCACGGAGTCGTGATCTTGAACGCCATGGGATCGCCGGGGATGATCCGCACCGGGATGCCCTGGGCTTCGACGAGCCCGGCGTCGTCGGTGAACTGTGCACCGTCCGCGGAGTGCGCGAGAGCGGCGTAGGCGGCGCTGAGCATGGCGGAGTCGAATCCTTGCGGGGTCTGCACGGCACGGAGAGGACCGCGATCGACAGTGCCTGTCACCGTGCCTGCGGGATCGACCGACTTGATGGTGTCGACGACGGGCAACCCGGGCACGACTGCAGGGGCGCCGGCCATCACGGCCGCGACGACGTCGACAAAAAGCGTTTGCGGGGTCAGAGCGCGGGCTGCGTCATGGACGAGCACCACGTCGGACGGAGGCGCCGCGGAAAGGGCTGCGCGTACGGAGTCAGAGCGCTCCGCACCGCCGGCGACCACGATCACCTCGGAAAACTGAGACCGCACCTGATCGACGAGGTCGATCGGTACGGAGAGAACAACTGCATCGACGACCCCGCTGGCCTGCACACCACGCACCGCGTGATGCAACATGCTGTGACCGGCGAGGTCGACGAAAGCTTTGGGAAGTCCCGCGCCGAGCCGCTCTCCGCGGCCGGCGGCCGGGATCAACGCGACTGTAGACACCAGAACCTAGCTGCTTCGGTCAGGAAGCGGCGGCGAGAACCTCATCGAGGATGATGGAGGCTTTCTCGTCATTGGTGTTCTGCGCCAACGAGAGCTCGTCGACCAGAACACGGCGAGCGCGGGTCAGCATCCGCTTCTCACCTGCGGACAAACCACGATCCTGCTCGCGACGCCAGAGGTCACGCACGATCTCAGCGACCTTGATGATGTCACCGGAGATGAGCTTTTCCTGGTTCGCCTTGAACCGACGGGCCCAGTTCGTGGGCTCCTCGGTGTGCGGCGCCCGGAGGACGTCGAAGACCTTGCCCAGTCCTTCTTCCCCGACGACGTCGCGGACACCCACATATTCGAGCTTCGTGGATGGGATCTGGACTGTCATGTCCCCATCGGCCACCTTCAGAACGAGGTACTCGACGGCCTCACCTTTGATGGTTCGGGTCACGATGTCTTCGACCAGTGCGGCACCGTGATGGGGGTAGACAACGGTGTCACCAACTTTGAAATTCAATGTTCCATGCCCCTTTCGATTTGCCCAGTCTAGCACGGCGCGTCCCGAGTCATCAGCCAACGGTGCAGGTCAGCGGCATACCAGCGGTTTCGTAAACCTTGACGGCACCTGAAAAGTGTGCTGGCACATAGCCCGAACCATGCCGCCGACGGACCGATTGAGGCTAGGCGGCGGTCGGCGATCGGTCACCTGTCCACACGGTTGTCCAACCCCGCCGCACGTTGCAGTGTCACCGTCGTCAGAGCAAGTAGGCGATTGTCGTCGCCGGCATCGACCAGACGGACGTTCACGAGACTGTGATCGGTCGCATCACGGACCACGTCGGCGTACGAACGCGCCGGTCCGACCCGCACCTGGGACAGGTAGTGCAGCTGCATGTCCGTCGCAACGAGGCCCGGGCGGATCGCATGCGCCGCCGCCTCGACCAGCAAGGCCTGAGCACCACCTTGGATGGTGCCGATCATGTTGGCGACGAACGGGGAGAGTTCCAGTTCCACGATCCCGGCCGCCGGGTCGACGACCCGCATGGCCAGGCGCGAGTAGATGTCCCCGTCAACAGTTTCGATGTTCCGCTCACGGAGTCGGCCGACCCACTCCTCCGGCTTGTAGTCGTCCGCGCCGGTCGCCGCGGCACGAGGCAGCCGGACGAACGTGGCCAGCGCCCGCCCCGCGAGAATCGGGCCGTGTCCGGTCGGCGGCGCCGCGCTGTCGATGGTCTTCGCGAACTCACCCAGATCGGTCAGGCCGCAGCCGTCGTACACGTCGGCGGACACCACGACCGCCTTCTTACCGACCCGGACCAGATTGCTGTCGATCAGCACCGGGCCCTGACGCACCGACCCCGCGGCGTGCAGGGACAGGTTCTGCGTCGCCGTCCAATCCGGCGCCGACACCGTGAGCGCCGGATCCGAGGTCACGTAGTCGACCAGGGTCAGCAAGAAACCGAGCGACGCCGTGCCTGCGGGCGACCGCATCTTGTGGGTGAACTCACTGCGCATCAGCGAGCGCTCTCGGGTCGGCTGTAAGGAGGCCAGACCGAAGTCGGACGCGAAGCTGCGACTACTCAATGTCACGCGCGCCGACACGGCCCCGGAAGAGGCATTCTCATTCATGAGAATCATCATGCCCGGTTGGGTGGGCACCGGTGCGCGCGAGGTCACGGATGTGAGGCGAACCGGCCGAAATACGAAAACGCATCGATTTCACGACCCGGACAGACTTTCCCGGGCGCCGCCCACTACGCTCCGTAGTGCACGCACTGCGTGTTCGGCGGCACCAGGATCTCCCGGCGCCCGAACGGCGCATGGCGCGCGCCAGCATCATGACCTACCTCGGAGGAAAACCGGTGTCAGTGCAGAATGTCTCGGCCCAGCCCACGGGTTCTCGGTCGGTGCGCAGCGTCCGGCGCAGTCGATTCGTCTCGGCAGTGGCCGCCGCAACCATCGCGTCAGGCCTGCTGATCGGCACCACCGCGTGCGGCGCCGGGCAGATCGCGCAGACGGCCAACCAGGCGCCCGCGATCAACGGCAACGAGATCGACGCCGGTCCCCTTGCACTCCGTGACGTGCACATCGTCTTCCCGAAGGACGGCAGCACTCAGGCGTTCGTCAACGGCGGACCCCTCGAGATGGCGTTCCTGATCGCCAACGGCAGCCCAGACACCGCAGACACCCTCGAGAGCATCTCGTTCGCCGACGGCAGCGGGGAGGTCGAGATCGAGGGCAAGACCGAGATCGGACCCAACCAGTCGCTGCGCGCCGGAGAACCGGCCCTGCTGCTCACCACGAGCGAAGAGCCGAGCAATCCCAGCGAAGAGCGCATCACCGTCACCGTGACCGGCGCTCCGCCGAGCCTGACCCCCGGACTGACCGTCCCGATGGTCTTCGACTTCGAGAAGGCCGGCCAGACCACCATCGAGGTCCCGGTCGACGCCGGCGCGATCCTCCCGCGCCAGGACAAGCCGCGCGGCGTCGAAGAGGCCGAGGGCGAAGCCCACTAGTCCGATCTTGGTGGGTTTCGGCGACCGTTTGCCCAGGTCGCCGTCGCCACAAGCCACCAAAACCGGGTCTGTCGGTCGCCGTCGTTAGAGTTGCCCGGTGGCCAAAACCAAAACGACGTACCGGTGTAGTGCGTGTGGCTATCAGGTCGCGAAATGGCTTGGGCGTTGCCCCGATTGCGGCGAGTGGGGCTCTGTAGGCGAGGTCGCGTCCATCGCAGCCGCCTCCTCGGGGATCAGTGCCGGTAAGTCGCCGACGCTCGCAACGGTTCCCGGCACACCCGCGCGGCCGATGACGCAGATCGACGCCACCAACGCGGCGGCCTTCTCCACCGGCATCGGTGAGCTCGATCGCGTACTGGGCAAAGGAATCGTCCCCGGATCGGTCCTGCTGCTGGCCGGGGAGCCCGGCGTCGGCAAGTCCACGCTGTTGCTCGAGGCCGTCAAACAATGGGCACTACAGGGCCGGCGAGCCCTCTACGTCACCGGCGAAGAATCCGCCGGACAGGTGCGGCTGCGCGCTGAACGCACCGGCGCGGTTCACGACGAGATCTACCTGGCGGCCGAATCCGATCTCGGCGCCGTCCTCGGTCATGCCGAGGCCGTGATGCCGTCGCTGATGATCGTCGACTCGGTGCAGACGATGGTTGCGCAGAGCGTCGACGGTGTGAACGGTGGCGTCACCCAGATCCGGGCAGTCACAACCGCTTTGACGTCGCTTGCGAAGAATTCAGGGATAGCCGTCGTGCTCGTCGGCCACGTGACGAAGGACGGTACCGTCGCCGGGCCGCGGTCCCTCGAGCACCTCGTCGACGTGGTCCTGTCCTTCGAGGGCGACAAGCACTCCACCCTGCGAATGGTTCGCGGGATCAAGAACCGCTTCGGATCTGCCGATGAGGTCGGCTGTTTCGAACAACGCGAGGACGGCATCCACGAGGTCACCGACCCCTCGGAACTGTTCCTGCATCACCGCGACATCGGCGTGGCCGGCACTGCGATCACCGTGGCGATGGACGGCAAACGCCCGCTGCTCGGGGAGGTGCAGGCCCTGGTCTCCAAGTCGAGCCTGGCCAACCCGCGTCGCGCCGTCGTCGGTATCGACTCGGCAAGGGTGGCAATGATCTTGGCCGTCTGTGCCGCACGCGCCAACCTTCCGACGTTCGACCAGGACGTCTACGTCGCGACCGTCGGGGGCATGAAGATCAGCGAACCCGCCGCCGACCTCGCCGTCGCACTCGCGCTCAGTTCCATACTGGCCGAGCGGTCGTTGCCGGGGTCGATGGTCGCGCTCGGCGAGATCGGGCTCGCCGGCGAGGTGCGCCGCGTCGCGGGGGTCGGGCGGCGGGTGGCCGAGGCCAAGCGGCTGGGCTTCAAACATGCCATCGTCCCGGCCGGATCACTCGATCTGCCGTCCGGCATCAAGATCACACAGGTGGCCGATCTCCAGACGGCCATGCGCGTCGCCCTGAAAGGCCCGTCGAGCCCGTACTCCTTCTAGAGTCGACGCCGGGGCCTGGACCCTAGACTCCGCCGCTGCGTTCTCGGCGAGCCACCTTGTCGGCATAGAAGTCCGCCGCGCCGCTGGCGGCGAAACTGTCTCGGTAATGCTCGAGCGGCTTGATCTTGATGAAGAGCGCGTGTGCGGACCCGACCGGTTCGGGATCGTCACCCAGGTAAGCGACCGCGCGGGTGTACAGCTTGCGACGGACCTCGCCGATGCATTCGGCCTCGATGCGCAACTCACTGCCGATCGGTATCGGCTTCGCGAAATCGATTTCCAGGTGGGCGGTCACGGCGATTGCTCCGACCATCCACTGCGCGAGGCCCATCGCCTCGTCGAACGCAGACGACAGGATGCCGCCGTGGATAACGCCGGGCCCGCCCTCGAAACGGGGCTCTACCTGCATATGAGCGGTGATTTCGACCCCTTCACCTGCGACGGCCTTGAGCTGCAGACCTGACGGCGCATCCTCGCCACATCCAAAGCACATCGGGTTGTGCGCCCGCACGGGTCCGCCCGCCGCCGGAGCCTTCGGGGACCGCACTGCGGGGACCAGGTCGTCGGGCAATACGAAAGAGGTTTTCACAGACAGCTAATCTAGTCTCCACCTGCTTCATGACAGAAAGGCGCCTCATGCCTGAGGTTCCGGCCTCGGACCTGCTTCGCACGACGATTGCCCGGCTAGCGCCCGGCACCCCTCTGCGAGACGGCCTCGAACGTATCCTCCGTGGCCGTACCGGTGCCTTGATCGTCATCGGGCATGATCCGGAGGTCGAACGCATCTGCGCCGGTGGTTTCCACCTGGACGTCGCCTTCGCCCCCACCCGCCTGCGCGAGCTGTCGAAGATGGACGGTGCCGTGGTGCTCTCCACCGACGGCAGCCGGATCGTGCGCGCCAACGTGCAACTCGTCCCTGACCCCTCGATCCCCACCGACGAGTCCGGAACACGGCACCGATCTGCCGAGCGGACCGCGATCCAGACCGGCTATCCCGTCATCTCGGTCAGTGCGTCGATGTCGATCGTCAGCGCCTACGTGGCCGGAATCCGTTACGTCGTAGAGGGTTCCGACGCGATTCTCTCCCGTGCGAACCTCGCGGTGGCAACGCTCGAGCGCTACAAGACCCGCCTGGACGAGGTCAGCGCACAGCTGTCGCGTTCCGAGATCGAAGACTATGTGACACTCCGCGACGCCATGACCGTGGTGCAACGCCTCGAGATGGTCCGCCGGGTACGGGACGAAATCCAGCACTATGTCCTCGAACTCGGAGTCAACGGCCGTCAGCTCAGTTTGCAGCTCGAGGAACTGGTGGGCGAGAACGACTCTCAACGTGAGTTGGTGGTGCGCGACTACTTCGCGAGCCCGGAACCGGCGAGCACGCAAGAAGTGGAACAGGCCTTGGCCGCGGTGGAAGAACTCACCGACGCAGACCTGCTGGACCTGACAGCCCTGGCCCGGGCGTTCGGCTACCCGAATACCATTGACGCTCAGGACATCGCAATGAGTCCCCGCGGCTATCGGTTGCTCGCACGCATCCCGCGACTGCAGTTCGCGCACATCGACCGCTTGGTGCGCAGTTACGGCACGCTGCAGGCGTTGCTGGCGGCCACCGCAGCCGATCTACAGGCTGTCGAGGGTATCGGCAGCATCTGGGCCCGCCACATCCGAGAGGGACTCTCCCGTCTGGCCGAGTCCAGCATCGAACGGTTTGATTAGAAACCACTTCGGGTGACCACAACGGTCTCGTGGCCCCGCACGTTCTGGACTGAGGATGAACGAGCGCCAGCGAGGTGAAGACGAGGGAAGAACGTGCGATCAGGGCCGCGACGACCCAGCGAGCGGGCGAGCAAAATGTTACTGCGCGGCGGGGCGATTCACGTTAAATGTGATCGGGGCACTTGCTTTTTCGCCGATCCGTGCGACCGCCTGGTAGGCACCGGGAGCGACCGGCTGACGCACGGTCTCGCAGCCCGGGGTGCTGGTGGTGCCGGACCAGTCGATGGTGTCTTTGACCTGCTGTCCGGGCTTGAGCAGCTGATTGTTGACGCCTTCGACGGGTGCGCAATCGCCTGAGGCCCAGATGCGCCGGTCTCCGGCGAGGTTGAGCACGGTGACGCTCTGCATCGCCTTGCCGACGTCCCTGGTGCATTCGGAGAGCCCGGCGTTGGTGACGGCGATCGTGAAGATCGGCTGTTCGCCTTCGACGTAGGCAGGTTTGTCGGTGTAGAGCACCACCGAGATGTTCTGATCAGGGCACAGTCCGCTCGCGGGAACCGGCTGTGGGGTCTCACCGGCGGGCGTACCGCCGGGGATGCCCGGCTCGCCTGGCGCAGGTGACTCGCCGGGGGCCGCCGCATTACCGCCGCCGCCGCCACTCGAGCCGCCGCTGACCCCTGGCACACCCGAGGCGGATGCCGACGGATCGCTGTATGCCGAGGGCAACGCATAGCTGGGAGTTCCCGAGAGGTCCGTCGAGTTTGCGGTGTTCTTGCCGCTGTCGTCGCTGGTCACCCAGAAGATCAAGCCGATGATCACTGCGAGCACGACCACCAGGACGCCGACCGCTAGTGCGCGTCGGCGCCAGTAGATTTCCGGTGGCAGTGGGCCCTGAGGATCTAGCACACCCTGACGCTAGTGGCCGGTAGCCACCCACCGGCTGACCAGACGCGGCGTGTCGCATTTCGGGTCCTGTGAGACGCAGCGCAGCGGAGCTCGAACCGGTCGCCTGAGACGCAGCGCAGCGGAGCTCGAACCGGTCGCCTGAGACGCAGCGCAGCGGAGCGGAGCTCGACTAGGCGCTGAGGCTGGGGGTCTCCGGGTTGCTGTTGTCTTCGCCGACATCACCGAGGGTGCCGCGCAGCCGGACTTTGCCTTCGGAGAGCTCGTAGGTCAGGCCGACGATGCCGACCTCACCTTTCTCGACCCGGTCTGCGATGTAGCGACTGCGCTGCACCATCAACCGGCCGGTCTCCTTGACGTGTCGCGCCTCGAACTCGTCGACACGAGTGAGCCCTTCGCTGCGGCCGGCGAGGATGCTCGGGGTCACGCGTTCGACGACGTCGCGGATGAAGCCACCTGGGATCTGGAGATCGTCGAGGGCGTCGAGGGTCGCGCGGACCGCGCCGCAGCTGTCGTGGCCGAGGATCGCGATGAGCGGTACGCCGAGTACCTCGGTGGCGTATTCGATCGAGCCGAGCACCGCCGAGTCGATGACGTGGCCGGCAGTGCGGATGACGAACATGTCGCCGAGTCCCTGATCGAAGATGATCTCGGCGGCAACACGCGAGTCGGCGCACCCGAAGAGTACGGCTTTCGGATGCTGGCCGCCGGTGAGCCGGTGACGATCCTCGATACCCTGGCTGGGATGAGCCGAGTTGCCTGCCACGAAACGTTCGTTACCTTCGCGCAGCTGTTTCCACGCCTGCGCCGGAGTTGTCTGAGCCATGGGTGACATTGTGCCCCGTCCCGATCCGGTCTCGCCGGGCAAGCTCCTCGGTTGGTTCGATACGGCCGAGCGGGACCTGCCATGGCGCCGGGACGACGTGACCGCGTGGCACATCCTGATCAGCGAGATCATGCTGCAGCAGACCCCGGTGTCACGGGTCGCGCCCATCTGGCAGCAGTGGGTCGAGCGATGGCCCGTGCCGTCGGCGATGGCGGCCGCGCCGGTGGGTGAGGTGGTGCGGGCGTGGGGCAAGCTCGGCTATCCGCGCAGGGCGATGCGTCTGCACGCGTGTTCGGCAGTGTTGGCCGCCGAGCATGGCGACGTGGTGCCCGCCGACGTCGACGTGCTGCTGACCCTTCCCGGGATCGGGGATTACACCGCGCGGGCCATCGCCTGCTTCGCGTACGGGCAGTCCGTGCCGGTGGTCGACACCAATGTGCGACGGGTGATCGCCAGGGCTGTTCATGGGCGCGCCGAACCAGGCAATCCGGCGCGGGCAGATCTCGTCGACGCCCAACTGCTGCTGCCCGATGATGCTCGGGCCCCGCGCTTCTCGGCCGCCCTGATGGAGCTCGGTGCGCTCGTGTGTGTCGCAAAGAATCCGCGCTGTGAGCGCTGCCCGCTGACCGACTGCCGGTGGGTGGCTGCCGGGTCGCCCGCGCATGTGGGGCCGGCCCGCAAGGTGCAGAAGTTCGCCGGCACCGACCGGCAGGTGCGTGGCCTGCTGCTCGACGTGTTGCGCGGCAGTGAGATGCCTGTGTCGCGGGCGGCACTGGACGTGGTCTGGACCTCCGACACCGCACAACGCGACCGGGCGCTCGATTCGTTGTTGGTCGACGGCTTGGCCGAGATCACCGCGGACGGCCGATTCGCGCTCGCGGGCGAAGGCTGATCGCGGTGGTCAGGGTTTGATGTTGCTGCTCCGCCAGGGCGCAGGCCGCCCGCACAAGAAGGCCTCGACGGCGCCGCGGTATTCGTTCGGGGCGTCGTCGTGCACGAGATGGCTTGCGCCGGCAACTTTGAGATAGATCGAGTTGTCTTTCGATTCGGCCATGGTCGCCATCTGACCCGGCGGTACGACGCTGTTGCCGGCTTCGATCAACAGGCTCGGAGCCGCGACCCGGTGCCATTGGTCCCAGAAGTCTCGCTGCCCCCACTCTTCGGCGATCTGCGCCCATATGTCGAGCCGGCCATGCAGGACACCGTCGTCGAACGCTTCGTAGAAGTAGCGCCCAGCGATGTCGCCGAACATGTCCTGAGCGTGCTCGAGGGAGTCGAATTTCGAGGGCCAGGAATCGAACCAGGGCTGCCAGCCCTGCGTCGTGCGGCCCCGGAAGTCGGGAGCCATGTCCTCGATCACCAGCGCCGACACCAGTTCCGGGTATTCGGCTGCCACGCACCACGAGTGCAGGGCGCCCATGGAATGGCCGATGAGGACCGCCGGCCCCATGTCGATCCAGGTCAGCACTTCTGCGAGGTCGGCGACGAACCGTTCGGTGCTGAGTTCGTCGAGGTCCGCGGGCGGTGCGATGTCGCGACCGGTGTGCCAGGCGGCGTCGAACGCGAAGACCCGGCCGTACCGCCGCAACCACGGGATCTGCCGTTGCCAGGTCCGGCCTCGACCCATCAGCCCGTGCATCAGGACGATCGGCGGCTGATCCGGCATTCCGCCGTAGTCGATGAATCCCGTGTCCGCACTCACGGGGTAGAACGTTATCCGCCCTGCACGACGTCAGCTTGGCGGCCTGCGGCGGCGCCGCCGGAAGTTCCGTGCATCCGGGCCCGGCGGTAGTGTGACATCCATGGCTGTTGTGAAGATCAACGCGATTTCCGTTCCCGAAGGTTCCGGACCCGAGTTGGAGAAGCGGTTCGCCCATCGCGCCCACTCCGTGGACGGATCGCCGGGTTTCCTCGGTTTTCAGCTCTTGCGCCCGGTCAAGGGCGACGACCGGTATTTCGTGGTGACGCAATGGGAGTCGGAAGAGGCCTTCCAGGCCTGGGCCGCCGGTCCTGCCCGTGAGGCCCACGCCGGGGAACGCGCCAAGCCGGTCTCCAGCGGCGCCGACCTGCTGGAATTCGAAATCGTCCTGGACGTCAAGCCCGGTACCTAGTCCAGCACCCCGACAACGGCGATCGCGCCGCGGTCGTCATCCCGTCGGATCGACGCCGCGAAGCCGGCGGCCGTGAAGATGTCGCAAGCCGTATGAGCTTGGCTTGCACCGACTTCCATCACCAGGTGGGACGGCCGGGCCAGCCACCGCGGCGCCGACACAGCAACTCGTCGCAGCAGATCCAGCCCGTCGACACCGCCGTCGAGTGTCGCTTGCGGCTCGTGTTCGCGGGCCTCGGGCGGCATCGTCGCGATGGCTGCGGTCGGCACATACGGGGCGTTGCACACCACCACGTCGATGTGCCTCCCGAGTTCGTGCGGCAATGCATCGAACAGATCGCCGAGATGGACCTGGCCACGCCCGGCGAGGTTGACCCGGGCACAGTCGGCCGCGACCGGGTCGATGTCTGCGGCGACGATCGTCGCGGCAGGCAATCGCGTCGCCAACACCGACCCGAGGGCCCCGGATCCGCAACACATATCGACGATCGTTGCCGCCGGGAGGGCGAGCTCTACGGCGATCTCGACCAGGAGCAGCGACCGCTGCCTCGGCACGAAGACCCCCGGGATCACCGACACCTGCAGGTCGCCGAACTCGACCGACCCGGTGATGTACTCGAGCGGTTCGCCTGCAACACGGCGCTGCACCAGCCGCTCCAGGGCCACCGGGTCCGCGGCAGCGGCCACGAGGATTTGCGCCTCGTCCTCGGCGAAGACGCAACCGGCTGCCCGCAGACGGGCTACAACCACCGCCGACGACGCCGCAGACCTGGCCGTTTCCGTCATTGGGTCGAAGGTAGCGCATACGGGTGCAACCAACTCCATTCCAGAAAACTGGAACGTGTTCTAACATTGGCGGGAAAGCAATAACCCAACGGAGGACCAATGACGGACACTGCGCAAGCCGCACCCACGACCTCGCATGACTTCTCTCAGCTCTACATCGGCGGCACCTGGGTCGCCCCTCATTCTTCTGAAGTCCTCGAGGTCCATTCACCCGCGACCGGGCAGCGTGTCGGCAGCACCCCGCTGGCGGATGCCACCGACGTGGACACCGCAGTGCAAACCGCCCGGGCTGCCTTCGACTCGGGCGTCTGGCGCAACACGTCGCCGCAGGACCG
The DNA here is from genome assembly GCF_003217475.1 of Williamsia limnetica. Taxonomy (GTDB): domain Bacteria; phylum Actinomycetota; class Actinomycetes; order Mycobacteriales; family Mycobacteriaceae; genus Williamsia; species Williamsia limnetica. The sequence continues at coordinate 177,024 of NZ_QJSP01000002.1, read as the reverse complement.
GGCCGCAGTTGTGGCAAAGGTCGCCGATCTGATCGACGAACGCGGCGCGGAGATCGCGGAGCTGGTGTCGTCCGAAATGGGTGCTCCCCCGGTGGCGGTGGCGACACTGCAGCAGCTACCCGCCACGGGCGTATTGCGCGAATATGCCAAGGCAGCAACCAATTACACCTGGCACGAGTATCGCGACGGCCTCTTCGGCAAGACCCAGATCACCCGCGAGCCGGTGGGCGTCGTCGGCGCGATCACAGCCTGGAACGTGCCGCTGTTCCTCATCTGCAACAAGCTCGGTCCCGCCCTGTCCGCGGGCTGTTCCGTGGTGCTGAAGCCTGCCCCCGAAACGCCGTTGTCGGCGAACCTGATCGCCGAACTGTTCACCGAGGCCGGTTTGCCGGAAGGGGTGCTGTCGGTGATCCCGGGTGGCCCCGACACCGGCAAGGCGCTCGTCGCACACCCCGACGTCGACAAGATCACCTTCACCGGATCGACAGCAGCCGGACGCGCGATCGGTGCAGCATGCGGTGAGCAGCTCAAGCGCTGTTCCCTGGAACTCGGCGGCAAGTCCGCCGCCATCGTGCTGGCCGACGCCGATCCGGCCGAGATCGCGGGCATGTTGACGTTCACCGGCCTGATGAACACGGGACAGGCGTGCGTCGCCCAGACCCGCGTCCTGGTACCGAGCGCCAAGCGCGACGAGATCGTCTCGGCCATGATCGACGCGGCCAAGCTCCTCAAGCCGGGTCTGCCCGACGACCCGGAGGCCCAGCTCGGACCCCTGATCACCGAGAAGCAGCGCACCAAGGTCGAGGACTACATCCGCCAGGGCAAGGAAGCCGGCGCCACGGCGGTTCTCGACAGCGTCCGGCCGGAAGGGCTGGAGTCCGGATACTACCTGAGCCCGACGATCTTCACCGGGGTCACCAATGACATGGCGATCGCCCGCGAGGAAATCTTCGGACCGGTGATCTCGGTGATCGACTACGAAACCGAAGAAGAGGCCGTCGCGATCGCCAACGATTCCGAATACGGTCTCGCAGGCACGGTGTGGACCGCCGACGTCGAACACGGACTGCAGATCGCCGCCCAGATCCGGACCGGAACCTATGGGGTCAACTGGTACGCGATCGACCCGGGTTCACCGTTCGGTGGATACAAGAACTCCGGTATCGGTCGTGAGAACGGACCCGAGGGTCTCGAGTCCTACCTCGAGCACAAGTCGGTCATCCTGCCGATGGGATACGACCCGAACGCCTAGGCTTCAGATCCTCCGGTTCCGACCGGAGGTAGTCACCGCCGAAGTCGGAGGAGGTCCCAGATCCTCCGGTTCCGACCAGAGGTAGTCACCGCCGAAGTCGGAGGAAGTCCCAGATCCTCCGACACCGGTCAGGTACTCCGGTTGCAACCGGAGGAAGTCACCACAGTCGGAGGAAATGCCAGATCCTCCGACACCAGTCAGGCCCTCCGGTTGCGAAACGGGAGGGCCTGACTCATGGCTGGGGTATCCGGCTCAGGGAGTTGGTACCGGCGCGGGTACCGGGGCCGACGACGCGGGCGCCGGCGCAGGTGCGGTGGACGCACCTGGTTTGTCTGCTTCTTCGGCGAGGCGGGCCTTCACCGAATCATCGGTCAGGATGTCGATGTTGGTGACCTTCCATTGGTCACCCGACCGCTCCATCGAGTACTGCAACCGGCTCGCATTGACCGACACCAGGTCCTTGCCGCCCTTGGTGACCGACTGGTTCATGAAGATGAGGAGCAGAGCCTTGTCGCGAGTTGAATTGACCACGCCTGCGTCCTGGATGGACACCTCCGACTTGACCTGTTGCTTCTGTACTTCTGCGACGAGATTCGATTCCTTGATGATCTCGTCGTACTGCTGCTCGGCCGGCCCTGCCAACGACTTTCGGGTGTCCGCCACATGCTGCTCGACGTTGTCGGGCTGATAGCCGAACATGATCGTGGCGGTCTGCTTCCCGGCATCGAGCGCCTCACCGCGGGCATCCTCTGCCAGCTTGGTGTCGCGGTAGTCGAGACCGACGATCGTCGTGATGACCGCTCCGGCCACCAGCAGCGCGACGGTCAGCAACGACACCGTCCATATCCAGAATCGACGCGACATCTAGGTCACCCACTCGACGTTGGTGAGTTTGAGTTCACCGTTGATCCGGGTGATCTCCAGCTTCCACCGGAAAACCTGGAGCACGGTTTGCTGCTCGGTGACGTTGGGCTGGTTCATCTCCCAGCTGAAGACCATGATGACCGTCGCCGAATCGGCATCGCTCGCGGTGACGGCTTCGGAAATCACCGCGCCCCTGGTCGAGACGTTCTCGGACTTGATCATGTTGACCGTCTGCTCCACCGACTGCCCGACCTGCTCCATCGCCTTGCCGCTGGTGTCGTCCTGGAACGACTTGATCGAGGCGTCGATGTTCTCCGGGTTGAGGGTGGTGAGGTTGGTGACCATCTGCCGCGCGAACGCTGAGTACTCGGCCCGCAGATCGTTGCGGTCGTCGATCTTGTTGGTGCCCAGGACAAAAAATGTCGAGGCGACGACCATGGCCGCGATGAGCGCGATAGCGGAGACCGCCGCGATGACCACTCCGAGTCCCCGCACACTCGCGCGCTTTTTGCCGGGGCCGGACTTGCCTCGGCGCAGCGAACCCCTGGTTCTGCGCGGCCTGCCGTCGGATTCACCCCGGCCGGCAGAGCGGCGTTCGCGGTACGAGACGCGGGATGCGACGACGGCGGTGTTCTCGACCGGTGGCGTCGAAACCGTCTCGCCGGCCTGGGTTGAGTCAGGCTTGCTCGAGTCCGGCTCGTCGGACTTGTTCAGGTCCACAGAGGGGGCGACGACTTCGGTCGCGGGCTCCGGCTTCGGTGTGAGCTTGCGCTTGCGGCCCAACGGTGCCGATTTGACCGGCTTTCCGGCAGTAGTCGACTTACCCCCGGGAGTCGACTTACCCCCGGGAGTCGACTTGCCGGTGGGACTCGACTTGCCGCCGGGAGTGGAGCGGGCGCGCTCGACGTCCTCGGGTGGGCCCGCCGGGCGACGTGCCCGACGACGCTTGGCCGAAGGGCGGGTCACCTCACGGTCCCCGTTATCAGGCTCTGCCATTGGCTGTTGTCTTCCTGCGGTTGTGCGCCGGCATCTGTGGATCCGGAACGCGTTGTACCGGCCCCACCACTCGTACCAGAAGTCGTCGCAGACCCTGTTCCTGCCGTCGCAGACCCTGTTCCAGCCGTCGCAGACCCTGTTCCTGCATTGTAGGTTTTGCCATCGGGTCCGATGTAGTCGCCGCTGACGGGATCGTAGGTGGTGGCGTACACCGATGGGCTGCCGTCGTCGGCGCCGGGATTTGCATTGGTCAAGAACCCCTGGGGCACATCGATTCCCGGAAGTCCCTGCGGCAGCGGAACGTTCTCACCGACCGGCACATAACCGGTCCTGCACTCTTCGGGAGTCGGGGCGCGACGGCCCGGGAGTTCCACGCACGGGAAGTTACGGGTGCCGCGGACACCGACATTGGAGTCCTGCGGCACGCGGCAGAGCATCCCGGGCGGCAGATCGCGAGGGGTCTGTGCCGATGCATTGCGGTCGGATGTCATCGGCAGATATCCGACGGTGCAGGTGCCCGGGTCCTGGAACCCGAGCGCAAAGTCCACGTTGGCACCGTTGCGGGCGTCTTCGGAGTTGAGCGCAGTGATCAGGGCGGCGATCAGCCGGGGGTAGATCACCACGATCTGTCGCAGATTCGGGTGGTAGATCGCCAGGGTCCGCGACACCGTGTTCAGATTCGAGAACAGCAGTGGCAGGGTCTGATTCATCGATGCGAACAGTTCCTGCGTCTGTTTCGCGACGCCGGGCCCCTTCTGCAGGATGTCCTTGAGCTGTGGATCGTTGGCCCGCAACTGATCGGTCACCTGAGCGAGATTCGCCGTCCAGGCCCGGATGTCGCCGACCGTCGCGGTCTGGGTCTCGAGCAACGGCGCGGCCTGCTCGATCAGCTTGACGATCGCGTCCGAGTTCTTGTTTGCGTCGCCGACGAGCAACGCCATCGAGTCGAGAAGCCGTTGCAGGTCTTCGCCGGTGCCGTTGAACGCGTTGAACGCCTCGTCCATGACCCGCCGAAGCTTGGTGTCCTGCACCTGCTCCAACAGGTTGTTGGTCTGATCGAGCAGGGTGCCCACCTCGACCGGAACCGTGCCGTTCTCGACCACGGCCCCGTCCTTGAGATTGCCCGTGGCCTCGGTCTCCGGGTCTGGCAGGAACTCGAGGTACTGCTCACCGACGGCAGAGACACTGTGTACCGAGGCGATCGAGTTGTTCGGGATCTTCGTGTCGGAGTTGATCGACAGCTTCGCGATCACGCCTTCTTCGGTCAACGTCACCGACTGCACCTTGCCGACATCCACGCCGCGGTAGCTGACGTTGCCGTTCTGGTAGAGCCCACCGGTGCTGGGCAGTTCGACCTCGACGTCGTATTCCCCGACGCCGACCATGCTGGGGACGCGAATGTAGAAGACGGCGACCGCGATCACCGCGATGACAGTGACGATCGAGAAGATGATCAGCTGCATCCGGACGAAAGGCGTGATCCTCATGGGCCCTCCTCCCCTGTCGGTTGCTCGCCCGCGGTGACGGGCGGCGGGTCGTCGGTGAGCGGTCCGGTGAAAGGGTTGTCGCCCCGCCCGGCCGCGCCGGCCGGCTTACCGAACATGCCTTCAGGACCGTAGAACTGACTGGCGACCCCGACGCTGGCGAGAGCGCCACGCTGCAGCCGCCCGAAGGTGAGGTCGAGGTTGATGACGGCGTTGAGGTAGTCACCGCGAACGACCTGCGGGATCGCCTGCTCCGCGAACGGGAAGGTCAGCAAGATGCCCAGGGACTGGGTCAGCGACGGCCCCGTGGACTGCAGTTGGTCGAGTACCGGGACGAGGTTGCTGGTGAGCACCTCGATGTCCTCGGAGTTCGCCTTCAAGATGTCGTCGGTGGTGCGGCTCATCCGGCTCAAGGCCCCCAGCGCGTCGGTGAAGTGCACCCGCTGGTCGACGAGCAGTTTGAGGATCTTGGGTCCGTCTGCCAGCGCCTTTTCTACGACGGGCGCCTGCTTGTTGATCGTCCCGGTCAGTCGGTCGAGCCCCTCCATCGCGCGGATGATGTTCTCGCGCTGGTCGTTCAGCTCACCGACAAGGGTGTTCAGACGCGGGATCAGGTCGCGCAGCAGATCCTGCCGTCCTGCGAGGGCCGCGTTCATCTCGTGGACGATGTCGCCCACCTGCGCGAGCCCGCCGCCGTTGAGTACGACCGACAGCGAACTCAGTACCTGCTCGGTGGTCGGGTAGGTACATGCCGCAACCTGCTGGGCCGAGTTGATGTCCGGGATGGGCTCGGTGTTGGTCGGCGGAGCGATGTTCTCCTGCTCGGGGCAGCTGGTCGCGGGGATCTGATCTCCCGGCGCCATCGTGCCCCGGTCCGCGTTCTCTGGCTGCACGATCTGCAGGTTCAGCGAGCCGAGCACACTGGTGAGCCCGACCATGACGTAGGAACCGACCGGAACCTGTGTGCCCTCGTTCAGGCGCAGGGTCAGCTCGGCCTGCCAGTTCTTGACCTCGATCTTGCCGACGCTGCCGACGGTGGCGTCGTTGATCAGAACCGGTGCGTTCTGAACCAGGTTGGCAGCGTTGGGGATCATGGCCATCAGCTCATAGGACCCGCTGCCGGTGCCCTCGGCACCCGGGACCGGAAGTGAGTTGAGCCCGTCGAAAGAACAACCGGTGACGACGAGGGCCGAACTGACCACCGCCGCGCCGATCACGTTGCGTAGAGCAGTTCTGCCCCTGGCGTTCTGTTTCGATGAGATGCCGCGCATCAGCCCTCACCCCCGAACGGCACCAACAGTTGCGCGAGCCCCGGGTTGTTGTACTTCTTGCGGGTCTCCGCGTCCTGATCGCGAATGCTCTGCTGTGCGCGGGCTTTCACGCTGGCGTTCTGATACTGGATCTGGTCCGGCCTGGCGTCGATGCCGGAGACCGGGTTGATCAGCACCGGCGGGTAGTTGACCGAGATGGACGCCAGCACCGGCGCGAGCACGTCGACGCATTTCTCGACGTCGGCCTCTTGGCCGGGACGATCGTTCGCCTGGATGGAGCCGCACAACAGGTTGATCAGGTTGCCGCCCATACCGAGTCCGAAGATGCCGGACAACGAGCCCTGGAGTGGGTTGTAGATGTTGTAGAAGTTCGACAACTGAGTCGGTCCGGAGTGGAGCAGTCCCCGGATCTCCTCGTCCTTCTGCGCAAGGACGTTGGTGGCGTCGCCGAGCCGGGCGATGGAGTCGCTGAGGGTGGCGCCGTTGGTCTCGATGAATGACTTCACATCGGTCAGTGCGGTGTCGAGGTTCACCAAGGCGCCGTTCAGGCTGTCGGTGTTGTCGGCCAGGACCTGGCTGACGGAGGCGATGCGGCCGTTGAACTGCACCAGCTGTTCCGAGCTCTGCGACAACGCCTCGGTGAGCGCCTGCAGGTTGCGGATGGAATTGAACAGGTCATCGCGACCATCCGCCAGAGTGCTCGTGACATCCGAGAGTTGTTGTAACGATTGGCGGATGGCGGTGCCGTTGCCGTTCAGGTTCTCGTCGGCGACGTCGACGAGGTTGGCAACGGAGCCGGGGTCGGCGCCGTCGGGGCCGACGGCCTCGGTGAGTTTGCTCAGCTCGGCCTTGACCTCGTCCCACTCGACCGGAACCGCGGTCCGCTCCATCGGGATGGAACCGCCGTCCTTCAGTGCGGGACCTCCCTCGAACACCGGCGTGAGCTGAACGAACCGGCCTGAGACCAGCGATTGCGCGACCACGACGGCCTCGGCATCGGCAGGGATCTCCTGATCGCGGTCGACCTTCAGTTCCACCTTCACGTCGCCGTCCCGCGGGGTGATCTTCCCGACCGTGCCCACGGTGACACCGAGGACCTTGACCGCGTCGCCCTCGTACATGGCGTTGACGGTGGCGAAATATGCGTTGTACGTCTTGTAGCTGACCTTCTGGTAACCGACGTACACGACCGCGAGTGCAACGACCACGGCAACGACGATTGCCGTCGACATCCAGAAACGCTTACTCATTCGTCCCATTCCCATCACCCGTTCGGACCCGGGTAGCGGGGTGCCGGGGCGGGCGCGATCGTCGAGTTCGGATCGTTGGCCGCATCGGGTCTGGTCGTGATCGCCGGCGGGATCGGGAACGCGAACTGGAACGCCCGGTACGCCTCAGGATACTTCTGCTGCATGATGTTCAGGAATACGTCGGTGTAGTCGCCGAAGGTGGCGATGCCGACCAGTGACGAGAAGTACGGGCCACTGGCCACCGCTTCACCGAGCGTGTTCGCATACGGCCCCAGTTCATCCAAGGTCTGACCCAGCGTCACCTGATTGTCCTGCAGGATCGCCAGCACTCCGTTCAGCTGCTCGAGCACCGGTTTGAGTTGTGCGTTGTTGTCGTTGATGAACCCACTGATCTGTGCCGTGACGTTCTCGGTGCCCGAGATCAGTTGGCCCAGCGCGTATCGACGGGCCTGCAATTCGCCGAGCAGAGAGTTCGCGTCGAGAAGCAGGGTGTTGATCTGGCCGCTGCGTTTGGCGATCACATCCGTGACACTGCTCGCCCGGCTCAGGAGTTGATCGAGCGACTCGTCCCGGTCGGCGATGGCCTTCGACAGGCGCGCGATGCCGTCGACGGCCGAGCGCACCGACGTAGGGGTGTCGGAGAACGTGTCGGACAACGTGTTCAACGCCTCGTTGAGCTGATCGGTGTCGGTCTCCTCGATCGTGTCGGTGGCGCCTTCGAGTGCATCGGTGAGCGAATACGGCGCCACCGTGTTCTGGCTGCCGATCTCGTCACCCGGCTTCAGCTCTCCGGTTCCACGCGGTATCAAGGTCAGGTTGCGGCGACCGAGGACGGTCTCGGTCTTGATGACAGCCTCGCTGTCACTGCCGACCCGGACCTTGTCGGCCATGTTGAAGGTCACCTTGGCCTTGGTGCCGTTGTCGGTTCCTGCCAGGGAAATCCCTTGAATGGTGCCGACATTCACTCCGGAGACCACCACGATGTCGCCGCTGGCCAGGCCGCCTGCATCATCGAAGTAGGCCGTATAGACACTGCCGTTCGACAGGAACGGCAGCTTGTCCATCTGCAGGGCGACGATGACGACCAAGGCGGCGATGACGACACCGATCAAACCCACGCGAGCACGATCGGGCTCGCCACGCTTCAGACGCCGGGCGTCGTCGGCCTCATCGGTCGCCGTACGTTGTCCCTTGAACAGTGCCGCCATCATATGGGGTCACACCTCCCGCCCGGATTCTGTTTGACACCGGTCGTGTCGATGTTGTTCCACACGATCTCCTGGCCGCCGGGGGCGGTGAAGATGATATTGACCTGGCAGAGCCAGATCTGCAGCCAGGCACCGTAACTGCCCAGATTCGACAGGGTCTTGAAGTCGCCGGGCAGTCGACTGATCAGGCCGCGGACGTAGTCCTCGCCTTTGAGCACCTCGCTCGAGACCTGACCGGTCGCGGTGATCATGGACTTCAGGTCCGCGCGGTTGGTGGCCAGCACGTCGTTCAGGTCATTGGTGACCTCAGAGGTGTTGGTGACCGCTTCTCCGATGACATCGCGCTGCGAGTCCAGACCCGAGATCAGCAACTGGAGCTGATTGAGCGAGCTGTCGAATCCGGCGTTGTCGGCGTCGATGATGCCGAGCGTGGTGTTGAGATTGTCGATCACCTGGCCGATCAGTTGATCGCGGTCGGCCAACGAGTCGGTGAAGGTCGCCGTGTTGCGCAGCAACTCGTTCAGCGCCGGCCCCTGACCCTGGAACACCTGCACCAGGGACGCCGACAACTCGTTCACCTCCGCCGGATCGAGGGTGCGGAACAGTGGCTTGAAACCACCCAGGAGTTTGTCGAGATCGAGCGCCGGCTCGGTCTGCGTGATCGGGATGGACCCGCCGTCGCCGATGAGGTCGGTGGGGTCACCGGTGCCCTCTTGCAACTCCAGGAAACGGTCGCCGGTCAGGTTCTCGTAACGGATGAGTGCACGCGCAGCTGTCGGAAGTCGGTACTTCTCGCTGACGTCGAACTCCACGACGGCCTCGTTGTCGGGGTTGAGGCCGACCGAGCCGACCTTGCCCACCTCGACGCCGGCGATACGCACCTTGCTGCCCGACTTCAGCTGCGACGCACTGGTGAATGTCGCCTTGTATCCGTACGTCGAACCGCTGCGGTACTGGCTGAACACCACCACGAGCGCCACGAAGATCAGCAGCATGACCACAGCGAACGTGCCCAGCTTGATGACGGTGGCGCGAAACGCGCGCTCCCTCGACACTGCCATCTCACACCTCCTTGTTCTGGTTACTGGTCACTGCGCGATCAGCCACGAGGGGCCGGCCCGAACATCACCTGGAAGAGCTTGGTGGGATCGGCTTTCGCGGTGGTCCTCGGCTGGTACGGGTAGGCAGCGTTGTCGCCGACATAGAAGTCGGTGTGAACGGCCGAATCCGGATCGCTCAGACCGTCCTGGCACGTCGGCGGACCGTCGACGTTCACACGCGGTAGGTCCTCGGGATACCGGTACGGTTCCTTACCCGGCAGCAGACCTGCGTTGAGGGCCACGTACCCGGTCTCGATACCGAAGACCGGCAACGCCTTCTGACCCGCGGCGGCAGTCGATTCGATGAAGCACGCAAGCCCCGGCGACTGATAGCCGAGCAGGCGAGCAGTCGGGTTCAGGTTCGCGAGGGTGGAGATGATGTTTGCCTTGGACGGCGCGATCACACCGTTGATGGTGTCTGCCATACCGGTGACGTTCATCAACAGCGCATCGAGATCGGAGGCATTGTCCACCAATGTGTTCCCCGTGAACGTGAAATTGTCGACGACCTTGAGCAGATCCGGCATCACATCGGCGTAGACGTTGGTGAACTCCGCGCCCGCCTCGATGTCGCGGCTCAGCGCGTCCAGGTGCGGGTTGGTCTTGCGCAACAGGTCTGACAGATCGGCGAAACCCTGCCCGATCTGCTCACCCCGCCCGGACAGCGCGGTGTCGATGGCTCCGATCGTGGCGTTCAGTTTTTCGGGCTGCACCTCGGCGAGCACGTCGACCAGCCGTCCGTAGATGGTGTTCAGTTCCACCACGACGTCTTCGGTCTCGATCGTCGAACCGCCCGAAAGCCGCGCCTGCGACGGATTCTCGGGCATCTCCAGGTTGACCGATTTCGCACCGAACACCGTGTTGGACTTGATGTCCGCACGCACGTTCGCCGGGATGTACTTCAGCTGATCGGGGTTCATGTCCAGTTTCAGCGTCACACCGTCGGTCGATTCGCTGATGTTGCCGACCCGGCCGACCACCACGCCGCGCAGGCGGACCTTGGCGTCGGGGTTCATCACCAGGCCGGCCCTGTCCGCGGTCAAGGTCACCGGAACCGTGGACTGGAAACTGCCGAGGAACTGCAACGCAGCCAGCGCGCATACCGCTACCAGGGAGGCCACCATGAAGGTGGCGGCCAATTTCTTGGCCCAACTGGGACGCTCGATTGTCTGTGCCATGGCCCTACCCCGAGAGGTTGAACTTTCCGTCGACGCCGTAGATCGCCAGCGATGTCAGCAGGGTGATCACGACGACGACAACGAGGGAGGCCCGCACCGCGTTACCGACCGCGATCCCGACCCCGACCGGACCGCCGGACGCGTTGAACCCGTAATAGGTGTGAATCATCATCACGGCCACCGCCATACAGATCGCCTGCACGAACGACCACAGGATGTCGGTGGAGATGAGGAACGTCGAGAAGTAGTGGTCGTAGACGCCCGAGGACTGGCCGTACAAGAAGACGGTCGCGAACCGACTCGCCAAGAACGAGGCGACCGACGCGAGTGAGTACAGCGGGATGATCGCGATGAGGCCGGCGACGATCCGGGTGCTGACCAGGTATGGGATGGATGCGATCGACATCGCCTCGAGGGCATCGATCTCTTCGCTGACCCGCATCGCGCCGAGCTGTGCCGTGGCACCGGCGCCGATCGTCGCCGCCAGTCCGATGCCGGCGATCACCGGCACCGCGATGCGCACGTTGATGAACGCCGAGAAGAACCCGGTCAGGGCCTCGACCCCGATGTTCGACAGCGAGCTGTATCCCTGGACGGCGATGGTGCCGCCGGTGAACAGGGTGAGGAACCCGACCACGACCACGGTGCCGCCGATGAGGGCGAGCGCACCCGAGCCCATCGAGATCTCGGCGATCAGTCGCAGGGTCTCTTTCTTGTACGCACGGAGCGCACGCGGGATGGCGACGAGACTGTCCCAGTAGAAGAAGGCTTGGTCGCCGATACGGTTCCAGCCGTTGCCGGCCCGTCTGAACGCCACACGTGTGGATCGTAGTCGGACCGTATGCGGAAGGATCATGGCTCTATCCCGCCGTCGCTTTGAGACCGACCGCGGTGACGACCACGTTCACGACGAACAGCGCCATGAAGGAGTAGACGACGGTCTCGTTGACGGCGTCGCCGACGCCCTTGGCGCCGCCGGCCACGTGCAGTCCGCGGTAGCAGCCGACGAGTCCGGCGGCCAGTCCGAACAGAGCGGCCTTGATCATCGAGATCATCAGCTCGGGGAACCCGGTCAACAGGGTCAGGTTGGCGATGAACGCGCCGGGGTTGACGTCTTGCAGATACACCGAGAAGACGAACCCACCGCCGATGCCGATGGTGCAGACCAGACTGTTGAGCAGAATCGCGACCATCGTCGAGGCGATCACGCGGGGCACGACCAGGCGATGAATGGGATCGATGCCCAGCACCTGCAGCGCGTCGATCTCCTCGCGGATGGTGCGGGCGCCGAGGTCGGCGCAGATCGCGGTCGCACCGGCACCTGCGACGATCAGCACGGTGACGATCGGTCCGATCTGCGTGATGGTGCCCAATGCCGCACCGGCGCCCGACAGATCCTGGGCGCCGAGTTCGCGGAGAAGGATGTTGAGGGTGAAGCTGACCAGCACCGTGAACGGGATGGCGACGAGGACCGTCGGCACCATCGACACCCGGGCGATCGCCCACGACTGTTCGATGGTTTCGCGCCACTGGAAGGGCGGCCTGAACAACTCCCGCGCGGTGCTCACGCTCATCGAGACGAAATCGCCAACACCTTCGAACGGGACTGCCAGTCTGCGGTTCACCAACTCTCCTTCAGCATGAGGCGTTCCCGGTTCGATCGAAGCCGCTCGATCATAACGTGTTCTAGTTCTGAAATCGACGATTATCGACACTTGCAAGCAGGAAAGTTCCGCCTTCCGACGACCACCCCGACGCCCGATAACTGAAACGTGTTCCACCACCCGAGATTCCTACCGAACCGGTGCTGCGAGCCAGCGGATGATCGCGAACTTATCACACGTCCAGTTCACATAATCTGCGATTCAACGCCACTCACCGCACCATAAGTAGACCTACGCAAAAAGGGCTTTACCTGCGGAAAAAGTCTGCTCGGGGTCGCGGCCCACGAAGTACTCGGAGAGCGTCTTCGTCAGGTCACTGCGGTCCCACGCGTCCTGCGAGGACACGAAGCTCTGCTCGACGGTCGGCGCCGCCATCAAGGTCACCTTCGGACCGTAGACAACGAACACCTGGCCGTTGACACCATCGGAATCGGGACCGGCCAAGAACTGCACCAGCGTGACGACATGGTCGGTCGACAACGGGTCCACGCTGCCGTCGGGCGCGTCTCCGAAAGTGCCCTCTGTCATCGCCGTGCGGGCGCGTGGGCAGATCGCATTCGAGCGCACCCCGTATGCCGCCAGCCCCCGCGCGGCCGTCAAGGTCAGCGACGTGATCCCGGCCTTCGCGGCGCCGTAATTGGCCTGCCCCACGGGCCCGGACAGGCCAGCCTCGCTCGAAGTGTTGATCAGCCGCCCGTACACCGGCGCCCCGGCCGCCTTCGACTGCGAGCGCCAGTAGGCACCGGCGTTGCGGCTCATCAGAAAGTGGCCGCGCAGGTGTACGCGGATGACGACATCCCAGTCGTCGTCGCTCATGTTGAAGAGCATCTTGTCGCGGACCAGGCCCGCGTTGTTCATCACCACGTCCAGTCCGCCGAGGTCCTCGGTCGCCACCCGCATGATCTCCGTCGTGGTCGCAGAGTCCGAGATGTCACCGGCCACCGGGACACCCACTCCGCCTACCGCCCTGATCTCGTCGAGGACGTCACTACGGTCGAGTGCCGAGGACAGGTCATTGACGACCACCGTCGCGCCGAGCGCACCGAGCCCGATCGCCTCGGCCCGGCCGAGTCCTGCGCCGGCACCCGTCACGACCGCGACCTTGCCGTTGAGATCCCCATTTGCTGACTGGCTCACCACTGTCCTCCATCAGGTACTCGCCGGGCGTTCGGGCTCGGAACCCCAGCGGCTGTGAACCAAATGTAGAACGTGTTCTCGGTTTGAGACAACTATCGGCGAAAATCGATCGCTGACCCCCAGCGCACAGCAGGCCGCACGCCGGGGTCGGGCGAAGTTCAATCTTCGATCGACAAGGCAGATTTGGGGCAGCTACCGACCACCTGGCGCATCTCCTCGCGGCGGTCCTCTGGAACGTCGGATTCCAAGATGACCAGGTAGTCGTCATCGTCGAGATCGAAAACATCAGGGGCCATGCCCACACACACCCCATTCGACTCGCAGAGATCGAAGTCAGCTTTGATCTTCATCGGTTCAGATTCCTTCCATCGCAGGACCAGGCGGCGTCGCATGTTGACGAGCAACCAACTAACAGGTTAGAACGTGTTATAGAACTGCGCGACCGGGTCCCCGGTCTTAGTCTCACGCGCGGAGAAAGCAGGAGCCCCGATGCGAATTGCTTACACCGACCAGCAACAGGAACTCCGGCGCGAGCTGCGGTCCTACTTCTCCCAGTTGATCACGCCTGAGCGTCGTCTGGCCCTGTCTTCGACAAGCGGTGAATTCGGTGAGGGAAACGTGTACCGCGAAGTCGTGGCCCAGATGGGTCGCGACGGTTGGCTGGCGCTGGGATGGCCGAAGGAATACGGCGGCCAGGACCGTTCGATGATGGACCAGTTGATCTTCACCGACGAGGCCGCCATCGCGGGCGCGCCGGTACCCTTCCTGACCATCAACTCCGTGGCTCCGACCATCATGCATTTCGGCACCGACGAGCAGAAGGCGAAGTATCTGCCTCCGATCGCATCGGGCGATGTCCATTTCTCGATCGGCTACTCCGAACCCGGCGCCGGCACCGACCTCGCCTCCCTGCGGACGACCGCGGTACGCGACGGCGACGATTTCGTGATCAACGGCCAGAAGATGTGGACCAGCCTCATCCAGTACGCCGACTACATCTGGCTGGCGGTCCGGACCGACCCGGAGGCGAAGAAGCACAAGGGCATCTCCATGCTCATCGTGCCCACCGACGCCGAGGGCTTCTCGTACACGCCCGTCCACACGATGTCCGGTGTCGACACCAGTGCCACGTACTACCAGGACGTCCGGGTTCCGGCGGATTCCCTGGTGGGCGAACTGAACGGCGGATGGCCGCTGGTGACCAACCAGCTCAACAATGAGCGGGTGTCGCTGTGTAGCGCGGCCCCCATCCAGACCGCTCTGCGCGAGACGATCGAGTGGGCGCAGAACACCAAAGACGCTCGCGGCAATCGCGTCATCGATTCCGAGTGGGTCCAGATGAACCTCGCCAAGGTTCACGCCAAGGCCGAGTTCCTCAAGCTGATCAACTGGAACATCGCCTCCGAAGCCACCGGTGGCGGGTCCCCGTCGCCCGCCGACGCCTCCGCCACCAAGGTCTTCGGGACCGAGTTCGCCACCGAGGCCTACCGCCTGCTGATGGAGGTGCTCGGGCCTGCCGCGACTCTGCGTCAGGGCAGTGCGGGCACCCACCTGCGCGGCCGGCTCGAACGGTTCCACCGCTCGTCTCTGATCCTCACCTTCGGTGGCGGCACCAACGAGATCCAGCGCGACATCATCGCCATGCTCGCCCTCGGCCAGCCACCCGCGCGGCGCTGAGAGACCAGGAAAAGGGAACACATCATGGATTTCCACCGCAGCGAACAGACCACCGATCTCGCCGGGCTCACCCGAGACATCGTCAAAAAGCTGGTCACCACCGACCGGTTGGTACAGCTGGAGCAGACCGGCGATGCGCCAGGCGCGAACCAGGGCGCCATCGATCCCACCCTGTGGTCGCAGTTGTCAGCGTCGGGTTTGCTCGGCCTCGAGGTCACCGAGGACAAGGGAGGCGCCGGCCTCTCTGTTCTCGAGAATGTAGCGGTCGCAGAGGAACTGGGCCGCGCCGTCGCACTCGTCCCGTTCGGGCCCGTCGCCTTCGCCGCCGCTCCGGCGATCGCGGAGTTCGGCACCGGGCCCGTGATCGAGCAATGGCTCGACCCCGTCATCTCGGGCAGCAAAGTGATCACCGTGGGCCTCGACGAAGACCTCAACGACGATCCGTTCGCCCCCGTGACCACCGCGACCCTCGAGGGCGGGGAATGGGTGCTCTCAGGTGCGAAGGTCAACGTGCCGTTCGGCGAGTTCGCCGACGCCGTCATCGTCACTGCGCAAGGACCCGAGGGAGTGCTGGCGCTGCTGGTCGGCACCTCCGATGCCGGGGTCACGATCACGCCCGCCCTGTCCACCGGCCAAGGACCTAGTGCCCTGGTGCAATTCGATGGCGCCCGGGTGCCCGCGGATCACGTGTTGGGCACCGACGGGGCCGCGGTCGTGGGATTCTTGCGGGACCGCATGACCCTTGCGTTGTGTGCCGAACAAACCGGGATCCTGGAGCGGGCCCTGGAACTCACGGCCGACTATGGACGCGAGCGCGAGCAGTTCGGCCGCGCGATCGGCTCGTTCCAAGCGGTCGCGCAACGGCTCGCCGATGCGTACATCGACGTCCGGGGACTCAAGCTCACCACCCTGCAGGCCGCCTGGCTGCTGTCGGAACACCTCGATGCGACCACAGAGCTCGCGACAGCGAAATTCTGGGCTGCCGACGCCGGACACCGGGTCGCTCACACCGCGGTGCACGTGCACGGCGGAGTCGGCATCGACGTCGACCATCCGGTGCACCGTTACTTCCTGCGGGCCAAACAGAACGAGTTCAACCTCGGATCAGCACCGACACAGCTGCGGCGGATCGGTGCGGCCCTGGCCGCCGAGCCGGCCTGACGGTGACAGCGCAATCACCGTCGAACTCGACCTCCGGCAGCCCCGCCACCGTCGGTGAGCTGCTGGAGCCATTGACCGAGGTCACCGAAGCGGGCCTGTACTTCCAGGACGAGTTCGTCTGCTGGCGCGACCATCTACAGCTCTCCGCGAGCCGTGCGGCGGCGATCGACGAACTCATCGATCCGAAGCGGCCGCGGCACATGGCACTGCTGCTCGACAACATCCCGGAGTTCAGTTACCTCCTCGGTGCGGCGGTGCTCGGCGAACTCGTGGTGGTCGGCCTCAACCCGACCCGCCGGGGTGCGGCGCTGGCAGGCGACATCCGGACCGCTGATTGCCAGATCGTCCTGGTCGAAGACGCCACCGCCCATCTACTCGACGACGTGGACCTGACCGGTGTCACGGTCCTGAACGTCGACCGGCCGCAATGGTCGGACTTGCTGGCGGATTACGCCGATGCCAGGCCGCACTTCTCGGAGATCGATCCAGAGGCCCTGCTGATGCTCATCTTCACCTCGGGTACCAGCGGCGATCCGAAAGCCGTGCAGTGCAGTCACCGCAAGTTCGCGGCGAGCGGGGCGATGCTGGCGACGCGTTTCGGTTTGGGCCCCGACGACGTCGTCTACCTGTCGATGCCACTGTTCCATTCCAACGCGATCATCGCCGGCTGGATGGTCGCGGTGGCGGGCGGATCGTCCGTCGCATTGCGGCGCAGATTCTCTGCGAGTGCCTTCTTCGACGACATCCGACGCTACGGCGCCACCTACGCGAACTACGTCGGCAAACCCCTGTCCTATGTCCTGGCCACACCGCCGCGGCCTGACGACGCCGACAATCCCCTGCGCATCCTGTACGGCAATGAGGCCTCGGCCGCCGACATCGTCGCCGTGTCAGAGCGATTTGACGTCCGGGTGGTCGACGGCTTCGGCTCCACCGAAGGTGGCGTGGCCATCGCCCGCACTCCCGACACTCCCCCGGATGCGCTTGGCCCGCTGATGCCGCCGAACGAGATCCGCGACCCGTCCACCGGAAAGGTTTGCGCCACCGCACTGTTCGACGATCACGGCCGGCTTGTCAACGCGGACGAGGCAGTCGGAGAGATCGTCAACAGTTCCGGTGGCGGTCTGTTCACCGGCTATTACCGCAATCCCGAGGCCGATGCCGAACGGATGCGCGACGGGATCTACCACAGCGGCGACCTCGGGTACGTCGACGCCGACGGCTACGTGTATTTCGCCGGGCGACTGGGTGATTGGGTTCGGGTGGACGGGGAGAACATGGGCACCGGCCCCATCGAGCGGGTGTTGCTCCGCCATCCGGGCATCGCGATGGCCGCCGTCTACGGTGTGCGCGCCGACATCGGGGACGAACTCGCCGCCGCGCTGGTGGCCCCGAACCTCACCGCCGATGACCTGACCGAATTCCTGTCCGCACAGACCGACCTCGGACCCAAACAATGGCCGAGCCGGGTTCGGGTCGTCACCGACCTGCCCCGGACCGACACCTTCAAGATCCTCAAGCGCACCCTCGCGGCCGACGATGCACCCCCGACCTGGGTCCGCACCCCCCGAGCCCTGGAATACGTCGCCCCCTAGCCCCGATCTTGGTGGGTTCTGGCGGACATTTCCCCAGGTCGAGTTCGCCAGAACCCACCAAAATCGGTCAGCTGCGGGTGACCCGGTCGAGGTACTTGGCGCGCTGGTCGCGATCGAACTCCATGAACATGGTGTCGAAGCCCAAGCGCTTGCCGTAAAGATTCTTCAAGAAGCGTGGCGTGACCATCCAGCCGAGCGCCGCCATGCTCTGGCGTGGGATGACCACCCGGTCGCGGTTGGTCTCGATCGTCCGAACGATCTGCCGGGCGACGTCATCGGGCTCGATCGGCGGCATGATGGCAGTGGTCTGCAGTCCGTCGATGAGGCCGGTATTGGTGAAGTTCGGCATCACTGCGAGCACCCGGACGCCCCGCGGACTCAGCTCGCCGTCGAGAGCTTCGGAGAACGCGATGACACCGGCCTTGGCCGCGCTGTAGATGCTCAGCCCCGGAAGGGGCATCAGACCCGCCACCGACGACACGTTCACGATCTGCCCCGCTCCGCGCTCGACCATCCGGCGGGCCACGAGTTTGCTGCCCCGGACGACACCGAGCAGGTCGATCTCGAAGTTGCGGGTGATCACCGCATCCGGGAAGTCGAGAAACGGTCCGGTGGGCATGATCCCGGCGTTGTTGATCAGCACGTCGATGCGGCCGAACTCGGTGTCCACGCGGTCGAGGAACTGCGCGAACGACTCCTCGTTCGTGACATCGAGCGGATATCCCTCACATCCGAGATTGGCGGCGGCCTTCGCCACGACCTCGTCATCGATGTCACCGAGAACCACCGTTGCTCCCCGCTGCTGCAACAACTCCGCAGTGGCCAGCCCGATCCCGCGCCCTCCCCCGGTGATGACAACCACCTTGTCCCGCAACGTGATCGCCTGTCCCCTGCGCTTGCGCACCGACAACCGCACCGTGCCACCCGACCTGCTCATCGCATCCTCACTTCATCTGCTTGCGGCCACGGTCCATGACCTTCTCGCGCGCTGCTGCCACCTGTGCCGGGTCGAACGCCGCCATCCATGCCTCGGAATGCGCTGCTTCGGTGTCCAATTCAGGTCCGAGGCCGTGCTGTTGGGCTTCTCGGTAGGACGTCAGCAACGCTGCGACAGCGCGTTGATTGTTGCCCCCGATGTCCGCCGCCAGGGCCAGGGCACTCGGCAGCAGATCTGCGTGTCCGACGACCTCGGTGACCAGTCCGACGCGCAGCGCCGTCTCGGCGTCGACGAAGTTACCGCTCAGGCTCATCCTGCGGGCGAACCCCCAGCCGACGGCTGCCGGCAGGCGTCCGGTCAGGCCCCAGGCCGGCACCATCGCGACCCGGGCATGGGTGTCCGCGAAGCGGGCCTTGTCGGAGGCGATGAGGATGTCGCAGGCCAGAGCCAGTTCGAGTCCTCCGGTGACCGTCGCGCCATTGACAGCACCGATGACAGGCTTCGAGAGCGGCACCCAGGGAAAGCCGGTGGGCACGCCGGGCACGTTGACCTCGTCCCAGCCACCATCGGTGCCCAGCATCCTCAGGTCGACGCCCGCACAGAACGCGGGGTCTGCACCGGTCAGGACCACCGCGCCGACGCTGTCGTCGGCGTCCGCGGCGGCCAGCGCCTGCCGCAGTTGAACGATCAGGGTGCCGGTCAACGCGTTCCGCGCTTCCGGACGATTGAGGGTGATCACCGCCGTGGCACCCGTCTCGGTCGGGATCCGCTCGGATAGCACCAGATCAACGCTCTCGGACATGGGTCGTACCTCCTGCTGCGCTGAAAAAAGCCGACGGCTGCGACCATATCTGATCACAACCGTCAGCAGACGCGCCGACCCAGGCCCACGAGTTCGGAGTACCCCTCAGCCGAGCAGTTCGAGGGTCCGGGCGTCGCCCTCGCCGCCGAAGAACTTGTGGAGCACCGCATCGAACACACCACCATCCGCAGCGACAGCGGCGAAGAGCGTCATCGACGATCGCAATTTGAGGTTGTCCGGATAACCGAAGATCTCCTCGATTGAGGACCCTTCGATATCGAGGACGAGCCGCGCGCACTCCCGGAGCCGGGCACCGAGCACGTCGTCCGCCAGGTAGTCGCGGGCCTCGTCGATGCCCGTGATCGCATACCGCTTCGCAGTCCCACTGTGGGCGAGGCCGTCCAGCTGCGGAAAAACGAACCACATCCAGTGTGAACGCTTACGTCCGGCGCGCAGTTCGGCGGTGACGTCGTCGTACACCGCCGCCTGCGCGTCGTGAAATCGCTTCAGGTCACTCGCCATACCGCGAGGCTAGCGGGCCTTTTGCATCCGCTCCACCGCGACGTCGTATTCGCTGACGAGATCTTTGATGAGATCGTCGGTCGGGGTGATGGCGTCCATCCGGCCGACGATCTGGCCCGCGGGCATGGCGACCACACCGGGGTCGTCGGCGGCGGAGATCCGGGCGTGCGCCTCGGCGACCAGGATGTTCTGCAGCGGCATCGGCAACGGCTCCGGAGCGCCCGCGGCGTCCCACGCATCGGTCCACTTGGTCTTGAGCAGGCGGGCCGGCTTGCCGGAGTAGATCCGCCGGCGCACCGTGTCCCGCGACGTCGCGTTCAGGATGGCCTGCTGGATGACCGAAGGACCGACGCCCCGCACCCCTAGCTGGTACTCGGCGGCCGTCAGCCAGTACGTACCCATCCAGACACCCGTCGCGCCCAGTGCCAGCGCGGCAGCGATCTGACGACCGCTGCCGACCCCTCCAGCTGCCAGCACGTGCGCCGCATCTCCCACGGCGTCGACGATCTCGGGCCACAGGATCATGGACGTCACCTCCCCGGTGTGTCCTCCTGCCTCGTACCCCTGGGCGATGACCAGGTCGACCCCGGCAGCCACGTGCCGAAGCGCGTGTTCTTTGGCGCCGGCCAGCGCAGCGACCTTGATGCCATGCGCGTGCACGTTTGCGATCACGTCGTCCGGCGGCGACCCCAACGCGTTGGCGATCAGTTTGATCTGGCCGTACTTGTCGGCGTGGGTCATCGCGACGTCGACGTGGGAGCGGGCCACCGAGTGCAGCCAACCGAGAACACCGGCGTTCACGCGGTCGCCGTCGGGTAGTCGCGGGACGCCGAGATCGTCGAGAGTGCGCTCGACAAAGGCGCGGTGCTCCGGAGGGATCATCGAGTCCAGATCGAGCTGCGATCCCTCCGTCGGGATCTTCGCCGGCATCACGATGTCGACGCCGAACGGTTTGCCGTCGGTGTTCTCGCGCATCCAGTCCAGGGTGGCGTCGAGTTCGTCGGCCTCGTTGAAGCGGACGCAGCCGAGCACTCCGAGTCCACCTGCCCGGCTGATCGCCGCGGCGACGTGCTCGGACGGCGTGAAGCCGAAGATGGGATATTCGATTCCGAACTCATCGGACAGAGAGGTACGCACTGTGATCAGGCCTTTCGTGACGCGATTGTGAGAGTTTCATCGGCAGGCCGTGATTCGGCGATCTCCACACCCCAACGATAGTTGGGTTTGCCGGCCGGCGATCGCTTGATCTCGTCGACGAACCAGACCGAGCGCGGACATTTGTATCCGGCGATGTCCTGGCGGGCAACGGCATTGATCTCGTCGAGGGTGGGACGCAGGCCGTCGCGGGTGGCGATGACCGCGGCCACGCGCTGACCGTAGCGCTCGTCCGGGACACCGACGACGACGGTGTCGAAGACGTCGGGGTGGGCCTTGAGCGCCGACTCGACCTCTTCCGGGTGGATCTTCTCGCCACCGGAATTGATGCTGACCGAACCGCGGCCGAGCATCGTCACGGTGCCGTCGTCCTCGACGCGGGCCTGATCGCCCGGGATGGAGTACCGAACCCCGTTGAACGTCTTGAACGTCTTGTCGGTCTTGACCGGGTCGTTGTAATAGCGCAGCGGGATGTGGCCGGTGCGGGCCAAGATCCCGACCTCGCCCTTTCCGGGGGTGATGATCGAGCCGTCTTCGCGCAGCACCACTGTCGACAGATCCGCCTTGACCCGGGGGCCGCCGCCGCTGTGCGAGGTCTCTTTCGAGATGACACCCATCCCCGAGAAGCCGGTCTCCGAGGAGCCGATGGCATCGATGATGATCGCGTTGGGGAACTTCTCGATGAACTGGTCCTTCACCGATGCCGAGAACAGCGCCGCGGACGAGGCCACCGAGACCACCGAGCTGATGTCGTAGTCCTTCTCCTCGAGCGCGTCGATCATCGGGCGGCCCATCGCGTCGCCGGTGATGAAGATGACGTTCACCTTGTGCCGCTCGACGATCTCCCAGGTCTGGTGGGCGCCGAACTCGGGGTACACGATGGCCTTGCCCCCCTGGAACAGGGCCTGGAACACCGCCCACTGGGAGCCGCCATGGATGAAGGGCGGGATCGGGAAACGCACCAGCTGTCCGCCGTCGGCGCCGGTCTTCGCGAAATGCCACTCGTCGGTGACGGGGTCGCCGGTGTACCAGTCGATGCCGCCACCGAGGACCCGGAAGACATCTTCTTGCCGCCACACAACACCTTTGGGGTTGCCCGTCGTGCCACCGGTGTAGAGCATGTACACGTCGTCGTTCGATCGTGGCCCGAAGTCGCGCTCCTTGCCCCCCTCGGCGATCGCCTGCTCGTACGCCAGCCCGTCGACAACCGAGGTGTCGAGATCGGAACCGTCTTCGACCACGATCACCGATGTCAGCTTCGGCGCTTTCGGTAACACGTTCGCGACCTTGTCGACGTACTGGCGCTCGACGATGAGCACCTTCATGTCGGAGTCGGTGAAGATGTGTTCGAGTTCGCTCTCGACGTACCGGAAGTTGACGTTGACCATCACCGCGCGCGCCTTGAAGATCGCAACCATCGACTCGACGGCTTCGATGTTGTTTCTGCTGTACAGCCCCACCGACTCGCCGGGCTCGACGCCGAGTCGCCGCAAGGTGTGCGCGAGGCCGTTGGCCCGCTGGTCGAGTTCGGTGTAGGTCTCGTGTCGGCCGTCGGTCTCGAGCGCGATCCGGTCGCCCATCAAGTCGACGGCGTGCTCGATGAGGTCGGCGATGTTGTATGCCATACCGTCAAAACTAGAACGTGTTACCGTTTGATGGCAAGGGCCTGCGAGATACCTACCCGCAGGCGCCACCGGTCGCCGAGTGCTGTCACAAATCAGGAGCAAACATGTCCGACGCGCCTCACTGTCTCGTCGAAAAGCGTGATCACACGCTGATCGTGACCATGAATCGCCCCGAAGCGCGGAACGCGCTGTCCGGCGAGATGCTCGGGATCATGAACACCGCATGGGATCAGGTCGACGCCGACAGCGACATCCGGGTCGCGATACTGACCGGCGCCGGCGGATATTTCTGCGCCGGAGCCGACCTGAAGAACATGAACAAGTCCGCCCCCGGCGACTCGTTCAAGAGCAAGGGTTTCGATCCCAGCATCCTCGACGCACTCCTCAAGGGGCGCCGACTGACCAAGCCGCTGATCGCGGCGGTCGAGGGCCCCGCGATCGCGGGCGGAACCGAGATCCTCCAGGGCACCGACATCAGGGTGGCCGGCGAGAGCGCGAAATTCGGTGTATCCGAGGCCAAGTGGGGCCTCTATCCGCTCGGCGGCAGCGCCGTTCGCCTCGTCCGGCAGATCCCGTACACCGTCGCTGCCGAGATCCTGCTGACCGGGCGGCACATCACCGCGACCGAAGCCCTCGACTACGGCCTGATAGGCCACGTCGTCCCCGACGGGACAGCGCTCGAGAAAGCCCTCGAGCTCGCCGCACAGATCTCGGCCAACGGGCCCGTCGCCGTGCAGGCGATCCTCAAGACGATCCGCGACACCGAGGGCATGCACGAGCGGGACGCCTTCAAGCTCGACGGAGATCTCGGCGCCAAGGTGTTCATGAGCAAAGACGCGAAGATCGGCCCGAAGGCGTTCGCCGAGAAGCAGACCCCGGTCTTCACGGGCGAATAGCTATCCGGCGTTGGTGCCGTAGCAGAGGAAGCCGACGACCGTCTGCACGGTCGAGTCCACGTCGATGAGCGCCGTGTTGTCCAGGATGAGTGGTAGCACCGCACCCATCAGGCACGACACCACGGCCTCACCGGCGAACTCGACGTTGATGTCCTCGCGCAGGTACCCGTCCTCGATGCCGTGCCGAATGTACTGACCACACAACTGCCCGAGTTGGCCGTAACTGCCGACCATGGTCGCCAGCGCGGCTTCATCGATCCCCGGAGCCTCCATAGCGAGGAACGTGAGCACATGCGGACGCTCGTTCCCGTACTCGACGAATCTGCGGACCAGCGTGCCGAGGGCGTCGACGAACTCGGATTCCGAACGTGGACGCGGCCGATGCAGCTCGGCCACCGAGACGAGTTCGGACAACTCCCGGGACAGCAGCGCGTCGAGGGCGTCCCGCTTGTTGTCGAAATAGTTGTAGAACGTGCCGTGGCTGCATCCGATGCGAGCGACGATCTCCGCCACCCCGACGTCTCCGTAGCCGTACTCGACAAACGTTTCCAGCGCGGCATCGAGCAGTTGGATCCGGCGTATCCTCGTCCGCTTGGTGTCGGATCGGCCTGCGCCTGATCCGACCAGGGGTTGTGCCATCAGCTTCTACGCCCCGCGCTTCATCAGCCCGTGGAACGCGATGTCGCTGGCGCCACCTACGAATTGCGCACGCTTGTCGGCGTCGTCGTCCGAGACGATCGATCTGACCAGACCGGGCATCGCCATCATCATCAGCAGGCGAGCGATGATCGGTTTCTGTTCGGCGGACAACTCCAGCCACCCCTTGTCGATCGCCCGGGTCAGGGACTGCGAGACCAGCGCATTGATCATCGCCTCGAGGCCGACCACGCGCGCCTTGAGCTCCTTGTCGATCGCGCTGGCCTGCACCCCGATCAACTTCAGCATCGCGGGCTCTGCGTCGATCATCGCGTAGAGTCGCTCGCTCACCACACCTATCTGCGTGACCATGTCCTGTGCGGAGTCCGGGTCGGCCGCAAGGAGCGCATTCGGGTCCACGGTCGCGAACGCTCGCTCGACCGCCCAGTCGAAGACTTGGTCGAGCAACTCACGCTTGCTGCTCACGTATCGGTACACGGTGCCCTGGCCGATCCCGGCCTGCTGCGCGATTTCCGCGATCGACGTCCCGTGATACCCGCGTTCGGTCAAGACCTCGAAGGCGGCTTCGATGATCTGGGTGCGACGTTGGTCGGCCAGACCTTCAACCTTGGGGCGTCCGCGGGGCCGGCGCGCGGGGGTTTGCCGCGCGGGTGTCTGCTCTGTCATCACACACGCGTTCAGGCCGAGGCGATCCGGCTACCCAGGAAACCGACGTAGCCGACCAGTCCCACCAGCCCGAACAGCCGAGTCGGGCGATTGGCAATTGCCAGCCCGATCACCGTTTCCGTCGCCCCGTTCGCATATATCCATTCCCGGGTGTTCTCGGGAAAAGCCGGTTTGGTGATGGATTCGAACAATTCCGGACGGACGAAATGCGCCACTCCGGTACCGGCAATTCCGAAACCGATGATCCTGGGGAGCACCGAATCGGCGGTTTTCACCGCGATCACCGTCGGATTTTTCGACGCCACACCTGCGACAACCTTTTCCACCGCAGCGACCTTCTTGCCACGCCGTTTACCCACCACTGTCATGCTCCACCTCTCGTCGCGGTCAACACTATCGAAGCATTTGCGGCACCGACGACCGACGGGCGGAGTTCATCCGGGATTCTTTCGGCGCCACTGGGCAATCGACTCACCCATCGGTGTGGCCGGCGGCGCCGTTTCGTAGATCCATTCGCGTGCGATCGACCCCCAGGGAGCGGTCGCCCCCAATTGTCCGAGCAGGGCGCACACGCTCATCTCGGTGCGGCGCGAGAATGCGTGTGTGTCGAGCAGATTCTGCTGACGAATCTGCCCGAAATGCCCCGACCCCGGCAGTACGGCGGACGCGAACACCCGCCGGGCGAGGTCGCTTGTCACCGTCACCGGCTCCGGATCGAGGTGCCACCCCGCCACACTCCGCATGTACTGGGCAGCGTCCTGGAGGGGCATCGCAGCCGGGTCGGCGATGAAGCCTGCGTCGACGATCATCTGGTAGACGTCTGCGTCGCGTCCCTCCACCAGCGCCCTGAAAGCGTTGCGCTGCAGTGACACATCATCCGGTGCCATCCTCAGATACAGGCCGAAGTCCAGGAACCCCAGCCTGCCGTCCGACATGACGAGGACATTGCCGGGGTGCGGATCGGCACAGAACTCACCGAGGTCGTAGACGCCGCCGCAGTAAAACCGGTACACGGCCTCACCGATCCGATCCCTGTCCGCGACCGGCAGGTCGACGGCCTCGGCGAAGGTGGTCCCGTCGAGATACTCGGTGACCAGCACGCGGTCGGTGGACACCTCGGCGATCGGCTCGGGTATCCGCCAGGCCGGATGGTCGCGGTAGAACTCGTACATCCGAACGTGATTGACGAGCTCGGTCCGATAGTCGAGCTCGGCGAGGACCCGCCTGCTCACCTCGGCGACGATCGGATCGAGGTCGACGCCCGGCAGCCTGCCGCGACCGAGCCGGATCACCAACGCCAGATTCTTCAGGTCGGCCCGGACCGCCGACCCGATGTCCGGGTACTGGATCTTGATCGCGACCTCACGGTGGCCGTCGAGCGTGCCCCGGTACACCTGTCCGATCGACGCGGCAGCGACCGGAGTGGGGGTCACTGAAAGCCTGGCCCGCGCGGATTTGTCCAACTGTGCGTCGAGAACGGACAGCATCACCGCGTCGTCGACAGCAGGCGCATTGTCGAACAGCGGAGCCAGCCGGGCCGCGAACGCCTCTCGGGTGGCCGGCGAGCTCAATCCGACATCGAACATCGAGAGCATCTGGCCGAGCTTGAGCGCGGCGCCCTTCATGCTTCCGATCACGGTCACCAACTCGTCGGCGAAACGCAGGATCGCCTCGTCGCGTTTGCGCGCGATCGCGTCCTCGCTGCGCAGTGGCGCGCTCAGCCTGGCCGCCGTCGACCTCGCCGCGTGCCCGGCGACCACCCGGCCCAGTTTCTGGCCACGACCCACCCGATCAGCCATCGGCCGGCTCGCGTCGCGCGGCGTCATCGATCAGGACCGCCAAGTTCGCAGGCCGGGCAGAGTCAGGCAAACCGAACAAGGCGCCGAGCAGCGCATGCTCGGCCATCTGGCGAAGATCGACGGCATCGACTCCGTCATCGGGATCGGCCAGCCAGGCATGGCATGCACTACGGATCATGACGAGCCAGCTGCGCACGGTGATCTGCAACAGCCGCGGGTGGGACGAACCGGGATCGAGAGCGTTCAAGATGCGTTCTTCCTGGACCCTGGTCGATTCTTCGATCAGCGCGAGTACCTCGGGATCCGAGCTGGCCGCCCCCTGGTAGATGGCTTGGGAACCGCGTCGATTGGCGAGGCAGTTGGCGAGATAGACATCGATGCCGTGCCGGAGTTGGTCGAGCACACCGAGCGCAGGATCGGGCGTCGAATCGGCCATCATCGCGCGCGTCTCGCGTCTGACGAGCTCGGCGAAGAACGCACGTTTGGTCGGGAAGTAGTGATACAGCAGGCCCCGCGAGACCCCCGCCAGCTCGGCGACCTGCTCGATGTGGACGTCGTCGTAGTGCTGGTCGGCAAAGAGTTGAGCGCCCAGATCCAGCAACTGTTTGCGGCGGTCCTCGGGAGAGCGACGAGTACGTGCGGCCACCCGGCCCACACTACTTGACACAGGTTCAATAGCGGCACACACTCGCTATTGAACCCATCTCCAATAAGGAGCGTCATGGCCGCAACCACCGAGCTGCCCACCCTTCGTGAACTCGTCGGCCCGAACCGTTGGGGACAACAATTCCCCCATCCACCCGGCCGGCTCCGCCTGCTCGGTGATGTCCGCTCGATCAAGATCGGCGGACCGGTCCTGAGCATGCTCGACTGGCCCGACGAGATCTGGCCGATAGTGCAATTCCAGGCCTTCCGGCAGCGATTCGTATTCGTCGGCAATGCAGCGGTCACCGCCGAACTCTGCGACGAGTCCCGGTTCCAGAAGGTCCTGACCCCCGGGGTCGCCGCCCTGCGCTCCTTCGCGGGCGACGGACTTTTCACCGCAGCGACGGGCGAGCGCAACTGGCGCCTGGCACATGACCTGCTGATGCCCGCGTTCACCAGATCGGCGATGCAGAATTATCACCCGCTCATGCTGGATGCGATCTCCGATCTCTTCACCTTCTGGGAACGTCGCGGCGATGTCATCGATGTCGCGCCCGACATGACGCGGCTGACCCTGGAGACCATCAGCCGCGCCGCATTCGGTGAAGATCTCGGGTCATTCGAGCGCGACACCCCGCACGCCTTCGTGTCGGCGATGGTCGCCGCATTGAAGACGGGCCAGCGAACGGGTGGCCTGTCCGGACTACCCGGGTCTCAGGCCTTGTCCGCGTTGATGATCCGGGCAAACGCTCGCCATCAGCGCTATATCGACACCATGCTCGAGGAGCTGATCGCCGCCCGCCGGCAGCGCGGGGACAACGGCGAGACCGACCTCCTGGCCATCATGCTCAGCCAGAACGCCGCTCGGGAGCACGACGTTCTCGACGACCGAAACATCGGCTATCAGATCCTCACCTTTCTCGTCGCCGGTCACGAGACAACCTCCGGCGCACTGTCATTCGCACTTCACCATCTTTCTCAAGACACCGAACTCCTCGCCCGCGCGCATGCGGAGGTCGACTCGATCGTCGACTCCGACGCCGAGCCGGCTTTCGAGCAGGTGGCCAAGTTCCGGCTCCTGCGACGCATCATCGATGAATCATTGCGGCTGTGGCCCACCGCTCCGGGGTTCTCACGCGGACCGATCGAACGGACCGTCGTCGCGGACCGCTACGACATGTCGCCCGGCGACTGGGCCATCGTCCATCTCCCGAAGCTGCACCGCGACCCCGACGTCTGGACCGATCCCTCACGTTTCGACCCCGACCGCTTCCTGGCGGCCGAGGTGAAGAAGAGGCCTGCGCACTCGTACAAACCCTTCGGCACCGGCGAACGGGCCTGCATCGGCAGGCAATTCGCACTCCACGAATCCGTCCTGCTGCTTGCTCGCCTGCTGCAGCGCTACGAGTTCGAACCCGCCGATCCCGATTACCAACTGGCGATCACCGAACGCCTCACCCTGATGCCGTCAGGCCTGCGGCTGCGCATCCGGCGACGCTGACAGCTGCCGCATCGTTTGATGCGCCACGCACATGTTCGAACATGGGCGCGGCGCATTGCAATGGGCGCGAGGGGGTTATCCACAGTTCGATCAGCCCTCCACAGGCAAGCCTCCGCCGGGGTCGAGCCCATGTGAGATGGGTCCATCATCAGTCCATGGACACCAACCAGTGGCAGGGTGCCGCCACCCGCGCGGAATTGATTACAAAGGGGCACACGCCTTCTGAGATCCGGACAGCTCTAATTGGCAACACGATCAGGTCGCTCGCACCTGGCATCTACGCGAGCCCGGCGTTGTGGAATGAGTCGATGGAGACGCGACACGGCGAACTCAGCAAGGCAACGTTGCGCAAGCTCGGCGGCAACTATGTTCTCGGCGCTCAATCCGCGGCCGCCGTCTACGGATTGCCGCTGTGGGGTGTGGATCCGCGTGTTGTCCACCTCGTTCAGCCGACCAATAACTCCGGGACCGGGTCCCGAAATTCCAAGCGCATTCGGATTCACCGCGACGCACGCCGGACCGCCTCGCTGCGGATCGACGGCGTCCTGGTCAGCAGCCCCGCACGCGCGATCGTCGACCTGGCGCGTCGGTCGTCGACCGCATCCGCAGTTGTGACAGGCGACGCCGCACTTCACCGCGGACTGTGCACAGTCACGGAGTTGCTCGCAGAACTCGACGTAATCGCGGGCTTTCCCGGCCATCCGAAAGCACGGCGGGCCATCGCGATGATGGATGCCCGGAGTGAATCGGCACTGGAGAGCCGGAGCCGTGTGTCGATGTTCGATGCCCGACTTCCGCTGCCCACACTCCAGTACGAGGTCCTCGACGCTCACGGACAGTTTCTGGCCCGCGTCGATTTCGCTTGGGTCGAGCACCGGGTGATCGGAGAGGCCGACGGCGTGGTCAAGTACAAAACCGATGACGTCCGATCGGTGCTCAACCGAGAAAAATATCGCGCCGACAGGATCGTCGAGCAGGGCTGGCGGATCGTTCGGTGGTCATCCGCGGATCTCGACACACCGCGCCTGGTCGCCAACCGTATCCGTCATGCGCTCTCGCAGTCACGGGTTGCGTGACCGCGCCCACCAGGAAGCGCGACGCCCATGTTTGAACTCGGGCGTCGGGCACCAAGGCGGGCGCGAGCAATTCTAGAACATGTTCACTCAGACGAGGGTGCCCAATCGGGTGATCTGGTCGACGTCGCGGGTGGTCACCATCAGCATGCTGACGCCGGCCTGTTCCCAGTGTTTGATCTGGCCTCGCACCGACTCCTCGTCGCCGACGATCAACGTCTCGAGAACCATCTCGTCGGGTACCGCGGCGATGGCCTCGTCCTTGCGTCCCGACAGGAACTTCTCCCCGATGTCGCGGACGACGTCTGCGTAGCCCATGCGCCGGTACACCTCGGCGTGAAAGTTCTGTTCTTTGGCGCCCATGCCGCCGACGTACAACGCGGTCGACGGACGGTAGGCGTCGATGACGGCGGCGACGTTGTCGGTGATCTCCACCTGGACCGTGGCGGCAACCTCGAACGTGTCACGGGTCTTCCTGGCGCCGGCCCTCGCGAAGCCTTCGGCGAGCCACTGCTCGTACATGTCCGCCAGCCGCGGCGTGTAGTAGATCGCGAGCCATCCGTCCGCGATCTCGGCGCTCAGCGCGACGTTCTTGGGACCCTCTGCACCGAGCCAGATCGGCAGGTCAGCCCGCAAAGGATGCGTGATCGGCTTCAGCGACTTACCGAGGCCCGTCGAGCCGGGGGCGTCTGCGGGATACGGCAGCGGATAGTGCGGCCCGTCATTCGTCACCCGGCCCTCCCGGGCGAGTACGTCGCGGATCACCTGGACGTACTCCCGGGTGCGTGCGAGCGGCTTCGCGAACGGCTCGCCATACCACCCTTCGACCACCTGCGGCCCCGACACACCGAGCCCCAGGATGTGCCGTCCGCCGGACAGATGGTCGAGGGTCAGCGCATGCATCGCCGCGGATGTCGGCGGCCGCGCCGACAGCTGCGCGATGCCGGTCCCCAGCTTGATCGTGGACGTCTGCGAACCCCACCAGGCCAGTGGTGTGTAGGCGTCCGATCCCCACGACTCAGCGGTGAACACGGCCTCGTAGCCGGCGGCCTCGGCGGCCGCGATGAGCGCCGGTGCGTCAGGTATCGGCGCGGCACCCCAATACCCCAGTTGCAAACCCAGCTTCATGCGCCCGTGACCTCCTGATCAACCAAGTCCTTGCGAACAAATCTAGAACCTGTTCTACTCGATTCTGTGAGCGTCAGCCAGATATCCGCAGGATTCGCAGCCGTAGTCGCACCGATCGAGGACCCGGACGATCCAGTCCTGTCCGCACCACTGCACAACTCCTTTGATTACACACGGTCTCTCGGGCCGGTGCTCGGGCGCTTTGCCCGCGGCCTTCTCGAGGGCAAAATCATCGGTGGTCGCAGCGCGGACGGCACAGTGTACGTCCCACCCGTCGAGTTCGACCCGGTCACCAGGGCCCAGATCGACGACTTCGTCGAGGTGTCCGAGGTGGGGACCGTCAAGTCATGGAGTTGGATGGCGGAACCCATAGAGGGGCAACCGCTTTCCGAGCCCTTCGCATGGGCACTCATCGAGCTCGACGGCGCCGGCACCAGCCTGTTGCACGCAGTGGCCGCCGATGGGCCCGACGCCCTGAGCACCGGAGCCCGCGTGCATGCCGTCTGGAAGACAGACCGCACGGGCCGCATCGACGACATCGCCCACTTCGCACTCGGCGACGAGGCCGAGCCCGCGGCACCACGGACCAGCGAACCGTCCGACACCGACGGTGTCATGATCACGACCCCGCTGGGCCTGACCATCGAGCACACCGCGTCCATCGAGGAGACCTGGTACCTCCAGGGCCTCAAGGAGGGCAAGCTCTACGGTGGCCGGACCGGGCCGGGCGCGCCGGTCTACTTCCCGCCCCGCGGCGCCGACCCCACCGACGGCAACCCGACCGGCGAACGCGTCGAGGTCTCCGACAAGGGCGTGGTCACCACGTTCTGCATCGTCAACGTGCCGTTCCTGGGTCAGCAGATCAAACCCCCGTACGTCGCCGCATATGTGCTGCTCGACGGATCCGACATCCCCTTCCTGCATCTGATCCTCGACGTCGAGGCCGACGAGGTGCACATGGGCATGCGGGTCGAGGCCGTGTGGCGCCCCCGCGAGGAGTGGGACCACACGCTTCGCAACATCAGCCATTTCCGACCGTCGGGCGAACCCGACGCCGACTACGACTCCTACAAGGATCACCTGTGACCAGCACCCATCGGGAGATGCCGCCGATCGCCGTCATCGGCTTCGCACACAGCCCGCACGTCGATCAGACCTTCGGCACCACCAACGGCGTCGAGATGCTGGTGCCGTGCTTCCAGAAGCTCTACGCCGACCTCGGCATCGTCCGCACCGACATCGACTTCTGGTGCTCGGGGTCGTCGGACTACCTCGCCGGCCGGGCATTCTCATTCATCTCGGCAATCGACTCCATCGGGGCCGTTCCGCCGATCAACGAGTCGCACGTCGAGATGGACGCAGCCTGGGCACTCTACGAGGCCTGGGTGAAGATCGCGACCGGCGAGGTCGACGTCGCGCTCGCCTACGGATTCGGCAAGCCATCGGCGTCCAACACCGATCAGGTGTTGACGCTGCAAACCGACCCCCACACCGTCGCGCCGCTGTGGCCCGACGCCCGGTCACTTGCCGCGCTGCAAGCCCGCGCCGGCATCGACTCCGGAGCGTGGACCGAGGCCGACATGGCCGCGGTCGCAGCTCGCGGTAACAACACTTCTGCCGAGGAGCTCCTGCGCAGCGAGTATGTCGCCGATCCCCTGCGGGCCCATGACACCTGCCGGTACACCGACGGCGCCGCCGCCATCATCATCGCCAGCGAACACCGCGCGCGCGAGCTCGTCGCCAACCCGGCGTGGATCACCGGTTGGGATCACCGGATCGACACCCCCAACTTCGGATCGCGCGACCTGACGAAGTCGCCGTCGACGAAACTCGCAGGCGATACGGCACTCGGCAGCAACCGCCAGTTCGATGTCGCCGAGCTGCACGCGCCCTACACCCATCAAGAGTTGATCCTCAAGGCCGAACTTGGCCTTGACGACTCGGTCCTCATCAACCCGTCCGGCGGCGCCCTGGCCGCCAATCCGCTGTTCTCGGCGGGGCTCGAACGCATCGGCTTCGCCGCCACCGCCATCCTCAACGGGGATGCGGATACCGCATTGGCCCACGCCACCAGCGGTCCGTTGCTGCAGCAGAACATGGTCGTCGCGCTCGCCGGAAACAAGCCCGAATCACGCGGAGGAAACATCTGATGGGTCGCTATCGCGCGGCGGTGCTGGGCACCGGCCAGACCAAATACGTCGCCAAACGCCAAGATGTCTCGATGGCCGGCCTGTGCCGGGAAGCGATCGACAAGGCGCTGCTCGACGCCCAGGTGTCGATGGACGACATCGACGCCATCGTCATCGGCAAGGCACCCGACTTCTTCGAGGGTGCGATGATGCCCGAGCTCGCGCTCGCGCAGTCACTGGGTGCGGAAGGCAAACGGCTGATCCGCGTGCACACCGCGGGCTCGGTCGGCGGATCCACCGCCAACGTCGGTGCATCGCTGGTCACCTCCGGAGTGCACCAACGGGTGCTCGCGATCGCCTGGGAGAAGCAGTCGGAGTCGAATGCCATGTGGGCGTTGTCGATTCCGGTTCCGTTCACCATGCCGGTGGGAGCCGGGGCCGGCGGTTTCTTCGCGCCGCACATCCGCTCCTACATCCGGAGGACCGGCGCACCCGATCACATCGGCGCCA
Source organism: Williamsia limnetica (assembly GCF_003217475.1). Taxonomy (GTDB): domain Bacteria; phylum Actinomycetota; class Actinomycetes; order Mycobacteriales; family Mycobacteriaceae; genus Williamsia; species Williamsia limnetica. The sequence continues at coordinate 143,142 of NZ_QJSP01000002.1, read as the reverse complement.
TCGTCGCTGCGAAGGACCGTCAGAACGGTGCCCTCAATCCGTTGGCGCACCTGCATCAGCCCGACATCACCGTCGAGAGCGTGATGGAGTCGAAGATGCTGTGGGACCCGATCCGCTACGACGAGACCTGCCCGTCGTCCGACGGCGCCTGCGCAGTGGTCATCGCAGACGAGCAGACCGCCGACGACGCTGTCGCCAAAGGCATTCCGGTCGCATGGATCCACGCGTCGGCGATGCGCACCGAGCCACTCGCCTACTCGCACCGTGACACCGTCAGCCCCCAGGCCGGACGCGACGCCGCTGCCGCGCTGTGGAAGGCCGGCGGCATCTCGAACCCACTCGAGGAGATCGACACCGCCGAGATCTACGTACCGTTCTCATGGTTCGAACCCATGTGGCTCGAGAATCTGGGATTCGTACCCGAAGGCGAGGGTTGGAAGCTGACCGAGTCCGGCGAGACCGCGATCGGCGGCAAGCTCCCGGTCAATGCGTCCGGTGGTGTGCTGTCGTCGAACCCGATCGGTGCGTCCGGGATGATCCGTTTCGCCGAGGCCGCCATCCAGGTGCAGGGTAAAGCCGGCGATCACCAGGTCAAAGATGCCCGCAAGGCACTCGGCCACGCCTACGGCGGTGGTTCGCAATACTTCTCGATGTGGCTCGTGGGCGCTGACAAGCCCACCCACTGACCCGGCGGACCAACCTACTCACCGATCGGATTCACCATGACAAAAGCGGAACCCGCCTACCTGAACATTGACCGCTCCAACAACCCCGCGGTGGTCGCCGGACGCCTGTCCCGCGAGTACGTGGGGTCGAGGAACAAGGCAGCCTGGGTCAACCTCTTTGCCGAGGACGGCATCGTGCAGGACCCCGTGGGACCGTCGATGTTCGACGAGGAGGGCATCGGCTTCACCGGGCACGATCGCATCAGCGATTTCTGGGACCTGTCGATCGGGACCACCGAGCAGATCGAGTTCGCCTTCGACGAAGAGATCATCTGCGGCAACGAGGTCGCCTACATCGGCAAGATCATCACCCACATCCACGGTCACATCTCCGAGGCCCGCGGGGTGTTCACCTACCGGGCGAACGCCGACGGCAAACTCGCCGCCCTCCGTGCGTTCTGGGAAGTCGAGAAGACGATCAATTCCGTCCGCAAGGCATAGCCGAGCTCCGATCTTGGTGGGTTTCGGCGACTGTTTGCCCAGGTGACGCTCACCAAAACCCACCAAGATCGGACACGAGAAAGCCCCCGACCTTTCGGCCGGGGGCTTTCTCGTGGGTTCAGCTGCCGTAGTTGACCGACAGTTCCTTCACGCCGTTGATCCAGCCGTGGCGGAGTCGGCGGGGCTCGGCCAGTTTGGTGATGTCGGGCATGTGATCTGCGATCGCGTTGAAGATCAGGTTGATCTCCATGCGGGCCAGGTTGGCGCCGACGCAGTAGTGTGCGCCGTGGCCACCGAAGCCGACGTGCGGGTTGGGGTCACGCAGGATGTTAAACTCGAAAGGCTTCTCGAACACGTCCTCGTCGAAGTTCGCCGACCCGTAGAACATTCCGACGCGCTGACCCTTTTTGATCTCCTGGCCGCCGAGCACCAGATCGTGACGGGCGGTGCGCTGGAAGGCGTTGACCGGAGTCGCCCAGCGGACGATCTCGTCTGCAGTGGTGGCCGGACGATCCCGCTTGAACAGTTCCCACTGTTCGGGGTTGTCGAGAAACGCATTCATGCCGTGGCTGATGGCGTTACGGGTGGTCTCGTTGCCGGCGACGGTCAGCAGGATGACGAAGTAGCCGAACTCGATCTCGTCGAGTGACTGTCCATCGATGTCGGCGTTGACGAGCGCGGTGACGATGTCGTCGGCCGGACACTTCTTGCGCTCTTCTGCCATCGAGTACGCGTAACCGAGGATCTCGGCCGAAGAGAGCTGAGCGGGGGTCAACCCGGACTCCTCATCCACCGCGTTGAACTCCGGATCGTCCGCGTTCATCATGTTGTTCGACCAGTGGTACAACTTCTCCCGGTCGTCCTCCGGAACGCCGAGCAGGTCGGCGATCGCCATCAACGGCAGGTTGATCGCGACGTCTTCCACGAACTCACCGGTGCCCTTGGCCGCAGCATCCTTGACGATCTTCTGTGCCGCGTCCTCGAGTTTCTCCTCGATCGCGTGCACCGCCTTCGGCGTGAAGAGCTTCGAGATCAGCTTGCGCAGGCGGGTGTGCTCCGGCGGATCGTGGTTGATCAGCAACGCCTTCGTGATGTCGAGCTGTTCGGACGTCATCGCGTCGTCGAAACGCATGATCACACCGTTTTCGTTGGTGGACCAGTCCTCGTTGTTCTTGGATATCGCGCGCACGTCCTCGTGCTTGCTGACAACCCAGTAGCCACCGTCGGAGAAGCCACCACCCTTACCCTGGGCTTGGGCGTTCCACCAGACCGGCGACGTTTTTCGCAGCTCTGCGAACTCAGTCACCGGTATCCCTTGTTCCAACAGGTCAGGGCTGGTGAAGTCGAAACCCTCCGCGAACGGGCACACCTTCTCGGCCTGCGTCATTGCAACCACCTAAATGCTAGACATGAACGTGTTCTAGTTCGATGGTAGAGCACATTGCTGAACAATGGCTACTACCTGCTGGAATAGGACTTGTGTCCAGTTGGCAACTTGTTCTAGTTTCGAATTCAGACAACAACGCTTTGAAGGGATTGACATGGGAAAACCGGTAATCGTCGAGGCCACCCGTACGCCGATCGGCAAGCGAGCAGGGTGGTTGTCGGGCCTTCATCCGGCCGAACTCCTCGGCGCGACACAGAAAGCCGTGATCGAGCGGGCCGGGATCGACCCCACCGAGATCGAGCAGGTGATCGGCGGCTGCGTGATGCAGGTCGGTGCACAGTCGAACAATGTCACCCGCACGGCGTGGCTGCATGCCGGCCTGCCCTGGCAGACCGGCGCCACCACGATCGACTGCCAGTGTGGATCGGCACAGCAGGCCAATCACCTCATCGCGGGTCTGATCGCGACCGGGACCATCGACGTCGGCATCGCCTGCGGCGTGGAATCGATGACGACGGTGCCGCTCGGCGCCAACGTCATGGTGGAGAACGCGGGTCTGCGGCGACCCGAATCCTGGGACATCGACATGCCCAACCAGTTCGAGGCAGCCGAGCGGATCGCGAATCGCCGCGGAATCACCCGCGCCGACGTCGACGGCCTCGGCGAACGCAGCCAGCGGCTGGCCAAGCAGGCGTGGGACGAGGGCCGCTTCGACCGTGAGGTCTTCTCCCTCAAGGCCCCCGAACGCACCAAAGAAGGCGAACTGACCGGCAACATCCTCGACGTCGTCCGTGACCAGGGCCTGCGTGAGACGAGCCTGGAATCGCTCGCGAAACTCAAACCCGTCATCGAGGGCGGCATCCACACGGCCGGCACCTCCTCGCAGGTCTCCGACGGCGCCGCGGCCGTCCTGATCATGGACGAGGACAAGGCAAAGGCACTGGGGCTCAAACCACGAGCGCGTTTCGTCTCTCAAGCACTGGTCGGCGCCGAGCCCTACTACCACCTCGACGGACCCGTCCAAGCCACCGAGCGTGTGCTGGCCAGATCCGGGATGAGCATCTCCGACATCGACCTGTTCGAGGTCAACGAGGCCTTCGCCTCCGTATTGCTGTCGTGGGCGTCGGTGCACAATCCGGACATGGACAAAGTCAACGTCAACGGTGGCGCCATCGCCATCGGACACCCTGTGGGATCCACCGGCTCCCGGCTCATCACCACCGCACTCCACGAGCTGGAACGCTCGGACAAATCCACCGCACTCATCACGATGTGCGCCGGCGGGGCGCTCTCGAGCGGCACGATCATCGAGAGGATCTGAGGTCCGGTGCCGACCCAGGAACCACCCAAGGCCCTCAACTCCAAGGCGGTCAGCACCATCGTCAAGCTGTCGTCTCGGGCGAACACAAAGATCTACCAGCTCACCGGAGGCAAGGTCGGCGCCAAATGGCGGGTCGGGGCGGGGTTCAAGGATCCCGTGCCCGTCATCCTGCTGACCACGATCGGCCGCAAGTCCGGCAAACCGCGCACCGTTCCGCTGCTGTACCTCCGAGACGGCGCCAACGTCGTGGTGGTCGCCTCGCAGGGTGGGATGGCGTCCAACCCGGCCTGGTATCTCAACATCACGGCCAACCCCGATGTGAGCATCCAGGAGGGCAAGAAGACGTCGGTGATGCGTGCCCGCGAGGCCGATGACACCGAACGGGAGCGGCTGTGGCCGAAACTCGTCGACGTCTATGCCGACTTCGACCAGTACAAGGCGTGGACGGATCGCAAGATCCCCGTCATCATCTGCGAGCCGCGCTGAAGCGGACGGGAAATTCACCTGCGGGGTGGCGAGAATTCTCCGTGAAGGTCACCGGTTGGTACACCCCGGTTCACCAGGTGTGCCAGGATTCGATGCGCAATGACATCACATCCTGACTCCCTCCCAGAGCCGGTCCTGCAGCCCTCCTGGACCCAGCCGTCGCGTCGCGCATTCATCGGGGGCGCCGTGATCGGCACCGTCGGCGTTCTCGGGACCGTCTACGCAGGCAATGCCTCCGCCGGGTCGTCGGCTGCCGCGGACGTCTTTCGGCACGGGATCGCCTCCGGCGACCCGCTGCCGGACCGCGTCATCCTGTGGACGCGTGTGACGCCCACTCCGGACGCGGTCGCGGGCTCGGGTCGCGGTAGCGCGACGACGATCCGCTGGGAGGTGGCCACCGATCCGGGATTCGGTTCGGTGGTGTCGTCGGGCTCCACGACCACCGACGCCGGCAGCGACCTCACCGTCAAAGTCGATGCCGGCGGGCTGAACCCGAACACCGGCTATCACTACCGGTTCCACGTCGTCGACGGCCCGGCAGCGGGAGCGGTGTCGCCGGTGGGCCGCACCAAGACCGCCCCCGCGACGGCCGCCGAGGTGGCCAGGGTCCGCTTCGGCGTCGTGTCGTGCTCGAACTGGGAGGCCGGCTACTTCAGTGCGTACCGGCACCTGGCCGCGCAGCCGGACCTCGACGCCATCGTGCACCTGGGCGATTACATCTACGAATACGGGATCGGCGAATACACCGGCAAGAACGGCCCGGTCCGACGGCACGAACCAGCACACGAGATCGTGTCCGTGGCGGACTACCGGATCCGCCACGCGCAGTACAAGACCGACCCCGATCTGCAGTTGGCCCACCGCGACCTGCCCTGGATCTGCACCTGGGACGACCACGAGTCGGCGAACGACTCCTGGGCCTCGGGCGCCGAGAACCACAGTGCCGCCGAAGGTGACTGGCCGGCCCGCAAGGCCGCCTCGGAGCAGGCGTACTACGAGTGGATGCCGGTGCGCCCGGTGCCCGACGCAGGCGGCAGGCACCTCTATCGCAGGCTGCGGTACGGCAACCTGCTCGAACTGTCGATGCTGGACCTGCGGACGTATCGGACCGAACAACCGGGCACGACCTCGAACGCCGCCGACAATCCCGCGGCCACGATCACGGGCGCTGCCCAGATGTCCTGGCTCACGAACGGCGTCGTGTCGGCTCCCACCCGATGGAAGATCGTCGGCAACCCGGTGATGATCAGCCCCATCCTCATCCCGCCGCTCGAGCCCCGCACCACCGCAGCGCTCACCGAGCTGCTCGGCATACCCAAGGCCGGCATCCCGCTGAGCTCGGATCCCTGGGACGGCTACACCGCCGACCGTCAGCGCCTCTATCAGGCGTTGCGGGACAACAACACCCAGAACACCGTTTTCATCACCGGCGACATCCATATGTCGTTCGCCTGTGACCTGCCGAACGACCCCGCGAACTATCCGGGGGCAGGCACGGTCGGCACAGAGTTGGTGACGCCTTCGGTGACATCGAGCAACGTCGACGACCTCGTCGGGGCCCCGGAATACACGGTGGGCAACGTAGCGGCGGCGGCTCTGACCAATGTGAACCGGCATCTGCGCTGGGTCGACACCGATGCCCACGGCTACGCGGTGCTCACGGTGACCGACGCCGCGACCCAGATGGACTGGTACTTCGTCAACAACCGTGACGACCCGCGGTCAGGACAGCGCTACGGCCAGTCGTGGCGGGTACCGAACGGATCGCAGAAGGTCGGCCCGGTGGGCCGCCCTGCCGTGTAGTCGCGTACTCCCTCACCTATCACGGGCTTATCACGCATTCGAATCGGCAGTCTTCTTCAGCGACCTGGAGTTCATCACCGGAGAACAATCCACACCAGCCGGTGCAATTTCTCGTGCGATAAGCTAACTTATTCTCAAAGCGGACATTTATCGGTCCCGTTGGGCGTTTGATTCGGCGGGAATTGTCCACCCCCTGTGATCATGCGGCCTGAGGAGGCGTAGTGCGAAAGCGCTATCTATCGATGCTCGTTGCGGCGATGCTGCTCGCGTTTCCCGTCAGTGCAGGCGCGGCCCCCCTCATCGATCTCCCTGACACAGGGTCGCTCGAGCAGCCGGGCACTCCCGGTTCCTATGTGGCACCCGATCCGACGTCGGGCACATTGATCGCGGACAGCGGTTTCGAGGTCAAGCGTGACGGCTTCTCCTTCGCGAACTGGGGCGAGTCCGACGCCCTGCACAGGCGCAGCATGACACCCGCCACCATGCAGTCGCTCTACGGCGATCGCATCTGCGCACGTATTGTCGACGGCGCGTGCGTCTTGAGTGCGACCGGCGAAGTGCTGGAACAGGACTCGAACGAATCGTCGAACGGAGGGCATTGCTTCGGGCTGGCCGCCGTCGCCGGCTTGTTCGCCAGCGGACAGCTCGACAAGACCGGCTACGTGCCCGCGGGACAGAATCTCTACGACGTCGGCCCCTCGGACCGACTCGACGGATTGATCTCGCGCTACTTCAACACCCAGTACGCCGTGCCGACGTCGGACAGCCCCAGCAGGTCATCGGTTGCTTCGACCCTCGATCAGCTCGAGGCCGCCTGGCAACGCGGCGACCACGTCGTCTTGGGGATTCTCGGCGAGATCGGCGGCCACGGCATCACCCCGATCGCCTTACGTGATCTCGGCGACGGAAAAACCGGAATAGTCGTTTATGACAACAATTTCCCGGGCGTCGAGAAAATGATGGTGGCAGACGCGGCCTCAGACACGTGGTATTACACGACGGCCTTGAATCCGGCGGACAAAAGTTATCTGTTCGTCGGGTCTCCCAGTAATCAGATGATCATCTTCCCGCTGTCTCAGATGACCAGGGTGCATGAATGTCCCACCTGCCGCGACGTCGGCGACGATTCGGTTCTGCTCCTGGTCAAAGACACGGCCAAGAACCCGGACGGCAGCGCGAACGACTGGACACTGGGGATCACCACGCCCGATGGGCGCCCCGTGGCAGGCCTCGAGAAGCTGGCCCACGCCAACACCGCGAGAAGCGAGCTCTACCGGGTGCCCGCCGGCGCGGCGTTCAAGCTGACGATCGGGGGTGTCCCCCTCGGGCAGACCGCCGACATGGACATCTCGATCCTCGGCGACGGCTGGATCAACGAGGTCGACGACCTCGAGCTCCTCCCAGGTGCCAGCGCCTCGGTGACCGTCGACGACGATCAACGCGCACTGCGCCTGTCCAGCACGTACCCGTTGACCCCGCGGCTGACGGTCGCAAGCGAGGAAGCCGACTGGTCCGTGGCTGCCAAGGGCACCGGCCTGAACCTCCTGCCCGGCAGCACCGTTTCGGTCGGCCGAGACACCGATGGCGACTACACCTTCGGTCTCGCAGGCATCGGTCTCCCGGGGTCACTGCACGTCGATGTCAAACGCAGCGACACCACCGCCGACCACATCGCCCGAACCAACGGGTCGGTGGCCATCCCCGTCGGCACCACCGGTTCGGTGGCTGCCGAAACGTGGGACGGAACGACCCCGCTGATGTTCCGAGTCGGATCGCAGAACCATCCGATGACCGTCGGGTGAGCTTTACCGGGGTCAGCCGACCACCCGGAGTCATTCGCCATAGACTTGGCTGCATGACTGCTCCAGATCGTGCGGCGACTCGCCGCGACATCACAGCTGCCCTCGAGGCGGCCTTCGAACGGCGCCACGAAGTCCTCGACGCGATCGTCGATGCCGAGGACCGCGAGTCGGCCATCTCGTCCATCGCCACCCTGCTCTCGGTACCGGCAATCGGAGCCGAAGCGGTGCTGGGAATGTCCTTCGACCGCCTGACGGTGAGTGCGCGCCGCGAGAACGCGGCCGAACTCGAAGACCTCAATTCCAAGCTGACGTTCACCCAGACCGAGCGTCCGGCCAGCACCTCCGAGACGTTGGGGCTGCGCCCATTCAGCGATGAGGACGCCGACATCTTCAAGGCGCGTACCGCCGACGTCGGTGCCGCTGGGGACGGAAGCGGCTCCCCCGCTTCGGAAATCGCCGACGAGATCTCAGCAGCCAACAGCCGGATGCACGCCGAGGAGGCCGTCTGGCTCGTCGCCGTCGAGGGTTCGGACAAAATCGGTCTCGTCTTCGGCGAGCTCGCCGACGGGGAGGTCCACGTCCGGATCTGGATCGCCCCCGACCATCGTAAAAAGGGGTACGGCACCGCTGCGCTACGCCGTTCGCGGTCCGAGCTGGCCGCCTACTTCCCGGGCGTCCCCCTGGTGATCCGCGCGCCGGGTTCCTGATCCCGCAAACGCTCCACAAATACGAAGACGCGCCACTTATATGTGGCGCGTCTTCGTATTTGTGGAGCGTCTGCTGTCAGTGGCGGCGGCGCGGCACGCCGAACTTCGCAATGATCTTGACGATTCGCCCCTCGTCGTCGAACTCGAAGCTCTCGGTCACCTTGGCCGCCAACCGCAACGGCTTCGGCTGCACGTGTACATAGAACGTCACGTGCACCACCGGCCCCTCTACGCGCGGGGTGAAGTCGCTGATCGCGTGGATGACCCGATACTGCGGTCCTCTGGCCAGACTACGTCGGAGGTGATCACCGTTTCGACCCGTCTTGGCGCCCATTTCGATCCGCACGCAGTCCGGATGGAACGGGACCGCCGCTGGGTCGTGACTGACCAACGCGTCGACGTACGACTTCGCTGCCGCGACGAGGTCGGTTTCCGTGCTCATCGTGCCTGCCCTTCTATCGTGCCTGCCCCTCTGACGAACCTGACCTCCTATCTAGCGCCGTACACCGGCATCGGGGTCGGGGCCTGCGCCAGGATGTCCTCGACCACGGGCCCGAGTTCCGCCGGATCCCAGCGAGCACCCTTGTCGCGCTTGATGCTTCGCTGCCAGCCGTCGGTCACCGACACGATGCCACCCTCGACTTCGAAGACCCGGCCGCTGACCGAGCCCGATTCCACCGAGCCGAGCCAGACCACCAGTGGTGAGACGTTCGCGGGGTCCATCGCGTCGAAGGAACCGTCTTCGGGGGCGGCCATCTGCGCGGCCATCGCGTCGCCGGAGCTCGTGGTCATCCGGGTTCGTGCCGACGGTGCGATGGCATTCACCGTCACACCATATGCCTTCATCTCGGCCGCTGCCTGAATCGTCAGCTCCGCGATCGCGGCCTTCGCCGCGGAGTAGTTGCCCTGTCCCACAGAGCCGTAGAGTCCGGCGCCCGAGGAGGTGTTGATCACTCGCGCCGCACGCGGGTTCCCGGCCTTGGATTCGGCTCGCCAATAGGCAGCAGCGTGACGCAGCGTCGCGAAATGCCCCTTCAGGTGGACTCGGATCACGTTGTCCCAGTCCTCTTCACTCATCGAGACGAGCATCTTGTCGCGAAGGAATCCCGCGTTGTTGACCAGGATATCCAACGCGCCAAAGGAATCGATCGCAGTGCGCACCAAGTTCTCGGCGCCCGCCCAATCGGCCACATCGTCGCCGTTGACCACTGCCTCACCGCCGGCGGCCTTGATCTCGGCGACCACCTGCTCGGCGGGACTCTCGCCGGCAAGAGACCCGTCGAGACCGGCTCCGATGTCGTTGACGACGACCTTGGCACCCTCGGCAGCAAACGCCAGGGCGTGTTCCCTGCCGATGCCCCGGCCCGCCCCGGTCACGATGACCACTCGGCCGGCCACGATTCCACTCATCAATTAGCTCCTTCGGTTTGTCGTCTGAGAACTCAGGGGTGTGCGATCAGCTGGGGATCTCGTTCGATCCGACGTCCCAGAAAGCAAGGCGTTCGCCGCCACCATGGACTTCCATCGTCGAACCTGTCATGTATGAAGCCAACGGAGACAACAGGAATGCCACCGCGTTGCCGACATCTCCGGGTAGTGCCAGCCGGCCCATCGGGATGGTCCGCGCCACGGCCGCGACACCGTCGTCATCTCCGTAGAACAGGTCCGCCAGTTCGGTGCGCACCGCGCCCGCGACCACGGAGTTGATCCGCACCCGCGGAGCCCACTCCACCGCCAGCGACCCGGTCAATGAGTCGAGGCCCGCCTTGGCGGCGCCGTATCCCGCGGTTCCGGGTGACGGTCTGCGTCCGCTCATGCTGGACACGTTCACGATCGAGCCGCCCGAGTCCTGTTGTTGCATGACCTTGTTGGCGGCCTGCGCGATGATCAGCGGCGCCAGCAGGTTCAGCTCGACGATCTTGGAATGAAAGCGGGGTGAGGCGTCTGCCGCCAACGCGAAGGGCGCACCCCCCGCATTGTTCACGACACCGTCGAGCCGGCCGTGCTGCGCCACCACCTGCTCGATCATGGCGGTCACGGCCTCTGCGTCGCGGATGTCGCAGCTGACGAACTCGGCATACGGCGCCGGCGAGCCTTCGTCGGCCGGCCGTCTGGCGCAGGCGACGACCGTCGCGCCCAGCTCTGTGAGCACGGCACTGATACCGGCCCCGACGCCGCGCACGCCGCCGGTCACGAGCACCACGTGCCCCGACAATCCCAAGTCCATCCACTGCCCCATCTCTTCATCGAATGAGAGTGTTAAGGTACCAAGCAATTGCTTGGTTGGTCTACAGACGTACGGTACGCGAGGAGCATCGATGCCCATCACCACATCCACCGTCGAGCCGGGGATCGTCACCGTCACGGTCGACTTCCCGCCGGTCAACGCCCTGCCGTCGGCGGCTTGGTTCGAACTCGGTGAGGCAATCCTCGCCGCCGGCCGCGACAACAGCACCCACGTCGTGATCCTGCGAGCCGAGGGCCGGGGCTTCAATGCCGGTGTCGACATCAAAGAGATGCAGGCCACCGAGGGCTACGGCGCGCTCATCGCCGCCAACCGCGGGTGCGCCGTCGCCTTTGCCGGGGTGTACGACTGCGCCGTCCCCGTCATCGCGGCGGTCAACGGCTTCTGCGTGGGGGGCGGGGTCGGCCTCGTCGGTAACGCGGACATCATCGTCGCTTCCGACGATGCGGTCTTCGGCCTTCCCGAGGTCGATCGCGGAGCACTCGGCGCGGCCACCCACCTGTCACGCCTTGTTCCTCAGCACACGATGCGCGCGCTGTACTACACCGCGCAGAACGTCACCGCCCAGCAGCTCGAACACTTCGGTTCAGTGCAGAAGGTGGTCCCCCGGGAACAACTCGACGAGGCCGCACTGGAGATCGCCCGCAGGATCGCGGCCAAGGACACCCGCGTGATCCGGGCCGCAAAAGAGGCATTCAACGGCATCGATCCGGTCGACGTGAAGTCCAGCTACCGCTTCGAACAGGGCTTCACCTTCGAGCTCAACCTCGCAGGCGTCGCCGACGAACACCGCGACGCCTTCGTCGAGACCGGACAACCCAAGACGAGTTCTGCACACGGACAATCAAACTAGCAGTGGGGATCTGAGCAGTAATGGCCAAGGACAAGACAAGCACCCTCGACGACGTCATCGGCGAAATCGAGAGCGGCATGACCATCGGCATCGGAGGCTGGGGATCACGCCGCAAACCGATGGCACTCGTACGCGCGCTCGCACGCTCGACCGTGACGGACCTGACCGTGGTCACCTATGGTGGACCGGATCTCGGATTGCTCTGCGCCGCAGGCAAGGTGAGCAAGGCCTACTACGGGTTCGTGTCGCTGGACTCACCACCGTTCTACGACCCGTGGTTCGCCGCGGCCCGAACCTCCGGATCCATCACGGTTCGTGAGATGGACGAGGGCATGGTCAAGTGTGGACTCGAGGCCGCTGCCGCCCGGCTGCCGTTCCTGCCGATCCGCGCCGGGCTCGGTTCCGATGTCCCGAACTTCTGGGACGGCGAACTCTCCACCGTCACTTCCCCTTATCCCGATGACGACGGCAGACACCAGACCCTCATCGCGATGCCCGCACTGAACCTCGATGCCGCCTTCGTGCACCTCGACCTCGCCGACAAGCACGGCAACGCCGCATACACCGGCATCGACCCTTACTTCGACGACCTCTACTGCGGCGCAGCCAAGCGCCGGTATCTCGAGACCGATCGCCTGGTGTCCACCGAGGAACTGATGGAATCGGTCCCGCTGCAACGGGTACTGCTCAACCGCCTCAATGTCGACCGCGTGGTGCACACCCCGAACGGCGCCCACTTCACGTTCGCGGGCGACTACGGCCGAGACGAGGCGTTCCAGCGGTTCTACGCGGAGTCGGCCAAGACCCCCGAGGCATGGCAGGCGTTCTCCGACCGCTTCCTCGCAGTCGACGAGCCCCAGTACCAGAGCGAGATCAGCACATGGGCCACCGAACAGGCGGCCATCGCGAAGGAGTCCGGAAAATGACCTCACCCCAAGCCGCAGACGTCACCCGCGCAGAGAGCTGCGTCATCGCGTGCGCCGAGATCTTCGCCGGTGCAGGCGAGACGATGGCGTCGCCGATGGCCACCACGCCCCTCATCGGAGTTCGGCTGGCCAGGCTGACCACCGAACCCGACCTGCTGATCACCGACGGTGAGGCGTTGATCTTCGCCGACACCCCCGCGGTCGGAAAGTCCGGGGCCATCGAGGGTTACATGCCGTTCCGGAAGGTTTTCGACGTCGTCGCCTCGGGCCGTCGTCATGTTGTGATGGGCGCCAACCAAATCGACCGTTTCGGCAACCAGAACCTGTCGGCGTTCGGCCCGCTGCAACAGCCGACGCGCCAGATGTTCGGGTCACGCGGCGCACCGGGCAACACCATCAATCACCCGACGAGCTACTGGGTCGCCAAACACTCCTCGCGGGTGTTCGGCGGGGTGGTGGACGTGGTCTCCGGCGTCGGCTACGACAAGGTCGATCCGGAGAACCCCGCCTACAAATACCTCAACATCTATCGAGTGGTGACCAACCTGGGCGTTTTCGACTTCGGGGGTCCGGATCACACGATGCGCGCCCTGAGCCTGCATCCGGGCGTCGAGGCGGACGAGGTCGCCGACAACACCGGCTTCGAGGTCGCAGACCTCGACACCGCCGGTGTGACCCGCCTTCCGTCGGCCGAGGAACTCCGGCTCATCCGCGAGGTCATCGACCCGAAGGGTCTGCGGGAGAAAGAAGTCAAGCCGGTAGGAGCAGCGAAGTGACCTCCCCCGCACCCGCGCTCTCCACGCGCTTCACCGAGTTGGTCGGTATCGAGTACCCGATCGTGCAGACCGGGATGGGCTGGGTGTCGGGGCCGTCGCTGACCTCGGCCACGTCGAACGCCGGAGGTCTCGGCATCCTGGCGTCGGCCACGATGACCTTCGCCGAGCTCGAGACGGCCATCGCCAAGACGAAGACGTTGACGGACAAGCCCTTCGGCGTCAATCTCCGTGCCGATGCCACCGACGCACCCGAACGGATCGATCTGCTGATTCGCGAGCAGGTGAAGGTTGCGTCGTTCGCGTTGGCACCCAAGCCTGAACTTATCGCCAAGCTCAAGGACCACGGGGTGGTTGTCATCCCGTCGATCGGAGCCGCAAAACATGCGGTCAAGGTCGCATCGTGGGGTGCCGACGCCGTGATCGTCCAGGGCGGCGAAGGCGGCGGACACACCGGACCGGTCGCGACCACCCTGCTGCTACCCAGCGTGCTCGACGCGCTTGGCCCCGAAGGGATTCCCGTCGTGGCGGCCGGAGGCTTCTTCGACGGGCGCGGACTCGTCGCAGCCCTGTCCTACGGTGCCGAAGGCATCGCGATGGGGACCCGGTTCCTGCTGACGTCAGACAGCGCGGTGCCCGACGCCGTCAAGAAGGAGTACATTCAGCGCGGCCTCGGCGACACCGTCGTCTCCACGAAGGTCGACGGAATGCCGCACCGGGTCCTGCGGACCGAACTCGTCGAAAAGCTCGAATCCGGCAACAGCGCAACAGCTCTGGCAGCAGCGGCGGGCAACGCCAACAAGTTCAAGCAGCTGACCGGCATGAAGTGGTCGACGATGCTCAAGGACGGCCGCACCATGCGCAAGTCAGGTGAACGCACCTGGCAGCAGATCATCATGGCCGGCAACACCCCGATGCTCCTTCGCGCCGGACTGGTCGAAGGCAACACCGATGCCGGCGTGCTCGCTTCGGGTCAGGTCGTCGGGATGATCGACGACCTGCCCAGCTGTGACGAACTCGTCCAATCGATCATGACGCAGGCCTGGGATCGCTTGGAGCGACTGAAGAAGCTCTGAGCGCCGGGGAAATTCCGAGCAGCCCGGGGTGTGACTACAGTTCGGGTGCTCGCCGACGCCGCGCCGAACGGTTCTTGAGCAATCTGGCCCGGTACGCCGACGCCCGACCCCAACTCGCCTGCTGCAATGCAAGGGTCAGCCAACCGGCAACCGCCATGCCCGCGAGGTTGAGAAGCAACTGCAGGGTGCTTCCGACGATGGTGTCCCGGAGCCCGAAAGCGAGACCGAGGGCGACGTTGCCTGCCGCGGGGATCGTCGTCACGGAGATGAAGACTCCTGACAGGCCGCCCAGTTTCGCCGAGGTCACGGACAGGACGCCGGCGGCCCCTGCGAGCACTGCGACGATGAACGACCACTTGTCCGGGGAGTAGATGAACTCGGTGTCCGGACGCGATTCGACGACATCGATCACCGTGATCCAGCCCAATGCCCGGGCGACGAGCGTCAGGGCGGTGGTGGCGACGATGGCGATTGCGAAGCCCCCGACCAGGGTGGCCGCGGCCCGTCGCAGCAGCGTGAGACGGCGGCGCACCAACGCCACGCCGAGCGCGGCGACCGCACCGAACTCAGGACCGAGCACCATCGCACCGATGAGCAGGATCGTCGAGTTCAGGAGGATGGCGATGGCGACCAGCACGGTGGCCAGGAACATGAAGCTGACGAAGGTCCAGTTGAATTCGGAGTCCTCATACGCGGTCTGGGTGACCTCACTCCAGACCACGGCGTCCGCGCTGGCCCCCGGCGTGACCTGATCGGCCTCGAAGCCGTTCTGGGACATCCAGGTCGGGACATCGGCGAGCTGGATGGACCCGTACTTGTGGATCTCCATGCGCAAGAGGACGTCGACGATCTCATTGACACCCTCGCGCGCGATGTCTGCCTCGATGATGTCGCCGGCCGGTTTCACCGAGACGCCGCGATGAACGGCGACGTTACTGACGGCGGTGTCGTCGGTGAGCAGGTCGACAATCGTTTGCGTGTGCTCGGCGGGTGAGACCACCCGTAACAACATCATGCGCACACCTTGCCACTGCGGCGCGAAACACCCGGAAATGGTGGGTACTGGCGAGCATTTGCGCAGGTCACGGTCGCCCGAACCCACCAGAATCGGGGTCAGCGGGGAACGATACCGTCGAGCACGACGCTCAGATACTGGTCGGCAACCTGCTGTGCGGTCATCTCGCCGCCCGGGCGATACCAGCGAACCGCAACCCACACGGTGTCGCGCATGAATCGGTAGACGAGTTCGGTGTCGAGATCCTTGCGGAAGCTGCCATCGGCAACACCACTTTTGAGCACATCGCTCCACAGGGCCCGGAACTCGACGTTGCGTTCGCGGATGTAGGCGAACCGCTCCTGCCCGGACAGCCGCTTCGCCTCATCCTGGTAGATCGCCACCGCCGAGTGATCTCGGTCGATGCTCTCGAAGGAGGCGGTCACCAAACTGGTCAGCGTCTCGCGGGCGGGCAGACCTGCTGCCACGACCTCCCGATAGCTCTCGAACAGTGAATCCAGAAACCCCTGGAGGATCTCGTCGACCATGGTCTCTTTGGAATCGAAGTGGTGATAGAGACTTCCCGAGAGAATTCCCGCGGCGTCGGCGATGTCGCGGACGGTGGTCGTGCGCAGCCCGCGCTCGGCGAACAGTCCACTCGCCACGGTGAGCAATTCATCGCGCCGCGAAACCCGGGTACGCTCACCCGACGGCCCAACAGCTGTCGTCTCACTCCGTCTTGGTGTCACCCGCCGAGCCTACCAAGCGCTTGGTTGTTACCGCGGACACGCACAAACCCAGCCACTCCGGGCATACCCAGTTGCAGCAGCAACTGGATGTACCCGAACCGACTGGGTTTGTGTCAGGTGTGGCTCAGAGCTTGTGGCCGAGCTTCTTGCGAGCACGGTTGTTGAAGAACTTCCAGAGCTTCATCTGCACGTTGGTGGTCTTGACATCCTTCGGCGTGAACGGCGCCGTCATCATCTCGGACACCGCCATCCCCATCGTCGAGAACGCGACCGCGCGCGCATGGGAGAAGGTTTCGAACCCGTACTTACCGTGGTAGCTACCCATGCCACTTCGACCCACGCCACCGAACGGCAGATCCGGGCCGAACATGTTGATCGCGAAGTCGTTGCCATTGATGGATCCGGACCGGGTCGAGTCGGCGAGCTTGCTGAAACGCTCGTTGTATTCGCCGTACCAATACATCGTCAGCGGATGCGGGTGGCTGGTGATGTGGGCGATGGCCTCGTCGAGCTCGCGGTACGGGTACACGGTCAGGACCGGACCGAACACCTCGTCCTCCTCGATCTTCATCCCGGCCTTCACACCGGTCAGCAACGTCGGCGCGATCTTGCGGGTCTGCGCGTCGGGTAGCTTCTCACCCGCCGGGATCACCTGATGCTTCGTGGCGCCCAGGGATTCCGCGTCATCGATCAGATCGACGATCCTGTTGAAGTTCTTCTCGTTGATCGTCGCCGTGAATTGCGGGTTGTCTTTGATCGACGGCAGATTCGCGCGCCAGCGGGCCAGCACCCGATCGGTGAACTCGCCGACCTTGGCTTCGGGCACCCACACGTAGTCGGGGCACAGGCAGACCTGACCGCCGTTGACGAGACGGGCATCGGCGATCCGGGTGGCGGCCTTCTCGATGTCGGCCTCGGCATCGACGACGACAGGGTTCTTGCCGCCGAGTTCGAGGGTCACCGGCACCAGGTTCTTGCCGGCCTCGGCGGCGACCGAGGCACCGACCTCCGGCGAGCCGGTGAAGAACATGTGATCGACCTCGAGCTTCGCGAAGTCCGATCCACCGCCGTGCGCACTGGTCAGCACTGCGAGCTCTTCGAGAGCGAAGTATCGCGGCGCGAGTTTCGCGAGCACCGCTGTTGTCTTCGCGGTGATCGAGGACGGGCGCATCAGGACGCGGTTGCCGGCGGCGAGTGCCGATCCGGCTGGGACGATGGTCAGCTGCAGCGGGAAGTTCCAGGGACCCATGATCCCGACGACCCCCTTGGGGTCGTGGCGGACCTCCTGGCGCAGACCGGCCTTGGCAAGCACCTTGCCCGGCGTGGACGTCTGCATCCACTTCTTCACGTGCCGTTTCTGATGATTCAGGTCGATCATGCAGCCTGCGACGTCAGCGGCGATCGACAGTTCCCGGGGACGAGACCCGAAGTCCGCGGTCAACGCTTCCGAGATCTCCTCTGCATTGTCGAGCAGCATCGCCTGCAAACGCACGATCCGGTCGATGCGGGTCTCGGCGTCCGGGATCCCGTCGCGCAGGAACGCCGCCCGCTGAAGGTCGAGCAACGCCTGCAGCGACAGGGTGTCGGCGGATGTGTTCTCGCTGACCTGTTTCTTTGCCACGTCTGCGGGTTTGGTCATGGCGGGGACCTCCAAGTGCTTCTGGTTCGCATGCGAAACGTTGGAACGATTTTCCAAGTATGTCGCAAACCAGTATGCGCCAACTCACACCTGCCGCGCCACCTGCGCCGCCGCGCCCGCCGATCATGGGGCCTTTTGGCGGAGCCCACTTGGGCTTTTGGTCGCCAAAAGGCCCCAATTTCGGGAAAGGCTAGAGGCGCTCGATGATCGTGACGTTGGCGGTGCCACCGCCCTCACACATCGTCTGCAGGCCGTAGCGACCACCGGTGCGCTCGAGTTCGTGCAACAGAGTCGCGAACAGTTTGGCGCCGGTCGCCCCGAGTGGATGTCCGAGCGCGATGCCGCCGCCGTTCGGATTGACCCGCGCCGGATCTGCGCCGGTCTCTTTCAGCCAGGCCAGGACCACGGGTGCGAAGGCTTCATTGATCTCGACGACGTCGATGTCGTCGATACTGAGGCCTGTCTTCTCCAAGGCGTACTTGGTCGCCGGGATCGGTGCCGACAGCATCATCACGGGATCGTCGCCGCGCACCGAGATGTGGTGGATCCGGGCCCGCGGGGTCAGTCCGTATGTCTTGAGCGCGGCTTCGGAGACCACCAAGGTCGCCGACGCACCGTCACAGATCTGCGATGCGACCGCAGCGGTCAGCTGCGACCCCTCGGCCAGCACCTTGAGTCCGGCCATCTTCTCCAGCGTTGTCTCACGCGGGCATTCGTCGACGACACAATCACCCAGCGGGACGGTCTCCGCGGCGAAACGACCCTCGTCGATCGCGCGGCGGGCGCGCTGGTGGGACTGCAGGGCCCACTGCTCCATGTCGAGCCGGCTGATGTCCCACTTCTTGGCCATCATGTCGGCTCCGACGAACTGCGAGATCTCTGCATCACCGAAACGCTCGGTCCAGCCCGGGGACTCGGCCGTCGGGGTGGTGTAGCCGAACTCGCGGCCCGCGAGCATCGCCGCCGAGATGGGGATGGCGCTCATGTTCTGCAGACCACCCGCGATCACGACGTCCTGGGTACCACTCATCACGGCCTGGGCCGCGAAATGAATTGCCTGCTGGGACGATCCGCATTGGCGATCGACCGTGGTACCCGGGATGTCCAGCGGCAGGCCCGCGGTGAGCCAGGCGGTGCGGGCGATGTTGCCGGCCTGAGCGCCGATGGTGTCGACGCATCCGAAGATCACGTCGTCGACGACCACCGGATCGATGCCGGTCCGCTCGATCACGGCCTTGATGACGTGGGCCCCCAGGTCCGCCGGATGAACCCCGGCCAGGGACCCGTTCCGTTTGCCCACCGGGGTCCGCAGTGCTTCGACGATGTACGCCTGAGGCTGAGACATGCTGTGCTCCTCGAACTATCTGGGAAAGATTGACTGTCTACTGGAAGATCTGGCGAGTGTTCAAGCGCGCTGACTGGAGATCGAGACGACCTCGCCGGTCAGGTAGGTGGTGTAGTCGCTGGCGAGCATGGCGATGGTGGCCGCGATCTCCCACACCTCGGCGGCGCGGCCGTAAGCCTCACGTGAGGCGAGGTCGGCGAGTAGTTCTTCGCTGGTCACCTTCGCGAGGAACGGGTGCCGCGCGATCGACGGCGCCACGGCGTTGATGCGTACCCCGTACTCGGCGGCTTCGATGGCAGCGCACCTGGTCAGCGCCATCACCCCGGCCTTCGCTGCGGCGTAGTGGGATTGACTGTGCTGGGCGCGCCAACCGAGTACCGAGGCGTTGTTCACGATGACACCACCGTGCGGGGCGTCGCGGAAGTAGCGCAACGCGGCCCTGGTCGCACGGAAGGTCCCGTTGAGGGTGATGTCGATGACGCGGTCCCACTCGTCGTCGTCCATGTCCACCACCGGGGTCTCGCCACCGAGACCGGCGTTGTTGATCAGGATGTCGATGCGCCCGAGTTGCTCTGCCGCCGAGGTGATCAGCTCGTTCACCTCAGAGGTCTGCTGGACGTTGCACACCGCCTGGGCCACCACCTGGTCGCCGAACTCGGCATGCAGTTTGTCGGCGGTCTCACCCAATCGCCGCTCGTGCCAGTCGCTGACGAGCACGTCCGCGCCCTCGAGCAAAGCCCTTCGCGCCGAGGCGAATCCGATTCCGGTGCCGGCTGCCGCGGTGACGACGACCTTGCGCCCGGCCAGCAGTCCGTGTCCGGCGATCTCTTCCGGTACCTCGGCCAGCGGGCTCCTGCGGCCCTGCGTGGGCACGGTCTGTTCTGCGGTCACTATCGTGCCTCTCGAGGTAGTCCGAGCACTCGCTCGGCGATGATGTTGCGTTGCACTTCGTTGGATCCGCCATAAATGGTGTCTGCGCGGGTGAAAAGGAACAGCCTCTGCCAGAAGTCCAACTCGAGGTGCTCCGGATCGAAGATGTCGTTCGCGGCACCCTCGCTGGTGGCCTCCGGTGCGATCAGCGACGGCGCACCCTGCACCGCCATCGCCAGCTCTCCGAGGTCCCGATGCCAATTGGCCCACAGCAACTTCGCAACCGACGCCTCGCCACCGGACCCGCCGGTGTCCACGATCGCCAATGTCCGCTGGGCATGCGCGCGCATCACCCGCAGCTCCAGTGACGCCCTCGCGATCCGTTCCCGGATGACGGGCTCGCTCGCGGTGCCGTTCGCCTTGGCCATCTCGACGACGTGATCCAACTCGCGCGAGAATCCGACCTGCTGGCCGAGGGTGGAGACACCACGCTCGAACTGCAGCAGCCCCATGGCCACCTTCCAGCCCTCGCCCGGCTCGCCGACCACGAGCGATGCCTCGGTGGTGGCGTCGTCGAAGAAGACCTCGTTGAACTCGGACGTCCCGGTGAGCTGCTGGATCGGGCGGACCGTCACGCCCGGCTGATCCAGCGGTACGAGCAGGAAGCTGAGCCCTTTGTGCCGGCTCGACCCCGGTTCGGTACGGCACAAGACGAAGGCCCACTGCGCCACATGGGCCAGCGAGGTCCAGACCTTCTGTCCGTTGATGACCCACGTGTCGCCGTCGAGGCGCGCAGTCGTCGAGATGTTGGCGAGATCGGAGCCGGCTCCCGGCTCGGAGTATCCCTGCGCCCAGAGTTCGTCGACATCTCTGATGCCGGGCAGAAACCGGCGTTTCTGCTCGTCTGTACCGAACGCGATCAGGGTCGGCCCGAGGAGCTCTTCGCCGACGTGACTGACCCGGGCCGGCGCCCCGGACCGCGCGTACTCCTGATGGAACAGGATCCGCTGTTCGATGGTGGCCCCGCGACCGCCGTACTCCGTCGGCCAGCCGAGACATGTCCAGCCCGCCCGGGCCAGCAGTCTGTCCCACTCCAACCGGCGGGCGAAGAACTCGTGCTCGCTACCCGGGCCGCCGCGGGACTTGAGATTCTCGAATTCTCCCGACAGATGTTGGTCCAGCCACGTCCGGACGGAATCGGCGAAGTCTGCCGTCGTTCCATCCCATTGCGCCAGGTCCACGCCTCGGTCAGCGAGGTTGATCGCCGTCATGACGACCACCATAACCGACCAAGCACTTGCTCGGTCAGACCACCCAAGCAAGTGCTAGGTTTTTGCTTCGGCACCCGCGTTCACCACGACGGGAGCAGCATATTCGAACAGGTGTGAACACCGGGAGGAATTCATGTGCGTGACACCAGATCGTCCGGCAGGCAACGTCGTCGACCTCGAGGACGTCGCCACCACCACCCAGGCGCTGCAACGCGCGGCCCGGCTGTGGCCCGATCAGCCGGCGATCATCGACGACCAGTGGGGCGAGCCGGTCCAACTGACCTGGTCGGAACTGCAGACTGCGGTCGACGCCTTCGCGACGGCGCTCATCGAGCAGGGGATCAACGCCGGGGACCGCGTCGCGATCTGGGCGCCGAACAGCTACCACTGGCCGATCGCGGCACTCGGCGTCCACGTCGCAGGTGCAACTCTGGTCCCACTCAACACCCGCTACACCGCAACGGAGGCGCTCGAGATCATCCAGCGCACCAGCGCACGGGCCCTGGTGGTCGCGGGCATGTTCCTGGGCACCGATCGGCTGGCCCGCCTGGCCGAGGCCGCCGGCGACCTCGACACCCAGACGAACCTGTCGGTGGCCGTCAGGATCCGCCTCGAGGCCGACGACCAGCGCGACACCATCGGCGTGGACTGGACCGACTTCCTCGCTTCCGTCGTCGATCACGACACCACCGAGGCACGAACCCGGGCCGCCGCCGTCGCGCCGACCGACATCTCCGACGTGCTGTTCACCTCCGGTACCACCGGCAAGTCGAAGGGCGCTCTGGCCGAGCACCAGCAGACCATCGCCGGCGCACGGGCCTGGGCCCAGAACGGTCGCCTGGGGCCGCAGGACACCTACCTGATGGCGAACCCCTACTTCCACACCTTTGGCTACAAGGCGGGCATCCTCCCGTGCACCCTGATGGGCACGACCATGGTTCCGCTCGCGGTGTACTCCCCGACGGAGGCCATGCGGCTCATCGAAACCAGAGCGGTCACCGTGTTCCCGGGTGCTCCCACGATCTTCCAGACGATCCTCGACGCCCCCGGACGAGAAAATCACGACCTGTCATCGCTGCGCCTTGCCGTCACCGGCGCAGCCATCGTCCCGGTGGTGCTGGTCGAGCGGATGCAGAACGACCTGGGCATCGAGACGGTGGTGACCGCCTACGGATTGACCGAGACGAGCGGCTTCGTGTCCACCTGCACCCCCGACGACGACAACGAGACCGTCGCGCACACCTGCGGCCGGGCGTTCGCAGGTATGGAGTTCAAGCTGTCCGACGCCGGCGAGGTACTGGCTCGCGGGAAAATGGTCATGGCCGGATACCTCGACGACCCCCAGGCGACCGCGGAGGCCATCGATGCAGACGGCTGGCTGCACACCGGCGATATCGGAACAATTGATGCAAAAGGGAACCTCACGATCACAGATCGTCTCAAAGACATGTACATCTGCGGCGGATTCAACGTCTATCCCGCCGAGATCGAGCAGGTTCTCTCACGAATCAATGGCGTGACCGAAGTCGCGGTAATCGGCGTCCCCGACGATCGACTTGGCGAAGTGGGACGGGCATACATCACGACGGCGGCCGGGGCGTCGATAGATGAGGCTTCCGTCATATCTCACGCTCGCGAGAAACTGGCGAACTTCAAGATTCCCCGATCGGTTGTCTTCATCGAAGAGTTCCCCCGCAATGCGGCAGGCAAGATCTTGAAACGGGAGCTTTCATAAAGGAGTCGGAATCAATTCTTGTCATACAGGTTCACAAATGATCGCGACGGTCAGAATTATTTCCGATTGTTTGAGGTTTCGCCCGATCCACAATTGATCCGATCGCCGCGGGCAAGAAAAAACGAGCGACCCGATAACTCGGGTCGCTCGTCTATTCAGACTACATCCGTGGTCAGAAACCAGGGTCAGTGCGCCTCGTTGTAGGCGTCCACGATGCCTGCGGCAATACGTCCACGTGAGGACACCTGATGGCCGCTGCGACGCGCCCAATCACGAATTGCCGCGGTCTGCTCACGATCCACCGAGGCCTTGGTCGTGAGGCCCTTGGCACGCTTGCGACCACTCACACGACGGGCGTGCTCAGCCCATTTCGCGACGTCATCGCGCAGCTTGTCCGCGTTCTTGGAAGACAGGTCAATCTCGTAGGTGACGCCATCGACGCCGAACTCCACGGTCTCATCCGCCGTCTTGCTGTCGTCGACATCATCGACCAGCGTGACCGTAACTTTCTTAGCCATTGTGCTCCATTCGTGATGGCTCCGAGACTTTCATTGATAGATCCGGCACCAACACGAACACGCATATTCATAGTGGCCGCCTATCGGCCGCCAGCATAGCGCGAATGAACCATCCGCGCTAATAGTGAAGAAATGTCTTGTTTAAGTCATTGCTGCGGCTTCACAAGTGGAAAGAGGATCGTTTCCCGAATGCCGAGTCCGGTAAGCGCCATCAGTAGTCGATCAATGCCCATTCCCGTACCGGTGGTCGGCGGCATACCCTGCTCCATGGCGGCAAGAAAGTCCTCATCGAGAACCATTGCCTCATCATCCCCCGCTCGAGCAAGGCGCGCCTGGTCGACGAACCGCTCACGCTGAATGACCGGGTCGATCAATTCTGAATACCCTGTTGCCAATTCGAAGCCCCGCATATACAGGTCCCACTTCTCGGTCACACCTTCGATGGTGCGGTGCTCACGCACCAGCGGAGAGGTCTCGATCGGGAAGTCCCGCACGAACACCGGCCCCGACAGCTCCTCGCCGACAGTGTGCTCCCACAGCTCTTCGACCAGCTTGCCGTGGCCGTATCCCTTGTTCGGGGGGATCTCGAGTCCCACTCGGTCGCTGATCTCGAGCAGTCGCTCCACAGACGTCCGCGGGGTGACCTCCTCGTCGACCGCCTGCGACAACGACGGATACATCTCCACCGACCGCCACTGACCACCGAGATCGTAGGTGGTGCCGTCCGCCATCTCCGGGGTGAGCGTGCCGAGTGCACCCATCGCGACCTCTTGGATGACCTCCCGCGTCATCTGCGCAGAATCGTCGTACGTGCCGTAGGCCTGATAGGTCTCGAGCATCGCGAACTCCGGAGAATGCGTCGAGTCGGCGCCCTCGTTGCGGAAATTACGGTTGATCTCGAAGACCCGCTCGATGCCGCCGACCACGGCCCGCTTCAGGAAGAGCTCGGGGGCGATGCGCAGATAGAGGTCGATGTCGAAGGCATTCGAATGGGTGACGAACGGTCGTGCCGCCGCGCCGCCATGCAGAGTCTGGAGCATCGGGGTCTCGATCTCGAGGAAGCCACGTCGTTCCAGTGCGGCGCGCAGTTCCCGCATCACCGCGACCCTCATGCGGGCCGTCTCGCGCGCCTGCGGCCGGATGATCAGGTCGAGGTACCGCTGCCGGACCCGTGCCTCTTCACTCATGTCCTTGTGGGCCACCGGAAGTGGGCGCAGGGCCTTGGACGCCATCTGCCAGGTGTCGGCGAGCACACTGAGCTCGCCGCGTCGTGAGCTGATGACCTCACCGTGGACGAAGACGAAATCACCGAGGTCGACGTCGGCCTTCCAGGCGGCCAGCAAGTCCTCGCCGACACCATTGAGGCTGATCATCGCCTGCAGTTGGGTGCCGTCACCTTCTTGCAGAGTGGCAAAACAGAGCTTGCCGGTGTTACGGACGAAGATGACGCGACCGGCCACCCCGACGATGTCGCCGGTCTGGGTGTCCACCTCGAGGTCGGGATACTTCGCGCGCACCTCGGCAAGGGAATGTGTCCGTGGCACAGACACCGGATACGCCTCGCCGCCCTCGGTGAGGATTTTTTCACGCTTGGCTCGGCGGATACGGAGCTGTTCCGGGGTCTGATCTGCTTCCGGTGCTTGCGCAGCGGTGTCGACATCTGGGGTATTTCGGCCTCGGCCACGGACTTCATTCACACAGGCGACCCTATCGGCCGCGAAGAACACTGCCGAATTCATCGAGCCGCGCAGCGATCCGTGCCGCCCGCGTCAGTGTGCCGAGTAGGTCTCCAGGTCGCGGGCGGTATGCGCGCCGAGCGGTCCGCGAGTACCCGAGCGAGACAACAGTTGCTGTCCGCCTGCGACGAACCGCGCGCCGGTGACACCTAGCGCCTGCAGTCGCCAGGTCAGCATCTCGGCGTCGTGACCGTCGCGGCCCACCAACACCCATCGTCGCCCGAGATCAGCGCTCGACAGCGACGCAGCGGTGCCGGGTACGAGCCGCGCGAGCACGACTTCGGCCGGAATCGCCAACGCGCCCAACAAGATTCCGTCCAGATCCCGATCGGTCTGGCTACGGATGTCGATCGCCGTTGCGCCGCTGCGCAGGGCGGGCCCGAACTGATCGGCGGAGATGGACAACGGCGCGGAAGCCCGGGCGGTCATCGGCTCGGCGGGACGACTGGGTGCGTCGATGTGAGGGTGGACGTCTGACAAGGGTGCGGTGAGCACTGACATCGGGAGAACTTTCAGATGTGATCAGCGGCCGGCGGCCGCCGAGATCGGGCACAGGGGTCATCGAGAGGCATTCAGCCCCGACAACACTCCTGACAGCTCCGGTTCATCACGGAGCAGATTCTGCCATAGCCGGCCCGCACGCACCAGTGCACCGCCGAGGATCTTCGCGGAGCTCGCTCAGAGCTGCGGCCGCGATCGGGTACGGGCATCCCGCTGGCGCTCATAGACCAAGCGCAACCCGTCCAGGGTCAGGGTCGGCTCGTGGTGCTGCAGACTCGTGCATTCGTCGAAGACCAGTGGCGCCAGGTAACCGGTCGCGATGACGGCGATCGCGTCTCCGTCGAAACCGGGAACCTCGCGTCGCACCCGCGACACGAGGCCGTCGACCTGGCCCGCGAAACCGTACAAGATGCCCGACTGCAGAGCTTCGACGGTGTTCTTGCCGACGACGCTGCGCGGGGGCAGCAGCTCGACCGTGCGCAGCGTGACCGTTCGTGCGGCCAGCGCCTCCACGGCGAGGTCGATGCCGGGAGCGATCGCGCCTCCGAGGAACTCCCCCTTGGCCGAGACCACGTCCACCAGCGTCGTGGTACCGAAGTCCACCACGATGCACCCGCGCTGGTAGGCCGTATAGGCCGCCAGCGCATTCGCGACCCGGTCGGTGCCTACTTCTTTGGGGTTGTCGACGAGCAGCGGAACCCCGGTCCGCACACCTGGTTCGAGCAGGACGTGAGGTCCGGGTCCGTAGTACTTGCCCACCATCACTCGCATCTCCCGAAGGAGCGACGGCACCGTCGACAGACCGACTACCGCGGTCACCTGATCGATGTCGGAGCCCAGCAGGCCGCGAATGTTGAGCGCCAGCTCGTCAGCGGTCATCCTCGGTTCGGTGCGCATGCGCCAATCCCGGACCAGCCGCGCGTGGGCGCCCTGGCCGGCATAGACGCCGAGGTGGATGTTGGTGTTCCCCACATCCAGCGCGAGCAGCATGTCAGGCCGTGCTGCCCGAGAGCAGCTCCCTCGGGTCCCGCAGATCAGTGCCGGCGGGCGCGTGGGCGGGGTCGGCGCCGAGCTCGACGATCCGGTTCTGCTCGTCGACGAACACGACCCGGGGCCGATACTGCTGCACCTCTTCTTCGTTCAGGCCGCCGTACGCGATCAGGATCACCAGATCGCCCGGGTGCACCAGATGCGCTGCCGCACCGTTGATCCCGATGACACCGGAGCCGCGTGGACCGGCGATCACGTAGGTCTCGAGCCGGGCGCCGTTCGTGATGTCGACGATCGAGACCTGCTCCCCCTCGATGAGGCCTGCCGCATCGAGGAGGTCGGTGTCGACCGTGACGGAACCGACGTAGTGCAGGTCCGCCTGGGTCACGGTTGCGCGGTGGATCTTCGACGTCATCATGGTGCGAATCATGGTGTGTTCTCTCCTCTTTCAAGAAACCCGGTGCCGATGGCCACGCCGACGTTGTCGATTAGCCGGGCGGAGCCGATTCTGGCGGCGACCAGCAGCCTGCCGTCGCCACGTTCGGGTGGAGGTTGCAGACCCGTCCCCCGTAGTTCGAGATAGTCGACCTCGATCTCCGGGTGGTGGGCCAGCACCGATCGTGCGGTGTCCAGGATGGCTGCTTCACCGCCGGCGGCCGAGTAGGCCCCCGCCACCAGGGCCGCGGACAGGGAGGTCGCCAGCTCACGCTGCGTGGGGTCGAGGTAGCGGTTGCGTGAGGACATCGCGAGGCCGTCCGATTCCCGCACCGTCGGCACTCCGACGATCTGCACGTCCAGGTTCAGATCGCTGACCATCTGCCGGATCAGGACCAGCTGCTGGTAGTCCTTCTCTCCGAAGTACGCCGCCATCGGTGCTGCGATGTTCAGGAGTTTGAGTACCACCGTGAGCATTCCGGCGAAATGGGTTGGCCGGGAACCGCCTTCGAGTTCACTCCCGAGCGGGCCGGGATGCACGGTGGTTCGCGGACCGGTCGGATACATGTCGGAGACCCCTGGAGCGAAGACGAGTTCGACGCCGGCCCTGCGCAACAGGTCACAGTCTTTCTTGAACGTGCGCGGGTAGGCGTCGAGGTCTTCGCCGGCACCGAACTGCAGCGGATTGACGAAGATCGAGACGATGACGACCGCGTCGCCCTTCCCTTTGGCTGCCCTGACGAGTTCGAGGTGCCCGTCGTGCAGTGCGCCCATCGTCGGCACCAACACCACACGCTTGCCGGTCGAACGCAGCGCCCGGCTGACCTTGTTCAGCACCGCAGGGTCGCGGTGGACCGTCAGTTGACCTGCAGTGTAGGGCTTTTCGGCGGTCACATCGCTCCTGATCCGGTCACGTCACTCCTGGTATCGATCTTGCCGCTCATGACTGATCACCTGCGAGCAGTTCGATCATGTCTGCAGGTGGGTCGGTGTACGAGGCCGCGCGGCGGGCCATGGCCCGGTATCCCTGCGCGATGCCCTCATCGGTGGCCGACAGGGCTGCCAGATGCCGCGCGACCGCCGCGGTGTCGCCGCGCATCACCGGGCCCGTGAGGGCTTTCGGACCCGACCGCAGTGTGTTGTCGAGCGCTGCGACGAGAATCGGCCCGAGGATCCGTTCCGCGCTGACATCCTGCCCGACCAGCACCGTGCGCAAAGCCGCTGCAGCATCGCTGACCAGCGCCACCAGGTGATTCGCGCCGTGCGCGACGGCGGCGTGATAGAGCGTCCGGTCGCTCTCGCGGATGTGAACCGGTTCTGCCCCCATCTCCAGCACCAGGGACTGTCCGATGGCGAGCCCGACATCGTCGGCGGCGGTGATGCCGAAGCAGCAGGTACGCAGGCGATCGGTGTCTTCTTCTGAGCCGATGAACGTCATCGCCGGATGCAGAGCCAGCGGCAAGGCCCCCAGGTCGGTCAACGGATCGAGGACGCGGACGCCGAGTGCTCCTGCGGTGTGGGCGACGATCGTGCCCGGCCGCACCGATCCGGACGCGGCGAGTTCTGCGATCACCGTCACCAATCGGTCATCGGGGACGGCGAGGATCAACAGCTCACAGCGTGCCGCGACCTCGGCGGGCTGGAGTATCTGTGACTCCGGGAGTCGACGCCGCGCGCGGTCGCGAGATGCGGCCGATCCGGCCCAGACGGCGCCGACCACGTGGTCTGCACGCTCGAGTGCCTGACCGATCGTGGTCCCCACTCGGCCCGCAGACACGATGCCCACCGTCAGGCGGGCAGGCGCGGGCCAATTGGTAATCCCCGTCGAGGTCACCGTCGTCCTCCATTCGTTCCAGTCCCGCTGTTGGCTCAGCCGCGGGTACCAGACGTTCCGCAGCGAGAATAGAACCAGTACGAGCCGAACCGCCAATACCTGTGACCGGGCTCACCCGCCTCAGGTCTTCTTCTGGGCCCAGCCGGGTCCGTCAGTCGCGACGACGGCGGCGACCACCGCCGGGAGTCGAGGACTCGAATCCCGTCAAGAGTTCGGACACCGAGCGTCCGGACGCGTGAGCTCCGGGTAGTTCGGGAACGCCGTCGGCGTCGTCGGCGAGAAGCGCGTCGGGTATGCCGCCTTCGGGAGGCGCAGCGACCTCCCACTCATCGGTCGGGGTCTCGTCCACGAACGCCGGTACCGGCTGCTCGTCGCCGGGAGCCTCTCCATCGGTGGGCGTCTGGGCACGGTGGCGAGTGCCACCGGAGTGACGTCCTGCCGCCGAGCCTGCAGCTGCCTCGTCTGCACCGGCAACGGGGACCCGAAGGGGTTCGGGTTGCGCAGCACCGTCTTCGACCAGCTCGGGGTCGAGCGGCTGAGGTACCTCGGGTTCTGAGCCGTAGGCCTCGGGAACGAAAGGCGGATCGTATGGCTGGGGAGCGGGGGGATCCGCGGCCTCGGCCGGCAACGGGTCGTCGTCGGTGACCACCGGGATGACCTCGGTCATATCGTTCCGGTCACCGCGCTCGGACTGATCTGACGGCGGCGCCGTGGAGGCGAAGTCGCGTTCAGCGACCGCACCGTCGTCCGGAACCAGCGGCGCACTCCCGAACGAAGGCTCGGAGTACGCGAACCCGCTCGGCCGATCGCCCCCGAAGCGTGACTCGTCGACACCGAAGCCCGTGTGCCGCGAGCGGTGCTCGAGTTCGGGCAGACGTTCGCGTACCAACGCGATCCGTTCGTCGGGCAACTCACCGAGCAGCTGCTCCAGGCTCGCCCGTAGCGACGCGAGTTCGGATTTGAGTGCCCGCAACTCCTCGCCGGACTCGGCACCGACCTCCTTGCGGATCTGCGACTCGACGCCGAGTTCGTATTGCCGCCGAGCGGTGATCTCGCGTTCGAGCTGCAGCTCGTACACCAATCGCAGATCTCGGGCCTTCGCCTCGGACGAATCGGCCTGCCTGCGGTACTTGGTCACCAGAATGGCGCCGATGACGGCCGCCCAGAGCGCGGTGATCACCGCGAGTGACCCGGCGATGCTCATCTCGGAGGTGATGATCATGAAGACGCTGGAACCGAGCGCGAACAGCAGCAGCACACCCAGCAGCCACTGACCGGGACCACGACGGGCTCTTCTGGCATCAGCCGAACGGCCAGCGGAGGTGGTCATTGGGCAAACATACCGTTCGAGATCGCATCGATCCGACACTTGGTTCGGCAAGTCCCGTTATGGGAGCTCGATCCGGTGCCGGTTCGCCGATATCCGCTGTTGCCTCGCGTCCTCACGTGACGAGATCGTCGGACGGGTCGTCAGGCGTGCGGCAGCAATATTCGAGCCAGAGCGCTGCGGCCGCCAGCAACACACCGCCGATCAACCCGATGATCGTGCCGGGCCGGTCGTGCTCCGCCGCCGCCAGATCGCCCTGTTGGCTGAGCAGATACACCAGGGTGCCGGCCCAGACACCGGTGGCGATGGCCCCGAGGATCGCCGACGCCTTGGCCAGCGCCAGAACCCGGGCGGCGGTCAACGGGTGCAATTGGCCGTGATGAGAGCCGACCTGCCTGCCTGCGACCCGGGCCCGAACCACAAAGGCGATGACAACTTCAAGGGCCGCAAGCACATACAGGACGATTCCGGCGAGCAACGGCAGCGGCGGCATGGACCCGTAACTGATCCGGACCACGAGGAAGACGACGACGGCGATCACTGCGGCCAGGATCGACAGGTCGCGCACCCGG
Organism: Williamsia limnetica; assembly: GCF_003217475.1. GTDB lineage: Bacteria > Actinomycetota > Actinomycetes > Mycobacteriales > Mycobacteriaceae > Williamsia > Williamsia limnetica. The sequence goes on along the minus strand of NZ_QJSP01000002.1, from coordinate 112,081 downwards.
GTGGGACCCATCGCGTTCTCGTTCTCGGGCGGATCGCCTCTCATCGAGGCCCGCTGCCGGTGATGACCAGCCGGTCGTCGGTGCGGGTGACGCCGTCACGCTCGGACGCGGGCAGTGCGGCGAGCAACTCCACCACCGGCACCCTGACACCGGCATGCCACACGGCTGCGCCGGGGTCGGCCTCGAGCCATGGGACGAGTACAAAAGCCCGCTCCGCGGCGCGCGGGTGCGGCAGGGTCAGCACCGGGTCATCCGAGATCACCTCGGTGTCGTCGTACGGCATCGAGATCACGTCCACGTCGAGAGTCCTTGGACCCCAGCGCTGCACGCGTACCCGATCCGCCTCCCGCTCCAATTCCTGACCGGCCGCCAACCACTGCCTGCCATCACGCTCGTCATCATCGACGATCAGCACGGCGTTGAGGAATTCTTCCTGCTCCACGCCGCCCCAGGGCGGGGTGGAGTACACCCCGGACGCGGCGACGACCGCGGTCCCCAATCGCTCACACACCAACTGCAGATGGGCCAGTCGGTCACCGATGTTGGAGCCGATCGACAACACCGCCCGGGTCACTGGGAACCCTTGCGAGAGCGTCTCGCCACCACCGCGACATCGTCGAACGCCAGATCGATTGGTGCCGAGGGCTTGTGCAGTGTCACCTCACACGCCAGCACCTGTTCGGTCTCCAGCATGATCCGGTCCGCGATCTCCGCGGCGACCGTCTCGATGAGATTGCGAGGGGTCCCGGCGATGATGTCGTACGCCAGATGGGCCAGCGCCCCGTAGTCGACGGTGTCGGCGAGATCGTCGGTGGCCGCCGCGATCCGCGAATCCACCCACAGGATGACGTCGACGACAAAATCCTGACCGTCCTGGCGCTCGTGATCAAAAACGCCGTGGTTTCCCCGAACCTTCAACCCACGCAATTCGATTCGATCAGCCATCGTGTCCCTTCGCCTGGTCGACCCCGAAGTGCGGTCGAGTTCCGTGTGCCGCTGCCGGCCGGGCGGCGCCCGCGGCCCACGCATCGGCAACCGCCACCGCATCCCGGCTCGCAGCGACATCGTGCACACGCACACCCCATGCGCCGTTCGCTGCCGCCAGCGCGCTGAGCGCAGCCGTCGCGATCTCTCGACCGTCGGGAGGGCGCGGCTCACCGGCGGCGTCGGCCAGCAATGAACCGAGGAATCGTTTCCGGGAGGCGCCGACAAGCACCGGGTACCCGAGACCGACAAGAGTCGGCAGCGCATGCAGCAGAGCCCAGTTGTGCTCGGCGGTCTTGGCGAAACCCAGCCCCGGGTCCAGGATCAGGGTCGCCGGGTCGACCCCGGCGGTGGTCGCGGCGTCGACCTGCGCGAGCAGTTCTCCGCTCACCTCCGCGACCACGTCGCGATACCCGCCCTTCTCGCCGCGGCGATGGGTGAACGAGGGGTCGGACGGGCGCCAGTGCATCAGGATCCACGGAACCCGGGCGTTCGCCACCACTTTCGCCATGTCGGCATCGCTGCGTCCGCCCGACACATCGTTGACTATCGCGGCGCCTGCCTCGATCGCCTGCTCGGCGACGACGGCTCGCATGGTGTCGACGGACGTCGCTATGCCGTGAGCGGCAAGGCCTTTGATGACGGGGGTGACCCGGGCGATCTCCAGGGCGGGATCGACCCGTTGCGCCCCCGGCCGAGTCGACTCACCGCCGACGTCGATGATGTCGGCACCGCTGCTCGCAAGTGCGATGCCGTGAGCGATGGCAGCGTCGGTGTCCAGGTACCGTCCGCCGTCGGAGAACGAGTCAGCTGTCACGTTCACGACGCCCACGATGACCGTGCTCATGTGGTCAGCCCCTCCCTTGCGGAAATCAACTCCGTCGGGAGATCAAATCCAGGGCTTCGCCGCGCGACACCGCGCTGGTCTTGAACTGCCCGCGCACCGCGGAGGTCGTGGTGGACGCACCGGGCTTGCGGATGCCGCGCATCGCCATGCACAGGTGCTCTGCCTCGATCACCACGATCACGCCCCGCGGTTCGAGTTTGCGGACGATCGCATCGGCGATCTGCGTGGTCAGGCGTTCCTGGACCTGCGGGCGGCGGGCGTACAGGTCGACGACCCGGGCCAGCTTGGACAACCCAGTCACCTGGCCACTGGCACCCGGGATGTATCCGACGTGCGCGACGCCGTGGAACGAGACCAGATGGTGCTCGCACGTCGAGTACATCGGAATGTCTTTGACGAGCACCAGCTCGTCGTGTCCGACATCGAAGGTGGTCGCGAGGACCTCGTCCGGGTCGGAGTGCAGCCCCCCGAACATCTCTTGATACGCCCGGGCCACCCGGGCCGGGGTCTCTTTGAGACCGTCACGATCAGGGTCTTCACCCACCGCGATCAGCAGCTCACGAACAGCTCGTTCTGCGCGGTCGGCGTCGAAGGGGGTGATTGCGGTCAGCTTTTCGCGAGACGTCATTGTCCGTTCTGTCCGTTAGAGGGCGGATGGCCGTTCTGGCCATCGTGGCCGCCGTTGTGGTGACCGTTCGTCGGCGGCTGCCCGTAGGGGGTACCAGGCTGACCGTAGGGATTCACAGGCGGTTGTCCACCGTTGGACGGCGCACCGTTCTGGTACCCGCCGTTCTGGTAGCCCCCGTTCTGCTGACCACCGTTCTGCTGACCACCGTTGTGGGGTCCACCGTTCTGGCCGGCGCCGTTCGGGCCACCGGAGGGGGGCCAACCTGGGGCCGACCAACCCGCGGGAGCGCCGTAGTCGGGGCGGGTGCCACCGGGCGCCCCACCCTGTTGGGGCGTGCCCTGGTGCTGCGGGTACGGGGTCTGGGGCGGGTACTGCTGGCCCGGTAGTTCGCCGGGACCCGGCTGCGTATGCGGCCCGACCTTGGCGAGCTCGGGGGAACGCGGCGGTTCCGGCGGCCACGGCTCGCCCCGCTCCTTCGCCAGCTCACCCGGGGTCTTCACCGGAGGCTTGTCGCTGGGGGTGCGATCACCGAACTCGTTGAACGTCGTGATGCGCGGACGCTTCTCCACCTTGTCGAAGATCTTCTCGAGATCCTTGCGGGTGAGGGTTTCGCGTTCGAGCAGTTGGGTCGCGAGGACGTCGAGGATGTCTCGGTACTCGGTGAGAATCGCCCAGGCCTCGGTGTGTGCGGCCTCGATCAGGCGGCGCACCTCGTCGTCGATCTCACCGGCGACCTCGGCCGAGTAGTCGGACTGCGCTCCCATCGACCGGCCCAGGAACGGGTCCCCCTGCTCCTGGCCGTAACGCACCGCGCCGAGGCGCGCGCTCATGCCGTATTCGGTGACCATCGCCCGCGCGATCTTGGTCGCCTGGTCGATATCGGACGAGGCACCGGTGGTCGGCTCGTGGAAGACGAGTTCTTCAGCGGCACGGCCACCCATGGCCATCACCAGACGGGCGATCATCTCCGACCGGGTCATCAGGTCTTTGTCCTGCTCCGGGACTGCCAACGCGTGACCGCCGGTGCGTCCGCGGGCCAGGATCGTGACCTTGTAGATGGGGTCGAGATCGGGCATCGCCCATGCGGCGAGCGTGTGCCCGCCCTCGTGGTACGCGACGATCTTCTTTTCGTGTTCGCTGATGATCCGGCTCTTGCGGCGCGGACCGCCCACCACGCGGTCGACGGACTCCTCGAGGAGCTCGGCGGTGATGGAGGTGCGGTTCTCGCGGGCCGCAAGGAGTGCGGCCTCGTTGATGACGTTGGCCAGGTCCGCTCCGGACATGCCCGGTGTCCGCTTGGCCAGACCGTCGAGGTCGGCGTCAGCGTCGATCGGCTTGCCCTGCGCGTGGACATTCAGGATCGCCTTGCGTCCTGCGATGTCGGGGTTGCCGACGGGGATCTGCCGGTCGAAACGGCCGGGGCGAAGCAATGCGGGATCGAGGATGTCGGGGCGGTTGGTGGCTGCGATGAGGATGACCCCCGAACGCTCACCGAATCCGTCCATCTCGACGAGCAGCTGGTTGAGGGTCTGTTCCCGCTCGTCGTGTCCACCGCCGAGGCCGGCCCCACGCTGACGTCCGACTGCGTCGATCTCGTCGACGAAGATGATGCAGGGGCTGTTCTTCTTCGCCTGCTCGAACATGTCTCGCACGCGGGAGGCACCGACACCGACGAACATCTCTACGAAGTCCGAGCCGGAGATCGTGAAGAAGGGGACGCCGGCCTCGCCGGCAACGGCGCGCGCGAGCAGCGTCTTACCGGTTCCGGGAGGGCCGAACAGCAGGACACCCTTGGGGATCTTCGCGCCGAGAGCCTGGTAACGGGCCGGGTTCTGCAGGAAGTCCTTGATCTCGAAAAGTTCTTCGACCGCCTCGTCCGCACCTGCGACGTCGGCGAACGTGGTGCTCGGCATGTCCTTGTTGAGCTCTTTGGCCTTGGACTTGCCGAAGCCCATGACGCCGCCCTTGCCGCCACCCTGCATCCGGCTCATCACGAAGAAGAACAGTCCGAAGAGCAGGATCAGCGGCAGGATGAAGATCAGCATCTGCATCAGGAACGACTCTTTGTTGACGTTCGTCTGGTAGACGGCGCCCGAGGCGTCCACCCGGTCGAAGACCTCTTCCGTGGTCTGGGCCGGATACTTCGACGAGATCTTCTTGTCGCCGTTGACAGGATCCTTCAACGTCATCCGCAGCGTCTGCTCACGGTCGTCGATCTGCACCTCGTCGACGTTCTTGATGTTGAGTTGGGTCATCGCCACCGAGGTGTCGACGGCCTTGTAGTCGCGGTTGTCGTCCCGGAGCACGGTCCAACCCCAGATCGCCAGCACGATGACGGCGACGATCGCCAGGTTGCGAAAGACAGTCTTGCGGTTCATTGAGGTGTGTCAGCCGATCCCGACGGCCACGCAGGTGGCCCTCGCTGTGATCTCGGCGCGTCCTTCCAGTCGGGATGTCTGAAACATCAGGCTACCCGTCAACGATTCGTCGTGGTCGAGCGTTCCCTGCGGGCAGAATTTAGGACTTCGCTCACTTTCCTCCTGCATGCTTGTGAAACTTCACGAGCGAAGCGCAGTTCTGTGAGCAGTAGGCTCCGAAATCCCCCACGTCCAGAGCATTGCGGACCCATTGCGAGCAGGACGGCCCACCGAGGCGTCAACGGCAAAGCCTGTGGACACGACAGAAGTGTGGATAGCTCACACAACCTCGCCCTGCTCATGGAGTTTCACGAGCGAAGCGAAGTTCTTCGAGCGGGCTCCTCCATACCCTGGTGCGACCCTCTGCCAGGGGCGGGCAGCTTCGAGTTGCGCGGCGAGCTTCAGCAGCAACGCCTCCGACCCGGGCCGGCCTGCGAACTGAACCGCCATCGGAGTCCGGGAGACGGGATGCACACCGAAGGGCACCGACATCGCCGGCCAACCGAGCAGGTTGAACAATCCCGCATACGGCGCGTAGTTGAAGTTGGCCCACATGTTCGACGCCCAGCCCTTGGCGCTCCACCGTTGCGCCTTCAAGGGTGGGGTGGCCAGCATGGGAGTGAGCAGCAGATCGGCCTTGTTGCGATCGAGGTAGGCGAGCACCTTCTGCTCCACTGTGCTCACCTGCACGTCGTGGACCAGGTCGAATCGGCTGACGGCCCGGCCCAAAGCCGTGTGCGTCTTGCTGCGGCGCTGAAGTTTGGCGAGGTCGCCGCCCGCCTCGGCAATGCTGTCCGCGTCTGCCGCAGCGCCCGCGAACCACCGCAACAGCAACGGAGCCGGGTTGGCCGGGTACGGCAGGTCGGCATGCGGTACGCGGTGCCCCAGATCCGCCAGCACCCCGCTGCAACTGGCCTGGGCCTGGGCCCAGTGCCTGTCAGCCTTGCCCACCGCCAGCGGGAAGTTCTCCGCTACAACAATTCTCAGATGTCCGGGATCGGAGTCAGTCCCGGCGCGCGCCAGCTCGAGATCGTCGGCCATCACGCCCAGCATCAGCGCAGCGTCGGCGACGGTGGTCGCCAGCGGCCCGTTTTCGCTCATGTTGAACCAGCCGTTGCCGCCGAACTCGCGCGGCACCACGCCCAAGCCGGGTTTGATCCCGAACAGACCGCAATCTGCGGCGGGAATCCGGATCGAGCCGAGACCGTCGTTGCCGTGGGCCAAGACCACCTGCCCGCTGGCGATCGCTGCCGCCGACCCACCAGACGATCCGCCCGGGGTACGCGCGGGATTCCACGGGTTACGCGTGGTCACGGCGGGGTTGTCGGTGGTGCCCCACATACACAGCTCGGGGACCGCGGTCAGGCCCACCACCACCGCGCCGGCGGCGCGCAGCCGCCGCACGACGGTGTGGTCACTGAGCTGAGGCGCCCGTGAGGTCGCCTCGGAACCAATCGTCATCGGCTCGCCGGCGACGGAGACGTTGTCCTTGATCGCGATCGGCACCCCGGCGAGCGGCAGCTCGGCCAGATCCGGATGAGCGGTGAGGAGTTCCGCCTCGGCGATCGCCTTGTCTGCCCGCACCTTCACGAACGCGCCGATCTCACCGTCGCGCTGGGCGATCCGTTCCAGGGATTCCCTGGTCACCGACACCGGGTCCAGTTGCCCGGCGCGTACTCTCGACGCGATCTCGACGGCGGTCACGACAGCCCTCAGTCCGTGTAGACCTGTGGGTGCAGCCGTCCCACGTACGGCAGGTCCCGGTACCGCTCCGCGTAGTCGAGGCCGTATCCCACGACGAACTCGTTGGGGATGTCGAACCCGACGTCCTTCACCTGGACGTCGACGCGGATCGCGTCGGGCTTGCGGAGCAGGGTGCACACCTCGAGGGAGCGCGGGTGGCGGGTACGCAGGTTCTTGATCAACCACGACAGGGTCAGTCCGGAGTCGATGATGTCCTCGACGATGACGACGTCGCGGTCGTGGATGTCGCGATCGAGGTCTTTCAGAATCCGGACCACACCCGATGACGACGTCGACGATCCGTACGAGCTCACCGCCATGAACTCCAGTTGCGACGGGATGGGCAGCGCCCGGGCGAAGTCGGTCATGAACATCACCGCGCCCTTGAGTACTCCGATGAGCACCAGATCATCGGGAGCATCGCGATATCGCTCCCCTACGGTCTGCGCGAGTTCAGCGATCCGTGCCGAGATCTGCTCCTCGGTGACCACAATCGCTTCGATGTCGTTGCCATATGGGTCGCGCTGCTGCATCACGTACCTCATCATGCCTCAACCCGACCGGAGGTCACCGCGTGGATGCGCCGTCCGCTCCCCCAACCGAATGAAGTTATGGGAAAAGTATGAGCTTGAAGCTCACTTCTGATTAACTGACGGAGCTTGAAAGACGCAGGCAGTGTACGCAAGATTCCACGGGCCGAATCCAGACGCAGTTCGGGGCGTTCGACCACCGCGGTCGAACGAGGCGGAAAGATCGAATCAGGGCGCGTGGGGGGAAGACACGGACCGGGTAGAACGACAGCGCCCATGAACTCAGGAACTCGAATGAAACTCAGAAACGGATTGATCGCCATCTTCGCCACCGCGGCGACCGTCGCGGGCCTTGTCACCGCGGCACCGGCGAACGCTGCTCCGCCGTCGACCGACATCGGTTACACCGCCGACGTCGTCGGAGACCACGTCGTCTTCTCCACCGACGTCGGATCACTCCGCACCTCGGGTGGTCAATTCCAGATCGTCGATGCCAAGGGCAACGTCGCCGCCTCGATCCCGCTGCTCTACAACCTCGAAGACCAGCAGTTCCCGATCATCGCCGACATCACCGGCAACACCGCGACCCTCACCCCGGTCCGCGAGGGCGGCACCAAGGTGAACGTCAGCGACACCGTCCGCAAGCAGGTCGCCGACGGTCCCCGGACCCAGCAAGAACGCGACACCCAGGCGTTGTCCACACTGGGCACCTACGTCTCGGTGTCGGTGGCGGTCGGTGGGCTGATCGGAACCATCGTCGGCGGTGTCCTCGGCTGCGTCGTCGGGGCGTTCGTCGGCGTCGGGGTCGGGTGCTTCCCGGGCCTGGTCGCCGGGGCCGGGATCGGCACCATCATCGGAACCATCGCCGTCGGCGGTCCGACGTTGGTCGGGGCAGCGATCCAGTTCTTCAACACCATCAACTCGCCGTTCACCCCACCGGCGAACTAGCAACAACCTTCAGCGCACGCGGCGTTCGACGACCAGTCGGGCGTCGCGTCGTGCTATCTCCAGGCGATGAGTGTGGTCGCCGCCAACGGCGACCGGACCCTGTCCACGCCAGTCGTTCACCAATGCCTCGACCGCCTTGACCACACTCTCGGACGGTTCGGTCGCCCCCTGATGCAGCAGCCACCGCCGCAGCAGCCGCGACCGGATCGCCGGCGCGAGTACCGCGAGATCGGCGCAATCGACGACGTCGGCCGCGATCACCGCTTGGTGCTGGTCGACAACGTGCTCGACGACGTCGAGGTCGTCGCGCAGCTGCCCTGCGGTGCGGGCCAGCGCCTGCGCGACTCCTCCGTGCAAAACCTCTTCGAGCAGCGGCAGCACGTCGTTGCGTAGCCGCACGCGCGTGAACCGGGGGTCTACGTTGTGCGGGTCGTCATGGGGCGAGAGCCCGAGCTCGGAGCATGCGGCCCGGGTGGCTGCTCGCCTGATGGACAGCAACGGCCTACCCAGCGGCGCAGCCCACTGCTTCATCCCCGCGATGGAACGGGCGCCCGAGCCCCGCGCCAGTCCCAGGAGGACGGTTTCGGCCTGATCGTCAAGCGTGTGCCCGAGCAACACCGGCAGGCCCTCTCGGGCGTCGTCCAGAGCTCGATAGCGCGCTGTCCGGGCGGCTGCCTCCAATCCACCGGTGCGGCCCACCTCGACGCGCAGTACCCGTGCGTCCGCACCCAGTTCGGTCGCGGCAAGGGCGGCGCGCTCGGCCACCGCCGCAGAACCGGGCTGCAGGCCATGGTCGACGATCAGCGCCCGGACCCCGAGATCCGCACGAAGTGCCGCGGCGGTCAGGGCCAGCGAGTCCGCGCCACCGGACAAGGCGACACAGACGTCGGTGCCCGTCGGATACCGATCGACGAAGTCGGCCACGGCGCCGGTGATCTCGGCGACCGCAGCTGATCTCACAGCACCCGGTCGATCCACAATCGTGGCTGTTCGATCTCGGTGGGCAACGGCATCGTCTCGGGACCGGTCCAGATGGCGTTGAACCGGGTCATGCCCACGGTCCCCACCACTTCGTCCACAAAAGCCTTGCCCCGGATGTATTGGGCGAGTTTGGCGTCCATTCCCAGAAGAGCACGCAGCAGCCGCTGCACGGGATTCTGCGGCCGGGTGCGGCGCTTGTCGAAGGCGGTACGGATCCGATCGACTGTGGGCACCTTGGCGGGCCCCACCGCGTCCATCACATGGTCGGCGTGGCCTTCGAGCAAGGTCCCCAGCATCATCATGCGGCTGAAGGCCTCGTACTGCTCGGGCGACTGCAGCAGTTGCATCGCCCCGACGATCCCCTTCTCGCGCTGCCGGCCGTTCTTCATTGCGGCGCTGATACGACCGACCATCTCGCTGCTCGACTCGCTGTTCTCTGCGGTGAGGGCCTCGACGTTCGACGACATGTAATCACGCAACCAGGGATTGGCCGAGAACTGCACCCGGTGGGTCACCTCGTGCAGGCACACCCACAACCGGAAGTCACCGGGCACCACGTGCAACGCTCGTTCGACGGCGATGATGTTGGGGGTGACCAACATCAGCACTCCGTCGTTGCCCGACTCCGGATCAGGGGTGAACGGATCGTACTGGCCGAGTATCGCCCCCGAGAGCAACGCCAGCACTCCGCCCGCCTGAACACCGGCGAGGCGGCCACTGATCCCCGGCTTCGAGTCCTCCTCCTCGGTGTCGAGCATCGCCGACATCGACAGCGTCGCCGCCTCGATCCAGCCGCCGCGGTCCAGGATCCGGGCAGTCGGGACCGGCAGACCATCTGCCAGACCGGTGACCTCGCGGACCGGTGCTTCCGCGGCCACCGCAGAGGACGCCAACTCCTCACGTGCCGCGGTCAGGGTGTAGCCGGTGGTGATCGGCCCGGGCCTGGCGACCTTCTTGCCGACCGTGGCGGCGAGCTGCCAGTCGATACTCATCGGCACCCACAGTCGCGCAGCGCCACCGCGATCGCGTCGAGCGCGGGTCTCGCGACATCCGGCGATGTCCCGTTGGACATCAGGGCAAAACTCAACACGCGACCTTCTCTCGTCTGTACCACGCCGACCAGCGCGCTTGCGCCCGTGAGGGTTCCGGTCTTGGCCCGGACCCAGCCCGCTCCGGCCTGGTTCTCGGTCGCGAAGCGTTCGGCGAGGGTTCCCGTGGCCCCGGCCACCGGCAGCATGTCCAACAGCGGCCGGAGTTTGGGTTGCGCCGTGCCGGCGCCTGCGTTGACCACCTTGTCGAGGAGACCCGCCGAGATCCGATTGTCTTCTGACAGCCCGCTGACGTCAGCGAATACTGTGCCGTTCATGTTGAACCCATAGTCGCTCAACGCTTTCCGCACCGCGTCGATTCCGCCTGCCATGGTGGGCCTGCCACCGGTGGCCGCCGCGATCTCGATGGACACGGTTTCGGCCAGCACGTTGTCACTGGCCCGCATCATGTCGCCGAGCCGGGTGACCAGCGGCGCGGACTCCACCTGCGCGATCACCTGGGCTTCGGCAGGCGCCGTCGCCTGCGCCACCGCGGAGTCGACCCCGAGCGCGGACGCCAGCGCAGCCCCGGCCGTGACCGCAGGGGTGGCGGTTCGAGGCGAGTCGATCTCGAGCGGATCGATCCGGCCGGAGTCGGCGATCAGCGATTCGATCGGCGTGATGTTGCCCCCGGCGATATCCGCCGGGTCCCAGCTCTGCGCCATCGTCGGGCCACTGAATCCGCTGGTGTCCACGGCCACCGACGTCACGTTGATGCCGGCTTTCTTGATCTGGTCGGCCAGCTCACTGATGCGTGGGGCATCGGTGAAGAACGTCTGCGCGCCCGCAGGCTGCGCCGACAACGTCGGATCGCCGGCTCCCACCAGGATCACCTGGCCGCCCGCACCCGCGACCACGGTGGTCGTGATGCGCTTGTCGTGGGGCAGCGCCACGAGCGCCGCAGAGGCGGTGAGGACCTTGATCGTCGACGCGGGCACCATCGGCCGGCTGGGGGTGGCCGACCACAGGGTCTGACCGCTCACGGCATCGGAGATCTCGCCCGACAGCTGGCCGAGATCGGGGTTGGCCAGGGCCTGCGTGAGATCGGCACGCACGCCGTCCGGGGTCGGTGACGGGGCATCCGCGGCCACCGGGTTGATCCGGGGGGTCAGCGATGCCGGCGACGGTTGCGGAACTGCACCCTCGGGAAGCGCATCCGAATCCTGATCGACACGTAGTGCGATCACCAGCACGATTGCGGCCACCACGATCAGGACCACCACCGGAACCAGCGTCCACAGCAGCCCCTTGCGGCTGCGCGCACTGCCTGCCACTTGTTACCTCCGGTCAGAGTTTCCCGCCACGGTCCCGCCGAGCGCGACGGTTCCAGGTCTCCACAGTATCGTTGAGTCGATTTTGGGACCGGCTACGCACAATGCATCAGGAGGCACCGTGGACTTCGACGTCACCATCGAGATCCCCAAGGGACAGCGCAACAAGTACGAGGTCGACCATGAGTCCGGGAAGGTGTACCTCGACCGCTATTTGTACACCTCGATGGGCTATCCGGCCGACTACGGATTCATCGACGGGACCCTCGGCGAGGACGGCGACCCACTGGACGCGATGGTCCTGCTGCCCGAGTCCGTGTTCCCCGGCGTGATCGTCCGCGCCCGCATCGTGGGCATGTTCCGCATGACCGACGAGGCCGGTGGCGACGACAAGTTGCTGGCCGTGCCGGCCAAGGACGTTCGCTGGGACCACATCCAGGACATCGGTGACGTGCCGGAGTTCGAACTCAAGGCCATCGCCCACTTCTTCGAGCACTACAAAGACCTGGAGCCGGGCAAAGAGGTCTTCCCCGGTGGCTGGACCGGCAAGGCCGACGCCGAGAAGATCGCACAGGAGGCCATCGACCGTCTCGCCGAGCACCCGGACGAGGCCAACGAGCCTTCCCGCGGCTGACGGCATTCATCGGCAGAAAGGCCCGACCCCCTTTGGGAGTCGGGCCTTTTGCTCGGGAACTACGGTTCCACGGCGTCAGGTGTGTCCTTTGCCGCCTGCATGCCGGATTGAGTGCGCAGAGGAACTTCTTTCCAGAACATCACCAGGACGAGCGCGATCAACGACACGATCGAGACGCTCAGGAACACCTTGTCCATCGCGTCGGCGAATCCGACCTTGATCGGGCGTGAGATCGGTTCGGGCAGTTTGGCTATGACCGATGTGTCATCCATGACACTACCGGCCTGCCCGGCTGGAGCCCCTGGATTCTGGGCCGCGGCGGCCAGTCCCTTGCCGAACGCCGAGACCTGGGCATCGGGACTCTGCACCGCCTGTGCCACGGCCTGCCGGAACTGTGGCGAACTCGCCTCGTCCTTGAGGCCGTCGGTGATGTTCGGGCCCATCAGACTGAACAGCACCGAGAAGAAGACCGCGACACCGAGGGTTCCACCGATCTGCCGGAAAAACGTCGCGGACGCTGTCGAGACACCCATGTCCTTGGGCGGCAACACGTTTTGCAGGGCCAGGGTGAGCGGCTGGAGCATGTTGCCCAACCCGAATCCGAGTACGAAGGCCATCACCATGACGAGTGAGACCGGGGTGTCGACGCTCATCAGATGCAGCAGGAACGTCGACACCGTGAGCAGCACCGACCCGACGACCGGATAGATGCGATAGTGACCCGTCCGGGAGATGAGCTGGCCGGAGATGATGGACGCGCTCATCAGGCCGAGCACCATGGGCAGCATCTGCAGCCCGGCCATCGTCGGGCTCGACCCGCGGATGACCTGGAAGTACTGCGGCAGCATGGAGATCCCGCCAAACATCACCATTCCGACGACCACGGAGATCACGATGCCTTGGGCGAAGATCCGGTTCTGGAAGATCCGCAGCGGGATGATCGCCGCCTCCCCCATCTTGTGTTCGACCCAGACGAACGCGACGATGCCGACGACCCCGGTGATGTAGCAGGTCAACGCCCAACCGCTGCCCCATCCCCAGATCCGGCCCTGTTCGGCCACGATCAACAGCGGCACCACCCCGAGGGCCAACAGGCCGGCACCCCACCAGTCCACCCGCTGCCGCGCGTTGCGGATCTGGTCGTAGTCGAGCACGCGGAACACGACCAGTAGGGCGACCAGGCCGATCGGGACGTTCACCAGGAACACCCAGCGCCACCCCGAGACGAAGAGGATCGAATCCTGGCCGGCGAGAAGTCCGCCGAGTACGGGACCGATGACACTCGAGGTCCCGAAGACCGCGAGGAAGTAACCCTGGTACTTGGCGCGCTCGCGAGGGGGCACGATGTCGCCCACGATCGTCAGAGCCAGCGACATCAGGCCACCTGCACCGAGCCCTTGCAGCGCGCGATAGCCGGCGAGTTGATACATCGACGTCGCGGTGCTGCACAGCAGCGACCCCACGATGAAGATCGAGATCGCGGTCATGAACAGCGCCTTGCGCCCGTACATGTCCGACAACTTGCCGTAGAGCGGCGTCACGATCGTCGCGGTGACCAGGTAGGCGGTGGTCACCCACGCCTGCAGCGAATAGCCCTGGAGGTCATCGGCGATGGTCCGGATGGCGGTCGAGACGATGGTCTGGTCCAGGGCGGCGAGGAACATGCCGAGCATGAGGCCGCCGAGAATCGTCAGGATCTTGCGATGCGAGAGTTCACCGCCGCCGGAGACAGCCGACTCGGCGGGCCCGCTCAACTCGACCCCTCGTCGGACGCCGAGCACGCCAGGGTGGCCTCGGCGTCTTCCACGAAGCGGCCCATCAGCGTGGTCAGAGCGTTGACGTCACTTTCTGCCCAGTCGTTCATCATCGCCCTGAGTTGCTCGCCGCGACGACTACGCAATTCGGAAACGCGTTCGCGGCCGGTGTCGGTGGCCACCAGGATCGTCGCGCGGCCGTCGTTCGGATCGGCCTCTCGCCGCACGTATCCCAGCCGCACGAGGTGGGCGACGTGCCTGCTGATGGTCGAGGGGTCGGCGAACATCGCCTCGGCCAGTTCGCCCGACCGGGCCGGGGCGTCCGCAAGCCGAAACAAGCAGTTGTAGGCAGCGGTCTCGACGATTCCGTCGGGCGTTCGCAGTCGCATCGCCGCGAGCCGCTCGCGGATCTGTGCGTACCGGGCGAGGACCTCTATGAGATCGTCGACCTGATCAACCCGTGTCATCGCTTCCACGACCCCTCTCGGCTCCCACCGCTTGTTCCTTACGGCGATCAACGAGTTTCGCCCCACAACTACTTGGCCGCCGCAAGTATGCGCGCAACCAGATCTGGACTGCAACCACCGCGAACCGATCAGGCGGGTTCGACCCACCACCTCCCGCGCACTAATCTCAGTTGTCGTGACCCCATCGCCTCCATCCTCCCGCCCGCATTTCACGTCGATGCCGGATCTGGCGTTGCGGACCCTCGGGGGCGCCGTCATCTGGACCAACGATGACCTGTTCGCCGAAGCGCAGAATCTGATCAAGACCCCGTCGGCCGAATACCAGCCGGCCACGTTCGGCCACAAGGGTCAGGTCTACGACGGCTGGGAGACCCGACGGCGTCGAGAAGACGGCGTGGATCAGGCGATCATCCGGCTGGGCGTGCCCGGGATCATCTACGGCGTCGTCGTCGACACCTCCTGGTTCGTGGGCAACTACCCTCCCTACGTCTCCGTCGAAGCCGCAGCGGTGCAAGGCATTCCGACGACCAACCAGTTGATCGAAGAGACCGAGTGGACGACCATCGTCGACCGGACCGAGGTCAACGGCGACACCTTGAACCCGTTTCGCGTCGACTCCATGGAGCGGTTCACCCACGTTCGTCTATCGATCTACCCAGACGGCGGTGTGGCGCGGTTCCGCGTCCACGGCAGAGGAACGCCTGATCCGCAGTTCCTGTCGTACGGTCACTTCGACCTCGCGGCCTTGGAGAACGGCGGCATGATCACGGCGTGCTCCAACATGTTCTACGGCTCGCCGAACAATCTGTTGATGCCCGGGCGCGCCCGCACCATGGGAGAGGGCTGGGAGACATCCCGTCGCCGCGACTCCGGCAACGACTGGGTCCAGATCAAATTGGCAGGTGAGTCCACCGTCGGTCTCGCCGAACTCGACACCAGCTACTTCTTGGGTAACGCGCCGGGCTCGGCGATGATCCGCGGACGCGACGGCGAGAACGGCGAATGGTTCGAACTGCTGCCCCGCACCGCGCTGCAGCCCGACACGCGTCACCGCTTTCTCGTCGACGTCGACCGGCCGCTCACCGAGGCCCGGATGGACATCTTTCCCGACGGCGGGATGGCACGCCTACGGCTTTACGGCCAGCTCACCGACGACGCCCGCGCCAAGATCGTCGACCGATGGCATCACGGCGAACGCGCGCAACCACCGGCCTGACGACAAAAGCACTCCGTCCGGTCAAAAGCACCTGTTCAAACAAGTGTTCTTGACCGGACGGAGTGCTTTTGTGTACGGGGTGCTTTTCTGTGACGTCGGGTCAGGCCGCAGCGGCGCGCTCGCGCAGGCGCGGCAGCACCTGCTCGGCGATGAGTTCGGCCGACGCAGAGACCGACCCCGAATCCGGCCGGGTGTCGAGCGGGCGCAAGATGACCGCGTCCGCGACCTCGGCCGTGTACGCGTCCAAGATCAGGCTCAGCAGGCCGGCGGGGGTACCGACGTATCGCACGGTGTCACCGAAACGCGATTCCCCGAGTCGCAGCAGTTCGGCGCGGGCGGTCCCGGCGTCTTCGGCGATCAGTACGTCGACCTCGAGCGCGACGACCAGGTCGGCGGGATCGTCCCCGAGGTCCTGCCAGCTCGCCCGCAGCTGCGCGCGTTCCTTGATACCGCCGCGCAATTCCGGCTGGCGGATACGCCGCACCACCGAGGCCGAAGCGTCGGCGGGACGCGGTCCGCTCCAGGCGATCGGGGTCTCGCCGTCGATCGCGACCAGCAATTCCGGTCGGGTCCGACCTGTCATGACGCCTCCTGCTCGAAAACAACGTGTGCCAGCACATCCAGCTGACGTGCGATTTCTTTGTGTCCGGTGCCGACGCCCCACCGGATGGGTACGGGTTCGAAGCGGCCTGCCACCGCGATCTCGGTGAGGCCGACCCGGTCGCGAGCGTCGGGCCACAACCGCAGTCTGCGCGCGCCGGGCAGTGCGCGCACGGCCTCGTCGACCACCGCGGACAGCGACTCCTCGTGAAGACCGATCCAATCGAAACCGAGGTCGGCGATGGCAAGCGCCGCCTGCGCGAAACCATGTGCGACCGACCCATCGACATGGACGGAGTCGGCCTGAGGCAGCCGGTCGCCGCGACCGATCAGCGCGGCAGGCCCGAATCCGGCGATCGTCGCGCCCGACAACACGACGTAATCGATGCCGTGACTGGTGAGATTGAGAACGCGACGGGGTGCGAGCTGACCGGCATCGACCAGTAACCGGGCACCGTGACGGTGAGCGATCGCCGCCAGCCGGGGCAGCGGCAACACCTCGCCGGTGGAGTCGACGACACCGGGGACGATCAGGAGTTCGGCATCTCCGGCGACGAACTCGGCCTCCACGGCCGCGAGGGTGTGCGCGAGATCGACCTGCGCCGCAACGACCCGGAATCCGGGCGACGCCGTAGAGGTCGCCAGATCCGCACGTACGTCGAGCATGACGACGTCACCCGACACCTGATCTGCAACCAGGGCGATCGCCTCGTCGACGTCCTCGGCGAACAGCACCCGGTCATCGACACGGGCCCGCACGAAACCGGCGAGTACATCTCTGGGATGCGCTGCTGGAACCATCGCCGCGGACGTTCCTTTCGGGTCGGGACTGTCGATGAGCACCCGATTCGAGCACTCGTACTCTGAGCAACAACTTAGCGCCGGTGAACTATTTCCCGGCGGCTAAAAGTCGTCGTGATTGTTAGTCCCTCACTCCGTGGGCGACCCGATGTCCACGGAAGTCCTGCGACGCAGGAGTCGCCGGATGCCGAAATAGGCGACCACCACCAGCGCGGCACCGAGGGCGAAGTACAGCAGCAGGCTGGCTCCGAGTGTCTGCCCGAGCGCGTAGCCGACCACACAGACGACCACCACCCAGACCACCCCACCGACCACGTTCGCGAGCAGATACTGCCGAGTCGGCATGTGACTCATGCCCGCCACGAAGGGGGTGACGGTGCGGACATACCCGATCCACCGGGCACCGACCACCGCGACGACGCCGCCGTCCCGGATCAGCGTCTCGGCACGGGCCCACCGCTCCTCGCCGATCCAGCCACCGAAGCGGGAATGGGTGATCTTGTCGCCCGAACGTCTGCCGATCAGGTAACCGGTCCAGTCACCGAGTACCGCGGCCACGCTCGCCGCGACGATCAGCCACGCGATGTTGGTGCTGCCGATGGCCGCGGCAACGGCGCCGGCCAGCAATACCGTCTCGCCGGGTAACACCAGGCCGAGCAAGGCTGCGGCCTCACCGAAGACGACGCCGCACACGATGAGGTACACCGCCCAGGGCGGCGTTGACTGAACAACCGACACAATCCAGTCGGCCACCGAGTGCAGGATGACCCACCGTCCCCTCTATGCCGGGTAGTTACAGCGCTTGATCGATATCGTTGAGCAAATCGTCGATGCCTTCAAGCCCGACCGACAAACGAACGACAGAGTCCGACAGTCCGATCGCGGCGCGGCCCTCCGGTCCCATCGCGCGATGCGTGGTGGTGGCGGGGTGCGTGATGAGCGACTTCGAGTCGCCGAGATTGTTCGAGATGTCGACGATCTTCAGCGCGTCGAGCACCTCGAACGCTCGTGCCTTGCCCGAGGCTCCGGCCGACGGGGCGAGTTCGAACGTCACCACGGTGCCACCGCCAGACATCTGCCGCAGCGCCAGATCGTGTTGCGGATGAGACTGCAGGAAGGGGTATTTCACCCAGGCAACCCGGGGATCGGCTTCCAGGAACTCAGCGATGCGCAATGCCGAGTTGGTCGAGTGATCCACGCGCAGCCGCAGTGTCTCGAGCCCCTTGAGCAACGTCCAGGCATTGAACGGGCTCAGGGCCGGACCGGTGTGCCGCATCAGGGTCTGCACCGGGCCGTCGATGTACTCCGCCGAACCCAGCACGGCACCGCCCATCACCCGGCCCTGCCCGTCGATGTGTTTGGTTCCGGAGTAGACGATCACGTCGGCACCGAGGTCGAGGCCGCGTTGCAGCAGCGGCGTCGCGAAGACGTTGTCGAGTACCACCTGCGCGCCGGCCGCATGTGCGAGCTCGCAGACCCGCTCGACGTCGACCAGCGTCTGCATCGGATTCGACGGTGTTTCGAAAAAGACCGCCGTGGTCGGCTCCGACAAGGCCTGCTCCCACTGCTCGAGGTCTTCGCCGTCGACGAACACCGTCTCCACACCCCAGCGCGGCAAGATCTCGTTGCACACGACGAAGCACGAGCCGAAGAGGCTGCGGGCGGCAACCAGGCGATCGCCTGCCTTGAGCAGGGCTCCCAGCGCGACGAACACCGCAGCCATACCGCTCGCGGTGGCGAAACAGGCTTCGGCACCATCGAGTAGGCGTAGTCGCTCCTGGAACATCGCGACGGTCGGGTTCCCGTAGCGGGAGTACACGAACCGCTCGTCTTCGCCGGTGAAGGCGCGTTCGGCCGCTGCGGCCGAGGAGTAGACGTAACCGGAGGTGAGATACAGCGCTTCGGAGGTCTCCTCGAAGTTCGAGCGGGCCAAGCCGCCGCGAACCGCCAGCGTGTCCGGTGAGACCCCTTCGGGCAGTGGGCTATTCACGTTTTTCCTCCGTATGTGGTGATGCCGCGCGTGGCAGGGGTGATGCTACGACTGGCGCCACGGGAGTCCCACGGCCTTCCACCCTGCCGCTCCGCGGTGACCCTCGGCGTCGATGGCTCCTTCGAAACCGTCGAGCACGTTGTAGGCCTTGTCGATGCCATCGGCCGTCGCTGCCTGCGCGGCTCCGATCGACCGCTGGCCGGATCGGCACAAGAAGACCACCTGCTGGTCGTCGGCGACGCCTGCAGCCCGCAACTGTGCGACGAAGTCGGAGTTCTTGGCGCCGTCAGGAAAGCTCACCCATTCGATGAACACGGTCTGTTTACCGGTCCCGGTGAGATCGGGTACGCCGACATAACTCCATTCGGCCCTGGTGCGGCAGTCGACCAGCACCGCGGTCGGGTCCTCGGTGATGATCTTCCATGCCTCTTGCGGGGTCAGGTCACCTGCGTAGCTCATGAACACACCTTCCAGGAGTCGCTCTCCTTGACCAGTGTGACCGGAGTGATCTGGGTCTGCGTCTTCTGCTTACGGAACGAATGCACGTTGGCAGTCGCCCGATCGCCGTTGACCACCGTCTCCGATATGTTGCTGATCTCGATCTGCCCGTCGGCCTCGCGGGCCTCGGTCTGCTCCGTGGAGAACGCGTCCTCGGACGGGAAGTCCGCCGAATCCCGCTGTGCCGCGCAGGTCAGCGCCCGGAAATTGCTGTAATTGAGCGCATTCTGGGCCGTGTAGTAGTCGTTGATCGTCCGGGACACCTTCGACTCCTCCGTGAGCCGGTCCTCGGCAGGCCGCACCACGTGCATCACCCCGATCGCGCCCAGCACGAGTACCACGATCGCGACCGCGATGAGGAACGGCCACGGGGTCCGCCGCTCGTCGTCTTCCAGCGGAGGGACCGCATTCTTGTCGGTTGGTGCCATGGTCGCGAGCTTATAACCCGTATTTGCCCACCCCATCACCGCCGTGAGACGCTGACCGCAGAACATTGGTGAGCCAACCCTTAGAAGAAGGATTCTCGCCAGGCCGACCCGAAGGTGAGGATCCACCCGTGCGATTCATGAACTCCCGACGAACGATGTCCCGCGCGGCAATCGCGACCGCAACTGCCGCCGCACTGATCGGGATCACGGCCTGCTCGGCCCCCGACGAGGACAGTGACAGCGCCGCCGCATCGGTCACCGCCGAACAAGGCGCCCTGCCGGTGACGATCACCCACAACTTCGGCGAGACCAAGGTCGAGGCCGAGCCCGCGCGCATCGCCACCCTCGGCCCCGGCGATGCCGACATCCTGATGGCACTCGGGATCACCCCGACCACGATCGTCCCGTTCAACGATCCGACGGGCAAGAATGTGGTCGAACCGTGGAACGAGAAGTACATCGCGGAGAACACCCCCGTCTCACTCGGCCAGGCCACCCAGGACCTGGGCGCCGACATCCCCAAGGCGCTGGCCACCAACCCGGATTTCATCGTCGCCGTGAACAACGCGGTCAGCCAGGAGCAGTACAACAACCTGACCAAGGCCGCACCGACCATCGTTCGCGAATCCCAGTATCAGGATTGGCTGATCCCGTGGGCGGCCTCCACGGCTGAGATCGGCAAGGCCGTCGGCATGCCGGAGAAGACCCAGGAACTGATCGACCAGACGAACGCCAAGTTCGACGAGGCCAAGGCGCAGTACCCGAACATGGTGGGCAAGAAATCGGCCGTCATCATCTCCGGCGCGGACGGCTCGATTTCGATCTTCGGCCCGGGCGACGGCCGCGGCCAGATGCTCGTGGAGCTGGGCCAGATCTTCCCGGCAGAGCTCGAGCCCCTGGTGACCAGCGGTTTCTACGGCACCATCTCGAACGAGAACCTCAACCTGCTCAACAACCTCGACCAAGTCGTCGCCATCGACTGGGAAGGTTCGAACGAGCAGCTCAAGAACAATGCCGTCTTCAACAACCTCGACATCGTCAAGCGGGGCGGCGTGGTCTACCTCGATCAGCGGATCGGCAGCGCGATGTCGGTGCCGACCGTGCTGACCATCCCGTGGGCGATCGACCAGGTGGCACCCAAACTGGGCGCCTGACCCACCTGCCCCGGCGCGCGGGGCCTGGCGGAAGTCGAATCAAAGCCGTCGAGTTCAGCTCGACAGTGGCCGGCGATTTTGGTTCCCGCCAGGTCCAACGCCTACCGTGGGGTGTTGAGCCCCGTCCGGGCTTCCGCATCGGCGGAGGCCGGAACTCCTACTCGTACGAGAAAGCACTCCGACTCATGAGCGATCAGAACCGTCCTCTTCGCGTGGCCATCGTTGGCGCCGGCCCTGCCGGTATCTATGCCGCCGATGCCCTGATGAAGTCGGACAAAGCCAAAGACCTCGCGGCGCCGGGAGCGGAGCGAGCGGGCCAGTTCGACGGTGTCTCGATCGATCTGTTCGAGAGGATGCCGGCACCGTTCGGGTTGATCCGTTACGGAGTGGCCCCCGATCACCCCCGCATCAAGGGCATCATCAACGCCCTGCACAAGGTGTTGGACAAGCCCCAGATCCGGCTGATCGGCAACGTCGACTACGGCACCGACATCGCCCTGGAGGACCTGCAGTCGATGTACGACGCCGTCATCTTCTCCACCGGCGCCACCGACGACCGGATCATGGACCTCCCCGGCATCGACCTCGACGGCAGCTACGGCGCCGCCCAGTTCGTCGCCTGGTACGACGGACACCCCGACTTCCCCCGCACCTGGCCCCTGGACGCGGAAAAGGTCGCTGTCATCGGCGTCGGCAACGTCGCACTCGACGTCGCCCGCGTCCTCGCGAAGACCGGCGACGAACTGCTCCCCACGGAGATCCCCGCCAACGTCTACGACGGACTCAAGAACAACAAGGCCGTCGAAGTCCACGTCTTCGGACGGCGCGGACCCGCCCAGGCCAAGTTCACCCCGCTCGAACTCAAAGAACTCGACCACTCGCCGACCATCGACGTCATCGTCAACCCCGAAGACATCGACTACGACGAGGGCTCCACCGTCGCGCGCCGCTCGTCCAAGATCACCGACCAGGTCGCCACGATCATCGAGCAGTACGCCATCCGCGACCCCAAGGGCCGCCCCCACAAACTGTTCCTGCACTTCTTCGAATCCCCCACCGAGATCCTCGGTGAAGACGGCAAGGTCGTCGGCCTGCGGACCGAACGCACCGAACTCGACGGCACCGGCAACGTTCGCGGCACCGGCAAGACCACCGACTGGGATCTCGGAGCGGTCTACCGCGCCGTCGGCTACCTCTCGGACAACCTGCCGCAGATCCCGTTCGACGAACAGGCGGGCGTCATCCCCAACGAGGCCGGCCGGATCTTCGACCAGGGCGCGCACATGACGGGTATGTACACCACCGGCTGGATCAAACGCGGCCCCGTCGGCCTCATCGGCCACACCAAGGGCGACGCCAACGAAACCGTCGACTGCCTCCTCGACGACGCCCTCGCCGGCAAGGTCCTCGACCCCGCGACCCCCGGTGACGACGCCATCATCGACTACCTCGAGAACAAGAACGTCGCCTTCACCACCTGGGATGGCTGGTACCGCCTCGACGAACACGAACGCAAACTCGGCGCCGCAGAAGGCCGCGAACGCGTCAAGGTCGTCGAACGCGAAGACATGCTCGCCGCATCAGAACCAGACAAGGTCAAAAAGGGTTGAGGCTCCGCCTCAGGTCAAAAAGGGTTGAGGCTCCGCCTCAGGTGAACAAGGGTTGAGGCTTCGCCTCAGGTGATCCCTACCGTGGCACGGTGATCGCGATACGCGTTCCGCCGCCGGTCGGCTCCGAGATGGTGAAGGTGCCTCCGGCTCCGATCACCCGGGCAGCCTGGGCTCCGATCCCGATGTGACCCTGCGCGATTCGGTCCGGGACGATCGACGGGTCGAAACCGACGCCGTTGTCGGTGACCACCAGCAGCACCGAGGTGTCGTCGCCGCCGAGTTCCAGGGTGACCTCGGTGGCGTGAGCATGCTTTGCGACATTGGTGAGCAACTCCCCCGCAGCGGTGTGGAGAAGTCCTGAAAACTCACCGACATCGACAGGTGCCAGCTCGAGTCGGACGGCGACCCCGGAACGGTCCTCGAACCGCCGGGCCAACTCCTCGAGCGCCGGCGCGAGTCCCAGTTGCGCCAGGACTTGGGGATGCAGACCCGACACCAGCTCCCGTAATTCGGTGGCCGTACTGCGGAGGTTCGCCATCACCGGCGCCAGACTCTCAGCGGATGGACTGTCCATGGCGTCTTCGAGATCCATTCGCGTTGCGAGCAGCGTCTGCAGCGGACGGTCGTGCAGCGCCTCCGCCAGCACCGCGCGTTCGCGATCCGCGACAGCCAGCGTCTGGGTGACCAGTTGCCGCTGCGCCGTGAGCAGCGAATCAATCCGCCGAGATCGCCGCAGCAGGACGTACGACAGACCGGTGGTGGCCGCGGTCAACCAGAGAAGGAATCCGAAGTTCAGCCAGGTGACGTTCTTGTCGACATCCGCGGCGCCCGGGTCCGTCAGCCAGACAACCAGATAGGCCACCGACGTCACGCCGCCGATCAACCCGGTGGCCCAGGGCGCTCCCTTGAAAGCGACCGCGATGGGTATGAGGAAGAACGCCGGCTGCAACATCGACGTGGCTCCGCCGGAGAACGCGGCGAGCCCGATCAGTCCGAGCACATCGATTGCGGGAGAGGCGATCTGGATGCGGGGAGGGGCCTGGCGCCGGTAGACCACGGCAAACCATCCGACGGCGATGAGCGCGTAGACGGCCAGTATGACGTAATAGCCGGGGCTACTGACCTCACCGTCCGGGATCGCCACACCGAGCAACCCGAACAGGACCACCAGCAGCAGTCGCAGTGCCGCGGTGATACGAACCAGACTCGCGTCCGCGGAGGATTGAGGGCCGGTCACTCGAGTAACCGGTGCCGCATCGCCTCCGCCACCGCAGCGCCCCGGTCCGAGACCCCGAGCTTTTGATACAGCCTCTGCACGTGGGTCTTCACCGTCGACGGAGCAACAAACATCACCTCGGCCATCGCGGGCACACTCTTGCCCTCTGCGATCATGCCGAGGACCTCTTTCTCGCGCGCGGAGAGCACGGGAGCAGAGCTGTCGCGGCGCATCTGGATCTCGCCGACGAGACCGGCAGCCAGGTCACCTGCGAGCACAGGTCGTCCGGCGGCACAGTCGAGCACTGCGTCGACGATCTGCGAGCGACCGGCGTCCTTGGACACAAAGCCGTAGGCACCCTGGGCGATCGCGTTGTAGACGATGGCGCTCTCGGTGTGCGCCGACAGCAGCAGCACCTTGGTGGCGAGCCCGTCCCGCCGCACCGCAGCAGCGACCTCGGCACCGTCCATCTCGGGCATGCGGAAGTCGATCAGCGCGACGTCGGGCAACTCGCGCTGGATCGCGGCCAAGGCCTCACGGCCGTCACCTGCCTCGGCCACCAC
Organism: Williamsia limnetica; assembly: GCF_003217475.1. Taxonomy (GTDB): domain Bacteria; phylum Actinomycetota; class Actinomycetes; order Mycobacteriales; family Mycobacteriaceae; genus Williamsia; species Williamsia limnetica. Next base: position 87,713 of record NZ_QJSP01000002.1, on the reverse strand, counting down.
GTCCACGAAACCGCTACCCGACAGGGCCCGCACCACACCGTCGCGGATCATCGGGTGGTCATCTGCGACGACCACCCGGACCCGCTCGCTCGAATCGCGCATGAAGAACTCGTACCACGCCGCTCGCCCGGGCGCGCCGACTCGCCCGCGGCGCAGCAGGTCAACCCCTCGTCACCCGCGAGAGGAAAAGCACTCAGGACGCGAGAATTTTGGCTTTTTCCGCCGCGAACTCGGCTTCGGTCAGCACCCCCTGGGTACGCAGCTCGCCGAGTTCACGCAGTGCGCTGATCCGATCGACGCTCGACGCGGGTGCCGCAGCGGGCGGTGCAGCGGCAGGCTGCGCAGGCGCTGCCTGTTGCGGGGCCTGCTGTTGCGCCTGTTGCGCCCATCGATTGCCTTGACGGCGTGAGACACGGTTGGACACCGACGTCGCCGTGCCGGCGATGACGGCGGTACGGGCTACGCCGCGTAGTAAACCGGGCATGAGATGTTCCTTTCGCTGTCTTCAGACGCCGAGCGCGTCAAGGGAGTCGAGCAGTTCCTGGGTGGGTATCCGTCCGGAGGCGACCATCTGTGCGCCGTTGCGTCGTAGCGCGGAGGCGAACGGTGCGGCCCAGTGGTTCTCGTAGATCAAGATCGCTCCGGAACAACCCGGTTCGAGCGCGGAGGCCGCCTCGTCCAGATCCTCGCGGGCAATCAGGCCCGAGGTCGCTCCGGCGAAGATCGACACATCCAGGTCGCCAGTGAGGCCGAAATCCTCGATCGCGACCGCAAAGATCGACCCGTCCAGTTCTTTGCGCACGAAGACGAGGTCGAGCAGCTTGATGATCCCGCGATTGACCAGGTCGTCCAACAGCGGCAGAGCCGAACCGTCAGGGGTGCGATCGGCGGGGAACTCGATCACCAGATAGTCGATGGGGCCCACCTCGGCCGCCTCGGGTTCCGTCATTGGTGTCTCCTTCTCAGAGCGTGGATTGGCGATCAGTTCTCGACTGTCGTGACCTGCAGACGAGTCTGATCCCTCTGCTCCTCGGTGCCCTCATCCCTTCCGGATGAGTTCCGCAGACAGAAACGATCCCTTCTCCTGACGGGGAGAATGTGCGGACGGTCTACGTCAGGAAAAGGGATCGCTGCCGGCATGAGATCTCACAGCGCCGACCTCAGGCCGAGGGTCGGAGCTAGTTGTCGATGCGCTGAACGTTGGCCCAGAAACCGATGTTGTTCTGCAGCGGATCGATGTCGCTGGAGATGGTGTACCCGGAGATCGAACTCGGGAAGCAACCGAACCACTTCGTCTCGATGCGCAGCTTCTGGCCCTCCTTCAGATTCGGGGAGAACTTCTCGGCGCCACCGAATTCGTGCAGGGTCACGTTCGGCCAGTTGCGTCCGTGTGCGGTGACCTCCATCCAGCGCACCATGTACCAGGCGTTCTGCCAGGGATCACCGGGCTTGCCGAACGAGCAGTACACCCCGCCGGTGAGAGCCAGATCAGGCGCCGCCGCCTGAGCCGGAGCTGCAGCCACGACACTGCCCGCCGCAATCCCGACCGCCGCCGCTGCGGCGACCGCAGCGCGAACCATTTTCTGCTTCATCTTCACTCCTTCTTCGTGAATGCCACCGACACAGCGGCCTTGCAGGTGAATCGGTCAGCTACAGGCTGAGTGTTAGCCAAGAAACAGATAAGAAACTCCATGTCTTCGTTTCGTGATCGTTCCGTTATCGCAGTGGTCCCCGGACAGCTGATTTCGCGGTAGAGGCGCAAGTTAGGCTAACCTCGCCAATGTTGATCACGCACCCGAGCTCGAAGAGGCAGGAACCGGTGGTCTTGGGCAAGAAATCGCTGCGCCTGCCGGGCGCCATACTGCTGCTGACGCTGCTGGTCGTCGCGTGCGCGGCCTCGATTGCCATCGGGTCACGCGTGATCCCCCTCGGCGAGGTCTGGGACGCGCTCTGGGCGGACAACGTTCCCGGCGCCCCGGATGCGGTCGGCATCGTCCAGACTCTGCGCATCCCGCGCACCGTGCTCGGATTGATCGTGGGCCTCGCGATCGGCGCGGCCGGCGCGCTCACACAGGGTCACACGCGCAACCCGCTGGCGGATCCCGGCATTCTCGGTGTCAACGCGGGCGCCGCCTGCGCCGTCGTCGCCGGCGTCTATCTGCTCGGCATCACCACGCCCATCCAATACATGGGCTTCGGTCTGATCGGGGCGATGCTGGCGGCGAGCCTGGTCTTCTTTCTCGCGTCGGTCGGCAAGGGCGCCAGCCCACTGACCCTCATCCTCGCCGGTACCGGCCTGTCGGCGATGCTGATCGCGATCACCTCGGCGATCGTGCTCATCGACACCGCATCGCTCGAGGCGTGGCGCTTCTGGCAGGTCGGTTCCATCGCGGGCCGGGGCTGGGACGTCATCACGGCAACGCTGCCGTTCGTCGTCCCCGGCCTGATCTTGGCCGTGGCCAGCGGGTTCTTCCTCAACATCCTCTCGCTCGGCGACGACATGACGAAAGCCCTAGGCTCCCGCATCCTGCAGGTCCGCATCGTCGGGATCCTGGCGATCACCCTCCTCGTGGGCGCCTCGACCGCCGCGTGCGGACCGATCGTGTTCCTCGGTCTCGTGGCGCCGCATGTGGCCCGCTTCTTCACCGGTCCCGACTACCGGTGGGTGGTCCCTTACTCCGCGCTCATCGGTGCCGTCGCGCTGGTCTCCTGCGACGTCCTCGGCCGCATGATCGCCCGGCCCGGTGAGGTCCAGGCCGGAATCGTGCTGGCCGCGGTCGGCGCCCCGTTCTTCATCGCATTGGTCCGAGCCAAGAAGTTGGTCGCAGTATGAGTCTGGTGCCGGCATGACCACATTCGCCGGGCCCCCGGAGACAGCGCCCGCTCCGCTGCCCACCCAACACCTGCGCCGCACCGTTGTCCGGGTCGGTGTCGGGACCTTCGTGATCCGCCCGTGGGCCACCGGCGTGGGCCTGGTCCTCGCTGCGGTGGCGCTGTTCCTGTTCGCGGTGAGCATCGGGACCAGCGATTTCCCGATGAGTCCGATCGACGTCGGCCGGATCCTGCTCGGCGGGGGTACCCGCGCCGAGAACGTCGTCGTCTTCGACACCCAACTCCCCATCGGCCTGGTGAGCCTGCTCGTCGGTTTCGGCCTCGGCATGTCCGGAGCCCTGACGCAGGTGATCGCCCGCAACCCGCTCGCCACCCCCGACATGCTGGGGATCACCTCCGGCGCGAGCGCAGCCGCCGTCGCCGTGATCGCCTTCGGGTCGACCTGGGCATCATGGCTCGCCGACCTCGGTCTCGCGGTCGCGGCGCTCCTCGGAGGCTTGCTCACCGCCCTCGCGATGTACCTGCTGACCTGGCGCAAAGGCATCGATCCCATCCGACTCGTGCTCGTCGGCGTCGCCCTGACCTGGGGGCTGCAGGCCCTGATCGCCTACCTGCTCACCCGCGCCAACATCGACGAAGTACAGCGGGCGCAGCTCTGGATCGTCGGATCGGTGTCGAGTGCGGGCTGGAAGGCCGTGTGGCCACCGCTGATCGTGCTGATCCCGGCGATCATCTTTGTCACGATCCAGTCGCGCAATCTCGCCATCCTCAGCCTCGGTGAAGACGTGTGCCGCGGGCTGGGCATACGGGCCAACGCGGTGTCGGCGGCGATTCTCATCGCAGCCGTCGTCGTCGCCGCAGTTGCCGTGTCGTCGGCGGGCCCCATCGCCTTCGTCGCGTTGCTCGCCCCACAGATCGCCATGCGCCTCGCACGCGCCGAGATACCCGGCCCCATCACCTCGGGCCTGATGGGCGCCTGCCTGGTCATCGGCGGCGATCTGCTGTGCCGCACCGTCTTGCCGGCCGGCATCCCCGTCGGCGTGGTGACCGCGGGCATCGGCGGACCCGCCCTGATCTACCTGATGATCCAGATCAACCGGAAGGCTTCGGTATGAGTGCCGCGTTCTCGGACAAGGTGGCGTCGCGAGTCGCCGCAACCGATCTGCAGGTCGGCTACGGCGAACGCACCGTGATCGACGGCCTCGACGTCACCATCCCCGACGGCAAGATCACCACGATCGTCGGCCCGAACGGCTGCGGGAAGTCGACGCTGCTGCGGTCGCTGGTGCGGCTGCTCAAGCCGACCGGCGGACAGGTCCTGCTCGACGGCAGCGACATCGCGACCCTGCGCACCAAAGACGTCGCCCGGATACTCGGCCTGCTACCCCAGAACCCCGTGGCCCCAGAAGGTCTGACCGTCGCCGACCTCGTGTCCCGTGGCCGCCATCCGCACCAGGCGTGGTACCGGCAGTGGTCCCCAGAGGACGAGCTGGCAGTCGCCACCGCGCTCGAGCAGACCAACTGCACCGAACTCGCCGAACGAACCATCGACGCACTCTCCGGAGGTCAGCGACAGCGGGTCTGGATCGCCCTGACGCTGGCCCAGCAGACCGATGTGGTGATGCTCGACGAGCCCACCACCTATCTCGACCTGTCCCACTCCATCGACGTACTCGACCTCGTCGACGACCTGTGCAGCAAGCACGGCAAGACGATCATCATGGTGCTCCACGACCTCAATCTCGCCATTCGCTACAGCGACTGGCTGATCGTGATGCGCGAAGGCGCCATCATCCGCGAAGGCACCCCCGGCGACGTCATCACCACCGAGTTGCTGCAGGAAGCCTTCGGCTTGCGGTCTCAGGTGATGACCGATCCGATTTCCGGCGGTCCGATGATCGTCCCCATCGGCCGCAAGCGCTAGCACCGACCCCCGCCCACCGACCCGCACCCGCCGCCCAACGCAAACGCTCCACAAATACGAAGACGCGCCACTTATTTGTGGCGCGTCTTTGCAAAGGCGGAGCGTTTGCGGCTCGGCATGGTCGAGGGCTAGTAGACGAACGCCGCGCCCAGCCAGATCGACGCCGCAAACAAGGCGCCCGCGAGCTCGATGATCATCGCGATGCCCGCGGCCTTGGTGGCGGCAACCGCGCCACGCCAACCGGCTTCGATGCTCTTGTTCCGATACCACTCGGCAAGAAACGCACCCAGCACGAACCCGATGATCAGTCCGACGACCGGGATCACGAAGAAACCGACGATCCCGAGCAGACCACCGGCGATCACCGTGCGTCCCGGGACACCCGAGTTCTTCATCGACTTGTTGGCGACGAGATATTTGACCAGCGCCGCTACACCCAGAAAACCGGCGGCGACGGCGAACACCAGCCACGCCCACCCGCCCACCACGAACGCCCACACCCCGATTGCCGCCAAGATGAGGATCAAACCCGGCAATACGGGCAACACCACTCCGCAGAGACCGATGAAGATCACCACGGCGACGACTATCTCGCCGGCAAAAGACATCCGCGCTACCGGGGATCTTCGCCAGAACGGACCGGCTTCTGGAGCCGGGCATCCGGACGCGGCCCCTGCTGAGGTGGCCGCCCTGCAGCCGGGGGCGGCCCGGCAGGCGGGGGCGGCCCGGCAGGCGGGGTCTGTCGTACAGGCGGGGGCGGCCCAGCGGGCGGGGGCCTGCGGGTCATGCGGGTCTGCGCCAGGTCATCGTGCCCAGCATCCGGCTTCGGTGCGGGCGCTCGGCTCGCCGTCGCCACCGCAGCGGTGTCGGCCTGCGGCGAGGTGCTGATGGGGCGAACCAGGCGAGCGGCGTCGCCGGCGCGTTGCCGGGCGGTGCCGACGTCGTCGGCGGTCGCGATGACCACGCCCATGCGGCGGCGCGCGAAACTCTCGGGCTTGCCGAACAGCCTGATATCGGTCTCCGGGATGGCCAGCGCCGCAGCGACATTCTCGAAGGCGATCGCCGGCTCGTCGAGTCCGCCGTAGATCACCGCGGAGGCCCCGGGCGAGGCGAGCGTGACGTCGACGGGGAGGCCGAGGATCGCCCGGGCATGCATCTCGAACTCCGAAAGACGTTGGGTACCAAGCGTCACGAGCCCGGTGTCGTGCGGCCTGGGGCTGACCTCCGAGAAATAGACATCGTCTTCTTTCACGAACATCTCGACCCCGAAGATGCCCCGGCCACCGAGGTGACCGTCACCGAGAGCCGCCGCGATACGCGCGGCCACCGAGGTCGCACCGCCGAGCGCGACCTCACTCATCGGCTGCGGTTGCCACGATTCGATGTAGTCGCCTTGCTGTTGGCGATGCCCGATGGGTGCACAGAAATAGGTGGACAGGCGCCCGGTCGCCGGGTCGACCGCCCGCACGGTGAGCAAGGTGATCTCGTAGTCGAAGTCGACGAAACCCTCGACGATCACCCGGCCTCCTTTGACGCGTCCACCTGCGACCGCGTGATCCCAGGCGGCGTCGATCTCGTCCGGACCGCGGACCACGCTCTGGCCCTTGCCCGATGACGACATCACAGGCTTGATCACGCACGGATACCCGACACGGGCTGTGGCCGCGCGGATCTCGTCAGCCGAGTCCGCGAACGCGTACGGCGACGTCGGCAGGCCAAGTCGTTCGTCCGCGAGCCGGCGGATACCCTCGCGATTCATCGTCAGCGCAGTCGCACGGGCGGTCGGGATGACCTCGGTGAAGCCCTCCTCGTGGATGTCGACGAGCACCTCGGTGGCGATCGCCTCGATCTCCGGGACCACGTAGTCGGGCTGCTCGGCCTCGATCACCGCACGCAGCGCCACGGGGTCGGTCATGTCCACCACATGCGAACGATGGGCGACCTGATGGCCGGGAGCATCGGGGTATCGGTCGACGGCGATCACCTCGACGCCCAAGCGTTGGAAGGCGATCACCACTTCCTTGCCGAGCTCTCCGGCGCCGAGCAGCATCACCTTGGTGGCGCCCGGGGTCAGTGGGGTGCCGATACGGTCGGGCACCGCGTTGATGACAACGCCGCTCCCCGAGGTATTCGTAGTCACCTTGGTAAGGCTAGCGGCAAACCAGACGGCTTTTGTACGGGTAGACCCTCGTGGCGGGATCGGGCACCGGGTTTCGGGCACCGTGTTCTGGACATATGACGGGGCAGATCAGTCCATTCGCGCGTGCACGTAACACCAACGCCAGGTCTCACCAGGCTCTGCCGACTGCATCACGGCGTGTCCGGTCGACTTGAAGTGGACGGTCGCATGCTTGCGCGGACTCGAATCGCAGCACGCCACATGCCCGCAGGCGAGGCATCGTCGCAAATGTGCCCAGTGGTCGACACCCTCGGCGGCACAGTCCTGACACACTTCGACGTCGTTCGCCGCGGGATTTTCGACGGGCGAGTTCGCCGCGTCGCGCAATTCGACGCACAAGTCGTCGTCCGGCTTCACATCAGAGGCCTTGATGTTTCGGTGCATCACCGATCTTCGTGGCAGTCGCATACAGTCCAATCTGGTCGAGCTCCGCCTCTGGAGTTTGGCAGTGGTCTCTATGAGCTCTTTCCGCCGGCTTCGTCTTCGGCAATTCTCCCGTATCTTTGCCTGGTTCGGCCAGAAGTCAGCTGAGGGAGGAATTCGCGGGTGAACGAAGGGCTGCTCATCGTCGCCGTGGTCGCCGTGATCGTCTCCGCGCTGTGTCGCCGGTACGGATTGTCCGGACCGTTGGTTCTGGTCGTGGTGGGACTCGGTGTCGGCTGGATTCCAGGACTGCCCGAGTTCACCCTCGAACCCGAGCTCGTCCTGTTCGCGATCCTCCCGCCGCTGCTCTACTCCGCAGCACAGGACAGCTCCTATGTTGCTCTCCGGAAGAACATCCGCGCGGTGGGGCTGCTCGCCGTCGGACTGCCGCTCGCGACCGCCGCGGGCGTGGGGGTGGTCGCCTATTACACGGTCCCCGACCTACCCTGGGCTGCCGCGTTCGTCCTCGGCGCCATCGTCGCGCCGCCGGACGCGGTGTCGGCGCAGGCCGTCGGGCGTCGGCTCGGACTGCCGCGGCGCGTGATGACCCTGCTCGGCGGTGAGAGCCTGCTCAACGATGCAACCGCGCTGACCGCCTACCGACTCGCGCTCGCTGCCGCCATCGGCGCCACCACCACGGTGTGGGACGGCATCCTGGCGTTCACCGAAGCCGCGGTCGGTGGTGTGGTCATCGGCCTGGCTGCCGGTATCGCCGTGGCGTTCGCCCGTCACTTCCTCGACGACCCCCCGATGGAGACGGCGCTGGGGATCCTGGCCCCATTCGTCATCTATTTCGTCGCCGAGGAAATCCATGCGTCCGGAGTGATCGCCGTCGTGGTTGCCGGCCTGTACCTGGGCCAGCGATCGGTCCGCGAAGGCTATGCGACCCGGTTGCAGGACAACGCCGTATGGAAGTCGATCGACGCGATCCTCGAGTCGTTTGTGTTCCTGCTCATCGGACTACAACTGCCGCGGGTCATCGAGGGACTGGACGGGCGGTCGGTCAGCGGCATCTGCTGGGCCGCAGGGGCGGTCTTCCTGGCCACCGTGCTGATCAGGATCGTCTGGGTGTTCACGGCGACGTACGGTGCCCGGCTGTTCCCGCGGATTCGCAACCGAGAGGTCAAACCGTCGGCAGGCGCTGTCTTCGTGGTGTCCTGGGCCGGTATGCGAGGGGTGGTGAGTTTGGCTGCGGCCTTTGCCATTCCGCTGACCATCGACGATGGTTCGGAGTTTCCGGCCCGCGACGCGATCCTGTTCCTCACTTTTGTGGTCGTGGTCGGCTCACTGTTGCTACAGGGCACGACACTGCCGCTGATCATCCGATGGCTGAACGTCCAGGGAGATGACCGTCAGGCCGATCTGGTGGCCCTGGCCAGGGCCCAGGACCGCGCCGGACGGGTGGCCATCACGCGGCTCGATGAGATCGCGGCCGAAATCCCCGACGACGACGCTCGCAGCGAGCAGGTCGACATCCTGCGCCACTGGATCCGGACGAGAAAGAATCTGGCCTGGGAGGGGCTCGGCCGCGATTCCGACGAACTCGGTGAGAGTCCGACCGAGGCGTACAACCGGATTCGCAACGAGCTGATCCAGATTCAGCGCGAGGTGTTCATCGACGAGCGGGACCGCGGACGCATCGACGACGAGGTGCTGCGTAGCGCCTTACGGCAACTCGACCTTGCAGAAGGCCTCGGCGACAGCCGCAAGCGGCTCTAAACCGTCGGCGGGTGTTTCGCCGCGTGCACTTCGGTCACCTCTGAGCGGCCGCGAAGTTCGGTCTTCTCCTGCCAGTCCCAGTGCGCCGCTTCCGCTGTGGTGGCTGCCGTGACCGCACGCCCCGATGCCAGCGGGCGGGTCGGGTCTTTCTTCGCCAATTCGCTGAGCCGTGCCGCCTCGTTCACGGCATCGCCGATGACGGTGTACTCGAAACGCTGGATGGCGCCCACATTGCCCGCGACGACGGGTCCGTGCGAAACACCGATTCCCGCAGCCAGTTCGGGTACGTCGGCGGCCAGGTCGATCGAGATCTCCCGGGCGGCGGCCAGCGCCTCTGTTGCGGTGTCGTCCAATTCGAGAGGCGCCCCGAACACCGCGAGCACCGCGTCGCCTTCGAACTTGTTGACCAGACCGTGATGCCGCTCGACAGCGGTGACCACCACCGCGAAGAACCGGTTGAGCAGATCCACCACCTCGTTCGGGGGGCGACTGGCCGCGAGGGTGGTGGATCCGATGACGTCGATGAAGACCACCGCGACCACGCGCTCGGCGCCACCGAGTTCGGGATTCTGCGCCAGCGCGGCCTCGGCGACCTCACGACCGACGTGCCTGCCGAAGAGGTCACGCATTCGTTCGCGTTCACCGAGACCTCCGACCATGAGGTTGAATCCGCGTTGCAGATCACCGATCTCGGTGCCGTCGTAGACGACGACCCTCACGTCGGTGTCCCCGCCCTCGACCCTGGTCATGGCCTGCCGGACGGACCCGACCGGAGCCTTGATCGCGTCGATGCTCAGGTAGTTCAGCAGCAGACCCGTGAACAACGCGGTGGCGCCCAGCACCATGATCGCGATGAAGACGTCGGTCTTGGTGGTGTCGTCGCGGAAGACGGCGAACAGGACCACCAGCATCATCCCGACGATCGGGATGCCCGACCCCAGCACCCAGCTGAGCATGCCCCGGGTACGCAATCTGCTGCGCCGCGTGATGCCGGTCTCGAGCGCCTGCGCGGCGACGGGTCGCAGCGAGAACTCCGTCAGCAGGTACGAGATGGCGCAGACGACTGCACCGGAGAGCCCGATCACCAGCACGATCTTGGGGATCAACCCCGGGTCCTGGATGCCGTAGCAGAGCGTGAACAGCACGTCGGCGACCAGCCACAACCCCAGTTGCATACGGGTCAGCGTCCACGGCGCACGTAGCGCGTCGCGAGCCTGTTTCGGGCTGGGGCGTTCATCGCGCAGCGCCCAGCGCAGCTTCCGGAGGACCCTTGTCGTCCCGACCACCCAGCCGAAACAGAATGCGATCCCCACGTACACCGGGACCACGATGAAGTTGACCCACCAGAATTGGGCTTCGAGCACGCTGGGCTCGGGGATCCCGACGACCACCAGCAAGATCGCCATGCCCGCGCCGATCGCGTTGGCCGTGAGCAGCGACACCGTGATCAGCAACTGGATCCGGATCCGCTGGCGCCGGACGGGGTCGTTGGCCGAACCGAGCAACACCGAACCGAAGTCCGACTCCTGACCCGGAAACCTCATCCACTCCCCCACCTGTACCGCCGATTGACCTCAGGGCAATCTACCCGGGCGCTCAGGGAAGCCGGTACTCCTGTTTGGGTCGTCCGGTCGCGCCGTAGCGAAGCCGCATGGTCAGTTTTCCCGACGACACCAGATTCGCCAGATGCCTGCGGGCAGTCGGCGGCGAGATCCCGACAACGGCCGAGACCTCGTCGGCGAACATGACGTGCTCGGATCCCTCGAACGCTTTCAGGATGAGTTCTTCCGTCTGAGACCCGGTGTCCGCGGCTTCCTTGAGCGCGCGTCCGGTTCTCAGTGCGCCGAGCGCGGCGTCGACGGCGCTCTGTTCCGTGGTGGCTGTGGCCAGGATGCGGCGGTATTGCGCGTACGCCGAGAGCCTGCGCGCCAGCTCCGTGTTCTCGAACGGTTTGATCAGGTACGTCAGCGCACCACCGCGCAGGGCTCTACGGACTGCCGCGCTGTCGGTCTCGGCGCTGATCACGAAGGCATCGCAGTTGAGCCTGGGGAGAAGGTCGAGCCCGGGGCCATCGGGCAGGTGGACGTCGATCAGGGCGAGGGCGATCTCGGGATGGTCGGCCAGGGCGGTGACCGCCGCCTCACGGGTGCCTGCCTGCGCAAGAACGGAGAACCCCGATACCGCGTTCACGATCGATGCGTGCAGGCCGGCGACCCGGAAGTCGTCGTCGACGATCAGGACGCCGAAATCGTCCCCGGTCATGCCGGACCTGCCGGTGCGACGATGCCGGGCAGCCGCGCCACGAAAACGGCACCGCCGAGGGTGTTGTCCGTCGCTGCGCCCTCGCCTCCGGGGTCGCCGACGATCAGATCGCCACCGGTGCGGCGGGCCAATTGCCGGGCCAGTGCCAGCCCCATGCCCCGGCCGCCGGGGACAGCCGGGTCGTCGTGGGTGGTGACGCCTTCGACGAAGACCGAGTCGGGATCTGCGAAGCCGATGCCCGGCCCGGAGTCTGCGACGGTGACCAGGAGGGTGGCCTCGTCGGCGATCAGTTCGACTTCTACCACCGCCTCGATGGCCCGGCCGGAGGCTGCGTCGATTGCCCGGCCGGAGGCCGCCTCTATCGAATTGTCGATGAGGTTACCGACGGCGGTGGTCACGACGACGGGGTCGCGCAGGGTGCCGTCGAGGAAGGTCTGGTCGCCGAGGGTGAGTGTGACGCCCCGTTCCCTGGCCGCGGCGGCCTTGGCCTCGAGAAAAGCTCGCAGGTGGGGTTCGGTGAGGTTTTCCAGGCCGGGCAGTTCGGTGCCGTACGGACCGGTGCCCATCACCTCGTCCAGATAGTCGAGGCCGGCGGCGGCGTTGCCCTGCCGAAGAAGTCCTGCCACGACGTGCATCCGATTCGCGGACTCGTGGCGTTGCGCCCGCAAGGCGTCGGTCATCGACCGGATCGAATCCACCTGGCGGGTCAGGTCTTCCACATCGGTGCGGTCGACCACCGAGAGAACCATGCCGAGATCCTTTCCGTCGCGCACCACGCGATGTGAGCTCACCAGCACCACCCGATCCGCGACCGTGGCCGAGCGCGGGATGTCCACCGGGGTGCGGGCCACCTCGAGCACGCGGGGTGTGAGCCCGATGGCGTCGATCGCGCTGCCGGTCGGCGCTGCGACGCCGAGCAACAGTCTGGCTTTGTCGTTGATGACGCGCACCACGCCGCTCGGGTCGATCGCTACCACCCCCTCGCCCATCGAGTGCAGTACCGCCTCCTGCTCACGGACCAATTCGGCCAGTTGGTCGGGTTCCAGACCCAGTGTCAGCCGGCGCCAGCGGCGGGCGAGCAGAGCCGATCCGACCACTCCGATCGACAGAGCGGACAACGCGATCAGGACCAGCGTGCCTATGTCGCCGCGCAGGTCGTCGGCTATTTCTTCGGTGGAGATGCCGACGCTCACCAGGCCCACCACCTCGGTTCCGCCGGGTGCGTAGATCGGCACCTTTGCCCGCACCGACTGTCCGAGCGTTCCGCGGTCGGTGGCCAGGTCTTCCTGTCCGGCGAGCGCACGGCTGGGGTCGGTGCTCAGCGGCTGGGCCAGCTCCGCGGGGTCGGGGTGCGCCAGCCGGATGCCCTGATCGTTGGCGATCACCACGAACAGCGCGTCGGTACGCGTCGCCACGGCGAGGGCTTCGGCCTGCAGTGGACGTGCAACCAGCTCGGCAGGATCGAGCGCTGTCCCACCCGAACTCGCCACAGCCTCGCGGACGTCGGTGTCGGTGGCGACAGTCCGTGCGATCGCGAGAGCTCGCTGCCCGTATTCGTCGCGGAGCCGGTCGTCGCTCGTAGAGATCACCACCCCGAAGCCGGCAGCGAGACTGACCGCGATCACCACCACCTGCAAGAGCAAGACCTGGTTACGCAGCCGCATCACAACAGCGTAGGCACCCGCCATGAGACGGGTGCCTACGTGTGAGGAATGCGAGCGGGTCAGAACGGGATGGAGCCGACGAGGACTCCGACGACCAGCATGGCGAGGGAGACCACCACGGCCCGCCACAGCACCTTCTTGTGATGGTCGGCCAGTGATACACCTGCCAGCGAGACCAGCAGCAGGATCGCGGGCACCAGCGGACTCTGCATGTGCACGGTCTGTCCGGTGATCGAGGCCCGTGCCATCTCTACCGGTGCGATCCCGTAGGTCGCGGCCGTTTCGGACAGCACCGGCAGGATCCCGAAGTAGAAGGCGTCATTGCTCATCAGGAACGTGAACGGGATGGAGAGCACTCCTGCGACCACGGCCAGGTGCGGTCCCATGGCGTCGGGAAGGATCGACGTCAGCCATTCGGCGATCGCCTCGACCATGCCGCTACCGGCGAACACCCCGGTGAGCACAGCGGCTGCCAGCACCATCGCGACAACCGACACGATGCTCGACGAATGCCGGGTGATGGCCGATTGCTGGTCTTTGACGTGCGGGAAGTTGATGACCAATGCCAGAGCTGCCGCGACCATGAACAGCACGGGGATGGCGATGACATCCATACCCAGGACGGCGAGCAATGCGATCGTCAGTCCGGCGTTGACCCAGAACAGCTTGGGCCGCAGGGTGGTGCGGTGGGGGTCGAGGGCATTACCGACGAATCCGCCATCGGACGAATCGCCGCCCCCACTGGCGTTCTCACCGGTCGAGCCGCCGGTTGTGCCACCGCTGCGACCGGAGCCACCCGTTCCGTTGGAGCCGGTGCCGCCGCCGGTACCCACCAGCACGGCCTCGTTCTCACGGGACAGGACCGATTCCCGGATGGTGATCTTGCCGATCCGGCGACGCTCCATGACGCCCAGGTGGTACGAGAACAGCAACACGATGACGAGGCCTGCGACCAGCGACGGGATCATCGGGATGAAGACGTCGGACGGCGAGATTCCCAGTGCGGCAGCGGCTCGTGCGGTCGGGCCGCCCCAGGGCAGGATGTTCAGGGTGCCGTTGGCCAGGCCTGCGGTGACGGTCAGGACCACGGGGCTGACACCGAGTTTGAGGTACAGCGGCAACAACGCCGACGTGACGATGATGAACGTCGTCGACCCGTCACCGTCGAGCGAGACGATCATCGCCAGCAGTGCTGTACCCACCACCAGTCTGGCGGGGTCGGCGCGGACGGCTTTGACGACGCCGCGCACGATCGGGTCGAAGAGTCCGACGTCGATCATGATGCCGAAGTAGATGATCGCGAAGAACAGCATCGCGGCCGTCGGCGCGAGATCCTTGATGCCGTCCGTGATCATGTCGCTGATCCCCATGCCCGCGCCGGCGAACAGGCCGAACGCGACGGGCACCAAGATCAGGGCCACCACGGGGGTGGCGCGTTTGGTGATGATCAGGAACATGAATGTGGCCACCATCGCAAGGCCCAGTGCTACCAACATGACGAACGTCGCTCTCGTTTGCGGACTGCGGGACCGGAGTGATCCGCGCTACAAAAAAGAGTCTGGAGGTGCGCCAGATCACAGTCACGCTTGAGCGCATTAGTAGCCTTTTGCGCGTTTCGCTCACTCGTCACAAACCCACTCGTTCCAGGTAAACCCAGCTGCTGCGGCACCTGGTTTTGCCTGCACGACCTGGTTTTGCGGGTCAGATGACGCCGGCCTGCGTGAGCGCTCTGCGTATCCGCGCCCGCAGGACCTGGGGCTTTCTGAAGTCGTCCCACACCCACCGGACGACCGTCAGACCTTCGTCACGCAGGCGGTCCTCGCGCTGTTTTTCGCGGAACACGACATCGGAAGCGCTCTCCCCGGGTCGGCGGTTCTTTTCGTATTTGACCTTTCCGTCGAACTCACCGACGACTTTGCCGTCCCAGTCGAAGTCGACGCGAGCAATGAGCTGGCCGTGCCCGTCGCGGTATTCGGCCTGCAGCGACGGCACCGGTATCTCGGACCACTCGATCATCAATGCCCGACTGAGGGATTCGCCCACGGGCTCGGAGTTCTTGTCGGCGACCTCGAGAGCACGGCGCAGTGTCGCGATCCCTTTGGTCTCGCCGAACCGCTGCGCGATGGAACCGAGTTCGCTGCGGGTCACGCCCAAACGCAGAGCGTGGTCCAGGACGGCAACCGCTTGGGCGAACGTTCCTTGACGCGCGACATCGCAGGCGGTGAGCGCCAGTTTGGTCAGCAGGACGCCGTCGACCACGGTGGTGTCGGACTCCCGCAGTGCGCCACCCTCGTGCAGATGAACTTCTCGAGTGCGGCATCCACCGGCCGCAACGTAGAAGTGAACCAGCCGCTGGTCCGGCGCCAGCAGGTTCAGGCCGTGGATCGCGGCGGCGGACACATGGCTCACCACCCGTTGCTTCGACCGCCGGGCCACGGCGATCACGAGTTCGGCGTACTGCTTGTCGTGATCAGGGTCTCGGGTGTTCCCATCCGGGTCGACGGGGCGATACACGCCTCGTGTGACGCGAACCAGCTTCCCGCGGCGTACGCCGCGCCGCAGTTCCTCGTCGTCGGATTGGCCGTCCGTTCGACGGATCAGACCGTCAGGTGCAGGCAAGAAGTCCATGGACGGATCATCGAACGCGTCCATGCGGTGATCGTCTGCAGTAGACCGATTTCCGACCGAGCTGTGGATCGATGGCGCATCTGTGGACACCGAGACAAACCCAGGCGCTCCAGGCAAACCCAGGTGCTGCAGCACGTGATTTTGCCTGGACGGGGTGGGTTTGTCAGTCGTCGAGCAGGTATTCGGCGGTCAACGTCTTCCAGAGCGGCAGATGCGGGTCATCCGTGGGGTCGCGCCGATCGAGTAGATAGGTCATCGCCGCACCACGCATGCTCGACAGCAGGATCGGATACAGCTCGTCGGTGCGGGGAGCAGCCGTGAGCACCGGGCCCAGGAAGGAGTCGACGGCCGCGCGCACCGTCGGTCCGAGCTCACGTTCGGCGGGCAGCAGCGCACTTCTCAACCGCTCGTTGGTGCGGGCCGCGGTCCACAGTTCGATCGAGGCGACGAAGTACGGCTGATGAAACGTCGACCACCCGGTGTCGATCCCGACCGAGATCCGCTCCACCGGATCATCCGGCCACTCGACGCGTTGCGGCAGTTCTTCGATACGCACCCGCGCCAGGTGATGCACGGCAGCCATCAGCAGATCGTCGCGCGACGGAAAATGATGCAACAGCCGACCCCGCGAGACGCCTGCCGCCTCTTGGATCGCGAGCGTGCTGGCCTGCGCGTACCCCTTGCTGACGAGAACGTCGAGGGCTGCGTCGAGAATTTGATTGCGACTCTTGGTGCTCTTGAGCTGCTGGACCCCGAGTTGTTGTGTGCTGCCCACAGATACGGGTTCGTCCGTCATGGAGCAACACTACCGCCGGATCAAACATCCATGATGTGCGGCAGGCCGGCCCGGTACCGGTCGCGGTCGGTCTGCTTGAACGGATCGAGAAACGGCAACTCCCACAACGGGTGTACCGCTACCCGTTCTGCATTGCTCCCCGACGCATCGAGGATTGCGTTCGCCACGCGCCTGCCGGACTCGTTGGCACCCTCCATGGTTGCGAGGTCGATGTTGGTTCGGACGTGGTCGCCGCCGATGAAGAAGTTGGGAATGGCAGTGTCTGCGGTCGGGCGATACCGATACGAGCCCGCCGTGTTGACCATCAACGGTGTTTCGTTCGAAATTGTTGGGCTCCAGGTGATCCCGGGATCGAGGTGCCAACTCACCACCTCACTTTCCCGCAAGATCGGCGTGGACCCCCTGTTCATGGCCCTGCTCATCTGCGCCCACACCTCCTTGGCGATCTCTCCCTTGGTGCACTGTTTGGCGGTCCTCCCGTACAGGATCCCTGGCGTATCCCAATCCGAGATGTCGATGGACAGGCAGTCGTGCACCCGGCCGTCGCCGTATTTCCGCCCGAAATCGACATCCCACGGACCGGCTTGGAAGAGTCCGGTCAGCGCCCACGGGGTGCCGAGCGACGCGATGTGACTGGGCGGCACGTCGGAGCGACGCGACAGGAAGTATTGGATACCCACCATCCAGTCGTCCTGCAGTTCGGCGATCCCCGCGAGCGAAGGCGCCGCAGCCAACACATCCGGTCGCAGCAGAGGTTTGAGCTTGTCGAGTGGCATGGCGGCGACGTAGTGATCCGCCGTCACCGTCGTCGACCCCGACGTGCCCGAGACCTGAACGCCGGTGACCTGCCCTCCGGAGACGTCGAATGCGGTGGCGCCCTGGCCCATCACGAACTGGACTCCGCGTCCCCGGAGGTAGTCGACCCACGGGTTGATCCAGGCGTGATCGGTGGGTGCGTTGAGGACCCGGTCGACACCACCACCGACGATGGTGCCGGAGTACTGACTGATCAGCCCGGTTGCCGAGGTGACAAGAGCGAGGCCTATCTGACCGATCGTCCGGGCCGAGCCCAGGTCGGGCTTGGCCGCCACCGTCGCTCGCGTGAGGGCACTGACCAGGTACTTTTGGTACGCACTGGACTTGCCCCTCGCCTTCACGAACTCCATCCAGGACTGCTCCTCCCATTGCCCGATGCGGCGCTCCTGACAACTCGTGGCGATGATCAGTTCCCTGGTGACGAAGTAGGCGAGCTCGTGCGGAGGAATGTCCCCGACGATCTTCAGCGATGTGGTCAGGGCGTTCCTGAAGTTCTCGAGGCTGACCATCGCGCTGGCATGTTCGACGAATCCGTTGACCGATTGGGGCACGGTGATCGGTGCGTAGCCGGCCTCGTCCAGCGCGATCACCGCACCCTCGACGTTGATCAGGTGGGTGTCCTTGACGTTGCCTCCGCGGCCGACGGGGATGCGCTGCATCGTGTCCGGCACGTGCTGGTAGCAGCCGGGGAAGAACCTGAATCCGTGCTCACCCGGTAGCGCGAGCCGCCCGCCTGCTGCGGTGTTCGGAACATCCATGCTGCGGGCCTTGCCGCCCAGGAACGCCGGTTCGTAGACGGTGACCGCGAATCCCCGCTCGATCAACTCGTGCGCGACCGTCAACCCCGACATACCGCCGCCGAAGATCGCGACCCCTCGTCCGCGACCTCCACCCGTCGGCGGTACGGCCTTGGCTGCGGGACCCGTCAGCGACGGCACGACGAGAGTGGTGCCGGCTACGGCGACGCCCACACCTACGGCCTTCAGTACCGTCCGCCGAGTTAGCTGCTCCATCCCACTCCCCCATCCCACAGTCAGTGCTGACTGCTTCCCTGGCGTGATGTCTACCACAGGGCACGATGGAGTTCGGGACGATTTCTTAAATTAGTCCCACGGGTCGAGCGATCAGAGAATCTCGCGACGCACGATCGTCTGGTCTCGTCCCGGACCGACCCCGATGCAGGAGATGTGGGCCCCGGAGAGCTCTTCGAGTCGCAGCACGTAATTCTGTGCGTTCTGCGGCAGCTCGTCGAAGGTCCGGCACTGCGAGATGTCCTCCCACCAGCCGGGCATCTCCTCGTAGATCGGCTTCGCGTGGTGAAAACCTGTCTGAGACATCGGCATCTCATCGACCCGGACGCCGTCGACCTCGTAGGCGACACAGATCGGGACCGTGTCGAGACTGGAGAGGACGTCGAGCTTCGTCAGGAAGTAGTCGGTGATGCCGTTGACCCGCGTCGCATATCGCGCGATGACGGCGTCGAACCAGCCGCATCGGCGGGCCCGGCCGGTGGTGACACCGACCTCGCCGCCGGTCTTGGCCAGGTACGCGCCCCATTCGTCGAACAGCTCCGTCGGGAACGGACCCGAGCCGACGCGGGTGGTGTACGCCTTGAGGATTCCGAGGACCGTGGTGATGCGGGTGGGGCCGATACCGGACCCCACCGCCGCGCCACCGGAAGTCGGATTCGACGATGTCACATAGGGATACGTGCCGTGGTCGACGTCGAGCAGGGTGCCCTGCGACCCTTCCAGCAGCACGGTCTCACCGGTTTCGAGCGCCTGGTTGAGCAGCAGGCGGGTATCGGCGATGCGGTGCTTGAAACCCTCGGCCTGGCCCAGGACCTCTTCGACGACCTTCGCCGGATCGAGCGCTCGCCGGTTGTAGATCTTGGTGAGGATCTGGTTCTTGATTTCCAGTGCGGCCTCGACCTTTTGGGTCAGGATGCTCTCGTCGAGCACATCGGCGACCCGGACACCGACACGCGCGATCTTGTCCTGATAGCAGGGCCCGATGCCACGTCCGGTGGTGCCGATCTTCTTGTTGCCGAGGAACCGTTCGGTGACCTTGTCGATGGCCACGTGATACGGCATCAGCAGATGGGCGTCCGCGGAGATCAGCAGACCACTGGTGTCGACGTCGCGATCCTCCAGACCGCCCAACTCGGTCAACAGCACACCGGGGTCGACGACGACACCGTTGCCGATGACGTTCTTGACGCCGGGGGTGAGAATTCCCGAGGGGATGAGGTGCAAGGCGAATGTTTCGCCGTTGGGCAGAACCACGGTGTGCCCGGCGTTGTTTCCGCCCTGGTACCGCACCACCCATTGCAGGCGACCACCCAAGAGATCAGTGGCCTTGCCTTTACCTTCATCGCCCCACTGGGCGCCGATCAGCACGATCGCAGGCATGTACGCGCTCCTTCCGGACGACATGCAGATGCGCACGCCGAACCGTGGGTCAACCCTACTGGGTCGAGCCGGGATTTACGTGATCGAGGTCTCTCGGGCACGTCTGACGTGGCCGAACGGCCTACGGGATTCGGTCCGTAGGATCGCTGACGACAGGCGTGCGAGGTGAGCGAGGATGCGGTGGGACCAGGACATATGCAAGTGATCGCCGAAGCCGGGGCGGACCCGGAACTCATCCCGGCAGGCGTCGGACACACCGAAGCGGTGCGCGAGCGGTCCTCGATCCTGGCTGCGCTCACCGGTGCGCTCTCGGATGAGTCGCTCACGCGGATCGTCGTGGTCGCCGGGCCGCAGCTCCCCGACGCCTTCTGTGCCGCCGTCGTCGGCCGCATCATGCTCGCCGAGCGGCTCGACCTCGACATCGCGCTGGTGCTGCCCCATGCGACGCCTGCGAGCAAGGTCTACGGACTGCCGACGGGTGCCGCCGCCGCTGCCCTCGCCGTGGAAGGAGCGGCTGCCGAGCTACCCCTGATCCGCGACGACATGGCGATCGTCCTGCTCGGGCAGGCGCGGCAACGTGGCGTCGATGGACCGTTCGACGGTGAGAGTTACGTCGACAGTGAGCTCCTG
This sequence comes from Williamsia limnetica, assembly GCF_003217475.1. Lineage (GTDB taxonomy): Bacteria > Actinomycetota > Actinomycetes > Mycobacteriales > Mycobacteriaceae > Williamsia > Williamsia limnetica. Next base: position 67,429 of record NZ_QJSP01000002.1, on the reverse strand, counting down.
ATCCGGGGAAAGGCCAAGGCCGTGGTCATCGAACCGACGACGACGATGCCCGGCGTCCGGGCACGCCTCGACAAGAGGTTCCGCGCGAAGTGGCACCTCGGCCGAGCAGCGCAGACCGGGGCGCCTGCACTCATCGTCGAGAGGGACGGCATCACCGCCCCGAGGCCGACGAAGCGATCGACCTTCTATCGGCATCAACACAACTGGAAGCTGGTCCGGCCATGAGCGCAAGAACCACGTGAGCGCCGGCACGACTCGGGCCGTCGCACGCGCCGTCCGGCCGGGTCCGGTGTTTCTCGCGGTGGTCGCTGCGACAGTTCTCGGTGGCGTGATCCTGTGGAACTCCGGCGGAGATCGAACCGCCGTGGCGATCATCGGAGCGCTGCTCATGGTGATCGGCGGCTGGGTGGTCTCGCTGTGTCTGCACGAGTTCGCCCACGCCGTCACCGCGTTCAAGTTCGGCGACCACGGCGCCGAACTCCGCGGGTACCTGACCCTCAATCCCCTGAAGTACGCGCACCCCGGACTCTCGATCGCCTTGCCGCTCTTGTTCATCCTGCTCGGAGGGATCGGGTTCCCCGGCGGCGCCGTCTATGTGAACCAGGCCGGTTTCACCAAGGCTCAGCGCAGTATCGTCTCCGCCGCAGGTCCGGTGACGAACATTGCGCTCGCGGTGATCCTGCTCGGCATCGTCGGGAGCCAAGACCTTTACGCGGTGTTCGGTGAACTCAATTTCTGGTCTGCTCTATCGATGCTCGCGGTACTGCAGATCACCGCGGCGTTGCTGAATCTGCTCCCGATCCCCGGACTCGACGGCTACGGGATCATCGAGCCGTATCTGTCCATCGAGACCCGCCGGAAAGTGGCACCGGTCGGACAATACGGATTCTTGATCATTTTCGGACTCTTGCTGATTCCACAGCTCAACCGGGCTTTTTTCGACTTCGTCTACTCCCTTTTCGAACTCGGCGGAGCAGACCGGGCCCTGGCGTCCTGGGGTTGGCAGTTGTTTGTCTTCTGGCGATAGGACAATTGTTTGTGTTGTAGCGGTTCCGGGTAGTCCCACGCGGTCAGCACCGGCGCTGTCGTCCACGTACATCAGTCCGATGCCAGGAGGAACACTTGCAGATTCGACCGGGTACCGCCTATCCGCTGGGAGCAAATTACAGCGGGGCAGGTACCAATTTCGCCGTGTTCAGTGAGGTCGCCGAACGGGTGCAGCTCTGCCTGATCGACGACGACGGCGCCGAGACCCAGATCGACCTGCTCGAGCGGGACGGCTTCGTGTGGCACGGCTTCCTTCCCGGTGTCGAACCCGGGCAGCGCTACGGCTATCGAATCCACGGACCACACGATCCGGCCCAGGGGCAACGGTGCAACCCGAACAAGTTGCTGCTCGACCCGTACGCCAAGGCCATCGACGGCAAGTTCGAGTGGGCTGAAGCCGTTTTCGGTTACCACTTCGATGATCCGTCGTCTCGCAACGACGACGACTCCGGGCCCTACATGCCCAAGTCGGTGGTGATCAATCCGTTCTTCGACTGGGGCGTCGACCGCCCGCCGCGACACTCTTACCCCGACACCGTCGTCTACGAGGCACACGTCAAGGGCTTGACGGAAACCCATCCCGGCATCCCCGAGGAACTTCGCGGCACCTACGCGGCCATCGCGCACCCCGCGATCCTCGACCACCTGACCGAGCTGGGGGTCACCGCACTCGAGTTGATGCCGGTGCACCACTTCGCGGACGACTCGGTGCTGCAGGACAAGGGATTGTCGAACTACTGGGGCTACAACACCATCGGCTTCTTCGCCCCTGACTCCAAGTACTCCCGCGCCGACTCGCGTTCTGGCCAGGTGCAGGACTTCAAGTCGATGGTGAAGGCCGTCCACGAGGCAGGCATCGAGATCATCCTCGACGTCGTCTACAACCACACTGCCGAAGGCAACCACCTCGGACCCACCCTGTCGTTCCGGGGCATCGACAACGCGTCGTACTACCGGCTGGTCGAAGACGACCTGCAGTACTACATGGATTACACGGGCACCGGCAACACCCTCAACGTCCGCCACCCGCATTCCCTGCAGCTGCTGATGGATTCGCTGCGGTACTGGGTCACCGAGATGCACGTCGACGGATTCCGCTTCGACCTCGCCTCGGCACTGGCCCGCGAGTTCTACGACGTCGACAGACTGTCCAGCTTCTTCGACCTGATCCAGCAGGACCCGATCGTCAGTCAGGTCAAGCTCATCGCCGAGCCCTGGGACGTCGGGCCCGGCGGCTATCAGGTCGGCAACTTCCCTCCGCAGTGGACGGAATGGAACGGCAAGTACCGCGACACCGTCCGCGACTTCTGGCGCGGTGAGCCCGACACGTTGGGCGAATTCGCCTCGCGTATCACCGGTTCGGCCGACATGTACGAGCACGATGGCCGCAGGCCCGCCGCGTCGATCAACTTCGTGACCGCACACGACGGTTTCACCCTGCGGGACCTGGTGTCGTACAACGAGAAACACAACGAGGAGAACGGCGAGGACAGCGCCGACGGCGAGAGCCACAACCGGTCATGGAACTGTGGCGTCGAGGGCGAGACGGATGATCCGGAGATCCTCGAACTGCGAGCGCGTCAGAGCCGCAACATGATTGCGACTCTACTGCTGTCGCAGGGTGTCCCGATGATCAGCCACGGCGACGAGCTCGGCCGCACCCAGCAGGGCAACAACAACGGCTACTGCCAGGACAACGAGCTGACGTGGATCGACTGGGAGAACGTCGACGAAGGCCTGCTCGCCTTCACCCGAAAGGTCACCGCACTGCGTGCCGCGCATCCCGTCTTCCGTCGCCGCCGGTTCTTCGAGGGCCGGCCTATGCAACGGTCCGCCGACGCCCTGCCCGACATCGCGTGGCTCCGGCCCGACGGCAGCGAGATGACCGAGGACGACTGGTCCGCGGATTTCGGCCGCGCGGTGGGACTGTTCCTCAACGGCAGCGCGATCCCCGAGGTCGATGACTTCGGTGAACGGATCACCGACAGCTCATTCCTACTATTGCTCAGCGCGCACTACGAGCCCATCGATTTCGCCGTACCCGCGGAGTACGGCGACCAGTGGGAGGTCGTGATCGACACGATGCACTCGGACGAGGAGGTCGATCCGCTGTCGTCGCCGGCGACGATCTCCGTCGGCCCCCGCGCCATCACCGTCCTGCGGCGGATCGAGCCCGAAGACTCCTGACCCGCTCGATAGTGGGGCCTTCTGGCGAGCAAAAGCCCTGGTGGGCTTCGCCAGAAGGCCCCATTTTCGGTGTTACCAGGTGATCTTCTTGTGGCAGTCGGCCTGGGTGCCGACGGGGTCGACCTGGATTGTGGCGTGAGTCAGGCCGTGTGAGTCGAGAACCCGGCGAGCGGCACCGAGTACCTGGGCATTGTCCGCTGTGGCGGTGACGTGCACCGTGGCGACGTCCATCCCGGTGGTCAGGGTCCAGATGTGCAAGTCGTGGACCTCGGTGACTCCTGCGAGTTCGGTGAGGTCGGCGCGGACCTTGTCGACGTCCACATGTTGGGGTGCCTGCTGGGCCAGGATGCGCAGCGCGTCGAGCGCGAGCCGCACGGCTCTGGGCGCCACCCAGAGCGCGATGAGAACGGCCACGACGAGGTCGGCGTATGGCCAACTGGTCGTCATGGTGACGATGCCGGCGATCAGGACTCCGACCGAACCGACGGCGTCGGCCAGAACCTCCATGTACGCACCGCGCACGGCGATACTGCCCTTGGAGTCACTGCGCAGCAGCAGCATGACGACGATGTTCGCGGCGAGACCGACCAGGGCGACGACCACCAGGGTCAGCCCGGGAACGTGCGGGTCGGTGCCGATGCGCTCGATGGCCTCGTACAGCACGAACACGGCCACGCCGATGAGCAGAATCGCATTGGCGACGGCAGTGAAGACCTCCGCGCGATGCCAGCCGAAGGTCTTCACTCCGTCCGAGCTACCGTGCCGACTCAGGAGCAGCGCACCGAGACCCATCAGCATGGCCACCACGTCGGTGAGCATGTGCCCGGCGTCGGCGATGAGGGCAAGCGAATTGACCGAGATGCCGACCGTCAGTTCCACGACGAAGAACACCGAGATGATGACCGCACCGGCCACCATCGGCCAGAGCCTGCGCTCGGTGCCGTCGGCCTCGCCGGACGCACCAGGACCGTGGCTGTGCGTGTGACCCATCAGTTCAATCCCCTGTTCTTGTCCTGACGCCAGGACCGATCATCAATATATGCATGAGTACGCATGAGTTGCAACCGCGCGAACCGCGCTTCGTCGTGATGGGCTAACGTGACAGTCATGTCGAGCCCGGAATCGGACAGGGGCGGGGCTTTCGGTCACGCCGTCAGCCCCCTCATACCTGAACTCCTGAACCCCTAGTTCGCAACCCGCAGCCCTCGCTGCACGGGGGTGACAGAGCACGCATCCGGGCGCTGACCGCGGTGACGAGAAATTCCTCACTCGTTCTCTCACCTCGGAGTTCCGATGTTCTTTCCGCTCTACATGCTTGCCCTCGCAGCCTTCGCGATGGGCACTTCTGAATTCATGCTCGCCGGACTGGTGCCGGACATCGCTGCCGGCCTCGATGTATCGATCGGTGCGGCCGGGCTACTCACCTCTGCGTTTGCGGTCGGCATGGTCGTGGGGGCGCCGCTGATGGCAGCGTTGGCACGGCATTGGCCGCCCCGACAGACCCTGCTGCTGTTTGTGTCGGTCTTTGCGGTTGCCCACGTCACCGGCGCGCTCACCACAAGTTTTGCCGGACTGGTGGTCGGCCGGGTCGTGGCGGCGCTGGCGAACGCCGGGTTCCTTGCCGTCGCGCTGACCACTGCCGCAACCATCGTCGCTACGGACCAGAAGGGACGCGCTCTGGCAATCTTGCTGTCGGGTACGACATTGGCGACCGTGGCCGGAGCCCCGGGGGGTGCAGTGCTCGGTGAGCTGCTGGGCTATCGGGCGACGTTCTGGGCGATCGCATTGCTTTGTGTGCCTGCTGCGATCGGGGTGGCCAAGGGAGTTCCCGTGAGAGTCGGGAGAACCACCGGCTGCGCTCGGCAGTCGCCGGTGCTCCGGACCGAGATCGCACAGCTCGCCAAACCCACGTTGATACTGGTCATCGTTCTCGGCGCGCTGATAAACGCGGCAACTTTCGCCACCTTCACCTTCCTTGCTCCCATCGTGACCGCTACTGCGGGCCTGGATGCGATCTGGATTCCCGCGGTGTTGGCACTCTTCGGGCTGGGATCGTTCGTCGGCATCACCGTTGCCGGGCGGGTCTCGGACCGACGACCTGCCACCCTCATCGCTGTCGGCGGCCCGTTGCTGTCGCTCGGCTGGATCGCGATGGCGATGCTGGCCGCGATCCCAGAACTGCTCGTATGTCTGGTGTTCGTCCAGGGAGCGCTTTCTTTCGCACTCGGCAGCACCCTGATCGCACGGGTTCTGTATGAAGCGGAAGGCGCACCGACCATGGGTGGATCGTATGCAACCGCTGCACTCAACATCGGCGCGGCCGGTGGCCCGGCGCTCGCCGTCGTCCTTCTCGGTGCAGGCACAGGTGAACTCGGACCGGTCTGGGTGAGCAGCGCACTGGTCGCACTCGCACTGGTGGTTGCCCTACCGCTGCTGCGTGTCGTCGCACCCCGTTCCGGAGGTATCCCGATTCGCGAGTGACCGAAGGGAACTACCGCAACGTCGCCATCGCAGAGACTCGGGAAAGCCCGCAGGCCATGAGGAGATCGACAAGCGTCGAGCGGAGCTGGGCGAGGATCACGGTCTCCGACAGCGCGCTGCCCTCGACCAGTTCGGGTTTGGCCCGGCGCGCGATACTCCGCAACACCCTGGCCGCCTCGGCCTGGTCAGGCATCTGCCCGGGATCGGCGAGCATCATGTCGTTGAGGACGTCGAAGGCATGGCCGAGCTGGCCGATGAGGTCGACGATCTCGGGTTTGATCTTCTGACCTCGTTCGGTCGAGGACGCGGCGCGACGTGTCAGCACGCGGACGTTGCGGACGGCGTTGTCGATCGGGTCGGCCATCGCAGTGACACGATCGAGTCGCGAACGACGTGCCCAGTGCAGCGGCGAGATCCGGCTGATCTCCTGGCCGCCGGAGATGTCCGACCGCAGCGCGTCGATGCCGGCCTGCGTTGTCCGAGCATTCTCGAGGGCTTCGCTGAGCCGCTCATGGTCCATGCGCCGAAGACCTTCGGCAACCTCTGCGAGCACGTCAGACATGGTGGTCAGCACGTTGGCCGCGTCGCGGCGGGCGCGGAGGACGGGGTGGGTTGGGATGAGCGCGACCACACCGATCGCCACCAGACCACCGATCAGCGCGTCGATCACCCGGTGGTAGCCATCGACTCCGCCCGGCGGCAACAGGGTGGCCACCAACACCGCCGAGCTGGCCGCCTGAATCGGGACCAGCGGCCCCTTGTCGACGAGCACCGCGCACAACATCGCGATGGCGACGACCACCGTGATCTGCCAAGTCCCGGAGCCGATGACCGAGATGATCAGGTCGCCGACCGCGACTCCGACGGTGACGCCGATGGCCACCTCGAGAGCGCGACGCCAGCGCTGCCCCAGCGACAGCCCGAGGGACACAACTGCAGCGATAGGCGCGAAGAATGGCCGTTCGTGATCGAAGATCTGGGTTGCGATCCACCACGCGAGACCAGCCGCCAGAGAGCACTGCAGAACGGGCAGCAGCGACAGCCGAACTCGATGCAGCGGCGCTCGCACGCGCGGTGGCAGTCGGTCGCGACCCAGGGTCGGCAGGAGCTTTATCCGCTCGACCGGCGGACCGGCCGGGCGCGGCTCAGGCGAGTCCGAGCTCGCCGGCGGCTGCGGGGTCACTTTCGTTCAGCAGGTCGAGGCAGCGGAGGTATTCGTCTTCTTCACCGATGATCTGCGCAGCGCGCGCCAGGACCCCGACGCAACGCAGGAATCCCTGGTTCGGTTCGTGGCTCCACGGCACCGGACCGAAACCCTTCCAGCCGTGGCGACGCAACTGATCGAGTCCGCGGTGATATCCGGTGCGCGCATACGCGTACGCGGTGATGGTCGCGCCGTCGTTCAGGGCCGCTTCGGCGAGGGCGCCCCACGCCACGGACGCGGTGGGGTGGGCGGCTGCGACGGCGGCAGGGTCGGCTCCATTGAGCAATTCCGACTCCGCCTCATCGTCTCCGGTCAACAAGGTGGGCTGGGGGCCGAGAAGATCTCCGAACGACGTCATCGGCCCATTGTCGCAGCTTCGGTCGCGGCCCGGGCGACCCGTCCGGTCGTCGATCGATTCGATAGGGTGGGCCCGACGCTGCGCGGGAACGTCGAGCCGATCATCGGCCGCGACCTCGCAGGTCGCAATCGATTTCGCTCGAGGACGAGGCTTGGTGCATGTCACATCCTAACGATGAAGGCAATTCTGTTGTCAGCCGCGCACTTTCGGCAATCCGTAAGCGTCGCGAAGTAAAAACGGGCCCGGGTCAGGCCTCGTTGCAACGGGAGCCTGCTCCAGGTCCGGATCACTCACCACAGGGGGAACAGTTGTCGCAGGAAGAACCGGACCGGGATCAGCCGACGGAACCGGTCGTCGATTCGACCGACATTCCGGCGACCGAATCCGGGGCCGCCGCTCCCGGCTCCGCGGAACCGGAGTCCGCCGACGATGACACCGCGCTCGATGGAAACCCGCAGATCTCGGACGAAGAAGCTCGGGGCGACGAAGAAGCCGGGGTCGACGAGGAAGCCGGGGTCGAGAAAGTAGCTGAGGCCGAGGAAGTAACTGAGGCCGACGACGTGGTCGGGGTCGACGAAGCCAACGGTGACGCAGAAGCCGAGGTCGAGGACGAAGCGACTGTCGAGGCACCAGAGACCGGCGAGAAAGCAGAGCCTGTCGAGCCAGCAGAGACCGGCGAGAAAGCAGAGCCTGTCGAGCCAGCAGAGACCGGCGAGAAAGCAGAGCCTGTCGCGGCAGCAGAGACCGGCGAGAAAGCAGAGCCTGTCGAGGTTCCAGAGACCACAGAAGCTCTGCCCCCGGAACCGTCGCCCGCAGAGGTCGCAGCCACCGATGCAGTCGACGACACCGCCGAAACGGAATCGACCGCCACCGCAGAATCCGACGCAGACACCGCCGCGATCGTCGCCGGCGAGACAGCCGAGCCCACCACCGAAATCGCAGCAGCGGCTGTGCCGGCCGGCCTCCAGAAGAAGACAAAACCCGAGGAGCCACGACCGCCGGCGGTCGGGTCGCCGGCCGACGAGACCGAGACGCAGGTGATCGCGACCGACTCCTCCGCACCGACTGAGGTCATCGACGCACAAACCGAGCGGATCAGCGTCACCAAGGCGACCCGACCCCAGCAGCGACCGGCCCCGGAGTCCGGGTGGAAAGCCGAGCCGTCTGCACCGAAGTACATCGCGCCTGGCGGCACCCCGCAGGATCGGCCGACCGGCGGCCCACCCAAGAAATCCAAGAAAGGCCTGTGGATCGGCCTCGCGGCGCTGATCGTGATCGTCGGAGTGGTGGCCGCCGTAATCGGCGTGGCCGCTGCGAACAAGGACGAGCCGGTACCCGCTGCCGATGTCGCCGCGAACACCGCGCTGGAATACGCGACGGCGCTTCGCGACGGTGACATCGTCGTACTCCGCTCCATCACCTGCGGCGAAGCGCAGGCACGTTTTGCGGCGATGTCCGACGAGGAGTTCGCCGAAGATCACCGGATCCAGGAGGCCAACAACGAATTGGTCGGGGTCGACGGCGTCAAGGCGTCCAAGATTGTCGAAGACGGAAACAGCGCCGTGGTCGAGGTGATCGCGTTCAAGACGGCGACGCCCGACGAAAAGCTCGATGTCGCCCTGACTCTCAGCAAGATCGACGGCGAATGGAAAGTCTGCAAGGCGTAGGTGCGTACCACTGACCGAATGACCCCCCGCCCGCATGTTGACACGCGGGCGGGGCGCGGCAGATAGGCTTTCGGAGTGTCCTCTCCGGAAGATCGGCCGCCGTGGCAACCGGTTCGTCCTCAGCGACCCGCTCAGCGGGTCGTCAATGCCGCAACGATGCCCATCGCGTCGCAACGGCCTCCCGCACCTGCGTCGCCGCGCGCGTATGAGCCACCGACGCAACCGAATCCGGTCCCTCGAGGGCCGGCACCGGTCAGGCGCCCGACTCCACCGCAGGCCGCACCTCGACCGGCGCCCTATCCCCCGCAGGGCCCACCCCGGCATTACGTCCAGCGGCCCGAGCAGTACATCGCCCCGCCGGCGCAACAGTTCCCGCCCGCGGCCGATCCGTACCCGTTCGACCCGCCGCGCATCACAACGACACAGCGGCCACACCGCCGGGTGGATACCTCGGTCTTGTGTGCGGCCGCTGCGCTGGTGCTGTTGGGAGTCGCCGTCCTGGTGGGGGTTCTCCTCTAGGTGCCGATCAGGCGCTGATGGATTTACCCGTCGACTTGAGGTCGGTGCAGGCCTCGATGACACGCTCGGTCATCGACGCCTCGGCCTTCTTGTTGTAGACGCGGGGGTCATAGACCTTCTTGTTGCCCACGTCGCCGTCGACCTTGAGGACGCCGTCGTAGTTGGCGAACATGTGACCGGCGATCGGCCGGGTGTAGGCGTACTGGGTGTCGGTGTCGACGTTCATCTTGATGACGCCGTAACCCAGGGCCTCTTCGATCTCGCTCTTGAGTGAGCCCGATCCGCCGTGGAAGACGAAGTCGAAGGGCTTGGCGCCCTCGGCCAGACCCAGCTTCTTCACAGCCACTTCCTGGCCGATCTTGAGGACCTCCGGGCGCAGCTTGACGTTGCCCGGCTTGTAGACGCCGTGGACGTTGCCGAAGGTCGCGGCCAGCAGGTAGCGGCTACCGGAGTCGCCGGCACCGAGGGCCGCGATGGTTGCTTCGAAGTCTTCGGCCGTGGTGAACAACTTGTCGTTGATCTCGTTCTCGACGCCGTCCTCTTCACCGCCGACGACACCGATTTCGATCTCGAGGATGATCTTGGCGGCGGCGGCCTTGGCCAGCAGGTCCTTCGCGATCTCCAGGTTCTCGTCGAGCGGCACCGCGCTGCCGTCCCACATGTGTGACTGGAACAACGGGTTCTTGCCTGCGTCCACGCGCTCCTGAGAGATCGCGAGCAGCGGACGAACATAGGTGTCGAGCTTGTCCTTGGGGCAATGATCGGTGTGCAGCGCCACCGTCACGCCGTACTTCTCGGCGACCACATGCGCGAACTCGGCCAGAGCGACCGCGCCGGTGACCATGTCCTTGACTCCCAGGCCCGACCCGAACTCGGCACCACCGGTGGAGAACTGGATGATGCCGTCACTGCCTGCATCCGCGAAACCCTTGAGGGCGGCGTTGATGGTGTTCGACGAGGTGCAGTTGATCGCGGGAAAAGCGAACCCGCCTTCTTTCGCCGCGTTGAGCATCTGTGCATATTGTTCGGGCGTTGCGATGGGCATATGTCCTCCAGCTGCGGTTCGTTGTTTTCTCCGCCCAAGTATGGCAAGTGTGTCCGGTTGCCGTGCCCCCCGGATCAACGGTTTGGGATTCGGACAGCTGCAACCGGTACCCTTGGGCCCTGTGATCGAGACTGTGCTTGCCCAGACCACCACTGAAGTGGCGTTACTGCCTGGGTTCTTGGACCCGGTCAACCTGCTGAATTCGTTCGGGACCTGGATGTTGGGCGGCTTGCTGCTCGTCGTGTTCATCGAGTCCGGATTGCTGTTCCCGCTGTTGCCCGGCGACTCCCTGCTCTTCACCGCCGGCCTGATCGTGGCCGCGAAGTCGTCCGAGATCGAACCCTTCGCCCCGCTGTGGGTGTTGCTGGTGACGATCCCGATCGCCGCGTTCCTCGGTGACCAGGTGGGCTATTTCCTCGGCAACCGCTTCGGGTATTCCCTGTTCAAGCCGGACGCCAAGGTCCTCAAGACGAAGTACATCGAAGAGGCCCACGAGTTCTTCGAGAAGCATGGACCGATCACCATCTTCTTGGCGCGGTTCGTCCCCATCGTGCGGACGTTCGCCCCGCTGGTCGCCGGTGCCGCCCGAATGAAGTACACGACGTTCTTGACCTACAACGTCATCGGCGCGATCGTCTGGGGCGCGGGCGTGACACTGCTCGGCTACTGGCTCGGACAGATCACGTTCATCCAGGAGAACATCGATTACATCTTCCTGTTGATCGTTTTCGTCTCCGTGCTCCCGATCATCAGCGAGATCGTCAAGCGCTACCGCCGCCGCGGAGATCAGCCGCAACCCGCGACCGAGGCGCCGTCGGACTCCCCCACCTGACATCAGGTGCACCTCGTTAGGTCATATGCACACGTTTGAACGTGTGCATATGACCTAACGAGGTGCTTTTGTGCGCGGACCGAACGTCAGCCGACGAGCTGGGTCTTGAGGTCGCGTTTGACGAGTTTGCCCGTCGGGGTGCGGGGCAGGCTGTCGACGAAGACCAGCGAGCGAGGGACCTTGAACCGCGCGAGCCGCTCGCCGGTGAACCGCAGGAGTTCCTCGGAGAGTTCTGACGTTCCGTCGACGCCGTCCACGGTCTGGACTGCAGCCAGAACCGTCTCTCCCATCTCCTCGTCCGGGATACCGATCACGGCGACGTCGAGGACCGACTCGTGTCCGGTCATGACGTTCTCGATCTCCTGCGGGTAGATGTTCACCCCGCCGGAGATGATCAGAGACGTCGAACGGTCTGTGAGAAACAGATACCGATCCTCATCGAGGTACCCGACGTCGCCCGTGGTGGCCCAGTTGTCGTGTTCAGGGTGCTGCGCCGACTTCGTCTTCGCGGGATCATTGAAATACTCGAACGGCATGGTCTCCCGCTCGAAGTAGATGACGCCGACCTCTCCTGCCGCCAGGTCACTGCCGTCGTCGCCGCAGATGTGGACGGTACCGATCCAGCCGTCGCGACCGACCGAGCCCGGCTTACGCAGCCATTCCTCACTGTCGATCATGGTCATCCCGGCGAGCTCGGTCGACGAATAGTATTCCAACAAAATCGGTCCCCACCAGTCGATCATCGCGCGTTTGACGTCGACGGGACACGGGGCGGCGGCGTGGATGGCCTGGACGAGGCTGGAGTGGTCGTACTTGCTGCGGACATCGGCCGGCAAACGCAGCATCCGCACGAACATCGTCGGCACCCACTGACTGTGGGTGACCCGGTACTGCTCGATGTAGCCGAGCGCGGCCTCGGCATCGAAGCGGTCCATGATGACCGCGGTGCCGCCGATGGCCTGGATCGCGGCGGCGGTGCGCAGCGGAGCAGCGTGATACAGAGGCGCAGGTGAAAGATAGACGGTCTGGGCATCCATTCGCCACAGGTCCCGGACCATGTGCACCATCGTGTCGCCCTCGTCGCCCACCTGTCGATCCGGCAGGGAAGGCGCAATGCCCTTCGGTTTTCCGGTCGTGCCGGACGAGTACAGCATGTCGGCACCGCGAGGTTGATCATCCAGCGGATCGTCGGTGACGTCTGCGCACGCCTCGTCGAGGTCGACGTGTCCGGCCACCGTCCCGCCGAACGAGAAGCGGTGGAGAACATCGGGTGTCGAGGCCACGATCTCGCCGGCGAGCGCACCCAGAGACGCAGATACGACAAGGCCCGTCGCCTGGGAGTCCTCGATGATGTACGCGACCTCGGCCGGCGTCAGATGCCGATTGATCGCGGTCAGGTAGAGGCCCGACCGCATTGCCGCCCAGTAGGTTTCGAAGATACGTGGGTTGTTGTCACTGAGGAGGGCGACGTGGTCGCCGCGCCGCAGTCCCAGTGACCGGAAGTACCTGGCCAGCTTCACCGAACGACTCTCGAGGTCGGCGTAGGTGAGTACCTCGCCCGTGCCGGCCATGATCACTGCCGGCTTGTCCGGACTGGAGATCGAATGAGCGCCCGGATACATCAGAGGGCTCCTTTCCGGGGGTCGGTCGACATTGTGCCCCGCACGATGTCCAGGGAAAATTGCGTGTAGGAACGTGCGATGTCCGCCGGTCTGGCAGGCCCGTCCGGCCGGAACCAGTTGGCGACGCTCATGCACATCGTCACGACGGCCCGGGACGACTCCTTCGGTTGCGTCGTCCCGAACTCACCTGCGTCGACTGCGTCCAGCACCTCGATGTCGACGAGTCGTTGCACTGCAGTTCTTTTGGCAGCAATACTCGCCCGGCTCACCGGCTCGAGGCTGCGCATCTCACTACCGCACACGAACGACAGCTCGCGGCGATAGGTGTGATAGAGCACCAAGCACTCGACCATCAGGGCGAAACGTTGTGCCGCACAATCACCGCCGTCATTGCGCGCTGCCGTCATCCGGCCGATGAGGTCGGTCATCGTGGCGTCCATCAGCGAATACAGCATGGCTTGTTTGCTCGCATGATGGTGATAGAGCGCAGGGACACTGAGGTTGGCGGCTTCGGCGATGTCCCTGACAGAGCAACCGTGGTACCCCTTGGCCATGATGCACACCAGCGCAGCATCCAGGATCGGGTCGTTCGGTGTCGGCCCGTATTCACGCCATCCCGCGACGGTGGCCGTGCTCATCGGCAAGTCAATCGTACCGACCAGCCCGTCCTCGTCGAACAGTTCAGCAACCGAAATGTCGAGAATCTCACTGACAGCGAACATCCGGCTCACGCTCACCGCGGTCCGGCCGTTTTCGAGCGCCGACAACGTGGCCGGACTGACGTCGAGGCGGCGCGCCATCTCCCGCAGCGAGACCTGCCGTCGTTCACGATGGGTCCGGATCCGGCGGCCGACTTCCTGGTCGCTGGGAGCACCCATCACTCGGCGAGGAAGATCGACTTCAGACTGTAATAGGCGGCCAGGCCCTCAGGGCCCAGTTCACGCCCGAGTCCACTCGACTTGACCCCACCGAACGGCGACCCGAAGTCGAGCGCATAGCTGTTCACGCCAAAGGATCCGGTCTGGATCTGACGGGCCACATCGAGTCCGCGAGAGGGGTCGGCTGTCCACACCGTGCCGCCGAGTCCGAACTCGGAGTCGTTGGCCATCGAGATGGCCTCTGCCTCGCCGTCATAAGGCATGACAGTCAGCACCGGCCCGAAGATCTCCTCACGGGCGATGGTGGTGGTGTTGTCAGTGTTCGCGAAGACGGTCGGCTCGACGAACCATCCGCGGTCGAGTCCGCTGGGCCGGCCACCACCGGTGGTCAAGGTCGCACCTTCGTTGCGTCCGGCATCGACGTAGGACAACACCCGGTCACGCTGTTTCTCGCTGACGAGGGGCCCGATGAAGGTAGAGGGATCGAGCGGGTCACCGACCGGCAGCGAGCCGACCATCGCGGTGATCGCGTCGACGAAATCTTGGTAGCGACCCTTGGGGGCAAGGATTCTCGTTGACATGTAACAGGTTTGGCCGCTGTTGAGCAAAGAGGCGGTCGCCAAACCGGTGACGGTCGAGGTGATGTCGGCGTCGTCGAGGATGAGTGCCGCGGACTTGCCTCCGAGCTCCAGGGTGACCGGGCGCAGCAGTCGTCCGCAGACCTCGCCGATCTGGCGACCGGCAGCCGTCGATCCTGTGAACGCGACCTTCTGGACACCCTCGTGCGCCACCAGGTACTTGCCGATGTCGGGACCGCCGGTCACGACGTTCAGGACTCCGGCAGGCAATCCCGCCTCGATGGCGGCATCGGCCAGCAGGAAGGAGTCCAGGACGGTCTCCGGGGAAGGCTTGAGGACCACCGAGCATCCGGCAGCGAGCGCCGGGGCGATCTTGAAAGCTGCGAGTACCGACGGGAAGTTCCACGGGGCGATGGCGGCGACCACGCCGACCGGCTCCTTGCGGACCACCGTGGTGCCCGGGCCGGGGAACGCGACGCGTCGCTCTTCCAGGGAGGCGTCACGGATCAGCCCCGCGAAGTAGCGGAGCAGCAACGCGGGCATGGGTCCCTCGGCCATTCCGGCGATCGCGATCGGCATCCCGTTCTGCCGCGACACGATGGTCGCCCGCTCGTCCGCACGCTTGTCGACGGCGTCCGCGAACCGTTCGATCAGGTCGGCACGCGCCGCCTGTGAGATACCCGCCCAGGCAGGGTCGACAAGAGCGGCGCCGGCCGCCGCGACAGCGTTGTCGACATCCGCGGGCGCCGACGCCGGCACCTGACCGATCTGCTCCTCGGTGGCAGCGGAGTGGACAGCGAGGACGTCGGTGGTCGACGGCTCCTGCCAACGTCCACCGATGAACAGTTTCGGGTACGAGTACTCCACTGGGTCCAACTTTCTCTATCGGCGAGCCGCGGGGCCGGACAGATCCGGCGAGGTCGTTCAGTTACTGCGGTGTTCAGCTTTCCTGAACACCCGGGCGTCATCGGAGCAGGTGTGTGGCCCGCCACATTTCCGACGGTAATCCGCCCTCAGACGCTTGTCAAAGTGCCGATCGTGGCCGACCGCGGACAATCACACGGGTCATCGACCCGTTGTTTCGGCCGGTTGACAGATCGCTCGTTCGGTAGTTGGCTGCAATCCGGGCGTGAGAAGCGGAGTCGCCGCGCAATCCAGACGCCGGCCACCGCTTCGACTTCTGCCCGACCTCGTCGAGAAAGCAGGAAACATGTCACTCCAAGGCGTAGCCGCCACCGAATCACTCATGAAGGAGCTCTCCGAACTCGCTCACGGCCTGAGTGCCGACGAGTGGGAACTCGAGAGCGCCGCTGTCGGCTGGCGGGTGCAGGACGTCATCGTGCACCTCGGTACGTTCTGCAACCTCATCGCAGACCCCGAGATGACGATGCCGGAAAACGCACCGTCGACCTCCGAGCGTCTCAACGATGCGCTCGTCGACGAGCGTAGGCACTGGACCGCAGCGGAGGCGGTCGACTACTACCAGGCCCAGTCGAACGCTGCGCTCGCGACACTCGCCGCGCTGCAGGGGCCCGAATATTCCGAGGCGACCATCCCCCTCGCCGACCTGGGTACCTATCGCCTCGCAGAACTGAGCAACGCCTTCGCGTTCGACCACCTGGTGCATCTGACGTCCGACCTGCTCGCACCCCACGGACCACTCGATCGCACGGCCATCGACGTCGACGCCGCACGCGTCGGGCCTGCTCTCGACTGGATGCTCGCGGGACTGCCGAACATGTATGCCGACGCACTTCGTGAGCCCCTCACCCGGCCACTGGGTTTCGACCTCACCGGTCCCGGCGCCCGCTCGTTCGTCATCTCTTGGGGTGGCGACCACCTTCTGGTCGACGTGGCAGCAGACCTGCCCGCCGACGTGGCGACGTCCTCGACCGTCGACTTCTTGCGCTGGTCGACCAAGCGCAGTGACTGGCGCCATGCCGTGACGATCACCGGGGACCGCGAGTTCGTCTCGCCGGTCCTCGACACCATCAACATCATCTGATCCGCCCACAAGAGTCAGGAATCATTTTGAGCACCAACCACATCGCCGACAAGGTCATCGTCATCACCGGCGCAGGAAGCGGATTCGGCAAGCTCGTCGCCGAGATGACGTCGGCGGCCGGGGCCAAAGTCGTCGGAGCCGACATCAACGAGGCGGGCCTCACAGAGACCGTCGAGGGGATCCGCGCCGCGGGCAACATCGCCGAGTACTTGGTCACCGATGTCACCGACAAGGAACAGATGGATCGCCTGGCTGCCTTCACGGTCGAGAAGTTCGGCGCCGTCGACGTTCTCGTGAACAACGCAGGCATCATGCCGTTGGCGTACTTCGCCGACCACGCCAGTGCCTGGCGCGGCTGGGACAAGGCAATCGACATCAACATCAAGGGTGTCGTCAACGGCATTTCGGCCGTCTACGACCAGATGATCTCGCAGGGTCGTGGGCAGGTCGTGAACATCTCGTCGATCTACGGCAACGCCGGCATCGAGGGTTCCGGCGTCTACAGCGCAACCAAGGCCGCCGTCACCACCATTTCCGACTCACTGCGTATCGAGGCCAAGGGCAAGATCAAGGTCACCACGGTCAAACCGACGGGCGTCCCCGGCACCAACCTTGCGAGCGCCGTGGTCAACGAGGCCGCCCTGCTCGGCCTGGTCGGCAACCGCAGCGCGCACTACCTGAGTAGCGGAGCGAAGTTCGCCAGCGGTGACCTCGATCCGGCAGAGGCCGACCCGGACAACGTCCAGTACTGGGCGATGACCCCTGTCGAGCTCGCGAAATCGGTTGTCTACGTCATCGATCAACCGTGGGGCATCAGCATCAGCGACATCACGGTACGCGCCAGCGGCGACGACTACATCTACTGACAGCTCTCACCAAGCCTGGTCCACGTCCGCATGCTGCCGCACCCAGGCGTGCATTGCGATACCCGCCGCGACACCGGCGTTGATGGAGCGGGTCGACCCGAATTGTGCGATCGACACGGTCAGGTCGGCCTGCTTCTGAGCGTCCGGACTGATACCCGGGCCTTCTTGCCCGAACAGCAGTACACACTGCCGCGGGAGATCCGCGGTTTCGAGCGGCACCGACCCCGGGGTGTTGTCCACCGCGACCACGGCCAGTCCGTTCTCGCGGGCCCACACCATCAGCGCCTCCACCGAATCATGGTGCAGAACATGTTGATAGCGATCGGTCACCATCGCGCCCCGCCGGTTCCAGCGCCGCCTTCCGACGATGTGGACCGCCTCGGCCAGGAAGGCATTGGCGGTCCGGACGACCGTGCCGATGTTGCCGTCGTGACCGAAGTTCTCGATGGCCACGTGAAACGGATGCCGCCGGGTGTCGAGGTCGGCGACGATCGCCTCACGCGTCCAGTAGCGGTACCGGTCGACGACGTTGCGACGGTCACCCTCGGCCAGCAACTGCGGGTCGTAGTGTGGGTCGTCAGGGATCTCGCCCCGGTGTTCTTCGGTCCATGGACCCACACCTACGAGTGGCTCACCCCACTCGGTCGGACCGGATTCGGGTCGACCAGATTCGGGGGGACCGGCCTCGTGGCCCACTCAGCTCAGGCCGATGTCGCTCAGCCCCAGCAGCGACCGGTACTCGACACCCTCGGCTGCGATGACGGCGTCTGCGCCGGTCGCCCGGTCCACCACGGTCGCAACCCCCACCACGATGGCGCCCGCATCACGCAGCGCGCGCACCGCGGTCAGCGGCGAATTGCCGGTCGTGGTGGTGTCCTCGACGACGAGAACTCGTTTGCCGACGATGTCCGGGCCTTCGATCTGCCGTTGCATTCCGTGGGCTTTGGCGGTCTTGCGTACCACGAACGAGTTGATGGGGCGGCCGGGCGAATGCATGATTGCGGTCGCCACCGGATCGGCGCCCAATGTCAGTCCACCGACCGCCTCGAAATCCCAGTCGGCGGTGAGTTCGCGCAGCAGCCGGCCGATCAGCGGCGACGCCTCGTGGTGCAGCGTCGCGCGGCGCAGGTCGACGTAGTAGTCGGCTTCGGCACCTGATGACAGGGTGACTTTCCCGTGGACGACGGCGAGCTCTTTGACCAAGTCCGACAACCGGTCACGATCGCTCACTGGGGTCCTCCTGCTCGGCGTGCTCCCGGCTGCCCGGGTTGGGGCGATGTGGGGCCGGGCTGACGTGGGATCGGCCCGGATCCACCGACCGGTGGGACCGGACTGCGCCCGATGGGGCCGGAATTGCGTGCGTGCGCACCGGAATCCCACGGTGCGGGACGCGCTGCGCGCTGCGGCAGGTCCTCCCGACGGATGTTCTCGGTGCGAGGCTCGGCGAGACCTTGCCGCGAGCGACCGGTCGGACTCGACGGATCACGGGGATCCGGCGCGCCCTGGGGGTCGACGATCGGTGGCAGGACGCGCAGCAGATCGGTGAAGCGTCGGACGGTTTCGAGTGCGGTGTCCAGGCGCTCGGGGTCATTGGTGATCGGCATCGACCCCAGCGACCAGGCGCCCTCGTTCCACAGGATCTGGATGTAGTCGGGAGCATTCGTCGCGAGCGCCACCATGCGCCGGTCGCAGACCCGCCGGGCCACATCCAGGTGGCTCGAGAACATCACGCGCCTGCCCATCGCCCCGAGCAGTTCGACGTCGTCCTCGGTGGGTGCGAGTGTCTTCTCGTGCCGCATGTCGATGGTCACATTCGACTCCGTGGTGCGCCGGATCGCTACGACGGTTGCGGTGTCGGCGAGGTCGAAGACCAGCGTCTCCTCGCCGTAGTAGGTGCCGTACGCCAGATCCTGCACGGCGACATGGTCCGGTACGTCCATCGCGGCCCGCCCGAACTCAGACTTGAGCTCGGGGTCGGTTTCGCGATATTTGAACCCGTGTTGATCTCCCCAGACGGCGCGCTCACGGCGCACGCCGGTGGTGCGCCTGCGGTCGAGCAGGAGCAGCGCCACGGCGCCGGCCAACGCAACAGCGGCGATCAGGAAGTAGACGGCAGTCATCACTGGTCAGCTTACCGTGGGGCGTCCGAATCGGAGTCGAGCGGCTGACGCTTCGCTAATTCTCCGGGATCGAGCCCGACACCCGGCCGTCGACGATGAGGTCAGCGGTGGTTTCGCCGTTCGATTTGATCACCCTCACGACCACCAGGTCGCCGACGTCGAGGACATCGACGGTGTCGCCTCGCGTGGATTGGACGTGGGCGTCCGGGCTCAGGATCAGGTGGTGTTTACGACCGTCCGCGGTGTGCACGGACAGTGAACCGGCTTCTATCTTGTCGATGGTGCACAGCACCACCTTCGACCGCTCGGTGTCGAGGTCGTCGGGCACTGCCTCGGCCGACGGTTCGACCGCGGTCAGGCCCGCCTGGTTCGGCGCGACCTCACTGGGACTCACGTACTGGATCTGCGTCGACGCCTGGTCGGAGTCGCTGCGCTGCGCCCCGAGGTGGATGCAGTATCCGAGGGCCACGCCGGCCACTGCCAGCCCCGCCACACACAACAACGTCACGACCCTCGTCGAACGCGGTTGGGATTGCGACACGTGTCCGAACATAGAAGCCGAGTCTGAGATCGGCCTGTGAATAGCCGAAACACGCGCACAACATGTTGACTGCGCCGGGCCGGGGCACAGGTGGGATCAGCCCTGAGCCGGGATGACGCGGACATATCCAGCGTCTTTGTCCACCTCGTTGGCCAGTGGCTGGGACGCCGCGTAGCGCTGAAGATTCGTCAGGAACAAGTCCGCGAGTTCATCGCGCCAACCGACCACGTCACCACTCATGTGGGCGGAGATGTGCACGTTCTCCATGTCCCACAACGGGCTGTCGGCGGGGAGAGGTTCGGTTTCGAAGACGTCGAGACTGGCGGCACCTATCTGCCCCTCGCGCAGCGCGGCGATCAGAGCAGGCTCGTCGATCAGCTGGCCGCGCCCGACATTGATCAGGTGCGCTGACGGCTTCATGGCCGCGAGTACCTCGGCGTCGATCATCCGGGCGGTCTGTTCGGTCAACGGCGCGATGGTCACGATGTTGTCGAACTCGCCTGCGTAGGTCGCCAACTCGTCGGTGCGCAATACCGTGCCGAAGTCGGGGTCCTCGGCCCGCGCCGTGCGGCCCGCACCGGTGACCTCCAGTCCCGCGCCCTTCAGCAGCCGTGCGACGGCCCTGCCGATTCCCCCGGTACCGATGACCAACGCGCTGCGACCGGCGGTGCGGATGGTGTCGCGCCGCTCCCAATGTTTGACCTGCTGATACTTCTTGGACAGGTGGAACTGTTTGTCCTGGGCGATGATCGAGCCGAGGACGAACTCCGCGATGGGCCCGTCGAAGACTCCGTGGGCATTGGTGACCGTGATCGACGATGCACGCAACTCGTCGAACATCATCGCGTCGACGCCCGCCGCGCACACGTGCACCCATTTCAGTGCCTGCGCGTTGTCCCAATTGTCCCGCAACGCCGCTGAGAAGAAGTCCCACAGCATCAGGACGTCGGCGCCACCGTCGGCGCCGAGCGCTTCACCGAGGTCGGCGGTGGTGGCGAGCCGCACCTCGGCGACGTCCCTGAGCTGCTGCAGATTGCCCGGGTTCTCGAGTCCGTCACGACCCAAGATCACGACTTTCGGCTTCGTTTTCGCAGTTCCCATGCGCCCCACGCTAGGGCACGTGCTCCGGCCTCCCGGGATCGACTGTCTAATTGTTGACAATCGTGCAATCGACAGTCACCGTGTAGCCATGAGTTCCGCCACCCTGAGCCCTGCCCTCAAACAAGCCACCCCGGTGGTGGTCGATCATGCGAAGGGATCGTGGATCCACGGCACCGACGGCATCGACTATCTGGACTTCACCACCGGCATCGGCGTCACCAGCACCGGTCACTGCCATCCCAAGGTCGTCACTGCCGCACAAGAGCAGTGCGGGAAGATCATTCACGCCCAGTACACGACGGTGATGCACAAGCCGTTGCTGGAGCTGACGGACAAGCTCGGCGAGCACCTGCCGGCCGGGCTCGACTCCGTCTTCTACGCGAACTCGGGATCCGAGGCCGTCGAGGCCTCGGTCCGGCTCGCCCGGATGGCCACCGAACGCCCGAACATCGTCGTCTTCCAGGGCGGCTTCCACGGTCGCACCGTGGCCGCGGCGACGCTGACCACCGCAGGCACCAAGTTCTCGGCAGGCTTCTCCCCGCTCATGGGCGGGGTCCACATGGCGCCGTTCCCCTACGCGTACCGCTACGGCTGGGACGAGGCGACCGCGGTCGCGTTCGCCTTACGTGAGCTCGACTATCTGTTCGCGTCCCGTGTCGCACCGAACGACACCGCCGCGTTCCTGATCGAGCCGGTGCTCGGCGACGGCGGCTATCTCCCGACCCCGCCCGCGTTCCTGGCCGGGCTGCGCGAGCGCGCCGACAAACACGGCATCATCCTGATCCTCGACGAGGTGCAAGCCGGTGTGGGCCGTACCGGCAAGTTCTGGGGACACCAGCACAGCGAAGGCTTGATCCCCGACATCCTCATCACCGCCAAGGGCATCGCCTCCGGTTTCCCGATCTCGGCCATCGCGGCCCCGACGTCATTGATGGCCAAGGCCTGGCCGGGATCGCAGGGCGGCACGTACGGCGGCAACGCGGTCGCTGCCGCGGCCGGGGTCGCGACGTTGCAGGTGATCGCCGAGGAGAACCTGGTCGAGAACGCACGGATACGCGGTGACCAGATGCTGCGTGGCCTGTCTGAGCTGGCCCCGAAGTTTCCGCAGATCGGTGACGTCCGCGGCCTCGGCCTCATGGCGGGCATCGAGTTCATCGATGGCGACGGCAAGCCCGATGCGGTCGCGGCTGCCGCGGTTCAGCAGGCTGCGATACCCGAGAAGCTGCTCACCCTCACGTGCGGTCCCATGGGCAACGTCGTGCGGCTCATCCCAGCACTGGTTGTCACCGAAGAGGAAATGGCCACCGGCCTCAACAGGTTTGAAGCGGCGCTGACCGCGGCCCTCGGGTAGCGAGGGTCATGGACCCCGCATCGACCGGGACTCGCATCAGCGCCGACCTCCAGGCGCTCGGACTGAGCGCCGACGCCTCATCGCGCCGTCTCACCGAATACTCCTACGACGCCTCCAACTATCGGCTCACGCCACTGGTGGTGGTGTTCCCGCGCACCGATCAGGACGTGGCCTCGGTCGCCGCCTACTGTCACCGCAACGGCCTCACCCTCACCGCTCGTGGCGGTGGTACCGGCATGGGCGGCAACGCGATCGGGAAAGGAGTCGTGCTCGACTTCTCCCGTTACATGGACAAGGTGCTCGATGTCGACCCCGAGGGAAAAACTGCGCTGGCCCAGTCAGGCATCGTCCTGACCACTCTCCAGCGAGAGGTGCGGGGCGCCACCGGTGGCGCCCTCACGTTCGCACCCGACCCGTCGAGTCAGTCGCGTGCCACCCTCGGAGGCGCCATCGGCAACGATGCGTGCGGCAACCACTCCGTGCGCTATGGCCGCACCACCGATCACGTCGAGTCCCTGAATCTGGTGACCGCCGAAGGGCTACGGCTGACCGCCCTACGAGACGGACTCGTGGCAACCGATCCGTCCGACGGTGCCGCTGCGGCGCGGGCCGCGGAGCTGACAGCGGCAATGCGCGAGCTGACCTCGGCAAACCTGAGCGCCCTGCGCACCGAGATGGAGCAGATCCCGCGCCAGGTCTCCGGATATCATCTGGGTAAACTACTGCCCGAGAATGGTTTCGACGTCGCCCGAGCGTTGGTCGGCACCGAAGGCACCTGCGCCATCGTGGTGTCCGCCAGGGTCCGTCTCGTCACCGCTCCCACCCGCGCACTGCTCTTGTGCCTCGGATATCGCAACGTGGTCGATGCTGCCCGCGACGTCCCCACCCTGCTCGAGTTCGCGCCGTCGGCCATCGAGGGCATCGATGAACGGATCGTGCAGACGATGCGGGCTCGGCGCGGCGACGACTCGGTGGCGGGTTTGCCCGACGGCAACGCCTGGCTCTACATCGACCTCGACGAGGAAAGCGCCGTGGACGTCGAACAGGCCGCGGCTGATCTGCTCGAGAAACTGTGGGCCAACGGGCGCCTCGTCGACGGTCGCACCGTTCCCGATCCCGCGCAGCGTATCTCGCTCTGGCGCGTTCGGGAGGACGGTGCCGGGCTCTCGTCGCGACTCGTCAGCTCCGAAGAGATCAACCCCGAAGAGGGTGGGCACGGCGGCACCTACGAGTCCTGGCCCGGCTGGGAGGATTCCGCGGTCGCGCCGGAGAACCTCGCCGACTACCTCGAGGGTTTCACCGATCTGCTCGATCACCACGGGCTGACCGGCGTCATGTACGGCCACTTCGGCGCCGGCTGCATGCACGTGCGCATCACCTTCGACCTACGGAGCGCGGAAGGTCGGGCCGTCATGCGGGCGTTCTGCACCGACGCTGCCGCGTTGGTGGTCGCACACGGCGGTTCGCTGTCGGGAGAGCACGGCGACGGTCGTGCGCGGTCGGAGTTGCTGCCGATCATGTACTCGCCGCAGATGATCTCGGCCTTCGGCGACTTCAAGAAGATCTGGGATCCGACCGGCATCCTCAACCCGGGCAGCATCGTCGACCCGGAACCGCTCGATGAGAACCTGGTCCTCGCAGACGTGCCGAATCGTCGGTGGCAGACGAGCTTCGACCTCGGAACCCCTGGGGTGGGCGCCGACGGACAACCGGGCCTCGACCCCTTCATCCATGCCGTCCAAGGTTGCATCGGCGTCGGCCGCTGCCGTTCGGACTCCGGCGGTGTCATGTGCCCGAGCTACCGCGCAACCCGGGACGAGAAGGACTCCACCCGCGGGCGTGCCCGCGTGCTGCAAGAAATGGTGCGCACCGCACCTGACATCAAATCTGGCTGGCGAGACGAGAATTCGCGCGAAGCCCTCGACCTCTGCTTGTCATGCAAGGCGTGCTCGACCGACTGTCCGGTGGGCGTCGACATGGCGACCTACAAGTCGGAGTTCTTCTCCAACTACTATCGCGGCCGGATGCGCCCCCTGTCGCACTATTCGCTGGGCTGGATGCCGGCCTGGCTCGCAGTGGCGGGCACACTGGCGCCGCTGATCAACAAGACGCTGTCGAGCAAACTGTCGACGTTGGCCGCCAAGGCCGGAGGCATCGATCCCCGACGCACCATGCCCGCCTTCGCCAGACGGAAACAGGTCCGTGCGGGGATGGTCGGACTGCACACCGACCCGTCCGCCGATACCGTGCTCTTCGTCGATTCGTTCACCAAGGCCTTTCGACCGCACGTCGCAGCGGCGACGGCCAACGTCCTCGGCAGCGCGGGCCGCACCGTCAGCTGTGAAGCCGATCAGTGCTGCGGGCTCACCTGGATCTCGACAGGGCAACTCGGACATGCCCGAAAGGTGCTGGCTCGCACGGCTGCCGCGCTCGACGACGGCACCGACCGGCCGATCGTGGTGCCCGAGCCGAGTTGCGCCGCCGCCCTGCGCAAGGATCTGCCCGAACTCGTGCACACCGACGCCGCCCGGCGCGTCGCAGCCCGGGTCCGCAGCTTCGCCGTGGAGGTGGGACATCTGCTCGACGACGGCTGGGTGCCGCCGGTGCCATTGCCCACCGACGTCACCGTGCAAACCCACTGCCATGAATACGCGTCGTTCGGACCCAATACCCAGCCCGCGGTCCTGAAGCGACTCGGCGCCGCGACCGTGCACCAGGCCGATGGTTGCTGCGGCGTTGCAGGTAATTTCGGTTTCGAAAAGGGGCACTACGACGTCAGCATGGGCGTCTCCGAGCAAGCTCTGGCCCCGGCGCTACGCAGCCGCGTCGCAGATACCCCGGTCCTGACCGACGGTTTCAGCTGCGCCATGGCCGTACAGCACCTGACCGCCACCGACGACACCATTCCCGATGTGCAGTCGGTCCATCTGGCCGAACTGCTCGACCCCGCTCTGCTCATCCCACAGACGACACAGCAGGCGACCGCGACACACGTCGCCGAACAAGGAGGTTCGATATGACAGCGTCCACCGTCACCGACCGCAAGAGCCGGGCTGCCGACCTCATCGGTGCACTACCCACGGGGCTCTACATCGACGGGAACTGGGTCCCGGCAGCAGACGGCGCGACATTCGAGGTCGAGAACCCCGCCACGGGCGAGGTGATCGCCACCGTCTCCAAAGGCGGGAACGCCGATGCCACCGCCGCGATCGAGTCCGCAGCGGCACATCAGAAGAGTTGGGCTGCAACCCCTCCCCGCGAACGCAGCGAGATCCTGCGACGCGCGTACGAGCTCATCCTCGATCGCCAGGACGACCTGGCGCTGATCATGACCACCGAGATGGGAAAGCCGCTGGCCGAGGCCAAAGGTGAAGTCGCGTACGCCGCCGAGTTCTTCCGCTGGTTCTCCGAGGAGGCCGTCCGCATCGGTGGCGATCACACCACCACCGGGGACGGCAAGAACCGCATCCTGGTCACGAGAGAACCTGTCGGTCCGTGCATCCTCATCACGCCCTGGAATTTTCCTCTCGCGATGGGCACCCGCAAGATCGGGCCCGCCATCGCGGCCGGATGCACCATGGTGTTCAAGCCGGCAGAGCTGACCCCACTCACCATCCTCGCGCTGACTGAGATCCTCACGGAGGCAGGTCTTCCTGAGGGAGTGCTCAACGTCGTCACCACCGACGATCCAGGTTCGGTCGTCGAGACCTGGATGGACAGCGGACTGGCCCGCAAGGTCAGTTTCACCGGCTCCACCCAGGTCGGCAAACTCCTGCTCGAGCAGGCGTCGCGGTCGGTGATGCGCACATCGATGGAACTCGGCGGCAACGCCCCCTTCCTCGTCTTCGACGACGCCGACATCGACAAGGCCGTCGACGGCGCCATGGTCGCGAAGATGCGCAACATGGGTGAGGCATGTACCGCCGCCAACCGGATCTTCGTACACCGCAGCGTCGCAGGTGAGTTCGGCAGCAAACTCGCCGAACGGATGAGCGCGTTGACTGTCGGCGACGGTGCCGTCGACGGCACCGATGTCGGACCGCTGGTCGAGAAGAAGGCAGTCGACAAAGTGCGGTCGCTGGTGGCCGACGCCGTCGAACGCGGCGCAACGATGATCTGCGGTGGCGAAAGCAACGCTGCAGACGGATACTTCTATCAGCCGACAGTGTTGTCGGGAGTCGACCCGAACTCCGATCTGATGGGAACCGAGATCTTCGGGCCCGTCGCACCGATCATTCCGTTCGACGACGAGGACGAGGTCGTCGCGCTCGCCAACGACACCCCGTGGGGGCTCGTCGGTTACCTCTTCACCCAGGACATCGATCGTGGACTCCGCGTGTCCTCGGCGCTCGAGGTCGGCATGGTCGGACTCAACACCGGTCTCGTGTCGAATCCGGCAGCCCCGTTCGGTGGCGTCAAACAATCCGGGCTCGGTCGAGAGGGCGGCAAGATCGGGATCGACGAGTTCCTCGAGATCAAGTATCTGGCAATCCCCCGCACGTAGAGGGCCCGTACCAGAAACGACCACGACCAAAGGAGGTGTGAAGAAGCATGTACCTCGGATCACAGCTGTTCACCGATGCCGAATACGAGACCCGGCTGGCGAACGTTCGGACGATGATGGATCGGCAGGGTCTGTCGGCCATCATCGTCACGGACCCGGCCAACATCTTCTACCTCATCGGCTACAACGCCTGGTCGTTCTACACCCCGCAGATGCTGTTCGTCCCGATGGACGGCGAGATGGTGTTCTTCGCCAGGGAGATGGATGCCCACGGTGCGCATCGCACCACGTGGCTGCCTGCCGAGCAGATCGTCGGCTATCCCGAGAGCTACGTGCACCGCCCACACGTGCATCCTTTCGATTGGGTGGCATTCGCTCTGCGCCAACGCCACCTCATCGCCCCGGCGTCACGTGGCGGTTCGGTCGGCATGGAGATGGATTCACACTTTTTCTCTCCCAAGGCCTACCGGGCCCTGTTCAACGCAATCCCCGAATGGAAGCTGGTCGACTGCTTCGAGTTGGTGAACTGGGTGCGATCGGTGAAGTCCGACGCGGAGATCCAGCTCATGCGTCAAGCGGGGATGGTGTGTTCGGAAGCCATGCGCGCAGCCATCGACACCATCGACATCGGCGTCCGGCAATGTGATGCGGCAGCGGCGATCTCGCAGGCGCAAATCACCGGCACCGACAAGTTCGGTGGTGACTACCCGGCCATCGTCCCGATGATGCCGACGGGCGCTGCTGCTGACACCCCGCATCTGACCTGGCACCAGGGCACGTTCATCAGCGGTGAGGCGGTGGTCGTCGAGTTGACCGGAGCCCACAATCGCTACCACTGCCCACTCGCCCGGACCGTGGCCCTTGGCCCGGTGAACAAGGACGTCGACTACGTCGCCGGCGCGACCGCCGAAGGGCTCAACAACGTCCTCGAAGCCATCGCTCCCGGGGTTCCGACCCGCGAACTCGCGTCCACCTGGAACTGGACGTTGGCCAAGTACGGCCTCGAGAAGCATTCGCGTCTGGGCTATTCGATCGGTATCGGCTATCCGCCGGACTGGGGTGAACGCACCATCAGCATCCGCACCGAAGACGAGTCGATCCTCGAAGAGAACATGACGTTCCACATCGTCTGCGGCATGTGGATGGACGGCTATGGATTCGAGTTGTCCGAGTCGGTTCGGGTGAGTGCCACCGGAGTCGAGACCTTCACCAGCTTTCCCCGCGACCTGATCAGAAAGTGAGAGAACCATGACAGCGACCGAACTCTCCCACCACTCACCCACCTTCCCGCTCGCCGGCCGGGCCAAGGATCTCGTGGGATCGATGATCGACTCGTCGACCTCACTGCTCGCAGCTCAACAGCACGACATCGTGCGATTCGCGATGGGGTCACCGGCCGATGAGGCAGTGCCCGCCGAGGAGTTCCGCGAGATCGCCGGCAGCATCCTCGACCACACGTCGTTCACATACGGCGCCTCCGAGGGCGAACCTCGGCTGCTCGATCTGCTCGTCAAATATCTCGCCGGGACACCGGATCCGGCGAGCGAAGACCGGTTGGTCATCACCACCGGGGGCATGCAAGGCCTCGATCTGGCGTGCAAGCTCTTCGTCGATCCGGGCGACCTGGTCATCACCGAATCTCCCACCTACACCAACGGTAGTGCGACGGCGCTCTCCTACGGTGCGCAGCTACTCGAGGTCCCCGTCGACGACGAGGGCATGATGGTCGACCTGCTGCCCGATCTGGTGGCACGCACCCATCGCACCCCCAAGGCGATCTACACCATCCCGAACTTCCAGAATCCCTCCGGTGTGACGCTGTCCCTCGAGCGCCGAAAGGCGTTGCTGGAGATGGCCCACAAGTGGGGAGCGGTCATCATCGATGACGATCCGTACGCGTTGCTGCGCTTTTCCGGTGAGGAGATCCCGACCTTCCGGACCCTGAGTCCCGATGATCCCCTGCTCTTCTCGGTACGGACCTTCTCCAAGATCCTCGCGCCGGGTTGGCGCGTGGGCTGGGTGGACGCAGACCCTGCGCTGCGCCAACTACTGATCAACGGCAAACAGGCCATGGACACCTGCACCAACGTGCCCAACCAGCACATCGTCGCCGAGTACATCTCCCGCGGTGGCCTCGACGACCACCTCGTGTCGATCCGCGAGCTCTACCGCATCCGGCGCGACGCCATGCTCACGTCTTTGCAGAGCCACCTCGGCGAGGACTACACCAGCACCAATCCCGACGGCGGCTTCTTCCTCTGGGTCACGTTGCAGGGCAAATACGAGGGCCTGGACACCCGCGAACTGTTCGAGATCGCCCTCGCTCAGGGTGTCGCGTTCATCCCGGGTCCGGCTCTCTCGCCCGGCGGTCATTTCCGCAATGCCTTGCGCCTGTGTTTCGCCTCCAGCACCCCGGAACGGATCGACGAGGGTGTCCGTCGCCTCAAGAGTGCACTGGATCTGGCGCTGGCCGCCTCGTGACCGAGCTCGCGGCGCGAGAAACCGTCGTACTCGATCTCATCGACGAGACAGAGTTGGTGGGCCTGACCCGGTCGTTGATAGACGCCGGCGGTGAGAATCCCGGAGGTACCGAAGGTCAGACAGTCGCCGTGCTCGAACGAGCCTGCCATGCGCTGCGTTTCACAGTCGAGACTTTGGACGTCGCCCCGGGACGACCGAACCTGACCGCGACATTGCCGGGGGCCGGGGATGGCCCCGGCCTGATGGTGCTGGGCCACTCCGACGTCGTTCCAGCCGGCGACGGCTGGACTCGCAGGCCATTCGAGGCGAGCGTTGCGGGTGGCCGTATCTTCGGCCGCGGCGCCACCGACATGAAGGGCGGGCTTGCCGCCGCCGTCATCGCGATGGCGGCGCTGTCACGATCTGGAATCCAGCTCCCCGGGCCGGTGCAGCTCGTCTGCACCGTCGATGAGGAGGACCTCGGGATCGGTATCCGGGACTTCGTGACGCGCTCGTCGCCGTACCGGTTCGCCGGCTGTGTGGTCGCCGAGCCCACCGACCTCGAAACCGTCGTCGCTTGCCGGGGCGCGTCGTACATCGAGGTCCGGATCACCGGTCGCGCAGCACATTCGGGCCGTCCCGCCGATGGCCGCAACGCCATCGATGCGGCGGCCGCGATCATCGACCTGGTCCGCGCAGATCAACGGAGCATGCTCGAATCGCCCGATCCCCTGCTCGGTACCGGCACCTGGAACACCGGCTTGATCGAGGGCGGTCAAGGTATTTCGGTCGTGGCGCCCAGCGCCACCGTCAGCTTCGACCGCCGCCTCATGCCAGGTGAAGACGCCTTCGAGGTCGCCAAGTGGTTGCGGGGCGCCATCAGCGAAGCGGGTATCGACTCCGACGGCATCACCGTCGACGTCGAGGTCACGATGGCGATGCCCGGCTTCGAGACCGACCGCGATCACCCACTGGCCGCCCAGGCCGCCGCGTCGGTCGTCGATGCAGGCGGTGCCACCTCCATCACCGGCTGGACCGCAGCCTGCGACGGTGGCTTCATCAATCGTGATCTCGGTATTCCCGCCATCGTGCTCGGCCCGGGCGGTCTGAATGATCAGGCGCACCGGCCCGACGAGTCGGTCTCGATCGCCGAGCTGGTCATCGCGGCAAAGGCGTACGCCCTGTTGGCCTTGCGCCTGCTCTAGGCACGATCAGGGCGTGTACTTGTCCGATGCCTTCGGCGGACCGGCGGTCCGCCAGTCGTCGATGTCGGGGCCCGGTTTCGCGACAGGAACCTTGTCGTCGTGCAACGCCGACCAGTGCGCGTGACCGAGTTGATGGATGTAGTACGAGTGCTTCAGGGACTCCTGGAATCCCATCGCGTCGACGGCGCCATTGATGGTGTCCTTGACCAACAACGCGGCAAAAGTGGGTCGTGACGCGATGCGTTTCGCGAAGTCGAGGGTTTTGTCGGGCAAATCATCCAACGGGAAGATCTTCGACACCATTCCCAGTCGGTAGCCCTCTTCGGCGTCGATCGAATCACCCGTCAGCAGTAACTCTTTGGCCTTGCGGGGTCCGAACTCCCACGGGTGGGCCACATACTCGACACCGGGCATCCCCAGCCGTGCGGCGACGACGTCGGAGAACACCGTGTCGTCGGCCGCGACGATGAGATCGCACGACCACATCAGCATCAGCCCGGCGGAGATCACGTTCCCGTGCACCTGCGCGATCGTAATCTTGCGCAATTCGCGCCAGCGCTTGGTGTTCTCGAAGTAGTAGTGCCACTCCTGAAGGGCCCTGTTTTCGACGACGCTTCCCCTCGTTCCGCCGTCGATACGAAATGTCGGATGTTGATCAGGCCCGGGTACGACTTCGGCGACGGCTTCCTCCGACCCCATGTCGTGGCCGGCAGAGAAGCTCGGGCCATTGGCCGCCAGCACGATCACCCGCACAGTGTCGTCGGCCTCGGCTTTGCGTAGTGCTTCGTCGAGTTCGACGAGCAACCGTCGATTCTGCGCGTTCCGCGCCTTGGGGCGGTTGAGGGACACGCGGGCGATACGCCCATCGTCGAAGATTTCGTACGTGACGGCCGGCTCCATTGGATCTCCCGATCAGTCGGTGTCTTCGGCGGCGCAACGCAACGCCCTCGTGGACGATCCTGCCTGTTCACCGGGTTGTTGCCGTCAGCGACACACCCGACACCTCAATAGCCGCGAATCACCTGCGTTACTTCTGAAGGACCGACGCACTCACCCGGCGGTGCGCAGATCTCATTGAGCAAATGTCGGCGGTCCGCTGTGTGGTCGTTGCAGTTGCGCGAAGGCACTCGTCGCCGCCAATGTGTGCACGGCATCGAACAGCTCGTCACCCTCGCGGTCATCGGGAATGGCGGTGAGTACGGGACCGAAGAAGCACTGGCCGTCGATGCAAGTGATGGGGCTACCACCGGAGTCGCCGAGGCTGTCTTGGCTTTGCTGGTGTGCCACGCGCACTGCACTGTCGTAGGTGGAGTCGTCGAGGCTGTCGGCGAGCTGGGGATCGAGGCCGCTCTCGGTGAGCGCTTGGGCCACCATCGCTGTGGTGACGTCGGCGCCCTGCTGGTGCACCCGCTTGCCCAGGGCGGTGTAGAGCGGTCCGAGTGCGCTGTCGCCGGCCCGGTCCTGCGCGGCGGCCAGGACACGGCCCAGTTGCTGGGACACTTCCATGTGGTGCCGCTGATGCTCGGGAAAATCTGTGCCCTCATTGAGCACCGCAAGACTCATCTGGCGCCAATCGATCTCGATGTCGCGGCGTTGCGCGGTGTTCACAAGCCACCGAGACGTGGCCCAGGCGAACGGGCATGCCGGGTCGAAATAGATCGTCACTGCGCTCATCTGTACTCCTTCAGGTTGCGGGCTGTTGGGGTTCACGCGGATGCTGCGGCTTGCAACGCGGCGATGGCGGCGGTGAGCTTGACGGACGCGTCCTCAGCTACCGATGCGAGTTCCGGTTCTCCGGATACCTCAACCATGAGTTCGGGATTCATGGCTTCGACGATCGAGTTCGATGGATTGGCGGGGTCGGTGCGGACCACGACGTTGCACGGCAACAGCAGTCCGATCTGCCGATTGACCCCCAGGGCACGGTGGGCCAGAGGCGGGTTGCAGGCGCCTAGGATCAGGTATTCCTCCATGTCCACATCGATCTTTGTTTTCAGGGTGTCCTTGACGTTGATCTCGGTGAGGATCCCAAAACCCTGGTCGGACAAAGCGGCACGGGTCCGTGCGACCGCCTCGTCGAACGGGAGGTTGAGAACAGTGGAGATAGACAGTGACATAACAGCTTTCCTTCCAGTGGGCGTATTCGTGCTGATCTAGCGGGTCGGGGGCGGTTGTCAGTGGGAGAACGAGATCGCGGGCAGGACTTTCCGAAGCCAGGTCGGTGACCACCATGCGGCCCGTCCGGTGAGGCGGAGCAGAGCTGGTAGCAACATCAGCCTGATGAGTACTGCATCGAGCAGAACAGCAACACCGAGGATGATGCCCATCTCTTTGGGTGGCAACGGCTCTGCCAGCGCAAACGTGAAGAACACCGCGACCATGACCGCTGCCGCGGCGAAGATGATCCGTCCCGAGTGCGCCATCCCGTCGATCTGCGCGACGTCGGCATCACCGGTGCGCTCGTAGTGTTCTTTGGCGGTGGCGAGGAGGAACACGGTGTAGTCCATGGCGATGGCAAAGATCATCGCGAAGAAAAACACCGGACCCCAGCCGTCGAGAAATCCTTGTGGGGTGAATCCGAGCAGGTCGGACAGGTGGCCGTCCTGGAAGATGAGCTTGGCGACACCGAACGCAGCCGCAGTCGACAGGAGGCTGACGACGGTGCCAATCAGCGCGATCAGTGGGGCTTGCAGTGAGACCAGGAGCAGGACGAACCCGAGAACCAAGATGATGCCGACGATCAGGGGGAAGTAGTCGTCCAGAGCCTGTTGCAGATCGAGGTTCTCCGCGGGGGCGCCGCCGACCAGCGCGTCCGCGGGCAATGCGCTACGCAGGTCATCGACGATGGTGCCGAGTTGGGCATCGGAGGGATCAACTGCGGGCAGCGCCTGCATTATCACGTAGTCGGTGCCGTCGAGCGCAGGTTGCGCCGGGGTGACCATGCTGATTCCGGGTGTCTGTGCCGCTGCAGTGGCAGCCTGCTGCGCCTGGTCCGAGGGTGCGACGATCTGGAGCATGCCGGGGGCGCCCTCACCCATCTGCTGCTGGACCAATTCGTATCCCTGGCGCACCGGGGCCTCCTCGGGGACCACCGAAATCGAGGGCATGGCGACTTTGAGGCCGATGACCGGGATGGCCAGCGCGATCAGCACGGCGAGGGAGCCGAGCGCGAACGGCCATGGGTGGTTGTGCAGGATCTTGCCCCAGCGTTCGAGCAGCGGCGAACGGTGCTGTTGGCGTTTGGCGTACGGGAGCGAGGCAGCGTTGACGTTCGGCCCGAGTGCGCCCAGGGTGGCCGGAAGCAACGTCAACGTGGCCGCGAGGACAAACGTCACCGCCAGCATGATGCCCACAGCCATCGTCCGCACCGCAGGCGCCGGCACCAGCAACACCGCCGACAGGCTGACCAGCACGGTCAGTCCCGACAGCACCACGGCTTTACCTGCGGTGTCCATCGTTTCGGCGACCGCGTGGGTCTTGTTGGTGTGGTTGTTGAGGGCGTCCCGGAATCGGGAGACGATGAACAGCGCGTAATCGATTCCGAGTGCGAGGGCGAACATCATTGCAAAGTTCATGGCCCACACCGAGATCGGCGTGACTTGATTGAGTAGGACCAGGCCACCGGCGGAGGCGACCAGGCCGGCGATGGTGAGCAATAGTGGCAGACCGGCGGCCACGAGCGACCCGAAGGCCAGGACCATGATGGCCAGAGTGACCGGCCACGAGAACAGCTCGGCCTTGATCATCGCGTCGTGGTTGGCTTTGTTGAAGTCGCTCCACAAGGCCGAGGCTCCCGTGGGATACACCTCAACACCATCGCGCGAGAGTTCGGTGAGCTCGCCCTTGACCTCGTCGACGGCTCGAACCATGTCGTCGGTGTTCGCGTTCGCGCCGGCGATCAGGATGCCGGTGTGCTGATCTGGGCTGATGCTCATGCCCGGTTGCGGGGGTACAACCTCGCCGAACCGGGAGTCACCGCCGAACACTGCGGTGGCATTCGCGATGGTTTCTTGCATGGCCGGGCTGTCGATGGTGTCGCGATCGGAGTGGATGACGACCTGCACCGCAGCCGATGAGTTGCCGCCGAAGTGCTGCTGCGCCAGCTCTCGCACCTGCACCGACTCCGACCCGTTGGCTTGCCAGCCGGCGCCTGCCAAGGAGGAAAACACTGACGGCGCAACTGCACCCAGACCGACGAGTACCAACAGCCAAATGGCGAAGACCCAGCGGGAACGCCCGGCCATCGCCGCCCCCCAGCGGCCCAGCACGCCGGGCACCGACGTGGGTGGTGAGCCGGGCTGGTGAACGGTGGTCGTGGTGTCCGGCATGCGAAGGACCTCCTCTAGAATCAATCTAGGTCATATACCCCAGGGGGTATCTATGTGCAGCCGAAGGTACCCCCGGGGGTATGTTGGAGTCAACCTATAGCGGCGCGAACTCATACCCCCTGGGGTACCCTCAAGATGAATGAACAAACAGAGAGGCATGCCCCGTGACTGGCGATGAAGAGGCGATGACGGCAGTACTGAACCGGCTCCGGCGGGCGCAGGGGCAACTCTCCGGGGTGATCGCGATGATCGAAGCCGGGCGTGATTGCAAAGATGTTGTGACCCAACTCGCGGCCGTGTCCCGTGCACTCGACCGCGCAGGTTTCAAAATCGTTGCCTCAGGGATGCGTCAGTGCATCAACGGCGCCGACGGTGACCAGGCGCCCTTGACCGAAGCCGAACTGGAAAAACTCTTCCTCGCCCTGGCCTGATGATTGGACTCGAACTATTCGGTCGTCGCCGGCAGCCTCGGCACGGTCGGGGCGGCGATTCGGCTCGGACGACGAAAAGACCCGGTCACCTCAGGTGACCGGGCCCTTCCTACTCGAACATCTCAGTTTGAGCTGATCAACTTCTTTTCGGCCTCTGTCTCATCACCTGGGACCTCGGTCCCGCGGATAGAGCAGCCGGCGGTCTCGCGCAGGAACGGCAACGCGATCATGCCGATCGCACACGCGAGCATCATGTATGCAGCGGGAAAGAGTTCCCAACCCTCGTTCGCGGTCACCGCATCGTTGATCAACGGGGCGGTGCCACCAAAGGCAGCTGTCGCGACGTTGTATGAGATCGCGAAGCCCGCATACCTGACCTGCGTGGGGAACATCGCCGGGAACGTTGCCGAGATGGTCGACAGCTGCGGGATGTACAGCAACCCGAGGACGACGAATCCGACTATCGCCCAGGCCAATCCCTTGCCCATGAGCCAGTACATCGGCAAGGCGAAGACGAACAATCCGATCAACGAGCCCCACCACATGGGTTTTCGTCCGATCTTGTCCGACCACGCCCCGAAGAACGGGATACAGGCCATCATCGCGAGCTCACCGATCAGGATCACCATGGTGCCGGTGGTCTCGGTCATGCCGATGGTGGTCTTGAGATACGTCGGCTGGTAGGCCAGCAACGTGTAATTCGCGACGTTGAGTGCGATCACCAGCCCGAACATCACCAGAATCGGCTGCCAGTAGGTGGTCAGCAGGCTCTTGAAGGCCTGCCACGCAGATCCCTCGATCGCGTCCTTCTGCTCCATCTCCGTGAACACGGGGGTGTCGTTCATCTGATTTCGCAGATACAGACCGATCAGCCCCAGTGGCAGCGCGAACAGGAACGGCACGCGCCAGCCCCATTGCTGCATCTGGTCGTCCGTCAGGAACAGCTCGAGGACCAGCACGAACGCAGTACCCATGACGAAGCCGGCGAGAGTGCCGAACTCGAGGAAGCTGCCGTATTTGCCACGCTTGTGGTCCGGCGCGTACTCGGCCATGAACGTCGCTGCGCCGCCGTACTCCCCACCGGTGGAGAAGCCCTGCACCACACGCAAGGTGATCAACAGAATCGGCGCCCAGATCCCGACCACGGCCTCTGTCGGAAGTACACCGATGAGCGCGGTGGCACCCGAGATCAGCAGAATCGTCATTGCCAACACAGCTTTTCGACCGATGCGGTCACCGATCGGACCCCAGACCATGCCTCCGAGCGGACGGAGTACGAATGAGATTGCAAAGCCGAGCATGGTGCCGATGGTGCCGAGGTCGCCAGGGAAGAATGCCTGGGTCAGGTAGGTGGTGGTCGCGGCATAGACGCCGTAGTCATACCACTCTGTCGCGTTGCCGATGGCGGATGCACCGATCGCCTTGCGTAGTAGCTTCTTGCCTTCCGGGGACTCCGGATCCGGGAAACCCGGTGGTACTGCAGACTTCTTCTGTATATCTGGGCTCATCGATACCTCCTCAAAACTGAAGACATTCAATCGATCCGGTGTCTTCGAGGCCCACAAATTGCAACTGCCCCCGGATGCTCGAGAGCAGGTGTTGCCATTCGGTTCTGTGTGGCTGCCTCCTAGGTGGTACGCGGCCCGCGGATGCTGCAGGTCAGGTGTGCGGTCCGATGCGCTTCGAGTCCGCTGTCGGACGGTTCATGGGTACGTTAGAACTTGGTGCCATCCCCGCACCGGCGAATTGCGATACCGCCCCCGGTTCCGCAATGATGCGGCGCAAACCATCGCGCATGTGGTCGATCATGATCTCGTCCGCGGCCTTGATGTCGCGCACTGCGATCGCCTCGACCAGCCGACGATGTTCACCGATGCGTTCCTCCGAGGAAGCATACGTCCCGCGCATCGCGCCCAGACACATCCGGGTCTCCACCAAGATCGTCTCGTGCAGGCGCGAGAGCCGCGGACTACCCGCCAATTCGACAAGTGCGTGGTGAAAGCCCATGTCAGCGTCCGCTATCTGTGGGCCGTTCGGTTCATCGGCATACCGTTCCATCTCTTCGACACACCCACGGAGAACATCCACCGCCTCGTCCGGGTTGCGCAGGATGACCTGCTCGAGCGCCGCACGTTCGATGGCCGTCCGGGCGACGTACATGTCGCGGATGTCGTCGTCGTCCATCGTGATGACGAACAACCCGCGATTGCGGTAGCTGACCAGCAAACCTTCCTGGGTCAGTCGCTGCATCGCCTCGCGCAACGGGCCACGGCTGACCCCGAGATCGGCTGCGAGCCCCGATTCGGTGAGCTGTGATCCCGGAGCGAAGTCGCCACCGGCGATGGCCGCGCGTAGCTGCCTGGCGATGATTGCCGGCGTCGACTCCTGCACGAGCGGCTCGAGGACCCTGGACCGAGCCGCGCGTTTTCGTGCGGTGTCGGGAGCCTTCATCGGTTCGGTCATTGCTCAGTCCACTCTCTGATAGGTGAGCGTCTCACCGCGCGCGCCGCCCATCCAGACATCGTTGCAGGCCGCGGCGAACTCCCCCAGTCCCTCTTCGATCGTCGCGAAGACGTTGCCGGGAACCCACCCCACGTCGCCGTTGATGAGCAGGTTGTTCCGGCCGTAGAACACCGCCAGGTCGATCAGCAAGGTGTGACCCCGTGCCGCGCTGTCGCTGTCGTACCCATATGCGGAGTTCTCGAGTGTTCCGTCGAATGTGAAGTAGCACAGGTCTCCTGGGATCGGGGTGACGGTGGTGTTCTCTGGTCCCGGTTCTGTGTCGGCGAAAGCCGGTAGGAGTGTGTAGATCTCGTTGCGCGCGAACTTGCCGTGATATACCTGTCCGCCTTGCGGCAACGCCTGCCATACCGCCTCGGCCGTACGCGGGGCCTCGTCGTCGAGCAGCCGGGCAACGGCACTCACCGACCGCTTCTCGAGCGTGATCCGCAGATACCTACTCATATTCCCCACCTTTCGGCGCACTCGAGTGTGCAGCGGTCTGTCGTTCAAAAGCGTGTGCTGCCTGCAGGACCCGCTCGTCGGCGTGCCGGGGCCCGACGATCTGGACGCCGACGGGCAGACCGTCGACGAACCCGCACGGCACCGTGATAGCCGGCTGCTGGGTCAGGTTGAAGGGATAGGTGTACGGGGTCCAGCTCGTCCAGTCCGGATTCTCACTGCCCGCGGGCACATCGACGCCGGCCTCGAATGCGACGTCGGGCATCGAAGGCGTGATGAGCAGGTCGTACTCCTGATGCAGCAATCCCATTCGCCGGCCGAGGTCCATCCGCACGGTGGTGGCGTCGATGAAATCGCCGGCCGAGAAACCGCTGTGCCGATCCAGGGCCCGTGCCAGTGCCGGATCGATCTTTGCCGGCGCCTGGGGGCCGTGTGCGGCTACGACAACAGCGGCGCCGGCGAACCACAGCGCGTGATAGGCCCAGACGGGGTCGCTCAGCGCCAGGTCGATCTCCTCGACCTGCGCGCCGAGTCCCGTGAAGACCTCCAACGTGTCCCTGACCTTGTGCTCCACGGCGGGATTGTTGGTGCCGTACCCGAGGTCCGGACTGAAGGCGATCCGCAGTCCGTCCAAAGATCCGGTGCCGAGGTCCACCGGCGGGGCCGGCGCCAGCGCCGACCAGTCCCTGGCGTCGAATCCGCTGATCACGTCGAGCATCGCTGCGACGTCGGCAACGCTGCGTCCCATCGGCCCCACGTGCGCAAGCGTCCCGAAAGGGCTGGCCGGATAGATCGGCACGCGACCGTAGGTGGGCTTGAAGCCCACGATCCCGCAGAAGGCGGCAGGGATTCGGATGGACCCGCCACCGTCGGTGCCGACAGAGAGCACCCCGAGACCCGCAGCGACGGCGGCGGCACTGCCGCCGCTCGAGCCCCCCGATGTGCGCTCGGTGTTCCATGGATTGCGGGTCACGCCGAACGCCGGGCTGTCGGTGACGCCCTTCCAGCCGAACTCCGGGGTGGTGACCTTCCCGAGCGTCACCGCACCCGCTTCGTGCAGGCGCGCGACAGCCGGAGAATCCTCTGGCCACGGCTGATCCGGATCGATCAGTTCGGATCCGCGCAGTGTCGGCCGGCCCGCCGTCAGCAAGAGGTCCTTGATGGTGACCGGTACGCCGTCGAGCGCACTGAGCGGCGCGCCCCGCCGATAGCGCTCTTGGGACTCGAGGGCCTCGCGACGCGCGGAATCACCGTGGACCTGCGTAAATGCATTCAGGTCCGGGTTGTACCGGGCAATCGCATCAAGTGTTTCCTCGACAATGGTCAGCGGCGAGAGCTCACCGCTGCGGTAGTGCGTGGTCAGTTCGGAGGCGCCGTGGCTGCGGATGCCCCAGTTCTGTCGCGATTCCACGTCCGTACTCACCTCCGCATCCGGCGAACCTCTTGGTAGATTGTTGACAATTTACCGTAATGTACCGGTCTCGAAGTGGACAGACCAGCCCTGTCCAGATCCGACAACAGGTCGAGGACCGAGCAGAGAGGACGACGATGTCGGTCACCATTGGGATCCTGTACCCGGGCAGCGCCGCCGAAGACGACTACCCGCTCATGGAACGAATACTGGGCCAAGAGGTTTCGCTGCCCGTCATACTCACGACCGTCGGCGTCGACGCGCATGAGGTGGGCGCCCTGCTCGACCTGGGTAGCAGTGACCGCCTGATCGAGGGTGCCCGCGAAGTCGCCGCGTTCTCCCCGGACGTGGTGATGTGGGCGTGTACCTCCGGCAGTTTCGTCTTCGGCTGGGACGGCGCGCATCAGCAGGTCGCCGAGATCAGCGAGGAGGTGGGGCGACCTGCGGCGTCGACATCCATTGCGTTCGCCGCTGCGTGCCGCGAGTTGGACGTGCAACGGGTGGCGATCGCCGCGACGTATCCCGACGACGTCGCGTCGCACTTCGCGGACTTTCTCGGGCACGCCGGCATCGAGGTCACCGAGTTGGTATCTCATGACATCCCGACCGCGGCGATGGCCGGCCGACTCGACCACGACGCCGTCCTCGAACTGGCCAAGAGCAACGATTCACCCGATGCCCAGGCGGTGCTGATCCCCGACACCGCGCTGCACACCGTCGCCTGGATCCCCGAACTCGAAGAGACCCTGGGCAAGCCCGTACTGACCGCCAATCAAGTGACGGCCTGGCACGGACTGAAACTCGCCGACACCACGATCAGCAGCGACAAGCTGGGCACACTCTTCCGAGGGTGAGTACTCGCGCGGGGTGACTACTCGCGCGGGGTGATCGCCAGCCCGATGGTGCCACCGTCGCCACGGCGCAACTGACTGCCTTTGACGGTGATCCACCCGAGAATCCCGTACTTCTTGGCTATCGCCTTACGCGTGCGCTCGGTGCCGCCGGCGTCCTGGATCTCCGCAGTGCCCTTCACGATGTCGCCGAAGGCCTTTTTGCCGCGGGCATCACACGCCTGCACCAGCACCTCCGGATTGCGGCGGATCCGCTTGACCTTCCACGAATCGGTCACCGTCCACATCACGAGCTTGTCGCCGTCCAGTGCGGCCCACAGCGGGGTCGCGACCGGGGTGCCGTCATTTCGGAACGTCGTCAGTTGCACGTACTTCGCGGTGCCTGCCTGCCCAAACGGTGCGGTCATGTGCAGAACACTACTCAGGCGACGCGACCGAAGAGCGACTGCACCGAGCAGGGTTCGGCGGCGTGGTCGACGACGCCGGCCTCCTGCAACGTCGCCCACGCGGTCACCTGGTTTGCTGACAACACGGGTTTGCCGAGCTCGGCCTCGAGCGTTGACAGGATGTCGTAGGTCGGCAGATTGGTGCAGGAGACAAAGATGGCGTCGGCCTCGGGGCTGTCGGCGGCCCGGATCAGATCCGCGGTCGCGCGGTAAGGAATGGTCCAGATGTCGTGGTCGTAGCCCAGTCCTGCCTGCGAGACCACGGTCCGGCCCGCTTCGGCGAGAAAGTCGCAGAGCAGGTCGGTCAGCGATGCGACATAAGGTGTCGCGACAGCGACCCGCCCGAG
This sequence comes from Williamsia limnetica, assembly GCF_003217475.1. Classification (GTDB taxonomy): domain Bacteria; phylum Actinomycetota; class Actinomycetes; order Mycobacteriales; family Mycobacteriaceae; genus Williamsia; species Williamsia limnetica. The sequence goes on along the minus strand of NZ_QJSP01000002.1, from coordinate 26,083 downwards.
ATCGAGCACGTCGAGGGCTCGCAGCAGCGCCTCGGACGTCGTGATCGCCGCCGGGGCTCCGGCGTCGCGCATGCAGTCCGACAAGGCCTTGGCACCTGCGACACCGTGCACAAAACTTCCCGACGCGCAGGCATAGCCAACAGCGGCGGGCCGCACCCCGAGGACACTGCGGACAGCATCCCGAATCTGCGAATGCTCCCCGAGCGCGCTGACCATGTCGACATCCACCAGCGACAACGGCGGCATCGGGGTGCGGGTGAAATACAGCGACACCGACCACGGCATCCATCGCCACAGCTCTCTGTCCAGGGCCATGTCGAAGGGGCACACCATGCCGATGCCGGTGGTCGCACCGGGCGTCTCGGGTTCGGGCACCAGAGACAGGATGTTGCTGTCCATGCGTTGATGTTCGCATAGCGCAACACATCGGTCCATGTGAACTAAATGTCCGTTGTTTGATCCCGCGCGACCCCGGGGACAACCTTGCAGGGACAAACCGGAGGTCGGACATGACAACCGAGGATCAGCACGCGGCCGGCAGCACAAACGCGGCACCGGGACAGCTGGGTACTTCGCTCAAACCGCGACACATCACCATGATCTCGATCGCAGGCGTCATCGGCGCCGGTCTGTTCGTCGGATCGGCCACCGCCATCGAGAAGGCCGGCCCCGCCGTCCTCATCTCCTATGCCCTCGCGGGCACGCTGGTGATCTTGGTGATGCGAATGCTCGGCGAGATGGCCACCGCCAACCCCGACACCGGATCGTTTTCCGTCTACTCCCACCGCGCGATGGGCCGTTGGGCGGGCTTCTCCGTCGGCTGGCTCTACTGGTGGTTCTGGGTCCTCGTCATCCCGGTGGAAGCCACCGCGGCCGCAGAGATCTTCAGCAAGCTCATCGGCGGTGAACAGTGGATCTGGGCACTGGCGGTGACCTTGCTCCTGACCGCGACCAACCTCGTCAGCGTCGGGAACTACGGCGAGTTCGAGTTCTGGTTCGCACTCATCAAAGTCGTTGCCATCGTTGCCTTCATCGCCATCGGCGTGGTCGCGATCCTGGGCCTGTTCCCCGGGTCGGAGACCAGTGGGGTCAGCCATCTGTGGGAACCGGACGGCTTCTTCGCCAATGGGTACACCGCGATCATCTCCGCCATGCTGGTGACGATGTTCTCGTTCATGGGTACCGAGATCGTCACGATCGCCGCAGCCGAATCACCCAACCCGGAGAAGGGGATTCGGAAAGCGGTCAACTCTGTGATCTGGCGCATCAGCATCTTCTACATCGGTTCGATCTTCGTGGTGGTGGCCCTGGTCCCGTACAACCAACTCGACGACGGCTCCTACCAGACGGTGCTGGAGGCCATCGGCATCCCTGCGTCGGCACAGATCATGGACGTCGTCGTACTCACCGCGGTGGCGTCCTGCCTCAACTCCGCTCTCTACACCGCGTCGAGGATGTTGTTCTCGCTCGGCGAGCGTGGTGAGGCCCCTTCTGCGGTGACGAAGCTGACCGGAAACGGGGTGCCGTGGGTGTCGGTGATCGCCTCGATGGCCCTTGGATTTCTCGCGGTCGTCGGCAACTACGTGCTGCCGGACAAGATCTTCGGCTACCTGCTGGCCACCAGCGGTGCCGTGGCCCTCTTCGTCTATCTGTCGATTGCCGTGAGCCAATTCGTCCTCGGTCGGACGATGCGGGCGCGCGGCGACAAACCCGCGGTCACCATGTGGCTGTTCCCGTACCTGACCGTCGCGGTGATCGTGTTCATCGTCGCGGTTCTGTTGTTGATGGCCTTCGACTCCGACCAGCGCGATGCGATCACCCTCTCGACCATCTCTGCTGTGGTCATCGTAGCCATCGGAGTCTGGCGGCAGAAGAAGTACGGCAACACCGACGCCTCGCCGGCCGCGACCCAGAAATCGCGCACCCAGTAGGAGCTGCCGACCTGGCCTTGCCTCGACATCGCACTATTGGTTAGGCTCCCCTAACCGCAACGCAGCGGTACGCACAAAGGGGTAAGCATTGAGTAAGTTCTCACGTCGGGCCGGTGTGGTGGGAACCGCACTGATGACGATGGCGCTCGTGGTCGCGGGCTGCAGTTCTCCGGACGACGAGAAGTCCGAGAGCACCGGGTTCGAACCGATCACGATCGCGCACGAGTTCGGCTCCACCACCATCGACTCCGAGCCGAAGGTGGTGGTCACCATGCTGGGCAACTGGACCGATGCGCTGGTCGCCCTGGACGTGCCGATCAGGGCCGAGTACGTCACCGAGGGGTACTCCGGCGAGAACAACAAGTTCGAGTGGACGCCGGCGCACGAGTCCGAGATCGTCCCCTTCTTCGGAGTCGACTCGATCGGTGTTCCCCAGCTCGCTGCATTCGAGCCGGATCTCATCCTGGCCGGATACCTGGGCAGTGAAGACGAGTACAAACGCCTGAGCCAGGTCGCCCCGGTCATCCCGGTGATGCAGAAAGACGCGGTCATGGATTCATGGCAAGACGTCACCCTCACCGCCGGCAAGATCTTCGGCAAGCAGGAGAAAGCCCAATCCCTGGTCGACGGAGTCGAGAAAGACATTGCCGACTTCAAGGCCGCGCACCCGAACTCACAGGGCAAGACCTTCTCGTTCGGGCAGTTGACCAATGAGGGTCAGATCGGTTTGGTTGCCGACGAAAACGACCCGAGCGCCAAACTCATGACCCAGATGGGCTTTGTCCTCGACCCCAAGATCAAGGAAGTCGCGCAGGGTCAGAGCCGTGTGCTGGTGTCGGCCGAGCGCACCGACCTACTCGACTCCGACCTGTTGGTCCTGTGGCCACTCGGCGGCGACCCCGCCGCTTTCGACGCCCTGCCGGGCTGGGCGAACCGGACCGCGGTGAAGTCGGGCGCCACCGTCTTCCTGGACAACAACAACGCAAGCGCCCTGGGCACCCCGACGGTCTACTCGGTTCCCTATTCGCTCGACCTGATCGCGACGGCAGCAGAGAAGATCCCCGCCTGACGTTCACATCCCGCGCTGCTCCAGCTCTTTCGAGGCCGCCCAGGCCGTGATGTCGCCGCGCCCGATCGCCACCGCCAGCAATTCCGGGAAGGCGTCGGGCGTACAGGCAAAGGCCGGAATACCCATGTCGGCCAACGCCGTTGCGATGTCACGGTCAAAAGCGGGGGCACCCTCGTCAGACAGCGCCAGCAGCACTATCACTGTGATACCGGCGGCGGTCATCGCCGCGACCCGGGCAAGCATCTTGTCCCGGAGACCACCCTCGTACAGGTCCGAGATGAGCACGAAAATCGATTCGGTCGGCCGGGTGATCAGGCCCTGGCAGTAGGCGATCGCCTGGTTGATATCGGTACCGCCCCCGAGAGTGGCCCCGAACAGGACATCCACCGGGTCGTCCAATTCGTCGGTCAGATCAACGACCTCGGTGTCGAAGAGCACCAAGGACGTACGGATCGATCGCATCGAGGCGAGCACCGAACCGAAGATCGATGCGTAGACGATCGACGCCGCCATCGACCCGGATTGATCGATGGCGACCACCACATCGCGACCCAGCTGCTGCGAACGGCGTCCGTGTCCCACCAGCTGCTGCGGGATGACCGTTCGATACTCGGGCAGATAGTGTTTGAGGTTCTTCGCGATCGTCCGATTCCAGTCGATGTCAGCAGGTCTGGGCCGATGTGTCGTCGCAGCCCGATTGAGCGCTCCGGTGATCGCCGCCCTGGTCTGATCGGCGATCCGGCGTTCGACGTCGTCGACCACCTTGCGCACGAGAGTGCGGGCCGAAGCTCGTGAGGTCTCGGGAATCGCCTTGCCCAGACCGATCAAGGTGCTCACCATGTCGATGTTCGCTTCGACGGTGTCCATCAGCTCTGGCTCGGCGAGCAGTGCGGTGATCCCCAGCCGTTCGACGGCATCGCGTTGCATCACCTGAACGACGTTGGACGGGAAATACTTCCGGATGTCTCCGAGCCAGCGCGCGACCGACGGCGCCGATCCGCCGAGGCCTCCCCGGCGGCTGCGGGGCGCCTCGTACAGCGCGGCGAGCGAGCTGTCCATCTCCTGCATCTGTCTGCCACCGGGCTTGCCGAGTGCCTCATCGGCCTGCGACCCGACGACCATCCGCCAGCGGCGCAGGCGCGCGTCCTCTGCCTGATCCGGCTCGGGTTGCTCAGACATCAGCACTGTCCTCCACTGCCTGCTGCAGACCCAGCAGGTCCGCGACGACAGCCACGGCCGGCGCCGCACGGTCTGCATCGATCTGCGAGGGTGCGGCCACCGCGATCACGCCGCCACCTATTCCCTTCACCGACTCCGCGATGTTGCGGCGGATACCCGCTTCGAACAAGCTGAACGTGCGCCGCAGCAAGGGAACCAACTCGTCGAACTGCTCGTCGGGCAGTCCTGCGAGCCAGTGGTCGATGACGGCGAGCAGCGACCGGTCGTGCACCAGCAGCAGCCCGCCCCCACCGATGAAGCCGTCGATCCAGGCCGCCTTCTCGGCCGGGACCGCACCCACCGACAGTGCCCGGTGCAGCCTGGTCGCGGCCTCGTCGGCGTCGATCTCCCGAGAGTCCAAGAGAATACGCACGATTCGACCGACCAGTGAGCCGTGCAGGTCCCGCCGGTCGGCCAGCGCTCGGAGCACTGTGCGCCAGCTCGCCGCCTCCTCACCGGCGATCCCGCCCTGCTCGAGAAGATCGGTGACCTCCTGCACCTGATCGATCAGGGTGCGGAACTCCGCAGCCGCCTCGGCTCCGAGGCCGGTGACGGCAGCGGGCAGGCCGGCGCACACCCGGGTGAGCAGAGATGTGGTGACCTCGGCGAGCGCCCGCGTGTCGGTGCCGCGCACGTCGCCGTATCGCAGAGCCCGCGACAGTGCGGGCAGCGCGTTCATCAGATGCTCGACGTCGCGATCGATGGCAGCGCGGTCTCGCAGGGCGCCGAGCACCCGGCTGACGGCCTCCGGGAGGTCGGCCAGTAACGCCTGCTCTAGGACGGAGGTGATCTCGGCCAGACGCGACGCGGTCGTGGCGCGGTCGATCAGTCTGCTGGTCGAGGCGGCCTCGACGGTGGTGCCCCACACCGCCGCGACGACGATGTCGATCGCGAAGTCCGGCTTCCACGCAAGTCGCCAGCCTTCCTTGAAGGTGCCCGAACCGCTGACGTCTTCGGGCACGCCCCAGTCGATGTCGAGGGATGCGAGCCGATGCAGCAATACAGATTTCGCCAGATCCGTCGGTTTTCGGAGATCGAGGACGACTTGCTTGATCATGGGGTCGATCTTGAGTCTGGCCGACCGGGCGGTGGCGCGCAGATCCGCCTCGAGTGGGACGGTCGGGGCATCGGCAGGCGTCGAGCCCAGCAGTTCGCCGATCACCAGTTCGTCGTTGATGAGCGCCATCACGGAGTCGTCGCCATCGCACATCACCGCCTCGATGGCCTCGGTGACCTCGGCGAGCCCGGGCAACGGCCGGCGGCGTAGCGACGAGAGGGCTTCGGCCAGGCGGGCGCTTTCGATGACGTGCGCCGAGGAGATCGCAATGTCTTTGTCCCGCAACAGTCGGGCCACCTTGATGAGCCAGCGGGTGATCACCTCCTGCGGCTGGGTGAACAGATGGTGATACCAGCCGGGCGAGACCACGCCCGCGCCGTATCCGGAGGCAAAGGCCAGCCGCGAATGCGTCCAGGGCACCCAGGCGAGCTTCACCCGGACCTTGGGGGTGCCGCGCAGCACTTTCGCGTCGGCGGACGCGGGCGGCAACTTGCCCATCAGCGCCGGTGCGTGCCAGGCCCCACAGACGACCACGACCCGCTCCACGCCCGGTTCTTTCAACGCCTTGCGGAGCACTTGCCGCATCTGTGCTTCGCGGCGTTCCTCGTGGAGCCGCTCGCCGAGGTCACCCACCGGCGGTAGCTCGCCCCGCAGCGCGGCCATGGCCTCGGCTATCGCGTCGAAGCCTCCACCATCGGTACGGGTTTCGATGACGTCGTCCCACCAGCGTTCCGGATCGTCGTATCCGGCGGCGTCGGCAAGCACGCCGATGGGGTCGGTACGTACCGGTGCGCTCGCGTCGAGGCCGTCCGGCTCGGCCAGGTCGAGGGTGAGGTCATCATCCGGAATGTCGGCGGCCTCCTTGTCGCCACGACGACCGTGGGCGAGCACCATCGCGGCGGGCAGATCGCAGAACCGGACAGGTACCTCCGAACGGGCGGCCCATTGCATGGCCTGCCATTCCGGCGAGAACGCCGCGAACGGCCAAAATGCGGCGACGGCAGGACGATCGACCGCATACGCGAGGATCGCGACCGGCGGCGTCATGTCCGCGGATCCTACGAAACCGACGAGCGGATCAGCATCTGCCGGCCCTTCGATCAAGATGATGTCGGGGTCGATCCGGTCGAGTTCGGCGAGTACGCCACGGGCCGACCCCGGCCCGTGATGGCGTACCCCCAGGACGGACACCGTCGTCAATGGTCGACCTCGCGGCACGCCCGGTAAAAGTCGGCCCAGTCCTTGCGCTCGCGCACAACGGCTTCGAGGTACTCGGTCCACACGACGGCGTCCGCGACCGGATCCTTGACCACGGCACCGAGGATGCCTGCCGCCGTGTCGGACGGCCGCAGAACCCCGTCGCCGAAGTGCGCCGACATCACCACCCCGTGGGTGACCACCGAGATCGCCTCGGCGGTCGACAGGGTGCCCGAGGGTTGTTTGACGCGGGTGCGGCCGTCGGAGGTGAGCCCTGACCGCAGTTCGCGGAACACCGTGACCACGCGGCGGATCTCCTCGGACGCACTCGGGATCTCTGGCAGATCCAGCGTCTGGCCGAGTGCCTGGACCCGCTGGGTCACGATGGACACCTCTTCGTCAGCCGTCGCAGGAAGCGGCAGCACGACGGTGTTGAACCGCCTGCGCAACGCCGACGACAGTTCGTTGACACCGCGGTCGCGATTGTTCGCCGTGGCGATCACGGAAAAGCCTTTGGCGGCTTGCACTTCGGTGCCGAGTTCGGGGATGGGCAGCGACTTTTCCGACAGCACCGTGATCAGCGCGTCCTGAACATCGGAGGGGATGCGGGTGAGTTCTTCGATGCGCGCGATCTTGCCCTCGCGCATCGCGGTCATCACCGGCGAGGGCACCAGCGCCTGCTCACTCGGCCCTTCGGCGAGGAGACGCGCGTAGTTCCATCCGTAGCGAATCGCTTCTTCGGGGGTGCCCGCGGTGCCCTGGATCAGCAGGGTCGAGCGTCCGCTGATCGCCGCGCTGAGGTGTTCGGACACCCAGGTCTTCGCGGTACCCGGAACACCGAGAAGCAGCAGTGCCCGGTCGGTGGCGAGCGTGGCGACCGCGACTTCCATCAGGCGTCGCGGACCGACGTATTTAGGGGAGATGACCGTTCCGTCACTCAGCGTGCCGCCGAGCAGATAGGTCACCACCGCCGGCGGCGACATGTTCCACCGCTGCGGCCGCGGCCTGTCGTCGGATCGGGCAAGCGCCTCCAGTTCGTCGGCGTAGAGCTGTTCGGCGTGCGGGCGCAGGATGTCCTGTTCAGGATTCGTCATGCATCTCCTCGGTGATCGCGGTGCGCAAGATCAGCGCCCACTTGAGTGGTTCGAGCAGCTGCGGCCAGCCGCCCTTCATCCGGTCGCGCGCCGCGTCGATCTGTTCGATCCAGCGATACGCAGGGCCGACCGGCAGTCCGAGCCGGAGCAGGTCGACGAGACCGCGCCAGTGCCACAGCGGGGACGCCGACGGTGAGATCGATTCACGCAGTGCTGCATTCAAGGCAGTCGCGGCGACCTCATCGGTCCAGGGCGCCGGCACATGGGCCAGCACATTGCCGGGTGGTCGGCGGTTGCGTAGCCACCACACAGCCGCCTCACTCCGCTTCGGGTCGTCGAGGACGCCGATCAGTGCGGGGTCGGCGCCGGGCGCACGGTACAGCGCGGCCGCCCACGTCGCGTTGCGTTGCGCGACGGCTGCCTCGCCCCAGGCACCCAGCACGGTCTCGGCGTCGTCATCCGCCACCGCCCCGACGAGTATCTCGGGAGTCTTCTCGAACATGCTCTCCCACAGTCCCAGTGGGGTGTTCTGCAAGACCTGCCCCGCCAGCCAGGTGCCGGCGCCCGTGCCTCGCGGTGGCTTGGGGTTGATGCCGTCTCTCTGTGCCGAGTCGTCAACGCCTGCGGGCAACACCAGTGACAACGTCAGCCGACGGCCACGGCCGGATGCGACGAGCAGACGCCGGGAACGTTCGATCATCCGTTGCTGCAACCGGGAGCCCGGGATGTCCTTCAGCAGTCGCGCGGCCACCGCACGCACCGACCCCTTGCGATCGTCGAGTGCCTGATCGAGGAACACCTCATCGGCCGCCGACAGTCCGATCTCGAGCGCGCCGATCAGTGCGGCCCGGGTATCACCCGGTTCGCAGGGCCAGACCGTTTCCAGTCGCCGCAGCGCGCCCGCGGCATCCTCCGATCGCCACAGACGGAGCACCTCCACCCGGGCGGGCGTGCTTCCGTACGCCCAGGTCTCCTCGAAATCAGCGGCGCTTTCGGGTTGCACACCCAGATCTTTGGGTGGCAACACCGATGAGATGCCGCTGACCTCGGCGAGCCACCGGCCTCTGGCGCCCACCAGGACTGCGACAGCGGGCCGTATTCTGACGTGCCGTCTGGTGCGCTGCAACAGCATCGGGATCAGTTCAGGCGGCACCCGCACGTCGCGTGCAGCCATCGCCTCGATCGCCCACGTGGCCATCTCGTCACCCGAATCCAGTGCTTGTCCGAGCAATCCGGCAAGACGGTCGCTCATGACCCGGCCCTGATCGTCCGGTGCGGGAGGTATCACCTGCACCGGCGGACCGGTCGGCATGCCGGCCCGCGTGGCGATGGTGTCGAGTGCGGCGATCGAAAGTACGGCAGACACAGGGTCTTTGCGATCGACCATGGCCGCCGCGGAGGCGATCGCAGGATCGAGCTCACCGAGGTCGAGAGCCTTGCCGCCGACGCCGACCGTCGCTGCCGAGACCAACTCGTCCCAGCCGTTCACGCCGCGCCGAACCGGTGCGCCGCGAAAGCCTCGGTGGCGACCGGGTCGAGCCCCTCGGTACCGAGTTCACCGAACACCTGCACCGGATGACCTCCTGATACTGCCAGCAAGGCGAACCAACGGTCGTCGCTGGTGTCGAGGTCGATGGACACGCCGTCGTCATCCACGAGCAGCCTGCGACCATCGGCGAGTGCCGGCCTGCCGACGATGACCACCGGGAAACTCTGCAGCCAAGGATCCTTCGCAATAGCGTCGGCGCGCTGAGCGAGGGCGGTCTGCACTGTTGTCCCGACGACCGATCCGCGCGTCGCGGTTCTCAATCCCAGGTCGCCCTCGGGCACCAATGCCCGCAGCGGCGGCGCTCCAGGATAGAAGTGCAACGGTCCGGCAAAGGACATCCCCGGGATCAAACGACCGTCGAGGCCGGCCGCCGTGGGCGAGAACGACAGCACCACAGCGCATCTGCCCGTGGCGTGGCCCCACAACCAGACCCTGCGGGTGATCAGCTGTTCGTCGTCGCGGTCACGCACCGCGACGATCTGCCAGGTGTCGAGCACCGGGTCGGTCGCCAACACGTCGGCTCGCGCCACCGGATAGCCGAGATGTCGGCGAACGTTGGCGGCCATTGCCGGGTCGAGTTCATCGATGCGTCCATGAGCGCGTGCGAGCAGCCTCAGCATCGCGAGTTCGCGCAGAAGCCGCTCAGGCCACCGGGCACCGGTGACCAATGAGGGGAGTTCCCGGACCCGGCGGGCCAGCCCCGGCGCCTGGGCATCGACGAGTCGTGCGGCCACCGGGTCGAATCGGCGATACGGGTCCGCCTCCGCGCCGGCGAGTCCATTACGTACCTGGTCGGAGAGCCACATCTCGAACTCGTCGAGCCCGCCTGCGACCCGAACTGCCCGTTGCTCCGCGGTTCGGGCCGCACGCTCGGGATCCTTGGGTTCGGCGCGTTCGGGGCGGGGCACTGCGGCTGCAGCCTTTGCGGCACGTTCCTCGATCCACGGCCTGGCGAAATCACCAACCGCCGCCGCGTCCGGAACGCTGCCTGCTGCCCAGAGCAGCAGCAGACCGAGTGCGTGCTTGCACGGGAACTTCCGGGACGGGCATGAACACCTGTACGCGGGGCCGCTGAGGTCGACGATCGTTTGATACGGGTTCCTGCCGCTGCCCGTACACAGTCCCCACACCACGTTGTCCGCGCTGCCCGTCGACGACCACGGCGTCGGGATGGCCAGCTTGCGACCAGCTGCCTGGGACCCCGCATCAGGGGCCAGCGCCAGCACCTGATCGGCCCGCCATCGCTGTGTCCCCACGGTCCTAAACTAACCCAGGGAACCGACACCTCCCACCGGCCAGGGGAACGCCTGTCGGTGGCGTCCGGCTCGGTCGTCTGAAAGAACTACATTCGCGGTCTGTGAACGCGGGTTTCGCTACGGTTGATCGGGTTGCCGGGCACCAGTCTCATCCGGCACAGGGAGGACCAGCGACGATGACCCATGTACCCGTATCCGTGCGCGCCCCGTTTCCGGGCATAAGTTCGCGGGCGTGGGAACACCCCGCCGATCGCACCGCGCTGACCGCCCTGCGCAGACTCAAAGGTTTCGATCAGGTCCTCAAGACGTTGTCGGGTCTGCTGAGGGAACGGCAGCACCGGTTGCTGTACCTCGCCAGTTCTGCGCGGGTGGGCCCGAGGCAATTCGCCGATCTCGACGCTCTGCTCGACGAGTGCGTGAGAACGCTCGACGCGCCGGTCAAGCCTGAGCTCTACATCTCCCAATCGCCGCTGGTGAACGCCGTCTGCATCGGGATGGACAAGCCCTTCATCGTCGTCACCTCCGGCATGTACGAGTTGATGGACCACGACGAGCTGCGCTTTGTCATCGGGCACGAACTCGGGCACGCACTGTCGGGGCACGCGGTGTACCGAACGATGTTGATGCACCTGACCCGGATCGCCGCGTCGATCGGGTTCATCCCGCTCGGCGGGTGGGCCTTGAGAGCGATCGTCGCCGCACTGATGGAGTGGCAACGCAAGTCCGAGCTGTCGGGCGACCGCGCCGGACTACTCTGCAGCCAAGACCTCGATGTGGCGCTGCGCGTGGAACTGAAACTGGCGGGCGGCAAGCACCTCGACCAGATGGACACCCAGGCGTTCATCGCCCAGGCGAAAGAGTACGAGCGGACCGGCGACCTGCGCGACGGCGTCCTCAAGTTGCTGAACCTGGAGATGCAATCGCACCCGTTCTCGGTGCTACGAGCTGCAGAGCTCAACCGCTGGGTCGATCGCGGTGGTTACGGAAAGATCGTGGCCGGCCTCTACCCGCGGCGCGAGGACGACGACAGCGCCAAGGTCGCCGACGATATCGGCGCGGCGCGAAAGGCGTACCGCGACAACTTCGACGAGTCCGAAGACCCATTGATCAAGGGGATCCGCGACGGGCTCGGAGGGGTGGTCGACGGCGTTGGTCAGGCTGCCTCGGATGTGGCAGAGAGCGTCAACCGTAAGTTCTCCGACTGGCGAACGAACTCGAAGAACAAGTACGACGACAGCAACTGAACCTGGACCTCAGACGGTTTTGGCGATCCCGCGGAAGATCTCGTACGTCGATTTGAGGGTGTCGGCGGCAACAGCGGTGTCTGCGGGTGCTGACCCGACCTGGCCGCATCGCCACTCATCCATCGAGATGTGCATCAGTGCCATGTAGACCGAGACGGTCACCCGCACCGTCGGGTCATCCGCCGGCTCGCCCATCCGTTTGGCGACCAGGTCGGTGATGCTCCTCATCTTCCGGTCGCCCAGTTCGATGCTGCGCGCATTCACCGACGGCGCGTTCTGGATGATCCGGTTCATCGTCTCGAACCGCGTGAGATCCACACTCCCGGTCGGGCATTGTCCACCCAAGATCTGGACCTGCGCATTCACCAGGGCCTCGATTTGATTGTCGGAGCGCGGCTGCGCCTCGAGGGAGTTCGCCATCGCGACGATCATGTCCTCGATCGGAGCGAGGACAACGTCCTCTTTGGTGGCGAAGTAGCGGTTGAACGTCCGAGGCGAGATGTCTGCGGCATCCGAGATCTGCTCGACCGTGGTCGCGTCGAAACCTTGCTGGTCACACAGCTCCAGCGCGGCGGCAATCAGCCGGTCGCGCGTCTGAAGCTTCTTCCGTTCACGGAGACCTGCCTTGACCTGGCCTGTTCCGATTTCCGCGATACTCACGTCCACATGATAACTCCGCTTCGGCGAAATTGCTGCTTCGTGCGCCAAATGTCCGATTGTGCATTTTGTCGCTTGACGACTTCTGTCTGAGCCTGCCACTATTGGGCGACAGATCGATTCAGCATCCACCCTCTTCCAGATTTGAGGATCTCGTGGCTTCACCCAACACCGTCATCGCGCAGGACCTTCCTGACCGCGACACCGCACCTAAATCGACCGGCGACTCACGCCGCTGGTGGGCGCTGGGGATCATCGCCCTCGCCCAGCTCATGGTGGTTCTCGACGCCAGCATCATCACCATTGCCCTGCCCTATGCGCAGGTCGACCTGGACATCTCGGATGCCAATCGGCAGTGGGCACTGACGGCATACACCCTGCTGTTCGGTGGACTACTGCTCCTCGGGGGACGTATGGCCGACTACCTGGGCCGTCGCCGCATGTTCCTGATCGGACTCGCGGGCTTCGCGGCTTCCTCGGCCATGGCCGGGTTCGCCTGGGATCAGATGTCGTTCTTCGGTGGTCGCGCCCTACAGGGTGTGTTCGCAGCGATGCTCGCACCCGCGGCTCTGTCCCTGATCACCGTGACCTTCACCGAACACCGCGAACGGGCACGCGCTTTCGCCGTCTACGCAGCAGTGTCCGGCGGCGGTGCCGCCATCGGCCTGATCGCAGGCGGCGCACTCACCGAGTACATGTCCTGGCGTTGGACACTGCTGGTCAACACCCCGATCGCGATCATCGCGGCCATCGGCGGCCTCTGGTTGGTCATCAAGGATCGGCCTGCCAAACGAACCGGCGGCTACGACATTCCCGGTGCCGTCACGGTCACCCTCGGCCTGATCGCCATTGTCTACGCATTCACCAAGGCCGCCGAATCGGGCTGGGGCGCACCGTCGACCATCCTGCTGTTCGTCGCCGGAGCCGCGTTGCTTGCCGCATTCGTCGCAATCGAGATGCGAACCACACATCCGCTACTGCCACTGCGCATCCCGGGTGAACTCAACCGGGGCGGCGCCTACCTGGTGGCCTTCATCATCCCGACCGCCATGTTCGCGATGTTCCTGTTCTTGAGCTACTACTTCCAGAACACCCTCGGAGAAACGCCGCTGAGGGCCGGGATCTTGTTCCTGCCGTTCCCGATCGCGCTGATCATCTCCGCGGCCTCGGCCAGCTCACTGCTTCCGCGCTTCGGACCGAGGCCCCTGATGATTGCCGGCACCGTTTCCGGCGTCCTGGGATATCTGTACCTGGCGCAACTGGATTCGGATTCGACGTGGCTCGCCCACGTCCTGCCCAGCGAGCTCCTGATCGCCCTCGGCATGGGCCTGGTGTTCGTCTCCATGCAGGCGGTCGCCCTGCACCGGATCGACGAGAAGGACTCCGGAGTCGCCAGCGCACTGGTCAACACCGCTCAGCAGGTCGGCGGTTCGGTGGGTGTCGCGCTTCTGAGCACGATTGTGGCTCAGGTCTTCTCGAACAGCTCGGGCAGTGCAATGACTGCCGGCGCCGACGGCAACCCCGTTCCGGCCGATCCGGCGGCATTCATGGCGGCCAGCATCCACAGCTACGACGTGGCGTTCTACTGGGGCGCCGGCTTCATGGCTCTCGCCCTGGCCGTCACCGTCTTCATGATCCGGATGAATCGACACGCCCTCGGTGACGAAACCCAGAACGCAGTGCCCGTCGCTGCCTGAACCTCTCGGCCGAAGAACCGGGTCGTGCCATCATCGGCGCGGCCCGGTTTTTGCCGTTCCAGACGCCGAGCGGGCCCTTAAAGCCGTTGACCGGGACTTTGTTTCGACCGAGCGTGCCCTTGTCGACCACATTCGGATGCGGCACCCTTGACCCTGACACTGTGTGAGACCGCAACGTAGAGAGCGCAATGATCACCATCGGAGATTTCGCCAAACTGGGCCGGGTATCGGTCCGGATGTTGCGGCACTATGACTCGATCGGACTGCTGACACCCCAGCGCACGGACCCTCATACGGGTTACCGGTACTACGAGGTGTCCCAGCTGCAGCGACTCAACCGCGTCGTCGCACTCAAAGACCTGGGCCTGCGCCTCGAAGAGGTGCGGCGGATCGTCGACGACGAACTCACCGGGTCTGATCTGCGAGCGATGTTGCGCCTGCGCCACGCGGAGATCCAGTCCCAGATCCGCCACGACCAGTACCGGCTCGCCCAGGTGGAAGCGAGACTCCGACTCATCGAAATGGAGACAGACATGTCCACACCCACCGTTCTCACCAAAACCGTCGAGCCGATCAAGAACGTCGGGCTACGAGCCCTTGCTTCCAGCCAGACCAGCGACGACATCGGACCCGTCATCCAGTCGCTCTACCCGCAGATCATGGCCGCCTTCGGGGCCACCGCAGTCACCCCGGTCGGCCCCAGCGTGGCCTTCTACTCCCCCGCACCCGAGCAATCCGAGGACGCGGTCTGGGTGCATGCGACCTTCCCCGTGGCGTCCGGACCCGTGACCGGGCTCGACACCTTCGACATCCCCGGCGGTGAGGTCGCATCGATGATCCATCAGGGCTCGATGGACTCCATCGACTCGACGTATCAGGAGCTCAACCGCTGGGTGTCCGAGCAAGGTTTCGCCTTGAACGGCCAGGCCCGGGAGATCTATCTGGAGATGTCCGACGATCAGGCGGACTGGGTCACCGAGGTGCAGGTCGACTTCGTGCGCTGAGCACCCTCGAACGCGAGGACAATGGAGAGCATGCACATAGTTCGCAGCTCGATCGACACCGCCAAAGGCCCGAAGGACTGGTTCACCGGGGACGTGTACATCGACGCGGTGGCAGCCGCTCCGGCGCCGTCACGGGTGTCAGCCAATCTCGTTCACTTCATGCCCGGCGCCCGCACACATTGGCACCGTCACGCGCTCAGTCAATCCGTGTTCGTGACAGAAGGAGTCGGGCTGTGCCAGCGCCGGGGTGGACCCGTCGAGGTCATCAGGCCCGGCGACCGGGTGCTGTTCGAAGCAAACGAGGAGCACTGGCATGGCGCCGCACCGACTCGGTTGATGGTGCACCTGGCCATCAACGAGGCCGACGACGACAACGCCGCCGTCGAGTGGCTGTCGCCCGTCACCGATGACGAATACAACCAAGCTTGATGAGCACGCCGAACTCGTCCAAGGATCCGTTGATCGCCGAAGACCTCCTGTTGCTGCTGTTTGACCCCCGATCCGGGACGATCGCCGGCGAAGGCACCCTGTTCTATGTTCTCGGTGGTGCGGTTCTGACCGAACTCGCCTTCACCAATCAGATCGCCATCGAGAACCGGGGTGGCGTGCGTGGGAGTCTCGTCAGCGCTGTCGAGGACACCCCTCTGACGGACCCGCTGCTGAGGTCGGCGTGGGACCGAATCGCCGAGAAGCCACGGGACCCACAGACCCTCCTGGCGTCCATCGGTCCGACGCTGCGACCGATCGTCCTCGACCGGTTGGTCGAACGCGGGTACATCGTTGCCGAACGCAAGAAGAGGTTGCGGCTGTTCACCACAACGTCGTTGCGCGAGGGCGACGGGAGACGACGCAGTGATTTGTTGGCGCAGGTTCGGGCGGTCTTTGTCGACGGAGTCAGCCCGCAGTCCCGGATCGCAGCGCTCGGAGCATTGCTGTCGGCGAGCGGTACGCTCCCCACCTTCTATCGCGACATCCCGTGGTCGGGTGATGTGTACACGCGCGGCAAGGAACTCGAGCGTGGCGAATGGGGCGCCGATGCTGTCGGTGCCGCGGTCGCTCGGACTGTCGCGGCGAGCGTCGTCAACTCGATGGTCGCTGTCGGACTCATCAAAGGTTGAGCGACTCTACCCACGCGGCAAGGACCCCGGCACCCAATGGGTGCCGGGGTCCTTGTCTGGCGGTTACCCGACGACGAGGGTCTCGCCGTCGTCGCTCGTGGTCACCGAGACCGTGTCGCCGTCGGTGATCTTGCCCGCCAGCAGCGCGCGGGCGAGCTGGTCGCCGATGGCCTGCTGGACGAGGCGCCGCAATGGCCGGGCCCCATACAGCGCGTCGAAACCACGTGTGGCGAGCCACTTCTTGGCGTCGTCGGACACATCGAGGGTCAGTCGACGCTGTGCGAGGCGCTTGCCCAGCTGACCGATCTGGATGTCGACGATCGAGACCAGTTCGTCCGGGGTGAGCGCATCGAACACCACGACATCGTCGAGGCGGTTGATGAACTCCGGCTTGAAGGCCATCCGGACCGCGTTCATCACCTGGTCCTTGTCACCGCCGGCGCCGAGGTTGGACGTGAGGATCAGGATCGTGTTGCGGAAGTCCACGGTGCGACCCTGACCATCGGTCAACCGACCTTCGTCGAGTACCTGGAGCAGGATGTCGAAGACGTCCGGGTGAGCCTTCTCGACTTCGTCGAACAGCACCACCGTGTAAGGGCGACGCCGAACGGCCTCGGTCAGCTGGCCACCGGATTCGTATCCGACGTAGCCCGGCGGAGCACCCACGAGCCGTGCAACGCTGTGCTTTTCGCCGTACTCGCTCATGTCGATGCGAACCATGGCGTGCTCGTCGTCGAACAGGAACTCCG
This sequence comes from Williamsia limnetica, assembly GCF_003217475.1. Classification (GTDB taxonomy): domain Bacteria; phylum Actinomycetota; class Actinomycetes; order Mycobacteriales; family Mycobacteriaceae; genus Williamsia; species Williamsia limnetica. The sequence continues at coordinate 9,243 of NZ_QJSP01000002.1, read as the reverse complement.
CGAGCGCCTTGGCCAACTCCGTCTTACCGACGCCGGTCGGGCCGAGGAATAGGAAGGATCCCAGCGGCCGGTTCGGGTCGGCAACACCGGCCCGGGCACGACGTACCGCATCCGATACCGCTTCCACGGCCAGCTTCTGTCCGATGACGCGGGAGCCGAGTTCGTCCTCCATCCGGAGCAGCTTCGCGGTTTCGCCCTCGAGCATGCGTCCCGATGGAATGCCGGTCCACGACGAGACCACCTGGGCCACATCGTCGGGTCCGACCTCTTCCTGCAACATCACGTCGCCACCGCCGGTGGCACCCGACTTCGCCGCAGCGACCTCGAGTTCTTTTTCCAGCGTGGGGATCTGGCCGTAACGTAGCTCGGCGGCACGACCGAGATCACCATCGCGCTCAGCACGCTCGGACTCACCACGCAGGTGTTCCAGACGCTCTTTGAGGTCGCGCACCGAGTTGATGGCGTTCTTCTCGGACTGCCAGCGAGCAGAGAGCTCGTTGAGCTTCTCTCGCTGGTCGGCCAGCTCCGAGCGGAGCTTGTCGAGACGAATCTTCGATGCCTCGTCGGTCTCCTTCTCCAAGGCGACCTCTTCGACTTCGAGTCGGCGCACGATACGCTCGACCTCGTCGACTTCGACAGGGCGAGAGTCGATCTCCATGCGCAGACGCGACGCGGCCTCGTCGACCAGGTCGATGGCCTTGTCGGGGAGGAACCGGGACGTGATGTAGCGGTCGCTCAGGGTCGCGGCAGCCACCAACGCGGAGTCCGTGATGCGGACGCCGTGGTGTACCTCGTAACGATCCTTGAGGCCACGCAGGATGCCGACGGCGTCTTCGACCGACGGCTCACCGACGTACACCTGCTGGAACCGACGTTCGAGAGCTGCATCCTTCTCGATGTACTGGCGATACTCACTGAGGGTCGTGGCACCGACCAGCCGCAGCTCACCACGGGCGAGCATCGGCTTGATCATGTTGCCGGCATCCATCGCCGAATCACCGGTCGCGCCGGCACCCACGATGGTGTGCAGCTCGTCGATGAACGTGATGACCTGTCCGGCAGAGCCTTTGATCTCCTCGAGGACGGCCTTGAGCCGCTCCTCGAACTCACCGCGGTACTTCGCACCGGCGACCATCGATCCCATGTCGAGGGAGACGACGGTCTTTCCGCGCAGGCTCTCGGGGACATCGCCCGCGATGATCCGCTGGGCCAGCCCTTCGACGATGGCAGTCTTACCGACGCCGGGCTCACCGATGAGAACCGGGTTGTTCTTGGTACGACGGCTGAGCACCTGGACGACGCGACGGATCTCGGTGTCGCGGCCGATGACCGGATCGAGCTTGCCTTCACGTGCGGCCGCGGTCAGGTCGGTGGAGTACTTCTCCAAAGCCTGATAGGTGTTCTCCGGGTCGGCCGAGGTCACGCGAGCGCTACCGCGAACGGCGACGAATGCCTCCCGCAGGGCCTGCGGAGTAGCACCGACATCAGCCAACAACTTTGCGACATCGGAGTCGCCGGTCGCCAGACCGACAACGAGATGCTCGGTTGAGACGAACTCGTCGTCGAGTTCGCCGGCCAGCTGCTGTGCTGCAGAGATCGCAGTGATCGACTCCCGGCTGAGCTGCGGGGTCGAGCTCGCACCGGAGGCCGTGGGCATCCGATCGACGAGCTGTTGAGCTGCTGCACGGGTCTGAGCAGGATCAACGCCGACCGCCTTGAGCAGCGGCGAAGCGATCCCGTCAGATTGGTCGAGCAGCGCGACGAGTACGTGAGCAGGCCGAACGTCCGGGTTACCGGCTGCAGCCGCCGCTTGGATTGCCGACGACAAAGCCGCCTGCGACTTGGTGGTGGGGTTGAAACTGTCCACTCGTGCACCTTCCTTCTGGTCCTAATGCAAGTAGGTACGGGCCTCATTGTGCCCGTTCAGAAGGTGTAACGCACGAAGAGTTGAGTCTGTTCCGCTCAATATTGATCGAGCCGTCGCTGCCACAGTCCAGTGATCTCCGCAGAACCAACGCCGTGCGGTATGTGACGATTGCCTAGGCTAACTGTCGATACAACGTATGCATGCCGTGCCGAGTGCTACATGTGTGCAGGAAAGAAGGTCCGTGAACGCCGTCATCGACTTCCTGGCAGACAAGTTGTACAGCGTCTTCCTGATCTACTTACTTCTCGGCGCCGGCATCTACTTCACCGTGCGATCCAAGTTCGTACAGGTGCGCCTGTTTCCCGCGATGCTCAAAAGCATCGCCGCTTCTCGCTCCGACGCGGAAGGGGGCATCTCCTCGTTCCAGGCTTTCTGTGTCGGCCTCGCCTCGCGCGTCGGCACCGGCAACATCGCCGGGGTCGCCGTGGCACTGACTCTGGGTGGCCCGGGAGCAATATTCTGGATGTGGGTGGTTGCGCTCGTCGGGATGTCGACGGCGTTCATCGAGGCAACCCTGGCGCAGATGTTCAAGGTGCGCGCTGACGACGGCAGCTTCCGCGGCGGCCCTGCTTACTACATCCAACGGGGACTCGGTTCGCGCACATGGGGCGCAGTCTTCGCGGTGTTGCTCATCTTCGCTTTCGGATTCGCCTTCAACATGGTCCAGGCCAACACGATCGCCACCACAGTCAGCGACACCACCGACATCGACGCCGGCTGGATCGCTGTCGTACTCGTAGTGATTTCCGCACCCATCCTCTTCGGCGGCATCCGCAGGATCGCACGCATCGCCGAGTACCTGTTGCCGATCATGGCAGGGGTCTACGTGCTCCTTGCCGTGGTGATCGTGCTGATGAACGTCGGCGAGCTCCCTTCGGTCTTCGGGGACATCATCTCCAGCGCGTTCGGACTCAACGAAGCCATCGGCGGGACCGCCGGCGGCATCCTCGCTGCGATGCTCAACGGCGTCAAACGCGGCCTGTTCTCCAACGAAGCCGGTATGGGCAGCGCACCCAACACCGCTGCCACAGCGACCGTGTCGCACCCGGCGAAGCAGGGGCTCATCCAGTCTCTGGGCGTCTTCGTCGACACAATTGTCATCTGTTCCGCGACGGCTTTCATCGTTCTGGTCTCTGGTGTCTACGACCCAACGGCAGCGGAACAATCCGTCGAGGGTGCGACCCTGACCCAGGAATCGGTCGCCGATCAGCTCGGCAGCTGGACGACCCTCCCGATGACGATCCTGATCTTCGTCTTCGCGTTCTCGTCGATTCTCGGCAACTACTCGTACGCCGAGATCAACCTGCACTTCCTCGGCATCAAGGGCAACTCCCTGCAGGCACTACGGACGCTGGTGCTGGCGGCCATCGGATTCGGTTCACTGACCGCGTTGAGCACGGTATGGGCCCTGGCTGATGTCGCCATGGCCGGAATGGCCACAGTCAACCTCATTGCTATTTTGTTGCTCGGCAAATGGGCCTTCGGCGCCCTGAAAGACTTCGAAGCGATGCGAAAACTTGGTCGCGACGACCGATTCGTCGGTCGCGGCAACAAGTATCTGCCGGGAGATCTCCCAGGGCATGTGTGGGACGCCGTGGAGGACAAGGAGGAAGTAGTCCCCCACGGACGGAGCTGATCAGTCGGGATCGTCAGGGTTGTTTCGCAGGTGGATGAGGCTCGCGGCAAGACCGCCCCACACCAGGATCAACGCGATGAGCATCATCACGATCGCTGAGGCGCTCATTTGGCTTCTTCCTTCGAGGTGGACGGGACTGTCAGATCGATTGATCTCTGCCAGGGGAGGAATGACAACACGATCGCCAGCGCCACGACGCCGAGCTGAACCACCCAGCCGAACCCGACGACCAATCCGGTGGGCAGCCCCCCATAACCATCGGATATCAGAGTGCTGACCTCGTCGATCAGCATGTAGGCGAGAACGACAGGGGTGATCACCCCGAGGAACACCCGCCAGACGATGCCCAGTTTGAATGACGACACCGCATTGAGGTCATCCTGCAGCGCGGGCAACGAACGGGTGAACCAGGAGACGACCACCAGGGCCACCACAGCCACCGAGACGATACCGATGTTGTTGGCGAACTTGTCCAGGACATCCAAGACGTTGAGGCCTGTGGTGGTCGGCAGCAGAATCATGGACACCGCTGTGCAGACCGTGCCCACGAGCAGGACTGCCGGAACACGCGCCATGCCGGTCTTGTCCTGGAGACCTGAGATGATGACCTGCACGATGCTCACGAGCGAAGTGAACCCGGCGAAGACCAGGCAGCCGAAGAACAAGACACCGAATATCGGCCCACCCGGCATCATCGAGATGACGGAGGGGAAAGCGATGAATGCCAATCCGATGCCGCTGCTCGCGACCTCACTGACGGCGACCCCGTCGGACTGAGCCATGTAACCGAGCACCGCGAACACGCCAATGCCGGCCAAGATCTCGAAGCCGCTGTTCGAGAACGCGACGACGAGGCCTGACCCGGTCATATTGGTCTTACGTTTGAGGTACGACGCGTAGGTGATCATGATGCCGAAGGCGATCGACAGCGAGAAGAATATCTGACCGTAGGCGGCTATCCACACTCCGCTGTCGGTCAGCGCAGACCAATCCGGGGTGAAGAGCGCATCAAGGCCGAGGCCGGCACCATCAAGGAACAGCGCACGAACCACCAGAACCGAGAAGAGGGTGACCAACAACGGCACGAAGACCTTGGCGGTTGACCCGATTCCCTTCTGGACGCCCAGCGCCAGCACCGCGATCACGGCAATCCAGACCAGGAGCAGCGGTACCCACACACCGGTGACGTAGTTGAACCCAAATGTCGATTCACTGTCCTGCTGGAGGAAGTCGGTGGAGAAGAACGTGGCGGCATCGTCGCCCCACGCCTCATCGAGCGAGAAGATGGTGTATCGCGCGGCCCAGGCGATGATCACCGCGTAGTAGACCGCGATGACGAACGAAACCCCGACCTGCCACCAACCGATTACCTCAGCACGTTTGTGCAACCGTTTGAACGCCAGAGGCGGTGATCCGCGAAACTTGTGCCCGATCGCGTAGTCGAAGAACAAGAGCGGAATGCCCGCGGTGAGCAACGCAATCAGGTACGGGATGATGAACGCTCCACCGCCATTGTCATAGGCGACGTACGGAAAACGCCAGATATTGCCTAATCCGACAGCCGAGCCGATCGCCGCCAAGATGAAAACGGTCCGGGTAGACCACTGTTCACGCACCTGCTCAGCCATGTCGTTCGTCTCCATTCGTGCGCGCCGCGGCGGCTGTGGTGAGCCACCATTACTCTGATCCGACCGTCACCTTGATGTAATCAGAGGTGCCGAGACGGCGAGTGCATTCGCTCGAATCATCCGACGAACTTGCGCTCCGAAGCAATGCGAGTTCGGGTGACATCTCAGCCCGCAGCAAAAACCCTCTCCGCGAGGGCGGTCAGTTCCTTCCGGAAGTTTTCGTAGCCTTCGCGCAAGCGCTCCCCCGGCCAGTTCGCAGGCAGTAGTTCGGCCGGCAGCAACGGATCGTCGAGCGTGTGTCGCACCATCGCGGCCGCGACCTCGAAGCGCTCGGACACCGCCGTTGCGTTGTCCATGGCTACCAGCAACCCCTCTGCCGTGTCGGCCCACAACTCGAGCGCGAACAAGCGCGCCACCAAGTCGGCCTGCGACTCCTCCGGCACCGCGGAGAACATGGTGAGCCGGCCGCGAACTTCCGCACTCAGTACGACGCCGACGTTGGCGGGTCTGGTCCACACCCCCTCCCGCAGTTCACCGAAACGGGCGGCGCGCAGCGCGTCGCGCACAGCGGCGCGATCTGTGGAACCGGCGGCGCCGGTGGTGACCACGGCCATGCTCCACCGGCCGTCCCAGGGCCCTGCCCCGGGATGCAGTGCCTCGTCCTGTCGGCGCTGCCGTTCGATCAGCCGACTCGACAACCGATACATGCCGTCGTGGCGTTCGAGGTCGCCGGCCGCAACCATCCGCGTCAAGGCAACGCGAACGGCCGATTCCTGCAAACCTAACTCCGTGGCCAACGCGAGGACCCCGCGGACCTGCGCCTGCGCGGACTGAAAACCGAGTAATGCACTGAGTATGACCGAGCGTGCAGTCAGCTTTCGAACACCTGTAGCGCCCGTAGTCATCGCACGATGCTATCGCGTCTCGCGATCATTACAATTCCCTGGCGCATGTGACCACATATGTAATATAATCGAGACATGCCTACTCACCTCGTCACGAATCAGGTCCCTGAACTGGTCGGTTACGACGCGGCCAACACCCCGTCGATCCTCGACGCGGTTCACCGCGCCGGCGCTGATCACATCCTCGACGAGCTACACCGGATCGGCCGACTCGCCGGTAGTGCCGAAGCCATCCAATGGGGTGACCGCGCGGAAGCCAATCCCCCGACGCTCAGGACACACGATCGATATGGCAATCGGATCGACGAAGTGGACTACGACCCCGCGTACCACCACCTGATGACCGAGGCAGTCGGATTCGGGCTGGGGGGCACGCCGTGGACGCAGTCGACACCCAACCCGCATTTCGTCCGGGCCGTGAAGATGGCCGTGTGGAGCCAGGTCGACGCCGGCCACAGCTGCCCGATATCGATGACGTACGGCGCGGTGCCGGCCCTGCGCGCGAACCCAGAACTGGCGGCGCTGTACGAACCCGGGCTGACGTCGACCACCTACGACCCGGGCTTGCGTCCGCCGCAGTCGAAGGCAGGACTGCTGGCCGGTATGTCGATGACCGAGAAACAGGGCGGCTCCGACGTCCGCGCCAACACCACGACAGCCACCGTCACCGCTGACGGGACTTACCGGATCACCGGACACAAGTGGTTCACGTCGGCTCCGATGTGCGACGTCTTCCTGGTTTTGGCGCAGGCACCCGGCGGTCTGTCGTGCTTCCTGGTTCCGCGCATCCTCCCGGACGGAACGCGCAACACCTTTGCGTTGCAACGCCTCAAGGACAAGTTGGGCAATCGGTCCAACGCCAGTAGCGAGGTCGAATACGACAACACCGTGGGCTGGCTGGTCGGCGACGAAGGCCGCGGGGTGCGGACCATCATCGAGATGGTGAACATGACCCGTCTCGACTGCACGCTCGGATCGGCGTCTGGAATGCGCAACGGTGTCGCGCAAGCAGCTCACCACGCCAACCACCGCACAGCGTTCGGAGCCACGTTGATCGATCAACCGTTGATGCGCAACGTGATCGCAGACCTCGCGGTGGAGGCCGAGGCAGCGACCTCGGTCGGCCTGTGGCTCGCCGATCTGACCGACAAGTCGGCCGCAGGCGATGCAGACGCCGACGCACTGCGACGTATCTCTTTGGCGGTGAGCAAATATTACGTCTGCAAGCGCGCACCCATCCATGCCGCCGAAGCACTGGAGTGCCTGGGCGGCAACGGGTATGTCGAGGAGTCACGTATGCCGCGGCTGTACCGGGAGGCGCCGCTGATGTCGATCTGGGAGGGGTCAGGCAACGTCGCTGCCCTCGATGCGCTGCGGGCGATGGCCAAACAACCAGAGACGCTCACTGCCTTCTTGGACGAGGTGAAGCTCGCCTCGGGCGCTGACGCACATCTCGATCACGCGATCTCAGATCTCGAAAACCAGTTCATCGACTTCGACAGCCTCCAGCATCGAGCACGCCGGGTGGTCGGCCAGATGGCTCAGGTGCTGCAGGGCTCGCTGCTGGTTCGATACGGAAACCCAGCTGTCGCAGACGCTTTCACGGTCAGCCGCCTCGGACACGATCACGGTGACGTTTTCGGCACACTGCCGACCGGCGTCGACACCGCCGCGATCGTTGAACGGGTGACACCCAAACTCGAGAACCGTCAGGGGTGACGACATGTCCGAGCAAGCCGGGACACAGCCGGCCGGGTGGCGCGACGACCTCACCTCGGGCAGAAACTCGCTCTTCGCCGGCCGAAGACCCGCCGACAACACGGAGACTTACCGGACATTGACGTACGAGGTGACCGGTCATATCGCCCGGATCACGTTCAACCGCCCTGAGCAGGGCAATGCCATCACAGCCGACACACCTGTCGAATTGGCTCGCGTCGTCGAACGAGCCGATCTTGATCCGCGCGTTCACGTCATGGTGGTTTCGGGTCGAGGCAAGGGCTTCTGCGGCGGCTATGACCTGTCGATCTTCGCGGAGAACGGGGGCAAGCCGGATTCGGGACCAGACCCGCATGAAGGCACCGTCGTCGATCCGGTTGTGCAGGCGCGCAATCACGACCCTTCGCGCACATGGGACCCCATGATCGACTACGCGATGATGAGCCGTTTCAACCGTGGTTTCGCGAGCCTGCTCCATGCCGACAAGCCGACTGTCGCCAAGTTGCACGGCTTCGCCGTCGCGGGCGGCACCGATATCGCGCTCTACGCCGATCAGATCATCTGCGCCGACGACACCAAGATCGGATATCCACCGACCAGGGTGTGGGGCATCCCCGCGGCCGGAATGTGGGCACATCGCCTCGGCGATCAGCGAGCCAAGCGCCTGCTCTTCACCGGAGATTGCCTGTCAGGAAAGCAGGCTCACGAGTGGGGGCTTGCTGTCGAAGCACCCCCTGCCGACGAACTCGACGAGCGAACCGAAGACCTGTTGCAACGCATCTCACGGGTGCCGATCAATCAACTGATCATGAGCAAGCTGGCGCTCAACAGTGCATTGCTGACTCAAGGGGTTGGGAACTCAGGAATGATCAGCACCGTCTTCGATGGCATCTCTCGCCACACGCGCGAGGGCTACGAGTTTCAGAATCGTTCGGCAACAGTGGGTTTCCGGGAGTCCGTCCGCGAACGCGACGAGATCAACGGTGACTGGAAGCGCACACAGTTCCAGTCACCGCCCACCGAGTGAATCTTCGGCAAATACCGAACCCTCGACGTTGCAAGCACCGGCTGTCAGGCCACCCGTCGTTTTCGGCGGACCGCGGGCTTGGTCCGCGCCTGCTGGCCGGCTCTGGTGTCGATCCAGTACTCCCGGTTGCAGCGCATCTCCACCCGGATGATCCCCCGGGTCTTCAGATCATGATGCTCCTTACACAGACACGCCAGATTCGACTCGATCGTCCACCCACCCGCCATGGGGTCGGCATGGTTGAACGGAACGATATGGTCGATCTCGCAGTCCTCCGACGGTTTCTGGCAGCCGGTGAATCGGCAGGTCCCATCCAACATCCGAATGATCCGGGCCAGCTTGCGCCCCGGCTTGTACTTCAACGCACCCCGCGGCGGATGTTTCCACCCACCGTGACCATT
>NZ_QJSP01000001.1 GCF_003217475.1 Williamsia limnetica | reverse complement strand
GGTCATGATCGGGTCATCGGGACCGTCCTTGCCGACGCCGGCTACTTCTCACGAGAGAACCTCGCCGCCGCCGGACCCACCCGACTCATCGCGCCCGGCAAAGCCAAAGATGTTGCAGCATCGAAGAAAACGGCAGTCACCCAGCCCGGGAAATACGACCGGACCGCCATCGAAGAGATGCAAGAACGCATCGGCACCGACGAAGGAACCGCCCACTACCGCCAACGCGCAGGGATCATCGAACCCGTCAACGCCCACCTCAAAGACCGACGAACCCTTCGACGATTCGCCCGACGCGGCCTCGCAGCCGCACAATCTGAACTCATCCTCTCCGCCGCAGCCACCAACTTCCTGCGCTACGTGAAAGTCAACAACCTCGCCACCATCTAACCCCGGGGCCAAGGCCCCGGGCCAATCCCCGATCGGGCCACGCCCCCACGATCAAACACGCCCGCGGGGATTAGGCAACAGCCTCTGCAACAGGTGGGTTTGACTGTAGTAGGTGGGTTTGCGGCGATCAGCCGACGAGCACTTCGGCGGTACTCAGTGCGGCTGCGACGCCTGCCACGATCGAGGCAACCTTGAGCGACTCGAAGATCGTCTCGCGGTCGAGACCCGCTTCGCGGAGCGTGTTCTCGTGCGCTGCAACACAATGGCCGCAACCATTGATCGACGACACTGCAAATGACCAGAGTTCGAAGTTCGCCTTGTCCACGCCGGGGTTACCGATGATGTTCATCCGTAGCCCGGGCCGCAGGTCATCGTACTTACCGTCTAGGAATCCGCGACCGCGGTAGAACACGTTGTTCATGCCCATGATCGAGGCGGCGCCGAGTGCGGCGTTGTACGCCTCCGCCGACAGGTTGTCGGCGGCCTCGTCGGCGATCTCCTTGAGCACGCGAGCGTTCTTGCTGGCGGCTGCGGTCGACAGCAGGGTTCCCCAGAGTTGCTCGTCCTTGAGGACCGTGGTCCTCGAGATGGACCCCAGATTGAGCTTCAGGTCCTTTGCATACTCGGGAAGGGCTTCCTTCAAGTTGTCGATACTCATGCTCAGACGCTCGCAGTCAGCAGTTCGCCTGCGTCGATGGTCGGATCACCCTTTTTCCAGTTGCACGCACACAATTCGTCCGACTGCAGTGCGTCGAGCACCCGGAGGACCTCGTCGACGTTGCGGCCGACCGAGCCGGCGGTGACCGAGACGAACTGGATCTCATTGTTGGGGTCGACGATGAACGTCGCGCGATCAGCGACACCGTCCGCGTTCAGAACGCCTGCCGCCGTTGCCAGTTCACGCTTGAGATCCGACAGCATCGGGAAGGGGAGTGTCTTGAGGTCCTCGTGCTGTGCACGCCACTGGAAGTGGACGAACTCATTGTCGACGGATGCGCCGAGAACCTGGGCGTCACGATCGGCGAACTCGTCGTTCAGCTTTCCGAATGCCGCGATCTCGGTGGGGCACACAAACGTGAAGTCCTTGGGCCAGAAGAAGACGATGCGCCATTTGCCCGCCGCGTCGTCGCTCGTGATGGTCGTGAAGTAGTCGTCGGGCTGCTGGGCGTCGACCTTCGAGAGGTCTCCACCGATGACGGCCGTCAGATTGTATGAAGGGAATTGGTCGCCAATGGTCAGCAAAGACAAGATTTCTCCTTAGATGTCACGTTCTTACGCAGTGCTACCAATCTTGCCGGTAAATCGGTCAAAAGCAAACGTGATGAGTAGCACTATAGTGATAGGCATGACCGATCAAAGTTATCAGCCGACGATCGCTGGGTTGAAAGCGTTTGCGGCCATCGCAGACAAACGCCACTTCGGCTTGGCAGCAGAAGGTTTGGGTGTGAGCCAGCCCTCCCTGTCGCAGGCGCTCGCTGCACTCGAAACCGGGTTGGGGTTGCGTTTGGTCGAGCGATCGACCCGGCGTGTCTTCTTGACGAGTGAGGGCGAGGCGCTTCTGTCTCGCGCGGCCGCGGCCATCGAGGCGGTGGACATGTTCACCGCGGCAGCGGTCGGGGTCGCGCAGCCGTTGTCGGGCACCCTGCGGTTGGGTCTCATTCCCACCGTTGCGCCGTATGTACTTCCGTCCATGTTGCGTGATCTCGCAGCGAAGTTACCCGAACTCGCCGTCCGCGTCGTCGAAGACCAGACGTCGCGGCTGCTCGACGCGTTGCGACACAATTCGATTGATGCCGCAATGATCGCACTGCCCGCAGATGCACCCGGCATGATCGAGATCCCCATGTACGACGAGGACTTCGTGCTGGCGTTGCCTCCCGGGCATACGTTGGCGGGCCGAAGTCGAGTCGATCCCGCGGCGCTGGCGGACCTGCCCCTTCTCCTGCTCGACGAAGGCCACTGCCTGCGCGATCAGGCGCTGGAGGTATGCCGGCTGGCCGGGGTGCGCCCGGACGTCGGACCGACGCGAGCCGCATCGCTCGCGACCGCTGTCCAGTGCGTGGAGGGCGGACTCGGGGTGACGTTGATCCCGCAGACGGCGGTCCACACCGAAACGGCGAGAGGCGCTCTGGCGATCGCGAGGTTCGGCCGACCGCGACCGGGCCGCAGAATCGGTCTGGTGATGCGCGCAACCAGCGGTCGTGAGGACGAGTACCGCCAGCTGGCGGCGATGATCGCCGGAACGATCACCGGTGCGGGCCTGGGCGCTGTGAAGTCGGCCTAGCCGCCGCGTATCACGTGTGGTCGAGCTGCTCTAAGGCGTCTGAGAGTTGTTGTAGTCCCGAGAGTGCGGCGGCCCAGGCGGTGTCGTCGATGAGCTCACCGAGCCGACGGGCCAGGTCGCGGTGCCCGGGATTGATCAGCCGGACTGCGGTGAGTCCGGCTTCGGTCACTTCGACGAGTTTCGCCCGACGGTGCGCTGGGTTGTCGCGGTAGGTCACCAGGCCTTGCCGGGCGAGGAGGTCGGCCGTGCGTTGCACACTCTGTCTGGTGATCCCCATCTCGCGGGCAATATCGGAGACCGACAGTGGTTCTGAGAGCACAGCGCCCAGCACCTGCCATCGCGTGGCGGTCAGGCCGGCGGGTGCGGCGAGCGCTTCGGCGACGGCAAGGAACTGCCCGTTGAGGCGAAAAGTGGTGAGTGCCGATTCGCTGAGCAGTTGCTGCGGGTCGCTCATGAATTGGCGGCCATCAACTCGTGGTAGCCGGCCGGGTCGCCACTGTAGAGCTTCGTCCAGGCAGCCAGGGTTTCGGGTGAATACAGGTCGAGCTCGGCGAAGATCTCCCTTGCGAAAGGCACCGGATGCATTGCTGCGGCGGTGATCAGATGACCGGAACGACTGCGGTCGGTGACTGCCGGTTCGTCCACGTAATCCGCCGCACCCGAGTATCCGGTCCAGGACAACGCCTCCGCTGCGTTGCTCGTGTGGCGGCGACCATCGAGTAGACCGCGGTGGGCCATCGCGACCGTGGCGCCGCAGATGCCCGCCACGGGCACTCCGGCGTCGAGGAAACCGGCTGCGGCATCGATGAATTCGGTCAGACCGCCGGTCATGTAGTCCGCAGCTCCCGGCAGGATGAGCATGGCGCTGTTTTGCGGATCCAGATCGGGGAGTGCGATGTCGGGCACGATGCGTAGGCCCCCTGTGGTGGTGATCGGCTCCGTCGTGGGTCCGACGGTGCGGACCCGGTACCTCCCGGGGCGGGTCTGGTACTCGGGGTTGTTGATGTGCGCGACCGCGTGACCGGTCTCCCAGTCGGCGAGAGTGTTGTACACGGCAAGATGCACGGTGAGCGGTTCGGTTGCTGAAGTCATGACAGTATGCTGTCATAGTTGACAACATGCTGTCAATGGATTGAGTGCTCCGGTCGGTCGCTCAGCCGGGAACGATCTCCATCTCTTGCAGTTCGGGTTCGTCATCAGCAGAGTCGGGGGCGCTGAACCGGGCGAGCAGCGACCACCCGCGGTGTCCGTCGGGGTCGTCGAGTACCTGCCTGGCGACCCAGTGATCGTCCTCCCGCGTCACGCTGAACAGTGCAGGTCCTCGCGCCGCCGGGCCGGCGCCGACGTCGCCGTACTCGTCGAAGAAGTCAGCCATCTCGTCGGCCCAGTCGAGGTCGGGATAGGCGGACTGCAGATCGAACCAGGCGCGTCGCGACAACAGGTTGACGTACCTGAACATCGTGTTCCGCAACTGCACTCGAATGGCCCGTGTGTTCGGTGCCCGTCCGGGCGTGGGCAGTCCTGCGGCGAGCGGATCGACGGGCCCGTCGTCCGGGTGGGAGAGTTGCTCCCACTCGTCGAGCAGGCTCGAATCGACCCGGCGGACCAGGTCACCCAGCCACTCGACGACATCGTCGAGTTCGTCGGTCCGGGCGGAGTTCGGGATGCTCTGTCGCAGCGTGCGATACACGTCTGTCAGGTAGCGCAGGACCACGCCTTCGCTGCGGGCGAGAGAATACCGGGAGATCAGGTCTCCCCAGTCCATACCCTCCTCGATCATCTGACGCACCACTGACTTGGGTCGCGGGGGCGTATCCGCGAGCCAAGGGTGACCCTGCTGATAGATCCCGAAGGCCTCGAAAATGAATTCACGTAGCGGACGCGGCCAGGTCACGTCGGCCAGCAGCTCCATCCGCTCCTCGTACTCCACCCCGTCGGCCTTCATCCGCGCGATCGCCTCGTCGCGGGCGCTCTTCTGCTGACCCATGAGAACCGGTCGTGGATCGTCCAGCGTCGCCTCGACGATCGAGATCAGGTCGATCGTGTAGGTCTCCGAGTCGATGTCGAGCAACTCGAACGTCGCCAGAGCGAAAGGGGACAGCGGGTTGTTGAGAGCAAAATTCGCCGGAAGATCGACCGCCAAGACGGCAAGGCGGCCGTATTCATCCGGATTCTCCAGACGGCGCACCACACCGCTGTCGATGAGCGACCGGTACAGCCGCAGCGCCCGCAGGATGTGCCAACGCTGCCGGGCGCGTGTCTCGTGGTTGTCTTCCAGCAGATGTCGCATCGCGATGAAGCAATTTCCGGGGCGAGCAATCACTTCCAGCAACATCGAGGTGGTCACGGCAAACCGGGACCGAAGTGGTTCAGGAGGCGCGACGATGAGTTTTTCGAAGGTGGCCTCGCCCCACGAGACAAAACCCTCGGGTGCCTTTTTGCGCTGGATCTTTTTGAGCTTCTTCGGATCGTCGCCCGCCTTGGCGACCAATCGGGCGTTCTCGACGTCGTGGTCGGGCGCCTGGGCGACCACGAAACCGCGTACATCGAATCCGGCCCGACCCGCACGCCCGGCGATCTGGTGGAACTCACGCGCTTTCAGATGGCGCTGCCTGACGCCGTCGTACTTGGTCAGTCCGGTCAGCAACACCGTGCGGATGGGGACGTTGATACCGACTCCGAGAGTGTCTGTGCCACACACGACGCGCAGCAGACCCTGCTGGGCGAGGCGTTCGACCAGACGCCGGTAGCGGGGGAGCATCCCGGCGTGGTGAACCCCGATGCCGGCACGGACGGTCTTCGACAGTGTCTTCCCGAAGCCGGTGCTGAAGCGAAAATCGCCGATCTCTTCGGCGATGGCGTCGCGTTCGGAACGGCTGCAGATATTGGCGCTGAGCAGGGACTGGGCCCGTTCCATCGCAGACAGTTGGGTGAAGTGGACGACGTATACCGGCGCGCGGTCCTTGTGGATCAGCTCTTCGATGGTCTCGTGCACCGGTCGGGTCGAATACGAATAATCCAGGGGGACAGGCCTGGTGGTGCCGGTGATCGCAGCGGTGTCGCGGCCGGTACGGCGCCGGAGGTCATCGACGAAGAAGCCGACGTCGCCCAAAGTTGCCGACATCAGCACGAACTGGCTACCGGGCAGTTCGATCAGCGGGACCTGCCAGGCCCAGCCGCGGTCGGGTTCGGCGTAGTAGTGGAATTCGTCCATCACCACCACGCCGATCGGCGCTTGCTCGCCTTCACGAAGCGCGATGTTCGCGACGACCTCCGCGGTGGCGCAGATGATGGGCGCCGTCGGGTTCACCGAGGCGTCGCCGGTGAGCATCCCGACTTTGTCGGCGCCGAACTGCGCACAGAGATCGAAGAACTTCTCACTGACAAGGGCCTTGATCGGCGCGGTGTAGAACGCCCTACGCCCTTGGGCCGCCGCGAAATACAGCGCACCACTGGCGACCAGCGACTTCCCCGATCCTGTGGGAGTGGAGATGACGACGTTCGATCCACCCGCGAGTTCGATGAGAGCTTCGTCCTGATGCGGGTACAGCGAGATTCCCCGGTCCGCCCACCAGGCGGTGAAGGAGCTGTACAGCTCATCGAGATCAGGCTCTGTGTCGGCTGGGAACTCGAGGGGCCGGACCTGCGGCGATTGGGTCACCACTGCAGGTTATGGCACCGAAGTCGGTCAGCCCGCAGCGCCGTCACCCTTGTCGTCACCGTCACGGGATTCCGCGTCGTTTTCGGTCGCGGCCTCGTTCTGCGCGTGGTCGGCCAGGAAGCGTTCGAGCTCTGCTCCGAGCTCGTCGCCGGTGGGCAGGTCGCCCTCGGCGGCCAGCAAAGACGCTTTCTCCTGCTGTGCCTGGTTGAACGTGTCGTACTGGGTCTCCAACGCGGCGACCACCGACTCGACCTCCTGATTGCCCGACACCTCGGCGTCGACCTGGGTGCGTACCTTCTCGGCCGCATTGGCCAGGGCCGCGGTCGGCAGATCCAGACCCGTCACCTCGCCGAGTGACTCCAGCAGTTTGTGGGACGCTGCTGGATACTCGGCCTGCGACAGGTAGTGCGGAACGTGGACCGACAGGCCCGCGGTGGCCAGGCCCCGCTCACCCAGCCGCAGTTCGAGCAACATGGACGCGCTGCCGGGTACCTTGAGCTCCGAACCCCACCGGGGCAACGAGCCGATCAGATCCTTGCTGTTCCCGTGTGCGGTGATCGTCGACGGCCGCGTGTGCGGGATGCCCATCGGGATGGCGTTCAGTCCGATCACCGAGGTCACCCCGAACTGATCCGACAGCGCCCCGATTGCTGCGACGAAACGTTCCCAGCGCAGATCGGGTTCAGCGCCGGACAACAGCAGGAACGGGGTCCCGTTGTTGTCACGGATCGCATGCAGGGTCAGCTCCGGCATGGCTGCAGCGGTGAACTCGTCGCCGGTGAAGGACATCAGGGGACGCCGCGACCGGTAGTCGATCAGCTCGTCGGTCGAGAATGTGGCGACCAGCTCGGAGTCGAGACTCTGTCGTAGGTGGTCGGACGCCAATTTGATGGCATGCCCGGCGTCCGCGAATCCCTCGAGGGCGTGGATCAGCACCGGACCGTCACCCTCGTCATCTGCCAGTTGTGGTGCTGGGAATTCGAGTTCGTAGAGCGTGGACTTCTCGTCCATGGCGAACCTCCTCGCTGCCCAGTCGTGCGGTGTGTCGTTCATTGTCTCCCATGAGCACCCCTGCTCACCAATCCCGGCGCGAGCTGACGTCCCTTTCATGGATTCGTGAGTATCAACAGTCAACGTCCACGCGGGATTCCCACCAGTGCGTTCGCTCAGTGCGAACACCGGCCGTCGCCGTTCGTTTCGGCGACCATCCATGCACGCATGGCCATCCCACTATCGCTAGGGTTGGTGCCGAGCGAGAACCAGGAACAGCGGCGAAAGGCAGTCATGGCAGAGCAGGTTCGCGGTGTGGTGTCGGCGGGTAAGGGTGCTCCGACGACCATCGAGACGATCACCATTCCCGATCCGGGGCCACGCGATGTGGTCGTGAAGATCCAGGCGTGCGGCGTGTGCCACACCGACCTGGCCTATCGCGAGGGCGGCATCAACGACGAGTATCCGTTCTTGCTCGGTCACGAGGCCGCGGGGATCGTCGAGACCGTCGGTGACCAGGTCACCCTCGTCGAGCCCGGCGATTTCGTGGTCCTGAACTGGCGTGCGGTGTGCGGTGAATGCCGGGCCTGCAAACGTGGCCGCCCGCAGTATTGCTTCAACACCCACAACGCCAGCAAGCCGATGACCCTGCAGGACGGAACCGCTCTGACCCCGGCGCTGGGCATCGGAGCGTTCGCGGACAAGACGCTGGTCCATGAAGGTCAGTGCACCAAGGTCGCCGCGGACGCCGATCCAGCGGTGGTCGGTCTTCTCGGCTGCGGCGTGATGGCCGGCCTGGGGGCGGCGATGAACACCGGCGGTGTGATCCGCGGCGACAGCGTCGCGGTCATCGGCTGCGGCGGTGTCGGGGACGCGGCCATCGCCGGTGCCCGCCTGGCCGGTGCGACGACGATCATCGCGGTCGACCGTGACGCCCGCAAGCTCGAATGGGCCACCGGCCTGGGCGCGACCCACACCATCGACGGCTCGAAGGTCGACGACGTCGTCACCGCGATCCAAGATCTGACCAACGGCAACGGTGCCGACGTCGTGATCGACGCGGTCGGGCGCCCGGAGACCTACAAGACCGCGTTCTATGCCCGCGATCTGGCCGGTGTCGTGGTCCTGGTCGGGGTGCCCACACCGGAGATGACACTGGAACTGCCGCTGATCGACTTCTTCTCCCGCGGCGGCGCGCTCAAGTCGTCCTGGTACGGCGATTGTCTGCCCGAGCGTGACTTCCCGATGCTCGTCGACCTGTACCAGCAGGGCCGGTTGCCGCTGGAGAAGTTCGTGTCCGAACGAGTCGGCCTCGATGACGTCGAAGCCGCCTTCCACAAGATGGAAGCCGGGGAAGTCCTGCGCTCGGTGGTGGTCCTGTGACCGTGCGCATAGAGAATGTCGTCACCTCCGGCCAGTTCAGCCTCGACGGTGGCACCTGGGACGTGGACAACAACATCTGGCTGATCGGCGACGACTCCGAGGTCGTTATCATCGACGCCGCACACTCGGCGACCCCGATCATCGATGCGGTGGCAGGCCGTACGGTCGCGGCGGTTCTGCTGACCCACGGCCACAACGACCACGTCACCGTCGCGCCGGAGCTGTCGCAACGCACGGGCGCCCCGATGCTCCTGCACCCGGGCGATCGCATGCTCTGGGATCAAACCCATCCCGACATCGCGCCCGGTGAACTCGCCGACGGACAGAAGATCACCGTCGGCGGCACCGACCTCGTCGTGATCAACACCCCAGGGCACTCGCCCGGATCGTGCTCGATCTACGCGCCCGAACTCGGTGTCCTGTTCAGCGGCGACACCCTGTTCTCCGGAGGCCCGGGCGCGACCGGACGGTCGTTCTCGTCGTTTCCGACGATCATCGAATCGATCCAGACGAAGATCTTCACGCTGCCCGCCGAGACCAAGGTCAACACCGGACACGGCGACTCCACCGCCGTCGGCGACGAATCGCCGCACCTCGAGGAATGGATCAAACGGGGGAGCTGATCACGCGCGGCGATCGGTGTGCTGCTCAGGGGCTGTCGAGTCGGGGCGGCGACGTCATGCGGTGAATGACGGCGTCGACCCGCTCGAGTTGCAGGTCTGCCCCTCCGGAGATCTCTGCCGCGAGGTTCTCGAGCTCCGTGACAGCGAGACCTGCCTGCGCCACAACGGGTTCCCGTACACGCTGCGGCGACTTCGACGCCGCGATCAGTCGGTTGTCCAGTTCCGTCGCGGCGATCTCGAGTCGCACCCGGGCGTCGATCCTGCCGCCGTCGTAGTCCGCGTGCGGGTCTGAACGCAACAGCGACAACGCATCACGTATCCGGCGGTGCAGCCTGGCCTCCGGGTCATGGGACCCAGACCACGAGGCGGGCGCGTTGGTCGCCTGGCCCGGGATGATCTCGTTCGCGCGCAGGGCTCCGTCCCGGATACGCCTGGTCATCATGAACACGCCGGCTGCGGCCGCGAGCGCGGCAGCGATCACGAGTAGGACGACGACGGTGGTCACGCCCACGCTGCCCACGCCGCCACGATCGCGATGATCACGATCAGCGCCGCCAGGACCGCGAACGCGATCTTGACCTTGCTCCAAGGACGTTGCCCCTGGACCTCACCCGTGACGCCGTTGATGAAGACCTGGAACGGAGTTCCCGCATAGATCACGGTCAGCAGCCAGATGGGCAGCAGTACGTGCTTGAACGTCAGCGAGTTGTACCGGGTGTCCTTGTTGTTGATCCGCTGGTGATCCCCACCGATATCGCGGCGGATGGCAGCGTCGATGCCCGCGTTGATCCTGCCCTGAGCCACGGGGAAACACTGATCGGCGTCGAGATCGTAGGTGCGGCACAGGTGGCCTGCAATGAACTCCGGACTGAAGGGAGTCGCCTGCCCGGTCGGCCACGGTTCGAGTTCGTGTACCCGTTCGGTGTCGAAGCCGGTGTTCGCCAAGACCGCGACGTCATCGAAATTGTTGCCCACCACGCCCGATCGGTGACTCCAGCGGGTACGGGTCTCGGTGCGCCGGTTGTCGCCACTGCCGGTGGTCACGGTGTAGTTGTCGCCACGCATTCCCGTGTACGAGGTGGTCGTGTCGGCGTCGTAGGTGAAGTAGGCCGCGTAGAGGCTGGTGAATGCACCGACTTCCCGGTATTTCTTGAACTCGGTCGGGGCGAACCACCTGCTGTTGATCCATTTCTCGATCACCTCCCGGCCGTGTGTGTCATCGACCTGGAATGGCAGGATCCCGTCCACGGGGAGCCTGGTCGGCGCTGCGTGGATGTCATCACGCTGAATCGGGGTGGCGCAGTAGGGGCATCGGGTCGCGGTCAGGGTGCCCGTGAATGTTGTTCTGCCGCCGCAGCTCTGGCAGACGATCTCCCGCTCGGAATCCGAAGTCGTCGCCGGCGGCGCCGCGGCGAGCAGACCGCGCAATTGCGTCATCGTCGATGCCAGATCGTGCTCGACGACCCGGCGTGCCGGGTCGAGGACTATGGCGTGCGATCGACCGCAACTGAGGCACAGCAGATTCTGCGTCGTCGGGTCGAACACCAGTTGAGCGCCGCAGTTCTCACACGGGTATGTCCGGGTCTGCTCGGTGACCTGGAACAGCGCCCGGTCTGGATCGGACGCGGCAGGACGCGGCGGCATCGGAGGCAGCGGCGGCGGGGAGTCGGTCGAACCGTCGGGCAGTGGCGGCGGGATGTGCGAATCGTTCATCGGCCTAGGTGGTGGGAGTTGTCGGGATCGGGGGAGGTGTGGCGAAGAGCCCGGCGAGCGCGGGCACGGAGGCCGCTGCAACCCAGCCTGGCATTCCTTGACTCCACACCAACGTGGACCCGGTGAACTGCCCTGAGGCCGCTGCACCCTGCAATTGGGCGACGCTGAACGGACCGGCGGGCTGACCCCCGTTGTCGATGTGGAACGTGGCCGCCCCGGGCAGCGGTGGGGGACCGGCCGCGGGAGCGGGCTGTGCCGCCTGGCCGAACTGACCGGCCATCTGGTTACCAAGGGCGACACCCATTCCGGCCGACATCATGTCGCCCATGGCGCCGCCACCGGGGTTCTGTGCAGCCGCGAGCATTGCGTCGGCCGCCCTGCCCTGCTGATAGCGGCCCAGATCGCCGACGTTGTTGAGGAATCCGCCCTCCTCGACGCCGCGGGCGACGCCGCGGGTCATGGCAGACGTGATCTCGTCGGGCAGTGAGATGTTCATGGTGATCGAATCGATGGCCAACCCGAATTCGTCGTCGACCCGCTCGGAGACGAACGCCCGCAGTTTGTCGGACAACTCCACCTGGCGACCCTGTAGATCGATGACACCGAGCCGGGTCTCCATGATCATGTCCGAGAAGGCGAGGGTGATGACTCGCCGGAGCAACTCCGATATCTCATCCACATCGACCGCGCTGTCGGTGCCGATGACCTCGCGGAGAAAAATCTCAGGATCAGCCACCCGAACGACACACAAACCGTTGGCGCGGACCTGCACCATCGTGAAATCCGGGTCACGGACCGTCACCGGATTGGCGGTGCCCCAGCGGAGGTCGGTCACCGGCCGGCTGTTGATGAAGTACACCTCGGACCGGAACGGACTGTTGAAGCCGTGCTTCCAGCCCTGCAGCGTGCTCAGGATCGGCAGGTTCTCCGACGTCAGCGTGTAGTGTCCGGGCCCGAAGCGATCGGCGAGCTGTCCTCGATAGACGAAAACCGCCTGCTGACCTTCCCGAACGATGAGTTCGGCCTCGTTCTTGATCTCATTGTTGTAGCGCGGAAAACGCCAGGCCAATGTCGAGCGTGAGTCGTCGATCCACTCGATGATATCGACGAGCTCACCCTTGATCTTGCCGATGATCCCCATATTCGGTGCTCTCCCTAGCGGCTTCGCTGCGTCGCGGTGTTCGGCCGGGTCGCTGCAGAACAGCAGGCCGGTGCGGGTACTACTGGGCAGTCTAGTCGTGTCGCAGGGACACTTGGCTCTGATGCGGTGGGACAGTGGTTGGGTGAGTAGGGTCCTTTCGATGCAAGCCGTACGCCGGGCGGCGGCGGTCGCGGTCGTGGCGACGGTGTTCCTGGGCGGATGCACCACCGAGGTCGACGGTGATCCCAGTGCCGCGACCCGATCGGCGCAGACGGCACCGAACAGCTCGAACCAGACGATCGATATCCGGGAGCGGTCGGTGACCCCCGCGGACTTCCCCGGGGGGTACGCCGCGTCGGAGGTGACCGGGGGTCAGCTCGGTGCGATCATCGGCGATACGGCGGGCGTTCCCGCCGGCGGTACCGTGGATCCACCCAATTGTGCGCCGCAACAGTTGCCGTCCGAGCCTCAGGACGCGATCGCTTTCGTCGCGACCGGGCCCGGTGCCAATGCGGGTGTGCTCACAGCCCTGACGGTGCTCGTGGATACCCCCCTCGCGCAACTGAAGTCACAGATCGAGCAGTGTCCGACGTATACGACAGACGTCCAGGGGGCCGTCGCAACGGTGGCGACCACGCTGCTTCCGGCGTCGCCGGCGCAATCGGACGAATCGCTGGCCTTCCGGCGGGTGACGACTTCTGGCGCGATGACCCAGACGATGACCGCGCTCCTCTCTCAAAACGACGGCGTGCGCGTCTACGTCACGTCGGTGGCGGCGGGGCAACGTCCGCCCGACGGAGCAGCCCTGGATCAGCTCTACACCACGGCGCTGACACGCTCGCGCGGCTGACCGACCAGACCCGGCCGCTACAGCCCGTCCTGTGGATGGAGTGACACTCTCGGGATAACTGCATTCTCACGCTGGTCGGTCGCCTCGAGGGCTGGTGCCGCGGGATGACGATCGGTCCATGACATCTGACAGTTACGCAACATCGGTCTCCGGCCCCGGTGCCTTGGTCACCGCCATACCCGCTCTGCTCGGTTTCGTTCCCGAACGGTCACTGGTGCTGATCACCTTCTCCGGAGACGGCGACGAGATCGGCACGACGATGCGCCACGACCTGAGCCTGCAACCGGACGGAGTACCCACAGCCACCATGCTCGGTGTCATCGGACACCTGGCGAGGGTGTGCGAGTCCTATCGAGTGGACCGCGTGATCGCGGTGATCATCGACGACACCCGGGCATCCGACGACGGGGCATATCGTCGTCTCGCCGCGATCATCGACCAGAATCTGTACTGTGTCGGCGGCCTCCATGGTGCTTTTGCCACGCCGGCAATTTCAGCGGGTTCACCCTGGGAGACTGTGTGGGACAGTCGGACCGAGGAATGCGGTCCTGAACCGATCACCTCTGGTGTGGTCGGTGACCCCATGATCAGTCCGGTGGCGATCGCACGCGCCGTGGCCAGGGGCAGACGTGTCCTCATGACTCGCGGTGAGATGATCGACACCCTTTCGCCGTTGCCGCATTGTTCGACGACCACGTGTGAAGCGCACGCCATCTCCGCGGCGGATGACCTGGCATACGCAGAACTCGCCGACATCCGACGCACCGGCGACGAGCAGTACGGGGAAGACGAGCAGGACGGGAATGACGAACACCGGAACGCCTCCGGTGTCGGCGAGATCGAAGTCGCCGACTGGGAGATCGTTTCGGGTTCACTCGACCAAACCACCATCGCGCCGACCGTTCTCACAGAGTTCGCCCACGACCACTGCGCGCCGGACGTCGCCGCAAGCGATGCCGCCGGACGGTTCCCGCTGCACGTGCTCATCGATCAGTTGCGACGAGCACAGGAACGCTCTGATCTCGAATTCGTTGTGGGCCTGGTCGACCGTGCGGGTGAGCCACTGTGCTGCGACGACCTGCAGAGGTTGGACAAGGCGCTGCGCGAGCTGTACGTGAGAGACGCGCTGGTGTCGCTGGCGGTCACAGACCTCTGGGCCGGTGCCGAACAGTTGTGGACGCAGGCCGCAAGAAAGTTGCGCGGTCGCGGACAAGCCGCCGCCGCAACCTTGCTGGGCTTCGTGCATTACGTCCACGGGAACGGGGCGATGGCCGGCACCGCATTCGATCTCGCTCTGGAAGCCAGCCCGGGATACTCCATGGCGACCCTGTACAACGACGCCCTCATCCGTGGGATACCGCCGGGCGTGATCAACCGGTGCGCTGAGACAGGCTTCGGAGTGGCCCGATCCCTTGGCGTGGAGTTGCCGCCACCGGTGCTGCGGCCGGCCGCGTGATGCTGCGAGCGGTCAGCGGTTCGCGAGACCCGCCGAGTGCGCGCGGTCGCCCAGCGATGTGGTGTAAGCCCAGGCATCGGCAACGATCACCGACAAGTCGGTGTGTTCTGGGTACCAGCCCAATTCGGCGATGGCCTTGTCACTCGAAGCGATGAGCACTGCCGGGTCACCAGCGCGACGCGGAGCGTCGACGACCGGGATCTCCAATCCGGTGACCTCTTCGCATGCCGAAATCACCTGTCGTACAGAGAAACCTGTTCCGCTTCCGAGGTTGAAGATCGAATGCCGACCGGGTACGGCGGCCTCCAGCGCCAGGACATGAGCCTGCGCGAGGTCGTGCACATGGATGTAGTCGCGGATCGCCGTACCGTCGTCAGTGGGGTAGTCCGTACCGAACATCTTTATGTGCTCGCGATGACGTAGCGCGACCTGGAGCACCAGAGGGATCAGATGGGTCTCGATGACGCGGTTCTCGCCCGCACCGCCATACGCGCCCGCGACGTTGAAGTATCGCAAGCTCATCGCTGCGAGGTCGTGCGCAGCAGCGTACGACGAGATCGCGTGATCGATGGCCAACTTGGTTGCGCCGTACGGATTGGTCGGACGGGTGGGGGCGGATTCAAGGATCGGGACGGAGTCGGGCTCGCCGTACGTCGCGGCCGTCGACGAGAACACCAGTCGTGGTGTCCGTGTGGCGCGGATGGCCTCCAGAAGTGCCAACGACTCGACGACGTTGCCGTGCCAGTACAGCTCCGGATGCTCGACGGATTCACCGACGAGCGACTGCGCCGCAAAGTGGAGAACGCCGTCGAAAGCGGCCGACCCCAACACATCAGCAGCAACATCACGAACGTTGCCTTCGATGAACGTGGCGCTCTCCGGAAGCGAATCGACGTTGCCGGTGGAGAGATTGTCGATGATGGTCACATCGTGCCCGTGCTCGATCAAGTACCGAGCACAGACACTGCCCACATAGCCGGCTCCGCCGGTGACGAGAAGTTTCATCGAAATACTGGGTCAGACCTTCTCGACCTGGACGGAGTGTGCCATCTCCTCGGACAACTGCAGCCCCTGATGTCCCGGGGTGCTGATCACGATCGACGTCGGGTTCACGGTGACGCTCACGCGAGCGTTGGGAACGACACCCGCTTCGCGCAGCGCGCTGATCAACTCGATGTCGGCCTGAGCGTGCTCCGACAACCTCCGCACGATGACAGCGACGGGCTCGCCCTGCGGAAGCTCCGAGATACGTGTCATCGGGACGGGAGGCACGAGAGTCGAGTAACCGAGCTGATCGAGCCCGGGGATCGGGTTGCCATACGGAGAAGTGGTCGGGTGATCGAGCACCTCGAGCAGACGACGCTCGACGTTCTCACTCATCACATGCTCCCAGCGGCACGCCTCTGCGTGTACGTCTTCCCACGGCATACCGATGACATCGACGAGCAGCCGCTCGGCGAGGCGATGCTTACGCATCACCGACACCGCAAGATTGCGTCCCTTGTCGGTCAGTTCGAGATGGCGGTCTCCGGCGACGAGCACCAGTCCGTCGCGTTCCATGCGAGCTACCGTCTGCGACACCGTCGGACCGCTCTGTTCCAGGCGCTCGGCAATGCGTGCCCGCAAGGGAACAATGCCTTCTTCCTCGAGGTCGTAGATCGTCCGAAGATACATCTCAGTGGTGTCGATCAGTTCGTTCACGATCCCCATCCCTTTCGTCCTGTCCAGGCTACCTGTAACAACGTCCGGTTTCGGTCAACCCTTCCCGCGACCGTGACGCGTCACACGCGCAGTCCGCATGTTGTTCGGGTCGAGTTCCGCTTCGCTCCATCTCCGGCGTTCGGGTCGAGTTCCGCTTCGCTCCATCTCCGGCGTTCGGGTCGAGTTCCGCTTCGCTCCATCTCCGTCGTCGGGTCGAGTTCCGCTTCGCTCCATCTCCGGCGTTCGGCCAAGCTTCGTCTCCGTCATTCCGGCAAAGCTCCGTCTCCGCCAACTAGGCTCGGAGCATGAGCATTGACGCCGGTCCGGCGAACGCGCAATCCGCGGTGATCTGGAGCGATGACTTCCTCGGCTACCGATGGGCGCCCACGCACCCGATGAACCCTATCCGCCTGGCACTGACGATGTCACTGTCTGAGTCGCTGGGGGTCCTCGACGGTGTTTCCTCGATCCCTCCCACGGCAGTCGACGACAGGCTGCTGCAAACGGTGCACACCGCGTCGTATCTGGACGCAGTCCGCAGCGCATCGGCGGTCGACGATTATGTGGGCGGGTCTTCGCACGTCTTGGAGCGGTTGTTCGGTCTGGGTAGTGTCGACAACCCGGTGTTCGAAGGTATGCACGGCGCTGCCAGTGTGCTGGTGGGCGGCACGATGGCGGCGGCCGCCGCCATCGCCTCCGGATCGGTGCGCCGCGCCGTCAACATCGGCGGCGGAATGCACCACGCCATGCCGGGCCACGCCGCGGGTTTCTGTATCTACAACGACTGCGCGGTGGCGATTCGCTGGTTGCTCGAACAAGGCTACGACCGGATCGCATACATCGACATCGACGCGCACCATGGGGATGGCGTGCAAAAGGTGTTCGCGGGAGATCCCCGCGTGCTCACGGTCTCGCTGCACCAGCATCCTGCAACGTTGTGGCCGGGCAGCGGATGGCCCGAGGAGGTCGGCGAACAGGACGGGCGGGGGAGTGCGGTCAACATCGCGCTCATGCCCGAGACCACCGACCGGTTGTGGTTGCGAGCCTTCAACGCCATCGTGCCGGGTGTCATCGAGAACTTCCGGCCCCAGATCATCGTCAGCCAGTGTGGTGTCGACAGTCACTTCCAGGACCCCCTCACCGACCTGTCGCTGACGGTCGACGGACAGCGTGCGGCGATCTACGCGATGCGCGACCTGGCCGACAAATACAGCGAGGGCCGATGGCTCGCGGTGGGTGGCGGTGGATACGGGATCATCAACGTCGTACCACGCAGCTGGACCCACCTCATCTCCGCTGTGACCGGAGCGGACCTCTCTCCGGACACCGTGATCGACGAGAGTTGGTGTGCTGCGGCGCAAGCCGAGGCCAGAATGCTCGACGAGACATTGCGCGCCGAGCCGGTCGCAGTCATGACCGACGGTGGCCAGACCGACTATCTGCCCTGGGATGGTGACGGCGGCGGTCCGCTGATGGACGGCATCACCGACGCCGCGCAGACCCGCACCGACGCCACGATCATGGCTACCCGGCGTGCCGTCTACCCATTGTGTGGTCTAGACCCGGAGGATCCCCGTGACTGACCTGCCAGAAACGAACAGCAGCGGCACGCGAGAGGTGCCGATCCCCCCGGACAAACGTGGACCACATGACTTCCCGAGGCATTGGATCGCAGACGTCCTCGCCAGTGACGGTGGCGTGGTGCACCTGCGTCCCATCGTGCCCGAGGACGCCGACGGACTGGTCCGCTTCCACTCAGCGCTGTCCGAACGCACCCGATACCTGAGGTATTTCGGTCCGTTCCCGCACATCCCGCCGCGCGAGCTCGCCCGGATGACCACCGTCGACCACTACAGTCGCGTCGCCTTCGTCGGTTTGCTCGGTGGGGAGATCATCGCCATCGGCATCTACGAAGGCCTGGCTGCCGATGGCAAGGACCGCACCGCGGAAGTCGCCTTCGTGGTGGCCGACGAGCACCAGGGCCGCGGTCTCGGGCCGATCCTGCTCGAGCATCTTGCAGGCGCCGCAGCCGAATGCGGATTCGAGCGGTTCGAGGCAGAAGTGCTGGCCGAGAACCCCAACATGGTCGCGGTGTTCCGTGACGCCGGGTACCAGGTGCGTCGCAGCTTCGACGGCAGCACCATTCACGTGGAGTTCACGATCGACCCGTCTGAGGCGCTGCTGTCGGTGCGCAACGCCCGCGAGCGCGGATCGGAGGCGCGCAGCGTCGCGAATCTGCTGCGCCCGACGTCCGTTGCGGTCATCGGAGCCTCCGTGGACCGTCTCAAAGTCGGTAACGCGGTGCTTGCGAACGTGATCGCCGGCGGCTTCACCGGCCCGGTCTTCCCGGTCAACTCTGAACACCGGGCAGTCCGCGGCATTCGCGCCTACTCGACGGTGCGTGACATTCCCGACCCCGTCGACCTCGCGATCGTCGCCGTCCCGGCAGACGCCGTCGAGGAGGTCCTCGACGACTGTCTGCACAAGGGCGTCAAGACCATGGTGGTGCTGTCCTCCGGATTCGGCGACACCAGCGACTCGGGCCTCGAGTCGGAGCATCGGCTGGTGGAATCGATCCGGGAACACGGCATGCGTTTGGTCGGGCCGAATGCTCTGGGGGTGGCCAACACCGACCCGGAGGTGTCCCTCAACGCCACTCTCGCACCGCTGGTCCCCGGTCGCGGCACGGTCGGGTTCTTCTGCCAGTCCGGTGCCCTGGGCATCGCCATTCTCGATGCCGCCGCCCGCAGGCAACTCGGTCTGTCGACGTTCGTCTCCGCGGGCAACCGCGCCGACGTGTCCGGCAATGATCTGCTGCAGTACTGGGACACCGACCCGGACACCGAAGTCGTCCTGCTGTACCTGGAGAGTTTCGGTAATCCGAGAAAGTTCACCCGGCTGGCACGCAGAGTCGCCAGCGGCAAGCCGGTGGTCGCGGTGAAATCAGGACGGGGAGCTGTCCCGCCCGCGATGGCCGCCGTCGATCACTCGCTCGACGACGAGAGCACCCGGGCGCTGCTCGCACAATCCGGGGTCATCCAGGTCGCGACGATCCCCCAGCTCTTCGACTGCGCGACGGTGTTCGCGTACCAGCCACTCCCGCGCGGGCCGCGCGTGAGCATCGTCGGCAATTCGACGGCGCTCGGTGTGCTCGCCCAGGAGGCCGGGAGCCACTTCGGTCTCGAAGTCGTCCAACGGGTCGACCTCGGGCCGAGCGCGTCACCCGAGGCATTCGAGGAGGCTGTGCGGACCGCAGCCGCGGACGAGGGCGTCGACGCGCTGATCGCAGTGTTCGTGCCTCCGGTCGCGGTCAGTGTCGACCGTTACGCAGGAGCGCTGATGTCGGGCATGGCCGACGCCGACAAACCCGTGGTGACCACATTCCTGGCTGTGGAAGGCATTCCGCAGAACCTGTCGGTACTCGGCGCCCATGGCACCCCCACGCGAGGGTCCATACCGTCTTTCCCCGGTCCGGAGCGAGCAGCGGAAGCCCTCGGACATGCCTGGCAATACGCCCAGTGGAAGTCCCGGCCGGCGTCCGAGGTGCGAAGGCCCGCAGACGCCGATCCCGACACCGCCCGCCGTCTGGTCCGCGAGGCGGTCGCTGCATCGGGGGGTGCGGTCACCGAACTCGACGATGACCGCACCGTTCAGATCCTTGCCTGCTACGGGATCCACATAGTGCCGTTCAGGGAGGTCAGCAGTGTCGACGAAAGTGTGTCGGCAGCAAATGAACTCGGGTACCCGGTGGCGGTCAAGGCCTTTTCGCCGAGCTGGCGGGGGCGCGCGGACAGGGAGGGTGTGCGACTGGACCTTCCTGATCAGCACTCGGTGGAACTGGCGGTGGTCGAGTTGTCGGAAGTTACCGGCGAGTCCAGGTTGCACGTGCAGCAGATGGCCCCGAAAGGGATCAGCACGGTGATCCGGGTCCGGGACGACCCATCATTCGGTTCACTGATGTCGTTCGGTCTGGCGGGGGTCACCAGCGATCTCCTCGGTGACCGCGCTTACCGCGCGCTACCGCTGACGGAAAACGACGCCGCGGACCTCATCGCGGCACCGCGATCGGCGCCCCTGCTCTCGGGTTACGGCGGGCAGGAGCCGGTCGACAAAGACGCCCTGATCGATCTGGTGACCCGTATCTCGGCACTGGTCGACGACATCCCGGAGGCCCGCGACGTGGTCTGCGACCCCATCCACGCGACCCCGGGGGGCGTAGCGGTGCTCGCAGCGCGGATGCGTGTGGGCGCGGTGCCGACCAAACACGATTCGGGTCCTCGCCGTTTGGCTTGACGGTGCCCCCGGGGTCGCGGGCCGACTCGCACGGTGCACACAACGCACCAGCCGCCACTGATGATTCAGTGGCGGCTGGGCCGGTGAGAGAGAAGTGCTGGGGAGATCAGCTGGCGTACGCGCGCAACCGCTCGGCGCGGTCGCCCTGACGCAGCTTGGACATGACCTCGCGCTCGATCTGGCGTACTCGTTCGCGGGACAGACCGAACATGCGGCCGATCTGGTCCAGGGTGCGCGGCTGCCCGTCGTCGAGCCCGAAGCGCAACCGGATCACCTGCTGCTCCCGCTCGTCGAGAGTGGCCAGGACCGTGCGGACGTCGGTGTGCAGAAGTCCCGCGATCACCGCATTCTCCGCGGACGTGGCCTCGGCGTCTTCGATGAAGTCGCCGAGCGGCGCCTCTTCGTCGCTGCCGACAGGCATGTCCAGGCTCACCGGGTCACGACTGTGATCGAGGAGGTCGGCGATCTTCTCGGCCGGGATGCCCGACTCCGAGGACAACTCGTCATCGGTCGCCTCACGCCCGAGCTGTTGGTGCAGTTCGCGCTTAATACGCGCCAACTTGTTGACCTGCTCGACGAGGTGAACTGGTAGCCGGATCGTGCGGCTCTGATCTGCCATGCCGCGGGTGATGGCCTGACGGATCCACCAGGTGGCGTAGGTCGAGAACTTGAAGCCCTTGGCGTAGTCGAACTTCTCCATGGCGCGGATCAACCCGAGGTTGCCCTCTTGGATCAGATCGAGCAGCGGCATGCCGCGGCCGGTGTAGCGCTTGGCCAGCGAGACGACGAGCCGCAGGTTGGCCTCCAGCAGGTGGGAGCGAGCCATCTCACCTTCGCGGACGAGCGTTGCGAGGTCGCGCTTCTTGACCGCCGACAGACGCTTCCTGGTAGCAAGGACGTGCTTGGCGTAGAGACCGACCTCGATCTGCTTGGCCAGTTCCACTTCCTGCTCGGCATTGAGAAGTGCGGTGCGGCCGATCCCGTTCAGGTAGACGCGAACAAGGTCCGCGGCCGGGCTTTGCGCATCCAGGTCCTGTTCGGTCATCGCCGGACGGATGGTGGTGGGGCTGGACATGTCGGCCTCCTCAAGTGCGGTTGTCTTCACTTGGTTCAACGGAGGGGGCCACCCAGATAGTTCCGCGAAGGTTTCCAGACGCCGACGCTGTGACCAGGCTTTTCAGATAAAGGGTCTGAGAAGTTGCTGAGAGTGCCCTGAGGTTTCCCGGCAGTCGTTGTTCCAGCGCGCCGGCAGGACGATTCCGTGGCGGATCAATCCCTCGACAAGGTTCTCCACGGCGTCGTCGTCGATCCGTTCGTCTCCGGTGGCGACAGACAGCAGTTCGGTGATCTCGCCGAGCGTGAGCCCGTCCGGACGGAGGCCTGCGAGCAGTGCCTGGCCCAGGGTGTCGATCTCGTGACTCCACCGCGGACCGTCGGGGCGGTGGATTCGCATGACCACGTCCTGCCATCCGGTGTCGGGGTTCAGGGTCGCGACCCGTTCGAGGGCTGCGCCATCCGCGACACAGAATCGCTCGCTCATCAGGTCGTGGGTCCGCAGCCACGCGGTGCGGCGCAAGTAGTCGTCGGCCTCGGGACCGAGAGGATCGTCGAACGAGTGCCCCAGCTCCTCGGCGAGCAGGTCCGTCGGCTCGTCGGTCCGGCGCAGGAAGACGAAGCCGAAACCGATACCCGACACCCCGGCTCTGTCGAGGTGTCGCAGCCATCGGTCCGCGAGTTCTGCGGATGCGGGGTCGCGGGGGTCGTGACCGGCGTCGCGTAGCCAGGTACCCACATAGAGTGCGGGATCGGCGACATCGCGCTGCACCACCCACGCATCGACTCCGGTGTCCGGGATCCACGGTGAGATCCGCGCTCGCCAGTCGTCGTCGGTGATGACCCAGGAGGCCAGCATCGCTGCATTGCCGCCCTCGGTCAGGAACTTCGGAGCGGTGCGACACATGAGTTCGCTCGCCCCGTCGAGGTCGAGGCCGGAGTCGCGGTAGGTGTGCGTGACCTCGGGTGGACCCACGACGAAAGGTGGGTTGGCGACGATCAGATCGAACTGCCGGCCACCGACCGGTCCGAACCACGCACCTTTTGACAACGTGACCCTCGCGGGGTCGATGCCGTTGATGGCGACACCCGCGCGTGTCATCGCGAGCGAGCGATCGGTGATGTCGGTGGCCGTGACGTGACCGGCGAAGTCGGCAGCGTGGATCGCCTGGACGCCACAGCCGGTGCCGACGTCGAGGACGGATCCGACGGGATTCGTCGCGGTGGCTCTCAGCAGCGACAGTGACGCATGTCCGACGCCGAGCACGTGGTCTTCGGTGATCGCCTTACGACGCATCGTGCCGTCGAGGTCGGAGAACAGCCAGCGATTGCCCGACCCGAGGTCCACCGGACGTAGATCGACGGCCGCGCAGACCCCGGCTCCGTCGGCGTCCAGCAGGCCGGCGCCGATCGCTTCGTCGATGCCCACCGGGGACAAAGCCGCCGACACCTGTGACCGGGTGCAGGTGTCGCCGAGCAGTAGGAGGCGGATGAGGGTTCCGAGGCTGCCGCTGTCGGCGCATGCACGCCGTACAGGTACCGGCTCGCCACGCCCGAGCGCCCCGTGGGCCTCGTCACCGAGCAGGTCGAGCACCCCGTCGGTGGTGTAATCGGCGTTCTGGAATGCGATGCGCAGGCCAGCTGCCAGCGAGTACAACTCGCCGGCTGAATCCGGGGCGCTCACCCCTCGCGTCGATCGAGACCGAAGAACGACCGCTTCTCTGTGAGCTGGTTGGTGCCCTCGGGGCCGTACTTGTAGTGAGGGACTTCACCTTTGGCTCGGGGCGGTCGGTCGTTGGCGATCAGCACCGCGACCCAGGGGATCGGGATGGACAAGATGATCACTCCGAGCGCCAGGAATCCGTTCTGTGTCGCCCCGTAAATGATCCCGGCAAGAACCAGTGCGGGAACACGGAACGCCATCAACGTCAGGTACTTGCGTACGCGGGCCCGGTGCTGTTCTTCCAGGGAGGTTTGAGCCTCGGTGATGAGAAAAGTCTCCGGCGCGTGTTCTTTCGGAGCCATGTTTTCCACTGTCCCACTTTCGTTGCCGGACGGCCACCTGCAGTCCTGCCGGTCCGCGGCGACGTGCATATTGGCCGACCGCGGTCTCTGGGGGCAGAATTGACCCCATGGTGGATACGCAGACCCTCGACAAGCCAGAAGTCACGACCGACGAGACGACGGAGGACGACACCCCGAAGTTCTTTCACTATGTGAAAAAGGACAAAATCGTCGAGAGCGCCGTGATGGGCAACATCGTCGTCGCCCTCTGTGGTGAGACTTTCCCCGTCACCCGGTCGGCCAAACCAGGCTCACCCGTGTGCCCGAAGTGCAAGAAAATCTATTCGCGCATGAAAAAGGGCGAGTGACGCGTCTTTCCATCAGTGCGGCTTGTCCGACTCCACCGACGGATCGTCCTTCGCCGGCGCGGGACCCGGCGTGGTCGATGATGACTCGCCACGTCGGATCGGACCGGACGGCAACCACGTCGGGACGCTTTTGAGTTGGTCGGTGATGTCGCTGGTCTGCTGGGATACCCAGTCACGGACCTGATCGATCTTGGTCGGGTTGGCCGGCCACAGCTGCTGGGCGATCGCGTTGAACTCGGCGCCGACCACGATGGCGAATCCGAGGAAGAAGGTGAAGAGCAGGAAGGCGATGGGCGTGGCGAGCGCGCCGTAGCTGTACCCGGTTTGGGTGATCGTCGCCAGATACCACCGCAGGATCGCGCTGGCGCACCAGAACACCAGACCGGCCAGCAGTGCGCCTGGTACGAGCCGGTGCCACGGCAGCGGGTTGGCCAGAGCGACGCGGTACAGCGTCGTCAGTCCGGCGAGCAGGAGCAGGGCCACTGCGGGGTAGTAGCCATACTCGATGGCGACCGTACTGGCCGGATGCCATGAGTCCGGTATCACCTCGCGGATGTAGGCGGGCCCGAGCGCCACGAGGGGCAGCGTGAGTACGGCGAGCACGAGGAAACACACGTATAGCCACAGTGCGAACAGCCTTTGCGTCACCGCGTGCCGGACGTTGTGCTGGCCGTGTGCCACGACGATGGAGTCGACAAAGCTCGACATCGCCGACGACCCCGCCCACAGCGACAACACGAATCCCAGTGAGATGACCTCGGCGCGTCCGCTGACGAGCACGTTGTCGACTGTCGGGGTGATGATCTCGTCGACCACGTTCTGGCTGAAGGTGCGTTCGGCAAAACTGATGATCCTGTCCTGGATGATCTCCTCGGTGTTCGGCCCGAACCAGTTCGCCACGTAGCCGACGCAACCGAGGAGACCGAGGAGCAGCGGGGGCAGGGACAGCGTCTGCCAGAAGGCAGCCTGGGCGGACATCGCGAAGATCGAGTCGTCCCACGATTTGGTGATGGTGCGCCAAAGCATCCAGGGCAGGCTCTTGAGTACGCGCGGGCGGTCGCCTGTCTGCTGGCAGGCGTCATCGACCTGCGACGGGTCCGGCGTCGCAGGTTCGGGGGAGGGTTCGGTTGGCTGTGTGATGACACCAGCATTACGGAAGATCGAGCGCGATGTGAGATGCCGCGCCGCCGACGCTGTGGGCTGATGGCCGCTCGGCGCGGTAACATTTTGCGGTGCCCCGGCGGCGCGTGCGCAGTGCGCCGAACCGTCCGTCGCAGTGGCGCAGATGCCATCCGGCCGGACCGGTTGGCCCGGATTGAAGAACCTCATCGCTTGTCAAGGAGTTGTGCCCTGTCGTGACCCGACCCTCTGCCCTCTCAGGATCCCAGGTCACCACCGAACCGACCCCTGCGCCCGCGGCATCTCCGCTGCGTACCTGGCAGCGGCGCGCGCTGACCAAATACCTGTCGGCGGCGCCCAAGGACTTCCTCGCGGTGGCGACGCCGGGCGCCGGCAAGACGACCTTCGGCCTGCGGATCGCAGCGGAGCTGCTCGCCGATCGCACGGTGGACCAGATCACCGTCGTCGCCCCGACCGAACACCTCAAGCACCAGTGGGCGGCCGCCGCGGCACGTGCGGGTATCGCGCTGGACTCCCGGTTCAGCAATTCGGCGGGACAGACGAGCTCGGACTATCACGGCGTGGTCGTCACGTACGCACAGATCGCGACCCACCCTGCGAGACACCGCGTCCGCACCGAGAATCGCCGGACGTTGGTCATTCTCGATGAGATCCATCACGGTGGAGACGCGAAGAGCTGGGGTGAGGCGATTCGGGAAGCGTTTTCCGACGCGACCCGGCGGCTGGCACTGACCGGTACGCCCTTCCGCTCCGACGACAGTCCGATTCCTTTCATCACCTACGAGCCCGAGGCCGGCGGCGGCAGCCGTTCGGTCGCCGACTACGTCTACGGCTACTCCGACGCCCTGGCCGACGGTGTCGTGCGGCCGGTGGTCTTCCTGGCGTACTCAGGTGAGGCCAGTTGGCGGAACAACGCCGGCGAGGAGTTCACCGCCCGGCTGGGCGAACCGCTCTCGGCCGAGCACACCGCGCGAGCATGGCGCACCGCCCTCGACCCCCACGGCGACTGGATCCCTGCGGTGCTCCAGGCTGCCCACACCCGGCTGCGGCAGTTACGGGGGTCCGGGATGCCCGACGCCGGCGGGCTGGTGATCGCCACCGATCAGACCGTGGCTCGCGACTATGCCGAACTCCTCCAGGCGATCACCGGCAAGATGCCCACGCTGGTGCTGTCGGACGACCCGAAGTCGTCGAGTCGGATCGCCGAGTTCAGTGAGTCGCAGGACGAGTGGATGGTCGCCGTGCGGATGGTGTCCGAAGGGGTGGACGTACCGCGTCTTGCCGTCGGCGTCTACGCCACCAGTGCATCGACACCGCTGTATTTCGCGCAGGCGATCGGCCGATTCGTGCGGTCCCGGCGACCGGGCGAGAATGCCAGCGTCTTCTTGCCGTCGGTTCCGGTGCTGCTGCAGCTGGCCGCGCAACTCGAGGCCCAGCGTGATCACGTCCTCGGGAAGCCGCATCGGGAGTCCGAGGGGCTCGACGACGCGCTGCTCAACGATGCGAACAAGCAGAAAGACGAAGACGGCGAGGACGAGCGGGGATTCGAATCGCTGCACGCCGACGCCGAACTGGACCAGGTGATCTACGACGGGTCGTCGTTCGGGACGGCGACATTCTCGGGCAGTGATGAGGAAGCCGACTACCTGGGACTGCCAGGGCTCCTCGACGCCGATCAGGTACGCGACCTGCTTCAGCAGCGCCAGGCGACACAGATCGAGGCGCGCAGCGCACAGCCGGCGCCGGCGCCGGTTCAGACGAACGAACCGTCGGTGGGCAAACAGCTCACGGCACTGCGCCGCGAGCTGAACAGTCTCGTGGCGATGCATCATCACCGCACCGGCAAGCCTCACGGACAGGTGCACAACGACCTACGGGAGCGGCTCGGTGGCCCACCGACGGCCATGGCCACGGCGGATCAGTTGCAGGCCAGGATCGAGGCTCTGCGCAAGTGGCGTTGACCGTGGGCGCGCGACGACCGGTCAGATGAGGCGCATACAGCACCGCCGCGGTTCACATGAAGTGAACCGCGGCGGCGTGATGACTGAGGTTGTTAGACCAGCTCGTCTTCGTTGGTGACCACGGTCGCGCCCATGTCGATCAGGCGTGCCTCGTGCTCGTTGAAGTGATGACGGCAGAACAGCAGCTCTCCACCTGTGGAGAGAACCGCGCGTACACGTGCCGCCGCACCGCAACGATCACAGCGGTCGGCAGTGGTCAGTGGCATGTGGATCGGGGGCGTGGTGATGGTGTCTGACATGTTTTCCTCCGTCCAGGGCCTGCGATTACGCGGTCCCTTCGCGAGCTGATGCGCCGGGGTGGTGCATCCACTCTCACTCTTTCAGACGATTTGGCAATCGGCTTTGTTCCCGGGGGCCCTCCGGTGTGTCGTCACTCACCCGTAACAGCTGGGCTGCGATCGGCAACATTGACCGTGTTTTCGGTATGAGGCAGATCTCAACCCGTTACGCGATTCCGGTTTCCCGGTGGCGGGTGACGACGTGTGACCCACCTACAGTGTTGCAATGTCGCGCGCTGCCGAAACCTCAGGGTCGGCGAGTGGGCTCTCGAAGCTGTCCGTTCTCTTCGTGATCGGCGCCGTGTGCCAGTACATCGGAGCTTCGCTCGCGGTCCCGCTGTTCGGGGAACTCGACCCTGCATCGGTCGCCTGGTTGCGGGCCGGCGGCGCC
Organism: Williamsia limnetica; assembly: GCF_003217475.1. Classification (GTDB taxonomy): domain Bacteria; phylum Actinomycetota; class Actinomycetes; order Mycobacteriales; family Mycobacteriaceae; genus Williamsia; species Williamsia limnetica. The sequence continues at coordinate 545,930 of NZ_QJSP01000001.1, read as the reverse complement.
GGTGTGGTGCTGTTCGCGGTGTGGTGGCCGTTCGCCGCGCGCCGATGGCCACGGGTGGGCGTCCGGTTCCCACCGCGGCGTCTGCTGACGGCCGCGGCGTTCGGACTCGTGACACTGGGGATGAACATGGCGTTCTACCTCGCCATCGACTCGATAGATCTGGGCGTCGCTGTTGCCATCGAGTTCCTGGGACCTGTGGTGGTGGCGGCAGCGGGCTCGCGAACGCTTTCGGACGGCTTCGCCGTCGTCGCCGTCCTCATGGGGGTGGTGCTGCTCAGCGGCGCCAGTCTCGAGGGTTCGCCGACGGGTGTCCTGTTCGCGCTGCTGGCTGCAGGCCTGTGGGCCGCCTACATAGTGGTCGGCAAGGCGGTCTCCGGCGGATCTGCCCGGCGGAGGGCAGGGGACCCGACGACCGGCGTGGCAGTCCGGGAGACGGTTGCCTGGCGTGACGGCATCGACGACCTCGCAATCGGGTTGACGGTCGCCGGCGCCCTCGCCGCGCCCGTGGTGATCGCGATCAGCGGCGCGGCGAACCCCGGCGCGCTGTGGAGTTGGCGGATCCTGCTCATCGGGATCGGCCTCGGCGTGCTCTCCAGCGCAATTCCGTACCTGCTCGACCAGATCGTCCTGTCGAAGTTGGGTCGCTCACAGTTCGCGCTGTTGCTGGCTCTGCTCCCTGTCACCGCGGCGGTGGTCGGCGCGGTCGCCCTTGCACAGATTCCCACCTGGCCCGAGTTGGGAGGCATGGCTCTGGTGATCGCCGCGATCGTGTTCACCTCTCGCACGGCCGATATTGCCTCTGGCGCCGGGACCGGCTGATACGGCAGGCTGGAGGGGTGAGCGGCGACGTACATCTGGTTCATCTGTGCTCGATCTCCGACTGGCTCGAGGCCAGGACTACGGGGTCCATCGAACCTGCCTCCCTTCAGACGCAGGGCTTTGTGCATCTCTCCGAGCGCAAGCAGGTGCACATTCCGGCGAATTTGCTCTACCGCGACCAGGCGGATCTGGTCCTGCTGAGTATCGACCCGCTACGTGTGGGCGCCGAGATCGTCTGGGAAGACGGTGATCCGCCGGACCCGGCGGGCCTGCAGTTCCCGCATCTGTACGGCGCTCTGCCCACCGGAGCCGTGGTGGGAGTGCAGCGTTACGACATGGACGACTCGGGACGGTTCCCGCAACTGCACTAGCCGGTTCACGGCCGCGTCTTGTCGTTCGACGTCGCGGGCGATCGACCCGATGGCCCAGAACAAAAGGTCAGTCCGTGCTCGCGGGCCACGATCGCTGCCTGCACTCTCGACTGGAGCGCGAGTTTGCTCAGCACCCGGGAGACGTGCGTCTTCACCGTGGTCTCACCGATGAACAGGGCCGAGGCGATCTGGGCGTTCGACAATCCCGCGCCCAGAGTGGCGAGAATTTCGCGTTCGCGTTGGGTCAGCTCCGAGATGTCCGGCCTGGCGGACGCACCGGCGGTGTTCGCCGGTGCGGTATCGCCCGACCCGCGGGTGAACTGATCGATCACACGCCTGGTCACCTCGGGTGCGAGCGCGGCGTCGCCGCGAGCCACCGCGGACACCGCGGCGATCAACTCCGAGGCGTCGGCGGTCTTGAGCATGAACCCCGACGCCCCGGCCCGCAACGCCGCAAAGATGTAGTCGTCGATGTCGAATGTCGTCAAGATCAGCACCTTCGAATCCCCGGCTGCGCAGATGCTGCTGGTTGCCTCGATTCCATCGGTCCCCGGCATCCGGATGTCCATGAGGACGACGTCCGGTCTGTATCGCGCGGCCAGCCTGGTCGCCTGGTCGCCGTCGGTCGCCTCGGCGATCACCTCGATATCGGCAGACGTCTCGAGCAGCATGCGCAGCCCGGCGCGGATGGCCGCATGATCGTCGGCGATCAGAACGCTTGTCATGACGGCGATCCTGGCAGATGATCCGATTCTCCAGAGCGGCGGAGGTCTGGTGTCGGTAGCTCGGCGACGACCTGCCATCGACGGTCGACGATGCTGATGTCCACTGTGCCGCCGACCGACGCTGCGCGCACCCGCATGTTCTCGATGCCGTGGCCCCTGGTGCGGTCAGGGATCGCGACATCAGCCCCGACGGTATTCGACACCGTAATTGCTGCCGACGAACATCGTTGGCGCACAGTGACATCAACGTCTGCGCCAGGACTGTGTGCGGCGACGTTGGTCAGGGCCTGCTGGATGATCCGGTAGGCCACGATGGCGCTGGCGGGGGAGAGTCTGGTGGACTCAACGCGCATGTCCACCGTCGAACCACACGCACGGGCGGCATCGCCGAGCCGGTCCATCCGGTGCAGGTCCGCGGTGGCGGCGGTATCGAGATCATCAGGGCCGGAGAGTAATTCGATCATCGTGCGCATCTCACGAAGTGCTTCGACGCTCGCGGACCTGACCGAGCGCAGCACCGAGTCGCGAACGGTGTCGTCGGTCGTCTCGAGGGCCGCAGCCGACTGCAGTGCAATGCCCGACAACTGTCCCGCGACGACATCGTGGAGATCGCGTGCCAGCCGCCGCCGCTCCGAGGCGACCGCGACCTCTTGATCGCGGGCGGCCAGCGCCTCGACCGCGCGCGCCCTGTCGCGTTCGCTGTCGGCGGCGATCTGGTGCTGCCTGATGGCGTGGCCGTACGACGCCGGAGAGGCGATGAGGGCGGCCACGAGCACCATGGCCAGCAACGCCACCCGCCAGTCGCCGGAACCCGTCAGCGCCACCGTGAGCACGATGGCAGCGATCAGCCAGTTCACCAGCAGCATGACCCGTCGTAGCCGATCGGAACCGTATCTCGCGACTGCGTAGACCACATCGGAGTAGACAATCCATACGGCGATGGTCGGCCCGCAGAACGCGTCGATGATCAAGGCCGCGACGACACCGGTGAGTGCAACCGCGGGTCGATACGAACGCCACGCCTGAGAGCAGCAGGCAATGGCCAAGGTGACCAATGGAAGCCACTGCGGTAGTGCGGTGTTGAGCGCCGTCGGCCCGAAGAAATATCGGAGATCGCCGAGGTACAACACGATGCCGGCGACCAAGAAGGCGACCGCGATCGCGACGTCGCGTTGGCGGTCCGGATCGATCCGTACCCGTGTCATCACACCTCCCGATTTCCATCACAGCACACGCCGGGCACAGTCGTCGTCCTACGGATTGATGACCGGCGTCTCACCCGGTTGGCGGATGCGCCGACCATCATCTCGCCCGCACACTCGACACCATGAACTCACCGATCCTGGCCGTGATCATCGGTTGCGAAATCGGTTTCTGGGTGCTGGTCTTCGGTGGCCTGTCCCTGCGCTACCTGCTGCACCTGCGGACGATGTCGACAGTCGTGCTCGCGGCGGTCCCCATCCTCGACATGCTCCTGCTGGTCGCCGTCGCACTCGACATCCACCGGGGCAGTACGGTCGAGATGGTTCATCGGCTTGCCGGGATATACCTCGGTGTGACCGTCGCCTTCGGGCATTCGGTCATCGCGTGGGCCGATGTCAGGTTCTCTCACTGGTTCGCCGATGGACCCCCGCCCCCGCGGCGTCCGTCAAAGGGTCCGGAGGCGTTCCGCCGAGAAGTGGCGGCGTTCGGGCGATGGCTCTGCGCAGCAGCAATTTCGGGGATCGCGGTGGTCGGGCTGGCGCACGCGGTGGCCGATCCCGAGCAGGCGTCCGCTCTCTATGGGGTGTTTCCGACGCTGGGTGTCATCACCGTCATCTGGTTTCTCACCGGACCGATGTGGTCACTGTTCGACATCGGGGACAACAAGCGCTCGTTCTCCGACCCGAGGTGATACCGCGGTCCGGGCGATCAACAGTCGCAGTCGCAGCAGTCACAACAGTCGCAGCAGTCGCACCCTTTGCAGCCCGCTTGATGGCGTTTTCCGTTGCAGGGATTGGTGTGGTCGGCGCAGCATGCGTACCCGGTGCAGTAGACACCCATCCACGGCAGGATGCGCTGATAAAAGGGCGGCAGCGGCGGGCGATTCGGCGGCCGGGTCGGAGAACCCGGGGTGGTGAAGACAGCGTCGGGGCGGTGACCGAACACTCGGGTCATCGCGCGTTCGAGTCCACCGAGGAGCAACATTCGAAGCAGCCGGTCGTCGCGCAACACCAGCGTGTCGGTGGCGGCGCGAATTGCCGAGATCAACCGCCTGCAGTCCTGAGCCGCTTGCTCGAGACTGGTTTCAGTCGCGATCAACGGGTTGAAAGCGCCTGTTTTGGCGTCTTTTTCGAGATCCTCGGCGGCATCGAGCAGGTGGGCGCAGCGGCCGAAGTCGTATCCGATCTGCTCCAGCGCCGCGTGGTTGCCGGGCGCTCCCGCCAGGTCCGCGGTGGCGGCGAACACTGCGCCCGCCGCCCTGGCTGCGCCGTCGGTTATCTCGTCGAGGCTCGCCCCGCTCACTTCGACATCGGCCTGCCCCGCCACCTCGTCGAGCAACGCGCGACCTCCGATGGCTGTGGCGACCCGGTCGTCGGCGAGCGCCTTGTCCCGTAACCGTGGTCCCGCGAACCGGGCACCGCGCGAACGCAGTGCGGAGGGTGGCCCGAGACCGGTCTGCTGTTCAGCCAGTACATCGATGACTTTCGCGGACGCGAGGGTCAGTGACGTGGTCGCCCCCAGTCGGACACTGAGCTCGGCCGGTGCGACGACCTGAGCGGTACGCATTCCTCGCAGCGCACACGGTCCCGCCGTCACCATGTCCGATGGCGACTGTTGCTGCGCATCAACGAGAATGGACACCACGATCGCATCCGTATTGGTGGTGAGCCTGGCGAGCTGCCCATGATCGGCGCGTAAGGACAGACAAACTCCGCACATGTGAGCGCGCCATTGTGCTCCGAGCTCGGAATCGAGGTGGGTCACGCAGGGGCTCAGGACGCCGAACATGGAGCCATACAAGCACAACGCAGCGCGCCGAGCCTGGCAGAAAGCGGGAATTAACCCATTTGATCGATCAGAATACGGATCAGCAGGCAGTGGGGCACTTCTGATGCCCGCGCACACAGGCAGTCGAGAGGAAGCACATGTCATCAGAGTTCGCGGTTCCGGCAGGTCGCGGCGTCCGGATCTCGGCGGTCCGATGGGATCCGTCGTCGGAAGCAGTCGGCGTGGTGGTGCTCGTACACGGCATGGGCGAGCACATCCGGCGTTACGAGGAAACCGCTCAGGCACTCGTCGACGACGGCTATGTGGTCTTCGGATACGACCACCGCGGGCACGGCCGGTCGCAGCTGACCGGGCGCGAACTCGGGGATCTGGGCCCCGACGGCTGGGCCGGACTCGTTTCCGACATCGGGCGCGTCGTCGACACCGCCCGCGGTGAGTTCCCGGACCTGCCGCTGATTCTGCTCGCCCACAGCATGGGGTCGTTCGCGACGCAGCAATTCCTGCTCGACGGCGGAAGTGCGAAGGTCGACGCGGTGGTTCTCAGCGGCACCGCAGCGCTGGATGGGCTCGAACCGGCTCTCGACCTGGATGCCGAACTGGATCTGTCGATGTTCAACGCGCCGTTCGCCCCTGCCCGCACCGACTTCGACTGGTTGTCCAGGGACGAGAAGGTGGTGGACGCGTACGTGGCCGACCCGCTCTGCGGATTCGGGATAGATCAGGAATCGGGCCGCGCGATGTTCGTCGCGGCCCGCCGGATCGCGGAGAGAGCAGCGGTGGCGACCATCCGTGCCGATCTACCGATCCTCATCGCCGTCGGCGATCGTGATCCGGTGAACGGCGGCGGGGGACTGGTGGATCTGCTCGCAGCACATTTGCGGGCGGGTGGTCTCGAAGACGTGACCGTTCGGGTGTTCAAGGGCGCCCGCCACGAGATCCTCAACGAGACGAACCGGACCGAGGTGCGCGATGACCTCCTCGACTGGATGGCCACCGCCGTCGACAAAGGGGCCGACGAATAGCCGGCCCCTCTGTGATCTGTGTTCGGGAGTGTCAGTCCAGGTAGTCGCGCAGAACCTGGGACCGTGACGGGTGGCGCAGTTTAGACATGGTCTTCGACTCGATCTGCCGGATGCGCTCGCGGGTGACCCCGTAGACCTGGCCGATCTCGTCGAGAGTGCGTGGCTGGCCGTCGGTGAGGCCGAAGCGCAGACGCACGACGCCGGCCTCACGCTCGGACAGTGTCTCCAGCACGGACTGCAGCTGATCCTGTAGCAACGTGAACGACACCGCGTCCACCGCGACAACAGCCTCGGAATCCTCGATGAAGTCACCGAGCTGGCTGTCGCCCTCGTCGCCGATCGTCTGGTCGAGGGAGATCGGCTCGCGGGCGTACTGCTGGATCTCCAGCACCTTTTCCGGCGTGATGTCCATTTCCTTGGCGAGCTCTTCAGGAGTGGGTTCACGTCCCAGATCCTGGAGCAGCTCACGCTGGATACGGCCGAGCTTGTTGATCACCTCGACCATGTGCACCGGGATACGAATCGTACGGGCCTGGTCGGCCATGGCGCGGGTGATGGCCTGACGAATCCACCAGGTGGCGTACGTCGAGAACTTGTAGCCCTTGGTGTAGTCGAACTTCTCCACCGCGCGGATCAGACCGAGGTTGCCTTCCTGGATCAGATCCAGGAACGCCATGCCGCGGCCGGTGTATCGCTTGGCGAGCGAGACGACGAGGCGGAGGTTCGCTTCGAGCAGATGGTTCTTGGCGCGGCCACCGTCGCGAGAGATCCACGACAGGTCACGACGCTGGGCGACGGTGAGCTTCTCGCCCGCCTCCGTGATACGACGCATCCGTTCGGTCGCGAACAGGCCGGCCTCGATGCGCTTGGCGAGTTCGACCTCTTCCTCGGCGTTGAGGAGGGCGACCTTACCGATCTGCTTCAGGTACGCACGGACCGAGTCGGCAGAAGCGGTGAGCTCGGCGTCCTTGCGGGCCTGGCGGAGCGCTTCCGACTCGTCCTCGTCCCAGACGAAGTCTCCGGATGCCTTGTCCGATGCGGAGGGTTCGTCGACCTCGTCGGCCTTCTTGCCCTTGGCCTTGCCCGCGGTGACGGCGGGACCGGCGGCGTCAGCCTCGTCCTCGACGACGACAACTGCGACGTCGTCCTCGGTCAACTCGTCCTCGGGCGCGTCGATCTCGTCGATCGAGGGCTCGTCGAGGCCGTCGCCGTCGACGACCTCACCGTCGACCTTCTTGACCGGCCGCTTGGCGGCAGCCTTCTTCGCAGGAGCTTTCTTGGCGGGCGCCTTCTTGGCCGCCGCCTTCTTGGCGGCTGCTTTCTTGGCGGGTGCCTTGTGCGCCGACGCTGTCACCGAGTCCGATTCCGACTGTTCGGTATCCGGTTCGGTTTGGCGGGTTTTCGTGGCTGCCACGTACGACCTTTCGGGCTATCTATCGCGACACCGGACCGTTTGCTTGCGTCGCGGCGGCGGTGTCACGCCGAGTCTCACTCGGCGAAGCTGGGGGCTTGGGGGTGACCGGGGTACCCGGTCTGAATGCCATTGTAACGGCACCTACGGGCGTAACCCTGCTTCCACTGCCATAGCCGCCCCGACGATGCCCGCCGTATTCAGCAAACTCGCCGGTACGACGGGCGTCTTGTTGGTCAGATGCGGGATCCATTTGTGCGACTTCCGACTGATTCCGCCGCCCGCGATGAAGACTTCGGGCCAGAACAGGGCCTCGTACGCCGATAGTACTTTCGACACCTCGCCTGCCCACTTCGTGTAGGACATGTCTTTGTCTTCTTTGACCTTGGACGAGGCCTGGTGCTCGGCTTCCTTGCCGTCGACCTCCATGTGACCGAGTTCGGTGTTGGGGATGAGTGTGCCGCCGAACATGATCGCCGAGCCGATTCCGGTGCCGAACGTCAGGAGCATCACCACGCCCTTGTAGTCCTTGCCCGCGCCGTAGCGATCTTCTGCCATGCCTGCGGCGTCGGCGTCGTTGAGGACGGACAGCTGCCGATCTCCGAGCTGCCCCGCGAGCAGCTGGTAGACGTCGGTCCCGATCCAACCCTTGTCGATGTTCGCGGCCGTTCGGGCGACTCCGCCCGTGATGACCGCGGGAAGGGTGACCCCGACGGGTCCTTTCCAATCGAAATGCTCGACCACTTCGCGGATGCCACCTGCCACGGCCTCGGGTGTTGCGGGCTGTGGGGTGAGGACCTTGAAGCGTTCGCCGACGAGTTCGCCGGTGACGAGGTCGACGATCCCACCCTTGATTCCCGAGCCACCGACGTCGATGCCGAATCCCTGCTGTGCAAGTTCGGGCAGAGACTCGGTGGAAACCCCGGATTCACTGGACACGTGGACAACTCCTCAGCTAGAAGTGACGGCGCACGCCCGAAAAGGGCGCCGTCGTTCAGGCTAGTCAGCGGGTGCCGGTTCTGCGCGACGTCTGCCGGATCGGTATCAGCCGGGTCCGTACTCGACCGCGACCGGGCGTGTGCTCACATGTAACGGTGTCCACCACAGATCCGGCAGAACTGACCGCTGTCGCGGTGCGGGTTGCCGAGCAGGCAGCCGACCACGTTCGCACCAGACGGCCGGAGGTGTTCGGGTCGGATGCGCCGGAAGGTTCTGTGTCGCAGGCCGTGTCGACGAAGAGTACCGACACCGATCCGGTCACGGTCGTCGACACCGAATCCGAAGCGCTGGTGCGTGGCCTGCTGGCGGAGCTGCGGCCCGGTGATGCGGTCCTCGGCGAGGAGGAGGGTGGTTCGATCGCCGTCCCCGCCGGAGTGCGATGGGTGGTCGACCCGATCGACGGCACCGTCAATTTCCTCTATGGCATCCCCGCCTACTCCGTATCGGTCGGTGCCCAGGTGGACGGCCGCACGGTCGCCGGCGCCGTGGTCGACGTGGCGCGCGCGATCACCTATTCGGCAACCCGCGGTGGTGGCGCGTTCTCCGATGACGGTCGTGGGCCTGTCAGGCTGACCTGCAACGGCATCGACGACGTCGGGCTGGCGCTGATCGCGACGGGCTTCGGGTACGCCTCGTCCAGGCGGTCGATCCAGGGCTCACTGATTGCCTCGCTGTTGCCGCACATCCGTGACGTGAGGCGAATCGGATCCGCGGCCCTGGACCTGTGCATGGTCGCCAGCGGAGCGGTGGACGCCCATTACGAGCACGGGCTGAGCCCATGGGATTGGGCTGCGGGCTCGTTGATCGCCGAGGAAGCGGGCGCCGTCGTGCGGCTACCCGCACCCACCTCACGGAGTGCTCAGGGAGACGTGACCCTGGCGATGGCACCGGGCATCGCCCGCGAGCTGACCGCCCTGCTCACCGACCTGGGCGCGCTGGACCCTATTCCCGTCTGACCCGCCCAATCCGTAGGCGTCGTCAGCAGGATGCTTCGTGGACGGCCGCGATGACCGCAGGGTCGGCGCCGGTGTTGGGATCCTGTGGGTTGGCCGCGCGAAGGGTGTCCAGGACCGCGAGCGCATCCTGGTTCTGCTCGGATTCGCTGAAGTGTTCGCCGATCGCCAGATCAACCCCGTTGCCGGGGCGTCCGTCGTTGATCAGTTCGGTGCACGGGGCCGCGATCCACAACGCTGCCGCAGCAGCCTTGCCGGCGTCGCCGAAGCGGATCTGCCCGAAGCAGTTCAAGTTCTGGTCCGGGTACAGGGTGTCGTCGCCGTAGGCGGCCTCGGGGGCGGCCTGGAACCCCAGAGAGGTCAGATCGTCGAGAACCGTCTGGGCCATACCCTGCTCGTCGGTTGCGTTCAGGACGCGAATCTGGAAGCTCGCCAGGGCCGCTGGGGGTACCTGCAGCATCTCGTCTCGGCCTGCAGTGGTTCCGACGGCGGGCGCGGCGGAGTCGGGCGCCGCCGACGGCGCGGGAGGCGACGGGCAGTCGGTGGGCGCAGCGGTTGCCTCGGAGGTCGACAACGCACTGATCCACACGACTGCGGCGATGAGGGTGAGGACCACGGCGACGATGATCGCCGGGAGGTAGCGCCGGCGGCGGAAGGGTCGGCCACGGTCATCGGTGGGATAGCCATAGGTGATCTGGGAAACCATGGGTTCTCGAGATGCCTTCCGCCGGAGATGTGCACGAGCGAGTCAACTGTAAACGTATGCCGCCCGCTTACGGCGCCAACCGGCAGTCGGTGGCAGCCGGTGTCGACGGGTCGTCTCTCACCGACCGCCGTCGCACATCCCGCTTCGGGAATGTTCTGGTGTCCCGGTTGTTGTTGACTCTCAGAGGCAGCTGGGCTAGGCTTCGGCCGCCTCGGATTGGACAGCCTGAAATTCGGACTACCGATCAACTGTGGCGAAAATCACAAAATCCATGCCTGGCAGTGGCAACGAATACCCCGAGATGGGTCGTTGTCCCAAAGGCATTGTCGCGGACTTTGCAAAAGGGGAAGTGCGCGGCTTGTTGGGACTTTTGGAACCCGCTCACATCGGGAACCCGAAGTCGCAGGTGCTTCTACATAAGGCGGAATTATGGCAACTGATTACGATGCGCCGCGGCGTACCGAATCCGACGAGGTCTCCGAGGACTCGCTCGAAGAACTCAAGGCGCGACGAAGTGAGGCACAGGCGGCCTCGGTTGATGTGGACGAAGGCGACACCGCCGAATCGTTCGAACTCCCGGGCGCCGATCTGTCGGGTGAGGAACTCTCGGTGCGGGTGATCCCCAAGCAGGCCGACGAGTTCACCTGCACCAGTTGCTTCCTCGTGTATCACCGCAGCCGTTTGGCGACGGAGAACGGGAACTCCCGGATCTGCGTCGACTGCGCCTGATCACGCAGTAGCGAGGTCGGATCCGCCAGTCATCGGATTCTCCCTCGTGCCGCGCGGATGCGCGGTGGCAAGAACTATCGGCCCGGAGCCTCGGTGGCCGCGTCTGGCAAGCCCAGCGCGGCCACCAGCTTTTCCGGGTGACGAGTGCTGACCAACCAGTACGGCGTCGGATCGTCGGGGTCGTCGAGCACCAACAGCACCATCGTTTTCACCCAGAACTTGTGGACGAGGAATGCGGCCGGATCCAGCTGTCGTCCCATCGCGGCGCTCTTGGCGCTGGCCGGGATGACCGCAGCGCGGGCGATCATCGCGATCGGCAGATGCGCCTTGTGTGCGTACAACTCATCCCCGGACACCCACACCCGGGTTCGTCCCATGGACCACAGCATCCAGACCACCAATGGCGCCAGAACGGCGTAGGCGATCCAGCTCAGCGAACTCTCGTGCAACGAGAGCTGGATCTCGTAGCCGAGGATCCCGGTGATCACGACCGCACCCAGCCACCACCACAGTGGTACGTGGAGGCGTTCGTCGAATTGGCCCGCAGCAGCGGTCGCCGGTGAGCCGGACGGGTCTCCGGCGGGGTCGGGTGATGGCAGAGGTGGCACGGCGCCAGCGTAGTCTTCCGATGTGGCAACCGACTCCTGCAGCACCCCCGCCGATGTATCGACCGTGGCGTTGCGGCGTCTGGACAAAGGTCTCGACGTGCCCGCTCGCGCACACCCGGGCGACGCCGGTGTCGACCTCTCCAGTGCCGTTGACCTCGTACTCGAACCGGGTGGCAGGCAACTGGTCCCGACCGGGATCGCGATCGCGCTACCGGTGGGGACAGTGGGTTTGATCCATCCTCGTTCCGGCCTCGCCGCGCGTGCCGGTCTGTCGATCGTGAACACGCCGGGCACGGTCGATGCGGGATACCGCGGGGAGATCAAGGTCTGCCTGATCAACCTCGACCGGCACACCCCGATCTCGATCAGCAGGGGTGACCGCATCGCGCAATTGCTGGTGCAACGGGTCGAGTTGCCTGACTTCGTCGAGGTGGATGAATTGGACGACACGAGCCGAGGGGCCGGCGGATACGGCTCCAGTGGCGGACACGCAATATTGGGCGCTGGCGCGCCGGAGGGTAGTTGAGATGGCACGTGAGCGAGGTCGTGGCCGCAGAGGCGGCAAGAATGCGCCGAGCGCCCCGGAAGAGTCCGGACCGCAGGTCATCGGTAGTGGCCAGGGGCCCTACGACATAGGGGACCTGGCGCCCGAGTCACGTTTCGAGAACTCCCATCTCGACCTCGGGTCGGTACTGGTCCCCGTCGTCGAGGGCGGTCAGGTCACCGTGGAGATGTCGGCGGACCATCAGCCACAGTCGGTGTATCTCGTCACCCCGCACGGGCGTATCACCGTCGCAGCCTTCGCGGCACCCAAGTCGAGCGGGCAGTGGCGCGACGTGGTCGTCGAGCTGACCGAATCCCTGCGGACCGAAGGCGCCGAGACGGCGATCGAAACGGGATTCTGGGGCCGCGAGGTCGTCGCCACGGTGCCCGGTGGTGTTCACCGGTTCATCGGCGTCGACGGCTACCGGTGGATGATCAGGGCCGTGGCGAGCGCCCCGACAGCAGGCGCGGAGGCGCTGGCGAAGGTGGCGCGTGCGGTGGTCAGTGAGACGGTCGTGCGTCGCGGTGACGATCCGCACCCGCCGCGGACCCCGCTGCCGATCGTGCTGCCTCCTGTGCTCGCCGAGCAGGTTGCCGCAGCCCAACAGGAGATGGCCGATTCTGGCCAGATGGCCGCATCGGCAGCGCCCGCACCCAATGACAGTGGCGCTCAGGCCCAGTCGGCCCAGGCCACAGTTCGGGTCCAGGGCACGCAGCCCCCGGCGCCTGCGCCTGCGCCGGAGCCAGACGCCGAACCAGAGCAGAAGAAGACCGGCCCGGTCTCGAGTGGGTCGGCGATGCAGCAACTCCGAAACCGTCCACAGCGCTAGTCGGACCCGGTCCGTCCGTCACGGACAGAGCGATCGCCAGCCTTCCAGCGCCCGGCGACCGAGGACGGAAGGATCGGCGCCCAGCTCGGCCAAGGTGATGTCGGCGAGTGTTGCGGTGGGGGCGTGTGCCCGCCACGTTTGCGCGACCGCATAAGGATGTACGGGATCGTCGGTGGCCGCGGTGATCGCCAGCGGTACCCGCAGTCGCGATATCGCTTCCGTCGTCGGAGCGTGGTACGTCGCCGCCTCGGCGAGAATCGGCTCGAGCTGGTCTCCGACAGCCCGCCACGATCGGGCCAATTCTGCCGCCAGCCACGGCGGGCTTCCTTGCTCCATCGACGTGATCGTCTCCTCCAGACCCAGCCGGTGCAGCAGATCGAGCGTCAGGTGCGCGCTGTGCGCCGCCGGTGCGGTGGCGGGGTCGCCCACCCACGGGGGGAGGGCCGCGAGCACGCCCGCACACTGCTCGGGGTTGTCGATCGCCCAGTGCACGGCCACACAGGCGCCGATCGAGACCCCGGCGGCCACGATCGGGCCCCATCTGCGCGCCGCGTCGTCCAGTGCCCGGCGATAACCGCTGATCAAGCCGGTGCCGTCCGGATCGACGGCAATGACGGGCAGGTCGGTGTTCGCGAAGGCCCTGGCCGCGAAATCGGCGTCGGAACCGGTCCCGGGGAGGGCCACGATCACCGTTTCGACGGCGCGGCGGGTCGGAGACGGGGGCTGGCGTCGCGGCATGCAATGATCTTGCATCGCGGGTGGAAGTCAGGTGGGCAGAGGTCTACTCTGGCGTGAGCACAGACCCGTGACAACTACTAGCCCGAGCGATCGGGAAGGTGCGTAGCGCAATGACTGCAGGCGGATATCTCAAACGCCTCACCCGCAGGCTGACCGAGGACCTCGAGCAGCTCGATGCGGAGACCATCTCGAAGCAGTCGCAACAGACCGGTGCCCAGCGCGCCTGTGACTGTACGGCCGGAGACGAGGTCACCATGCATGGTGAACTGCGCTCCGTGGAGACGTGTTCGAAGAGTATGAAGACGGGCATCGTGGCCGAGTTCTTCGACGGCACCGACGTCGTCACCCTCAAGTTCATCGGCCGCAACCGGATTCCTGGTATCGAACCCGGCCGGACCCTGACCGTTCGTGGGCGGATCGGCGAGCACGACGGTCACAAGATCATGTTCAATCCGTACTACGAATTGCTCGGTGAGAGCTGAATTGATTTCGAGAGCTGATCAGGGAGCGGATTCGCAGTCGTCCGGCGGTCCCGAGCTACCCGGCGACGACCCTGCGCCCAAAGACGTCGATCCCGCCGCGCTCACCGTGATGGAGCAGATGGGCGGGGTCTCCGGCCTCATCTATTCGTCCATCCCGATCCTGGTCTTCGTACCCGCCAATTCACTCTGGAATCTCACGGTGGCGATCTATGCCGCACTCGGCGTGTCGTTGCTGATCTTCATTGTCCGGTTGGTCCGGCGCGAACCCATCCAGCCGGCCATCTCAGGCGTGATCGGCGTGGGGGTGTGCGCGTTCATCGCGCACCGAACCGGGGACGCCAAGGGTTTCTTCCTGTTCGGGATCTGGACCACGCTGCTCTACGCGGGAGTTTTCGTACTGTCGATCCTGGTGCGCTGGCCGCTGGTCGGGGTCATCTGGAATGCCCTGAACGGCAACGGAACAGCCTGGCGCAAACATCGCCGGACCCTCATCGCCTACGACATCGCGACCGCGATCTGGGCCGTGCTGTTCGGAGTCCGCTATCTGGTGCAGTCGTTCCTCTACGACCACGATGAGACCGGAGCCCTCGCGATAGCGAGAATCGCGATGGGATGGCCGCTGACCGCGGCCGCCGTCATCGCCACGGTGCTGCTGGTCCGCTGGGCTCAGAAGAACGAGGACAGCGACCGGTCCGATCCTGCCCGCGACGCACCTGGCCCCCCAGCGGTCGAAATCACGCCGGAGCCGCCGGCTCGATGATCGCCGCCCGCAGCTGGCCCTCGGCCTCCGCGGGCACGATGAAGATGAGTTCGTCCCCACCTTCCACTGCATCGTCGGGCACCGGGACGATCACCCTGCCGCCCCGCAAGATGGTGACGAGTGCTGCATCCCTGGGCAATTTCAGCTTGCGGACCGGCTTGCCCGCCAGCGGGGTGTTGTCGGGGAGGGTCATCTCCACGAGGTTGGCCTGACCCTGCCGGAAGGTCATCAGCCGGACCAGATCGCCCACTGAGACCGCCTCCTCGACGAGCGACGCCAGCATTCGCGGGGTCGACACAGCGACGTCGACACCCCAGTCATCGTCGAACAACCACTCGTTGCGCGGGTCGTTGACCCGCGCAACAACCCGGGCGACGGCGAACTCCGTCTTGGCCAGGAGACTGACCACGAGGTTTGCCTTGTCGTCACCCGTGGCCGCGATGACCACGTTGAACTTGTGCAGTTGCACCCGCTCGAGATTGTCGAGCTCGCAGGCGTCGCCGCTGACCCATCGGGCACCCGGTACCGATTCTTCGTCGATGTGGTCGAGGTTGCGTTCGAGCAGCAAAACGTCGTGGGAGTTCGCGATGAGTTCGCGAGCGATCGAACGTCCCACCGCGCCGGCACCGGCTATGGCGACCTTCATGTTGTTCTCCTACGTATCTGCGGGGTCAGTCGGTCTCGGGCGCGACACCGGCGGCGACCGAGCGGACTTTCTCGAGATTGTCGACCAGCGCCGCCACGAAAACCTGGTCATCCTGCTGTAGAACCGCTTTGGGACCTGGCAGCAAGGGCAGTCCGAGTCGGTTGATGAAGCTCACACGTGAACCGGTGTTCTCCTGGAACAGCGTCACCGACGTCCCCACCCACGACTCGTGGACGGTCAGCCGGACAATCGCGACCTCTCCTGCCGGCTCCGTCCAGGCGACCTCGTCGGCATCGGCCTCACCGAGCGCAGAGATGAACCGATCCGTGGTCCACGGGACGGTCGCGACCGTCGGAATGCCGAGTCGCTCGTAGACGGCGGCCCGCTTGGCATCGTAGATCCGTGCGACGACCTTGGGGACGTGGAAGGTCTCGCGTGCCACCCGGGCGGCGATGATGTTCGAGTTGTCACCGGAAGACACCGCGGCGAAGGCGTCTGCTCCCTCGACGCCCGCGCGTCGCAGCACCTCTTGATCGAATCCGACACCTTTGACCGTGGTGCCGCCGAAGTCGTCCGGGAGCCGGCGAAAGGCAGTCGGATCCCGATCGATGATCGAGACGTCGTGGCCCGCAACCTGCAACTTCACGGCCAGATTCGCCCCGACGCGGCCGCACCCCATCACCACCACACGCATGAGAACTCCTCGCTGACATCATCCGGGTCGGCACCACCATCAAGCTCCGCTGCGCCTCATATCGGCTCTCTGGTCGAGCTCCGCTTCGCTTCGTCTCGGCACTCTGGTGAACGCTACCGCCACCCACGTAGCTATACGGCACGGCAGGCCCTATTGTTTGCCTGGTGTCAAAGGTGTCCAAGGCCTCTACGGCCACAAAACGACTGCTGCTCGGCAGACCGTTCCGAAGTGACACCCTCGGTCATACGTTGTTGCCCAAGCGGATCGCGCTGCCGGTGTTCGCCTCGGACGCGATGTCATCGGTCGCGTACGCACCCCAGGAAATCTTCCTCGTCCTGTCGGTGGCCGGTTTGTCCGCGTACACGTACACGCCGTGGATCGGTCTCGCCGTTGCGCTCGTGATGGTGGTCGTGGTGGCCAGCTATCGGCAGAACGTGCATGCCTACCCCTCGGGTGGCGGCGACTACGAGGTCGCGACCACCAATCTCGGGCCGACCGCCGGGCTGACGGTCGGCAGCGCACTGCTCGTGGATTACGTGCTGACCGTGGCGGTGTCGATCGCCTCAGCGGCTGAGAACATCGGTTCGGCGGTACCGTTCGTGCAGACCCACAAGGTGCTCTTCTGCGTGGTCGCCATCGTTCTGCTGACGTCGATCAACCTGCGAGGCCTGCGCGAATCGGGGACTGCATTCGCCATCCCCACCTACGCATTCATCGTCGGCATGGTGGTGATGCTGGCCTGGGGTTTCCTCCGCGTATACGTCTTCGGAGACGACATCCATTCGGAAACGGCAGGCTACGAGATCAAGGCGGAACAGGACCATCTGATCGGGATCGCCTTCGTGTTCCTCATCGCACGCGCCTTCTCTTCCGGCTGCGCCGCGCTGACCGGGGTCGAAGCGATCAGCAACGGAGTGCCTGCCTTTCAGAAACCCAAGTCCCGCAATGCCGCGACAACCCTGTTGCTGCTGGGCTCGATCTCGATTGTCCTGCTGATGGGCATCATCCTGCTGGCCAAGGAAATCGGCGTGAAGTACGTATCGGATCCGGCCAGGGATCTGCTGGGGGCGCCGGAGGGGTACGAGCAGAAGTCGCTGATCGCCCAGATCGCCCACGCGGTGTTCGGCGGGTTCACACCCGGCTTCTACTTCGTGACCGTGGTCACCGCGCTGATCCTCGTCCTGGCCGCCAACACCGCCTTCAACGGGTTCCCGGTGCTCGGTTCGGTCCTGGCCCAGGACCGGTACCTGCCGCGACAGCTGCACACCCGCGGCGATCGTTTGGCCTTCTCCAACGGGATCTTGTTCCTGGCGGCCGCGGCGATCGCCTTCATCGTCGCCTTCGGTGCCGAGGTCACCGCGTTGATCCAGCTTTACATCGTCGGCGTGTTCGTGTCGTTCACCCTGAGCCAGATCGGCATGGTCAAGCACTGGACCAGGCATCTGAAGACCGAGCGCGATCCGAACGCACGTGCCCGGATGATCCGGTCCCGCATCATCAACACCATCGGCCTGCTCATGACGGGTTCGGTGCTGATCATCGTCCTGATCACGAAGTTCCTTGCGGGAGCGTGGATCGCGATAGTCGCGATGGTGGCGATCTTCGGACTCATGAAGCTCATCCACCGCCATTACGCCTCGGTGCAGGCCGAGTTGGACAATTCCGACTACGAGGCTGTGCTACCGAGTCGCACCCATTCGATCGTGCTGGTCTCGACCCTGCATCTGCCGAGCCGACGTGCGCTGGCCTTCGCCCGTGCCACCCGTCCCGACAAGCTCGAGGCGGTCACCGTGAACGTCGACGACCGGGACACCCGGAAGCTCGTGGCGCAGTGGGAGGACAGTGACATCACCGTCCCCCTGAAAGTGATCGCGTCCCCGTACCGAGAAGTCACCCGACCGGTCATCGACTACGTCCGCCGGTTGCGCCGTGAATCGCCGCGTGATGTGGTCACGGTCTTCATCCCCGAGTATGTGGTGGGGCACTGGTGGGAGCAGATCCTGCACAACCAGTCGGCGTTGCGCCTCAAAGGCAGGCTGCTCTTCGAGCCGGGCGTGATGGTGACGTCGGTCCCATGGCAGCTCAGTTCGTCTGATCGACGCAAACGCGACCGTACCTACATCGCCCCGGGAGACACCCGTCGCGGGGTGGGAACGCTACCCGGCGAACGGATTGAACCACTGTGAGCCAGACCCCGGAAGCCCGGAAACGCACGAGCGAGAACAGCTGGCTCGGCGACGAATTCGAACTCGCCACCGAACGGCTCGGGCACGGTGGCGTGTGTGTCGGTCGCCACGACGGCCGAGTCGTGTTCGTCCGGCACGCCCTGCCGGGCGAACGCCTGCGGGTGCGGGTCTCCGAGGACCGGGGAAAGGGCTTCGTCCGCGCCGAGATAGTCGAGATCGTCGAGGCGTCAGATCACCGCATCGTCGCGGCCTGCCCTGCCGGTGCACCCGACGGCGGCGCCGGTTGCTGTGACCTTTCACACACGACTGGATCCCACGCGCGCGAGTTGAAGTCGGGCGTGCTCGGTGAGTTGTTGAGTCGTATGGGTGGCGTGCAGTGGGAGGGCGAGATGCTCTCGCTCGACCCCGCCGCCGGTGCCGAACCGGAAACCGGCTGGCGGGTCCGCGAGCGCCTGGTCGTCGACAGCGCCGGTATCGCAGGAATGCATGCCTATCAGTCCCATTCGGTGATCCGGCGACTCGATTGTGCGCAACCGCTTCCCGGTCTGCTCGACGGGGTCGATCTGCTCGAGGGTCTGGAACCGGGGGCCGACCTGGTGATCACCGCGGGCGACGACGGGGTCCGCCACATCGCCTCGATCGCCGGTCTCACCACGGCCGGCGACGTGCGCAGGGTGCGCCGCTCGCGGACACCATCAGGTGGCCGACGGAAGGTCCAGCGCGACCGTGCCCAGCGTTCGACCGCTCGCGACGAGTCGATCCTCGAAGGAGGGCCCACGGTGCGGCGTGTCGTCGCCGGACGCAGTTGGGAGCTGCCGATCACAGGCTTCTGGCAGGCCCATCGCCGTGCTGCCGACGGCTACAGCACGGCGGTTCGAACCATGCTGCGAGACGCGGGCCTGCCGCGGTCGGTGGTCGTCTGGGATCTCTACGGCGGCGCCGGTGTGCTGGCCGGTGCCGTGATCGACGAGAACGACGACGCGCGAGGGACGGCCCGGGTTCACATCGTCGAGGCAGACGCGGCGGCCGTCAGCGCCGCCGAGGTGACCTTCGCCGGTGATCACCGCGTGCAGGTTCACCGCGGCAATGTGGCCACCACGCTCGCAACGCTGCCCGCCCCCGACGTCGTGATCCTGGATCCACCGCGAGCAGGTGCGGGCCGCGAGGTCGTCGAACAGGTGGTGGCCGCGGCCCCGGCCTTCGTGGTGGCTGTCGGCTGCGACCCGGCGACGTTCGCACGTGACCTGGGCGACTACGTGCGTGGTGGGTACGAAGTCGTCACACTGGTCGGCTTCGACGCGTTCCCGCTGACCCACCACATGGAGGCCATCGCACTGCTGCGCCCGTCCTCCGCTCCGGCGACAGGTCCGTAGACTGGGTAGCCACGCGTCCGCCGCAGCCCGGCGGGTGCATCGCGGCGGTTCGGTAGTTCCTCCGCTTCGCCGCCCACCTGAGAGGACACCGAAGAGATGAGCGTGCTGAATTCGGTCAATTCGCCATCCGATCTGCGCGAGTTGACCCTCCCGGAGACTCAAGAGCTGGCCCAGGAGATCCGTGATTTCTTGATCGCCAAGGTCTCGGCGACCGGCGGGCATCTCGGACCGAACCTCGGCGTCGTCGAGTTGACCCTGGCCCTGCACCGGGTCTTCGACTCACCGCACGACGCTCTCCTCTTCGACACCGGCCACCAGTGCTACGTCCACAAGATCGTCACCGGACGTAAAGGCGGTTTCGACACCCTCCGCCAGCGCGACGGATTGACCGGCTACCAGGAACGCGCAGAGAGCGAGCACGACTGGATCGAGTCGTCGCACGCCTCGGCGGCCCTGTCGTATGCGGATGGTCTGGCCAAGGCGTTCGAGTTGGCGGGCGAGGTCCGCCACGTGGTCCCGGTCGTCGGCGACGGCGCCCTGACCGGTGGGATGTGCTGGGAAGCGCTCAACAACATCGCAGGCGGCGATCGCCCGATGGTGATCGTGGTCAACGACAACGGCCGTTCGTATGCGCCGACGATCGGCGGCTTCGCCCGCCACCTGTCGGGGCTACGACTACAACCGGGGTACGAGCGTGTGCTCGACGAAGGCCGACGTGCTGTGCTCAAGCTCCCGCTGTTCGGTGAGTTGGCGTATTCGGCGTTGCACGGGCTCAAGACCGGCCTGAAGGACGCGATCGCCCCACAGGCGATGTTCACAGACCTCGGCCTCAAGTACGTCGGTCCCGTCGATGGACACGACCAGACGGCGTTGGAGAGCGCACTGCAACGCGCCAAATCCTTTGGGGGGCCGGTCATCGTGCACACCGTCACCCGCAAGGGCATGGGCTATCACCACGCGGAGAACGACGTTGCCGATCAGATGCACTCCACGGGGATCATCGACCCGGCCACCGGCAAATCGACCAGCGTGCCCGCGCCCGACTGGACATCGGTGTTCTCGGCGGCACTGATCGAGGCGGGTAGCCGTCGCAAGGACGTTGTCGCGATCACCGCAGCCATGGCCGGTCCGACCGGTCTCGCAGCGTTCGGTGAACGCTTTCCCGACCGCATGTTCGACGTCGGGATCGCCGAACAGCATGCGCTGACCTCGGCAGCCGGGTTGGCTCTGGGCGGACTCCATCCGGTGGTCGCGGTCTACTCGACGTTCCTCAATCGCGCGTTCGATCAGTTGCTGATGGATGTGGCGCTGCTCCGGCAACCCGTGACACTCGTCCTCGACCGCGCGGGTGTCACCGGTCCGGACGGGCCCAGTCACAATGGCATGTGGGATCTCTCACTCATGGCGATCGTGCCGGGGATGCGGGTCGCGGCCCCGCGGGACTCGGTGCGGCTGCGTGAAGAGCTGGCCGAAGCCCTCGACGTCAACGACGGGCCGACCGCGCTTCGTTTCCCCAAGGGTGCGGTGCCCGAGGACATCCGAGCCATCGAACGCCTCGAGGACGGCATCGATGTCCTGTTCAAGCCCTCACGTGGCGATGACGCCGATGTGCTGATCGTCGCTGTCGGTCCCTTCGCCTCACTCGCCCTCGACACTGCCGCCCGCCTCGCCCAACAGGGGATCGGGGCCACGGTGATCGACCCCCGGTGGGTACTGCCCGTGCCGGAATCGATCGTCGAACTGGCCGGCGCACACCGCCTCGTCGTCACCGTCGAAGACGGTGGAGTCCACGGCGGCGTGGGCTCGTCGGTATCCGAGAAACTGCGCAATGCCGGGGTGGTGACACCGGTTCGCGACGTGGGCATCGCGCAGGAGTTCCTCGCACACGCCTCCCGTAACCAGATCCTCGACCGACTCGGCCTCACCGCCCAGGACGTCGCTCGTGCGATCACAGCGATGGTGTCGGGTATGCAACCGCCATTGTCGTCATCGGATGAGAACGAACTAGGCCGCGGAGAGAAGGACTCGAGGCAGGCCTCGGATCAACAGGCCCTTCCTGAGTAGACGCCTCGCGGCGCGGACTTTCTTATTCCGCCGGTGGGGCTGCCGCGAGGGCGCCGGCGATCACGGCTGAGGTAACTTCTATCTGCCAGGGCCGTGCGCCACCGTCTGCGAGCCGCGCGGCGACGGCCTCTGGAGTTGCCGACGGTACGTCGTCCCAACAGAGTTGTCGGACGAGTTCGGGCTGCAGCAGGTTTTCCACCGGGGTGTTCACCTCGCCGGCCAGCGCTGTCAGCGCCGCACGCACTGCGGTCAGCCGCGCTGCGGCCTCGGGCGACTTGGCTTCCCACCGATTGACCTGGGGCAGCCCGGTACTCGGGGGTCGTCGAGGGGGGAGCTCGGAGTCGGGTAGGCGCCGCGCCGTCTCGAGTGCCGACATCCACCGCCCGGCCTGCCGGCGTTGGCGCGGGCCTCCGAAGACGGGCAGTTTGTACAACTCGTCCAGGGTTTTCGGATCCGCAACCGCTGCCGCGACGATGGCCGAATCAGGCAGGATCCGGCCCGGCGCCACGTCGCGTCGACGTGCGACATCCTCGCGGGCAATCCACAACTGCTGAACTGCCGCCAGGGTGCGGGGCGATTTGATCGTGTGGATCTTCGACACACGCCGCCACCGGTCCGGACGCGGCGCGGGTTCAGGCCTGGCCAAGACGGCAGCGAACTCTTGCGCCGCCCAGGTCTCTTTACCGGCCTCGACCAGAGCGGCCTGTACCGCGTCTCGGAGTTCGATGAGGACCTCGACGTCGAGGGCCGCGTAGTTGAGCCAATCGGCCGGAAGTGGACGTCGCGACCAGTCTGCGGCGCCATGACCCTTGACGAGACCGAGCCCGAGGAAGTGCTCCACCATCGCCGCGAGATTCACCTTGGGGATCCCGAGCAACCTGCCTGCCAGTTCGGTGTCATAGAGCGCGGCGCACCGGAAGCCCAGCTCGCGCAGACACGGCAGGTCCTGGTCTGCGGCGTGGAGAATCCACTCCGGGCCGTCGAGCGCCGTTGCGATCGGGCCGAGGGCGTCGGGATGATCGATCGGGTCGATGAGCATCGAACCGCTGCCGGTCCGCCGGATCTGGATGAGATAGGCCCTCCCGGAGTACCGGAAGCCCGAGGCCCGCTCGGTGTCGAGGGCGATGGGTCCGGTGCCCGCAGCGAGTACGCGGCCCGCCTCGGCGAACTCGGCGGGGGTGGTCAGCACCGGCGGAACGCCGTCGGCCGGTTCGGTGAGAGGTATCGGCGGGGGACCGTCATCGACCGCAGGTGCATCGCCGACCGCGGGTACATCGTCGTCGATGGGGGAGGTGCCGACGTCAGCCGGCGGCGGAGGCTCGGTTGATTCGGTCATGTGGATGGGTTCACGCTTCGGCGAACCCGAGCCGCGTGACACCGGATGGTGGCAGGCCCGCGGCGAGGGAGAGCACTTCGCAGAACGCCTCCACATGGCCGTTCAGTTCATCGGTGGTGGCTGTCCATGACGCCCGCAATTCGAGCTGGTGTGCTCGTGGGGGCCCGGAGATGTCGCCGTAGCGTACCGACGTGGTGGAGGTGACAGTGCCCCCGAGCGCAGTGATCTCCACGTGCTCGGACTTCTCGAGGGACTCGGTCAACCAGCTCCAGGCCACCTCGGGTAGCAGTGGGTCCGCAGCGAGCACGGCTTCGACCTCGGCCTGGATGAACGCCACCAACCGCATCGTTCCGTTCCAGGCCTCGTGACCGTCGGGGTCGTAGAGCAGGATCAGGCGGCCGAATGCGGTGCCGTCGGAATCGGTGGCGACGTCGTCGGCTTCTGGTTGGGTCACCTCGGCGCCGACGGCATAGCTGTAGGGCGCAAGGCGCTGAGGGGGACGAATGCTGCCGAGTTCGATCTCTGACCGGACCTTGGCCGCATGCATCGATTCGATCGCGCTGCGGAAAACCGCAGGCTCGGTCGACGCTCCGGATGTGGTCACCATTCGACCGTAGGGCCCCGCCGTGCCGACGCTGCGGAGGCGCGCCGAGTCGATCTGCGGTCGCCGCAGGCGGTGGGCCTTCACGGCCAGGGGCGTGGTCATGGCAGCATGTCGGATGATGACTCAACAACATGCCCGCGCCCTCTCGCCGCTGGTCGCGGCCGCCCGCGGGCAGCGACCCGATCGTCGCCCCGTGTGGTTCATGCGGCAGGCAGGCCGCTCCCTGCCGGAATATCGCGAGATCCGCGTGGGACGCGGGATGCTCGAGTCGTGCTTCGATCCCGAACTCGTCTGCGAGATCACGCTGCAGCCGGTACGCAGGCACGGTGTCGACGCCGCGATTCTCTTCTCCGACATCGTCGTCCCGCTCAAGGCCGCGGGCGTCGACCTGGACATCGTGTCGGGGGTCGGCCCGGTCATCGCCGAGCCCATTCGCACCAGAGAAGACATTCGCAGGCTCCCCCTGCTCACCCCGGACGCCGTCGGTGCGGTCTCGCGTGCGGTGACGATGCTCAAGGCAGAGCTCGGGGACACGGCCCTGATCGGGTTCGCGGGTGCGCCGTTCACCCTCGCGTCCTATCTCGTAGAGGGTGGCCCGAGCCGCAACTACGAGAACACCAAGGCGCTGATGTACTCCGATCCTGCCGTCTGGCACGAACTGGTCGGGAAGCTCGCCGACATCACGATCGCGTTCCTGAAGGTCCAGCTCGACGCCGGTGTCGACGCATTTCAACTGTTCGATTCCTGGGCCGGTGCGTTGTCGGTGGCCGACTACAACACGTTCGCGCGGCCCCACTCGGCGCGGGTCTTCGCCGAGTTGGCTGCTTACGACGTACCCCGTATCCATTTCGGCGTCGGGACAGGGGAGTTGCTTCACGACATGGGTACCGCCGGTGCCGACGTGGTCGGTGTGGACTGGCGCATCCCGCTCGACGAGGCCGCCCGCCGGGTCGGCCCGGGAAAGGCTCTCCAGGGAAATCTGGATCCGGCAACCCTCTTTGCGCCGTGGGAGGTCGTCGAGCGTGAGGTCCGCCGGATCGCCGCCGAGGCCGACCGGGCCCTTGACGCCGGCGCGATCGGGCACATCTTCAACCTCGGCCATGGTGTCTTGCCCCCGACCGATCCGACGGTGCTGACCAGGGTGGTGGAGTTGGTGCACTCCCTGTGACCCCACGGGTTGCGGTTCTGGGGGGCGGCATCTCAGGGCTGGTCGCGGCGTATCGCCTGCGCCGGCTGCTCGGCGACTCGGCTGTGATCGAGTTGATCGAGAAGTCAGACCTTCTCGGTGGGACCCTGCACGCCGCCGAGGTCGGTGGAACGTCTGTCGACGTCGGGGCCGAGGCCTTCCTCGTGCGGCGACCGGAGGCCACTGCACTGGTCGACGAGCTGGGCCTGACCGGTCTGCTGGTGCATCCGGGGACCCTGGGACCGAATATTTTGTCGCAGGCGACGCTGCATCCGGTGGCGCGGCCCACGCTCATGGGCATCCCCGCCGACCCGGCGACCGTGTCCCACCTCGTCGAGCCCGGTGATATGCGATTGATGGCGACTGAACCCAGTCGTGCACTGCGATGGCGGGCCGGTCAGGACATCTCGATCGGCGAACTGGTCGGAGACCGCTTCGGACGATCGGTGGTCGACCGTAGCGTCGATCCGATGCTGTCGGGTGTGTACTCGGCGCGCTCTGATGATCTGGGATTGCGGGCGGTGATGCCGGCCTTGGCGATGCGTCTGGATGCGGGTGCCCCCAGTCTGTCGGCAGCCGTCACGGGGCTGCTGGGGGCCGCGGCCGGAGTGGGTCCGGTGTTCGGTGCGTTGCGCGGGGGATACCCGGTGCTGGTGGACGAACTCCTGCGGCAGGGGGCGCCGACAGTACGCTCGGGCACCTCGGTGGGCGAGGTCCGCCGGACGAACCGCGGCTGGTCGGTCGATGGTGAATCGTTCGACGGTGTGGTGTGCGCCCTACCGGCGCCGGTGACCGCAGAGATCTTCGCCTCGGTGGACCAGATCGCGAACCCGCTGGCCGGGGTCGACGTATCGGGTTCTGCGGTGGTGGCGATGGCCCTCGACACCGGCGTCGAGCTACCGCACTTGTCGGGTGTCCTCGTGGCCGGGGACGAGACCGTGGTCCGCGCAAAAGCATTCACCTTCAGTTCTCGTAAATGGGACCATCTCGCCACCGGTGGCGCGCTGGTCCGGGCATCGTTCGGCCGCTACGGCGCCGGAGTGTCCGGCGTGGATGACCGGCAGTTGATCGATTGGGCCACAACCGATCTGAGTACCGTGATGGCGCTGACCGGAGAGGGCGACGCACGTGCGCGGCTTCGGGACGCCGTGGTGCAACGCTGGCCCGGAGGTATTCCGCGTTACGCCCCGGGACATGCCGATCTCGTCGCCACGGTCGATCGGGACCGGCCCACCGGGCTCGTGCTGGCAGGCGCGACCTACAGCGGCGTGGGGGTACCTGCATGCATCGGGCGTGCTGAGACCGTCGCTCGCCTGCTCGTCGCCGATCTCGCGGGATGAGGCTCTGACAGGTCCACCTGCACGCAGGTCGAGCCCGCCTCGGGTGGCAGTATGAAATCCATGACCCGCCTCGATTATGCCGAACTCAATGCCACCGTCCGCTACCTGATGTTCTCTGTGTTCTCCGTGCGCCCTGGGGAACTCGGAGATGACCGGACCGCGGCAGTGACCGATGCGCGGTCGTTCTTCGAATCGCTGGCCGACAAAGGCGTGGTGGTTCGGGGGATCTACGACGTCTCGGGCCTGCGCGCAGACGCCGATTTCATGATCTGGTGGCATTCGGAAGAGGTCGAGCAGATCCAGGCCGCGTATGCCGACTTCCGCCGGACCACGGTCCTGGGCAAAGCGAGCACCGCGGTGTGGAGCAATGTGGCGCTGCACCGACCCGCAGAGTTCAACAAGAGCCATGTCCCGGCTTTCCTCGCAGGCGAAGAGGCGGGCAAGTACATCTGCGTGTACCCGTTCGTGCGGTCGTACGAGTGGTATCTGCTACCCGACGCCGAGCGTCGTCAGATGCTGGCGGACCACGGGAAGCAGGCCCGCGGCTACAAGGATGTTCGTGCCAACACGGTGTCGTCGTTCGCGTTGGGCGACTACGAGTGGTTGCTGGCGTTCGAAGCACCCGAGCTGCACCGGATCGTCGACCTGATGCGTGATCTGCGCGCCACCGAAGCCCGGATGCATGTGCGCGAGGAGACCCCGTTCTTCACGGGGCCCCGCGTCGAGGTCGACCAGCTGATCGCCGCTCTGCCCTGAGCTATACCCCGGCCGGTGCTGCCGGCCGGGTGGAGCTGCCGGTGACCTCGACCTGATCGGTCTTGCGAAGGTCGAGGTACCGGAACAGCAACACACAGAACACCGAGATCATCAGCAGCGACCAACCCCAGGTGACCTTGTTGTACTCGACGGCCCGACCGAAAGCCTCCCAGCGGTCGGAATAGAAGGCGTCGAAGGTGAAGCACCCGTACACGCCCAGCCAGGCCGGCCAGTTGCGCATCGTCGACCCGCGCATCAGGACGGTCATGAGCAAGGGGAACAGCAACATCGAGTAGTAGCCCTGGCCCAGCGAGCCGACCAGCCACGAGGTACACAGCAGAACCCCCGACGAGGTGGCGAGCCACAGCAATTCATCGGTCTTGCGGTAGTGGCGGTACAGGAACCAGAGGCTGAACGCGGCCATCAGGACGAACGCGATGCGCAGCAGCACCACCAGCCATGTCTGCACGCCGAAGTAGGCACCGTTGCCGACGATCGAACTGTTGTAGTAGTCCCGGGCCTCGAAGAGGTAGGGCGCGGTGCGTGTGATGAACGACCCGGGGTCGGCGGACAAAGGCCATGCCATCGCGGTCAGCAGGATCGGGACACCGGCGGCTCCGATGAACACCTTCCATTGGCGGTTGAGCAACGGCAGCAGCAGCAAGACGGCCAGTACCGGTTTGACGGCGAATGTGATGCCCAGCGGAATGCCGGCCCACAGATCCTTGTGCTTGAGTGCCAGCATCATGAACGCCAGTTCGCCCAGTAACACGAACGAGTTGAAGTTCACGAAGATCAGGGTGTGTGCGACGGTCTCCGACAGGAAGAACACGAAGAGCACGACGGGCATTACCGGAGATTTCAGCGAATAGCCGAACATCCGGGTGATCAGGTAGGCGCACAGGACCAGGACGACGACCGAGACGAAGATGAACAGCCAGCGGGCGCGCTCGGGGTCGAGATAGCCCAGGGGCGCCATCAGCATCGAACCCGATGGTGGGTAGAGGTAGTGCGGATCGACGGTGTTGTAGTTCTCGGTGTACACCGGTTCACTGCGCAGAAATGCGAGCGCCGCGCGATACACCGGTGCGAAGTCGTCGGTCCGGTCGCCGTTGACCCCGAGGATCACCGACCGCTGGAACACCATCAGGATCGCGACCGGCCAGAGCACCAGGGACACGATTTGACCGATGTCCACCTGCGGGAACAGGACACGGTCGGCAACGGTCGGTTGCGGTGAGTTCACTGGTTCGGGCGGGGTGGTGTCATTGTTCGGCACTGCCGAACCGTACTACGGACGGGCGCACGCCCAGCGTCCGACACCGGCAAGATACGGACATTCGACATGGTCGTCAGGCCGGGCAGGCACCTTGGGCGGGTGGCTCCGCGGAGCGGGTGTACGCAATGGCGGCTTCACCGGCACAGTCCGAGTGCGCCAGGACCGAATAACCGAGTCCTTCCCAGGTGAGGGTGGAGAAGGCGGCCCCTGCGCCGATCAGGGCGCCGTTGATGCCGTCGGTGGCCACAGGTCCGGTGATCGGGTCTCCCGCGCCGCGAAACATCAACACCGGAACCGGGAGCTCGCCGAGGGTCGGGGGCTGATCTCCGGACGGGAAGCCGTTGCATCGCAGCAACCCCAGCGCTGAGTTGAGGCCTGTCAGCGGATACAGCTTGGTCCACTCGTCGAGCAGGCCGGCGATCTGGTTCTGGCCCACGGGCTCGGTGGTGTCGTTGCATCGAGACAGCAGTTGTCCGTCGCCACCGCGCAACTGGCGGGCCTGGGCTATCGCAGCGCGCAACGGGCCCACGTCCCCGGCATCGGCGGATGAGAGCAGGTCGGCGGCGGCGGTGATGACGGCCGTCCTGTCTCCGGGGGCCACCGCGATCGTGGTCGTCAGCGCCAACAGGATGTCGGTGTCGGAGAGACCGTCGACGTCCCCGGCACGTGCCCGCTCGAGAAGGCTTGCGATGGCCGCGGCGGGGTCGGCGCCCAGGGAACAGCTCAACGCCCGACATTGGTCGGCGAAGGTTCGCAACGCTGCGTTGGTCCCGTCGGCCGTCTGTTGCGCGGTGACCTGAGCGTTCACCCGGTAGGGGGCAGGGGTGTCGAGGATGAGTCGACCGAGGTGGTCGGTGTAGAGCCCCGCGTAGGCCAGCGCGACGCCTGCACCTTCGCCGACGCCGATCAGTCCGACGTGGTCGACGCCCCAGATCCCGCGCAGCGTCTCGATATCTGCGGCGGCGTTGTTGGCGGTGAACTGCACCTGGTGGGGGCTCAGTGTCTCGGTGCAACCGTCGGACGCGGAGGTGCCTGCTGCGGTGAGTCGTTGCTCGCGGGCGGGGTTGTCGGTGGAGTTCGTGCTGAACCCGTTTGTCAGCAACGTGCTGCGTTCGAGGTTGGTCATGCAATCGAGGGGGGTCGACTCGCCGGTTCCTCGCCGGTCGATCGCGACGACGGGGTGCGCGTCGAGCATTGCGGCGCCGCCGCCCTGCGCCAGCGACACCAGTGTTCTCGCAGAAGCGATGTCGGTGCCCGAACTCAGGATGAGGGGCGCGGCGTCCGGCGGCGTGTCGGCAGTCTTGGCCCGCATCACCGCGACGGTCACGGTGTCGATGCTCTGGGTTCCGGGCGTCACCGAGGTGTCGAACGTCGCACAGTCGAGGGTGGTGCCTGGGGGCAATGCTGCGGTACCGAACCGTTGCCGGGTGTCGGCCGCGCAATCGGACCAATCGAGATCGCTGGTCGGTGCGGTCAGCTCCGGAGGTGGCGGCACCGTGGTCGGCGGCGGGCCGGCGCCGTTGCCCTCGTCGATCACGAGATCCGGCCCGGGGTCGGGCCCTGCGGAACACCCGGTGACAACAGCAACCACGAGCAGCAACGCGACAGGCAAACGGCGGGCCGGAGACCGGGGTGCCGACGCCGGAGACCGGCGAGCGGATACCGGCAACCGGTGTTCGAAGGGCACCCGAAGGCGTCGGCGTGTACCGGCGAGAGGCATACCGGCGAGGGTACTGGCGCGTTGCCTCAACGCTGCTCGCGCACCCACCGCATGTACAGGTAGTCCTCGTCGTCCCCGAGGACATGCGTACGTCGCATCGGGTGGGCGACGCCGTCACCCGCGGTGATGTGTTTTCCTGCGCCGGCGGTCAGCAATGGACTCACGGTGATACACAATTCGTCCAGCAGATCGGCGGAGACGAGCGATCCCAACAGGGACGGGCCGCCCTCGCAGAGCACCCGCCAGGCACCGATGCCTGCGAGATGTCGGGTGAGCGCGGTGGGGTCGACGTTTTCGTCCCCGCAGTCGATGAGCGTTGCGCCGGCGTCGATCAGCCGGGACCGGGCGTCAGCGGGCGCGCCGGTGCAGGTCGCGACGACCGTCTCGGGGTCGGCGAGCAGCGGGTCGTCGGTGGGGATGGACAGTGAACTGCTGAGCAATACCAGCTTCGCTGTCGGTGCTTGCCCGGATCGCTGCCGTAGGTCTGCGAGTGACGCGTGCGGTTGCACCGGACCGTAACCTTCGGCGAACGCCGTGCGGGCGCCGACGACGACGGCGTCCGCCAGCGCTCGCAACACCATGAACAATTGTTTGTCGCCGGGGCCTCCGAGGCCACCAGATCGTCCGTCGACTGTCGCCACGCCGTCGATCGAACCGACCATGTTCGCGCGCACGACCACGCCGGTCGGCGGGCCGGATGGATAGGCGTACATCTCCGCCAGCTCTGCATCGGTCAGTGGCGTCGAGGCTTCGCGGTCTGTGAGCTGAGTCGCTTTCAACAGTGGGTGCACAGAGTCATTCTGATCGCATCGTTAGGCTCTGCGCATGCCAGCACGTCTGAGTGACCGCACGCCGCAGGTCGCACCCGAGGCCCTAATCGGTGAGATGGTCCCGCCATCGATGTTCGACGAGGTCAGTTTCGACTCGTACATCCCCGACCCGAACGAGCCGAGTCAAGCGCAGGCGGTCACGGCCGCGCGCAACTTCGTCGAGCGCGCCACGAAGATCAAAGGTGGCAAAAAAGGCCTGTTCAGCAGGAAATCGACGCCGACGGCAGGCCTCGGTCTCTACCTCGACGGCGGCTTCGGCGTCGGCAAGACCCACCTGCTGGCGTCGATCTACCACGCGATGCCGGGGCCCAAGGCATTCGCGACGTTCGTCGAGGTGACGCATGTGGTGGGCGCGTTGGGGTTCGTCAACGCCCTCGAGCGACTGTCGAACCATTCGGTGCTGTGCATCGACGAGTTCGAACTCGACGATCCAGGCGACACGATGCTGGTCTCTCGTCTGCTCACCGAACTGTCCGCGAAGGGCGTCTCGATCGTGGCGACGTCCAATACGCTTCCGGGCCAGCTCGGAGAAGGGCGCTTCGCCGCCCAGGACTTCCTGCGCGAGATCAAGAAACTGTCGGCGGTCTTCGAGGCAATCCGGGTCGACGGTCCGGACTATCGACACCGTGACCTGCCCCCGGCACCTGATCCCCACACCGACGCCGAACTCGAGGCGTTGGCGGAGAGCACGCCCGGCGCGACGCTCGACAACTTCGACGACCTCTGCGCCCACCTGGCCAAGCTCCACCCGTCCAAGTACAAGGCGCTTGTCGAGGGGGTCACGCTGGCCTGTGTGGAAGGCGTGCATCCGGCAGCCGACCAGACCGTCGCTCTGCGCATCGTGGTTCTCGCCGACCGCCTGTACGACGCGGGTACGCCTCTGATGGTGTCCGGTTCCAAGCTCGACGAGATCTTCACCGAGGAGATGCTCTCCGGCGGATATCGGAAGAAGTATCTCCGGGCCACCTCGCGGCTGCTGGCGCTGTCGAGGTTCGCGGAGAAGAGCTAGGTTCGCGGCACAGAAGACGATTCGCGGAGAAGTGCTCAGGGCCTGACTCAGGCGGAGCACTTCGGTCAGACGGCAGGCGGTCGGGCGAGCACGTAGTCGCTACACCGTTTGCCGTTGACTATGAACGATTTGCGGCCCATGACGGTGAAACCCATCTTCTCGTAAAAGCGCTGGGCACGTACGTTCTGCTCGTTCACACCGAGCCAGACCAGCGCGCTGTGGCGCGTACGGCCGTGTGAGAGCGCAGCGTCCATGAGTCCTGCCGACACGGCGCGACCGTGGAAGCCCGGTAAGACGTACATCTTCGAGATCATCGTCAGTGGACGAGCGGTGATCGCCTCGCACACATCGGGATCGGTGGGCTCGCCGTCGAGGAGCAGCGCGTAACCCACGATCGCGCTGGACTCGGGTTCGACGGCCTTGAAAACATGACTGTCCGGGTCAGCGAGGTGGGACCGGAAGTGGTGCGTCGAGAGATTGTCGGCGACGAAGTGTGCGGCGTCCGTGGCGCTCAGCTCAGGCGGGCATGCGAGAGGAAAAGTGAGGGCCGCGACGGCGGCGAGTTCGTCCGCGTCGGCCGGATCGGTCGTGAGGGTCACCGAGGCGGGTGTTCCGCTCGGGCCTGCAGGGGAGGTGTGCTGGTCCCTGTCAGACAGAGGCCAACACCTGATCGGCAGCGGTGATGCGACGGGCCGCACGGTGTAGCGCCTCTTCGCGTTCGACGATGTCGGTGTGCGTGCGAGTGATCGGCAGTAGTTCGAGCAAGACCTGGCTACCGCTGACAGCGTAGTCGTGGGTGCTGACCCAGCCAAGGGTGAAGCGGAGCGCATCGCGGTCGTGGCTGTCGTTCATGTGCATTCCTGAGGTGGGTACCGGGGATCGGACGGTGCTCTGTGCTCAGGACATGAGAAATGACCCGCCGGATGCCGGGTCATTTCTGTCGTGAGCTGGTGCGCGATACAGGGATTGAACCTGTGACCTCTTCCGTGTCAGGGAAGCGCTCTCCCGCTGAGCTAATCGCGCGAGACTGTGTTTAGTTGTCGAATCTGAACTAGTGGAGGCGGCGACGGGAATCGAACCCGTGTGCACGGCTTTGCAGGCCGTTGCCTCACCACTCGGCCACACCGCCACAGTGAAAACTATCTCCGAGCGGATGACGGGATTCGAACCCGCGACCCTCACCTTGGCAAGGTGATGCGCTACCAGCTGCGCCACATCCGCACGCTGCCAGATTGTTGCTCTCTGGCTGCGGTGCTGAACATTATCGGACGTACTGGCAAAGCAACAAATCCGCTGGTCACAGGCCTACGCCCGAGCATGTGTGACGTGGGGTCGGCCACGGCGGCAGGTTCGGTGGCCGACCCGTCGGCGATTTGTATCCGGACGGGGTGAGCGTGTTAATGTCTTCCGGTCGCAGACCCCGGCTTCGTCGGGTGTGATGCGCGGTCCCGTGGCTCAGTGGAAGAGCGTCCCGTTCACACCGGGAAGGTCGCTGGTTCGATCCCAGCCGGGACCACTCCGCCCCGTAGGCGTGGAATTTGTTCTGATGATCGAACGGCCCATCGACTTCGGCCGCCCCCGCTACATGCGGTGCGGACCTGCTTCGACGAGTGTGAGGTCGACGCCGAGTGGCTCGGGCCGCTTCTGCTCTCGTGGGCACCAGGTGTTCACCGTGGTGATTGTCGATTCCCGTGTCGGAGATACCCGTACAGCGCCGCTCGGTATCCGCGGATATAGCTCGGTTCGTGCGCTGTGAGATCAGGTTCGGCTGCCATCGTCAGTGTCGCAAAATGGTGCGCCCAGGGTGTCGGCATCGACTCCAGTCGGGTGAGCGCGTCGTCGAAACCTTGCTGGAACAGGTCGTGGTCGAGCGCGACGTCCAATTCCGGATCTATGAGCGGAAACGAGGTCGGTAGGCGGGTCGCGACACCGTATGGCGTGACGATGTCGAGTTCGGGGAGGTCGGGTTCGATGGTTGTCACCGCACCGACCTCCGTTCTGCCAGGGATCGATAGAGCGTCGCTCGGCTGACCCCCAGTCGGGTGGCGATCGTGGGGACCGAGTCGCCGCGGGCGCGCATGCGTTCGGCCAACGCGACTTGATCGTCGTCCAGTGCGCGCGGTCGACCGACTGCGGTGCTGTCCGGACGGGGATGCGTGGCCCTCGACTGCCTCACCGACCGGTTCTCGTCGTCCAACTCGGCCAGCGAGGCGAGCACGCCGACGATCATTCCGCCTGCCACCTCGGTCGAGTCGACACCTTCGTCGAGTGAGCGGATACCTATGTGGCGTCGGGCAAGTTCCCTCGCGGTGACGAACACTTCGTCGATGGTGCGCCCGAGCCGGTCGATACCGACCACAACGGTCGTGTCGCCGGCTCGCGCGTAGTCGAGCAGGGCGGAAAGGCCCGGGCGTGCGGTGGTGAGGTCGGCGATGTTGTCGCTGTAGATCCGATTCGGCTCGACACCCCCATCGGTCAACTCGTCGATCTGGGACTCGAGGCTGCGGCGCCCGGCACCTGCGCGGGCGTATCCCAGCAACATGCCGGGGCTCGCCGTGGTCGTACCTGGTTTCATGATCATCACGCTATCGCAAAACTATTGAGATAGTGGTTTCAAATGTCGGCGCGCGCGATGAATTTCGCGACAACTCCATCGACGACTCGCTGATAAGTCCACTTCAGCACATGAACAAACGCAGCGTTGTTGCCTGCCATATCGAGACGATAATTTGAGAGTGTCGCAATATTCGAGGGCAGATTGCACCCGGATCATCCGTGGCGAAGCGCCCAGTCGACAAGAGGGGTGCCCGACCTCCAGTCCGCGCGTATGCGATCGACGAGTGCCGGACTGTGGATGAAGTCTTGGAATCCGTAGTCCCGTGAAGCGGTGAGGGTTTTGTGGCGCAGTAGCGAAATTCGTGGATGGTCTTTGTCCCACCCGCGGGGTGCGGTCTTGAGGGCACTGCCACCGATCTCCCACCCGTCCACGTGTAGGGCGTCGATGAGTTCCTCGAGTGCGGGTCCGTGGAGATCGTGGTTGATCGCCGCACGCAGGTTCGCCAGTCGCTCCGGTGTGGCCTCGTAATAACCGACGGCGACTTTTACTCCGGGTGCGCCGATTTGCACGTAGTAACCGGTGGCCGGTCCGACGGCGACGAATGCTCCCTGATGTGTCTTGTATGGGGTCTTGTCCTTCGCGAACCGGACGTCGCGGTAGGGGCGGAACACCTTGGGCTGACCGAACTCTTCGCCCAGCGCCTCGACGAGCTGGTTCATCGGGTCTGCCACGGCAAGACGGTACGTCTCCTTGTGTGCTTCCCAGAAGGCTTTGGAGTTGTCCTGCTCCAAGTCGTCATAGAAGTCCAGCGCGGCCTCGGGAAATCCCTGAAAACTCATCGCCAGATCGTACGTTCGAGGTGGATCGGGGTAGTTCTGCTTGCCTCGGCAGGCCCGAAGAGGCTACTAATGGAATCCGGATGAGAATAATATTCTCGCTGCGAGAGATTTATGTATTCGCAGGTCGACCGAGGTTAGGACATTCACGCCCATGTTGCTGGAGCTGACGGACGATCAGGAGTTCTTTAGGGACAACACCGCAAAATTTCTTCGCGAGCAGGTACCGCCCGCCGAACTTCGCCGCCTTCGTGGCGAATCCAGGGGATTCGGCGTCGACTACTGGCGGCGAGGTGCGGAACTGGGCTGGACGAGCCTGCTGGCGCCCGAGGACCAGGGTGGCGGGATCATCGGCGACTCGGGTCTCGAGGATCTGTCGTTGATTGCCCACGAGTTCGGCCGGCATGCCGCGCCCGGTCCACTGATACCGACGAATGTGGTGATCGCGATGTTGAGCAGGAACCCGGTGGACACCCGCGCAGGATTGCTGCAGTCGCTGATCGCCGGAACGTCCACGGCAGCATGGTGTGTGAGCGAACCCAATCCGAAATCGACGGCGGCCGCGCCCGCCGTATCGGTCGAGGTCGACGGGAGCGAGGTGATCGTGCAGGGGACCAAACGTCCGGTCGAGGCGGTGGGCACGGCGGAGAGCCTGTTGGTCACCGGGCGTACCGGGGCCGGCGTGTCTCAGGTTCTCGTGCCTCGCGATGCCGACGGGGTGCAAGTGCGCGCGCTGACGTCGATCGATGTCACCCGTCGCTACGGGGTGGTCGAGTTCGACCAGGTGCGTCTGCCGGCCAGCGCGCTCGTCGGTGTTGCGGGCCAAGCCCACGAGGACGTCGAGCACGGTCGCAACATCGCGATCGTGACCGGTTGCGCCGAATCGGTCGGCGCCCTGCAGGCCGCGTTCGAGATGACCCTGGCATGGGCCTTCGATCGATAC
This sequence comes from Williamsia limnetica, assembly GCF_003217475.1. Classification (GTDB taxonomy): domain Bacteria; phylum Actinomycetota; class Actinomycetes; order Mycobacteriales; family Mycobacteriaceae; genus Williamsia; species Williamsia limnetica. The sequence continues at coordinate 509,884 of NZ_QJSP01000001.1, read as the reverse complement.
TCGTTCGGGCGCCCGTTGGCGTCGTATCAGGAGCTCAAGCACCGTTTCGCCGACATGAAGGCATGGCTGGAGGCCAGTCACGCGATCACCGACAAAGCCACGGCCGCAGTCGCAGCCGACTCTGCTGACGCCGCAGAACTGGTCAGCGCGGCCAAGGCCTATGTCGGAGGCCACGGCGGAGAACTGATGCAGGATTGCGTGCAGATCTTCGGAGGTATCGGCGTCACCTTCGAGCACGACCTGCACCTGTTCGCACGCCGCGCCGCGGCAAACAGATCGAACTTCGGGACACCCGCCGAACATCGACAGCAACTCGCCGACATCGTCGAGCGCCAGGAGGTCAGTGCGTGAGTACACAGCAGGTCGATGTGCGTGCCGCGGAGTCGGATCCGGCTGAATCGGTCGACAGCTTCCGGGCCCGGGCGCGCGCCTGGATCCAGGAGAACCTCGAGCGAGCCGACCCTGCCGCCCACATCGGCGTCCTCAGGGACGAGGGGGCCGACGAGGACGAACTCGCCCACGTCGAGCATGAACGCACGCTGCAACGGAAGCTGTTCGACGCAGGCTTCGCCGGCCTGTGCATCCCGCCCGAATACGGCGGTCAGGGATTGACCACGGCCCATCAACGGGCATTGAACGACGAGATGACGGGCTACGAATACCCGGCCCGCCTGCAGTCGCCGACATTCGCCCCCTGCGTCGGTGTGCTGATGGATTTCGGTACCGAAGAACAGAAGCTGGAACACATCCCCGCCATCTTGCGCGGTGAGGAGATCTGGATGCAGTTCCTCTCCGAACCCAGCGGTGGCTCGGACGTTGCCGCCGCCCTGACGACCGCCGTCCGCGACGGCGACGAATGGGTTCTGAACGGGTCGAAGATCTGGACGACGGGCGCGTGGTGGTCCGACTGGGCCCTGTGCTTGGCCCGGACCAACTGGGACGTGCCCAAGCATCGCGGGTTGACGGTGTTCATGCTCCCGTTGAAGGCCCCGGGGATCGAGGTACACAGAATCGAGATGCTCAGTGGTTCGAGGGAGTTCTGCCAGGAATACCTGACAGATGTCAGGGTTCCGGACACCGATCGCGTCGGCCAGGTCGATGACGGCTGGAAGGTCGGAACCAGATGGATGTTCCATGAGCGGATGGCGTCGAACTCGCCTTACACGACGTTGCCCGGTGGCGGCTCACGCGGCGGATCCCGGGTGACCGAGCTCTTCGAGGTCGCACGGGACGCCGGCCGGCTCGATGACCCCATCAGCCGCGACCTTCTCGGGGAGGCCAAGATGCTCGACGTCGTCAAGGCGGCGCTCGGTGAGCGCATCGGTCACGGAATCGCCTCGAGATCCATCTCCGACCAGTCGGCGAGCATTGCCCGGTTGATGTCGGGTCTGGCTGCCACGCGCATGACCTCCATCGGTTACGAGTTCACCCAGGCGTCGGGCGCCGCGTGGGATTCCGCAGACGGAGCGGTGGTCGAGCGTGGCACCGATTACCTCATGCAGCAGGTGTCGTGCATCGCGGGCGGCACGACCGAGATGGCGCGCAATGCGATCAGTGAGCGCGTTCTCGGCATGCCGCGAGAGCACACACACGACGTCGGGCTCGCATTCCGGGACGTTCCGAAGAACCGGTCGGCGACCTAGCCCGGCCGGGTATTCCGTAGTCTGTCGGGGAGAGTTCGTGATCGCTCAACTTCGGACGAAGGAACGCTGCAGTGCCTGATGAAGCCGGTGTCGACGTCGAGCGCAACCGCCCAGCCACGGGCTTTCTTGCGGCAATCTCCAACAAGCGCAACGAGATTCGCGACAAGAAGAAGCTCAACCTGATCTATCGTTGCGTGGTCGGGGTCGTCGGGGCAGCGGTACTGGTCGGCGGACTCGTTCTGATCCCGTACCCGGGCCCCGGCTGGCTGATCGTATTCGCCGGATTGGGCATTCTCGCGTCGGAGTTCGAATGGGCACACCGCTTGCTGAAGTTCGCCCGGGGAAAGTACGACCTGTGGATGGATTGGGTCAAAGAGCAGCACTGGACCGTGCAGGCACTACTGGGTCTGCTCACCTGCGCTGTCGTACTCGCGACGTTGTGGCTGCTGGGCGCATTGGGCCTGGTCGGCGGTTGGGTCGGGATCGACTGGTCGTGGTTGCAAAGCCCGATTTTGTAGAAAGCGGACATGCCGCGGTACCACCGGACGTGGGACGCTCACGCGCGCGGCACTAACATCATGGACTGATGAGCCAGCTCGGCCGATCCGGTCGTGGCGGTTTTATGTCGACAGGAGCTTTCCAGGTGTCCGAGAACCCAGTTGTCTTGCCCGCTGCCACGATCACGGTGGCGGCCGGGACCACCGCGGGCGCGGCGCTGCGCGAAAGCGGGCACCCGAACAAGGGCCCGGACGCGATCGTCGTGGTCCGTGACGCCGGAGGCGCACTCCGGGATCTGTCCTGGTCACCAGCCGAGGACGCGATCGTAGAACCCGTCGCCGCCGACACCGAAGACGGCCGCAGCGTCATCAGGCACTCCGCGGCCCATGTGCTGGCCCAGGCCGTCCAGGAACTCGACCCGAAGGCGAAGTTGGGGATCGGCCCTCCCATCGAGAACGGCTTCTACTACGACTTCGATGTCGATCAGCCGTTCACACCGGAAAATCTGACCGCGCTCGAGAAGAAGATGAAGCAGATCATCAAGTCCGGTCAGCGCTTCTCGCGGCGGGTGTACGGCACGGTCGACGAGGCGAAAGCCGAGTTGGCGGGCGAGCCGTACAAACTGGAGCTGGTCGACGACAAGGGTTCGGCGGACGATCCCGAGGTGATGGAGGTCGGCGGCGGTGAGCTCACCGCCTACGACAACCTCAATCCGCGCACAGGCGAACGGATCTGGGGCGATCTGTGCCGTGGACCCCATGTGCCGACGACGAAATACATCACCGCGTTCAAGCTGACCCGCAGTTCTGCCGCGTATTGGCGCGGCAACCAGGACAACGCCGACCTACAGCGGATCTACGGCACTGCGTGGGAATCGGCCGAGGCGATGGACGCCTACCTCGAACTCCTCGCCGAGGCCGAACGACGGGATCATCGGAAGCTGGGTGCCGAACTCGATCTGTTCAGCTTCCCCGATGCACTCGGATCGGGCCTGCCGGTGTTCCACCCCAAGGGTGGGATCATCCGCAAGGAGCTCGAAGACTATTCGCGTCGCCGCCACATCGACGAGGGGTACGAGTTCGTCAACACCCCCCACATCACCAAAGGCAATCTGTACGAGATCTCCGGCCACCTCGACTGGTACAAGGACGGCATGTTCCCGGCGATGCATCTCGACGCCGAACTGGACGAGGACGGCGCCGTACGCAAACCAGGTCAGGACTACTACCTGAAGCCGATGAACTGCCCGATGCACAACCTGATCTTCAACGCCCGTGGGCGTTCGTACCGCGAGCTGCCGTTGCGGCTGTTCGAGTTCGGGTCGGTGTACCGCTACGAGAAGTCGGGTGTCATCCACGGACTCACCCGGGTGCGCGGTATGACACAGGACGACGCCCACATCTACTGCACCAAAGAGCAGATGCGCGGCGAGCTGACGACAACTCTCAACTTTGTGCTGGGCCTGCTCAAGGACTACGGGCTCGACGACTTCTACCTCGAACTCTCCACCCGCGACCCGAAGAAGTCCGTCGGGTCCGACGGGATCTGGGATGAGGCGACCGCAACCCTCGCGGAGGTCGGCGAGGCGTCGGGCCTTCGATTGGTCCCTGATCCGGGTGGGGCCGCCTTTTACGGGCCCAAGATCTCGGTGCAGGTCAAGGATGCCCTGGGGCGCAGCTGGCAGATGTCGACCATTCAGCTGGACTTCAACCTGCCGGAGCGGTTCGAGATGGAGTACACCGGCCCCGACGGATCCAAGCATCGGCCGGTGATGATCCACCGGGCGCTCTTCGGATCGATTGAACGCTTCTTCGGAGTTCTGACCGAGCACTATGCAGGCGCGTTCCCGGTCTGGCTCTCACCGGTGCAGGTGGTGGGTATCCCCGTCGCCGACGCCTTTGTCCCGCACCTGGAAACCGTTGTGTCACAACTGCGGGATCGGGGACTGCGCGCGGAGGTCGACGCCTCCGACGATCGGATGCAGAAGAAGATCCGGAACCACACCACGGGTAAGGTGCCCTTCATGTTGCTGGCGGGGGAGCGCGACGTGGAAGCGGAGGCGGTGAGCTTCCGGTTCCGTGACGGCACCCAGGTCAACGGGGTGCCGGTCGCAGAGGCGGTGACGCTGATCGCCGACTGGTCGGCCGCGCGGCGCAACGAATCCCCGACCGCCGACCTGATCGAAGCGATTCGCCAGGTTCCCGCGGGTGGGGAGGCCCCGTGACCTCGGCCGACGGCCCCGGGATCCTCCGCGACGAGGGGCCCGGCGATCCCGATCGGTTGCAGCGATTGTGGAGCCCGCATCGGATGTCGTACATCACGGCGGCCCCACTGTCCGGTGACGAGTCGTCGTCGGCCAAGTCGGTGCACCCGTTTCTCGACATCCCGACGATGTCGGACGAGGCGGGCCTGATCGTCGCGCGTGGCGAATCGGTGTACGCAGTGCTCAACCTCTACCCGTACAACCCGGGCCACATGATGATCGTGCCCTACCGACAGGTCGCCGATCTCGAGGATCTCACCGAGGCCGAGAGCAGGGAGCTGATGGACTTCACACAGAAGACCATCCGTGCGATCAAGTCCGTGTCCAACCCGGACGCGTTCAACGTCGGGCTGAACCTGGGAGCCGCAGCGGGCGGATCGCTGGCCGAGCACCTGCATCAGCATGTCGTCCCGCGGTGGGGCGGCGATGCCAACTTCATCACCGTGGTCGGCGAGACGAAAGTGATGCCGCAGCTGTTGCGCGACACCAGAGGTCTGCTCGCACAGGCCTGGTTGAGGCTGGAAGGTTGATGGAGAGCATGCTGAATCCATGTTGAGCGGCAAGCCATGTTGAGCGTGTTGGGCCGGGCGTCGGTGTCCAAGGTGACGCTGCCGCTCGGGCGTGCGTTGATCAAGACAGGCCTCACCCCGGATGCGATGACGATGATCGGGACCACCGCGACCATCGCCGCTGCGGTGACGCTGTTCCCGATGGGATACCTCTTCGTGGGCACCCTCGTGATCTGGTTGTTCGTGATGTTCGACATGCTCGACGGCGCGATGGCCAGGGCTCGTGGTGGCGGCACAAAGTTCGGTGCTGTGCTCGACTCCACCTGCGACCGGCTGGCCGACGGCGCGATCTTCGCCGGGCTCGGGTGGTGGTGCCTGGTCGAGGAGCCGAGCAAACAGCTCTTCGTCGCAACGATGATCTGCCTGGTCACCTCGCAGGTGATCTCGTACGCGAAAGCCCGTGCCGAGGCCAGTGGACTCAATGGCGATGGCGGACTCATCGAACGCCCTGATCGCCTGATCATCGTTCTCGTCGGTACCGGTCTGACCGGTCTCGGTCTGTCGTGGGCGATCCACATCGCGATGTGGTTGTTGGCGGTGGGCAGCGTGATCACCGTCTTCCAGCGCATGTGGTCGGTCTACAAGTCTCCCGGCGCCACCGATCTGCAACCCATCGCCGCCCCCGCTCCCGTCGGGGACGAGGACGGAACCACCGCGTGAGTTCGGTGGGCGAGCGGCTGGCGGACGCCGGTTACGCAGCCGGCTGGTCGCTGGTGCGCCTGCTCCCGGAGTCACTCGCACGGAACGTGTTCGATCGGGCCGGGGACTTCGTCGGCGGCCGAAACGGCGGCCCCGCGCAGCTTCGGAAGAACTTGGCGCGCGTGGTGGGCTGTGCGCCCGACGAGGTCCCGGACTCGTTGATGCGCGAGTCGATGCGGTCCTATGCCCGGTACTGGCGTGAGGCTTTTCGGCTCCCGACCATGGATTTTGCGCTTGCCGCGGCACGGGTCGACCTACCGGCGCCCGATCACCAGCTGCTCGACGACGCGCTCTCGGCAGGCAAGGGCGTGGTGCTGGCGCTTCCGCACAGCGGTAACTGGGACATGGCCGGTGTCTGGCTCGTGCAGAACGTCGGCAGTTTCTCGACTGTCGCCGAACGACTGTCTCCAGAGTCGCTGTTCGAGCGATTCGTTCGTTATCGCGAGTCCCTGGGTTTCGAGATCTTTCCGCTCAGCGGAGGCGAGCAGCCACCCTACGGGCAGTTGGCGAACCGTCTCCGGGCCGGGGGAGTCGTCTGTCTGCTGGGAGAACGGGACCTGGCCGAACACGGGGTGCCCGTCACATTCTTCGGCGAGCCCACCCGAATGCCTGCCGGCCCGGCCAAGCTGGCGATCGATACGGGTGCCGCCCTGATCGCGGTTCATCATTGGTTCACGGGTCCGGACACCTCCCGATTTCGATTGTCCGGTCCGCTGGACACCTCCGGGGGAGTCGCGGCCGCCACGCAGTTGCTGGCGAACGAGTTCGAGACCAATATCGCGGCACACCCGCAGGACTGGCACATGCTGCAGCCACTCTGGGAAGCCGACTGGTCCGACACCCGGCGTCGGCGTATCGAAGGTGAGGCGGCCGGATGAAGATCGGGATGATCTGCCCTTACTCCTTCGATGTTCCCGGCGGCGTGCAGGCCCACGTCATGGAGCTCGCGCAGGTCTTCATCAATCGCGGTCACACGGTGAGTGTTCTCGCGCCGTCCGGTAAGGACACCGAACTACCGGAGTACGTGGTGTCGGTGGGTGAAGCGCTGCCGTTTCCCTACAACGGGTCGGTGGCCCGGTTGAACTTCAGTCCGAAAGCGTATGCGCGTCTGCGTCGTTGGATTCGTGAAGAGAACTTCGACATCCTTCACGTACATGAGCCCAACTCGCCGAGTATCTCGATGATGTCGCTGATGGTGGCACAGGGGCCGATCGTCACGACCTTTCACGCCGCGACCACGAAGTCGTTGTTGCTCAGCGTATTCCAAGGCATCTTGCGTCCGTACCACGAACGGATCGCGGGTAAGATAGCGGTTTCCGAACTGGCGCGGCGTTGGCAGATGGAGTCCCTCGGGTCCGACGCAGTCGAGATCCCGAATGGTGTTCACACGCATGCGTTCTCGGACGCGGAACCGTTCGAGGGCTACCCGCACCCGGGTCGGACCGTCCTGTTCCTCGGGCGTTACGACGAGCCCCGCAAGGGCATGGACGTGTTGCTCAAGGCATTGCCGGCGGTGGTGGCGCGGTATCCCGATCTGAGGGTGCTGGTCGTAGGCGGTGGACACGAGCGGACGCTTCGCGGAAAGGCCGGCGAGCTGGCCGATCACATGGTCTTCCTCGGTCAGGTCGATGACGAGATGAAGGCCCGTGCTCTGCGATCTGCGGACGTCTACTGTGCGCCCAACCTCGGCGGCGAGAGTTTCGGCATCGTGCTCGTCGAGGCCATGGCCGCCGGCGCGGCAGTGGTGGCGAGCAAGCTCGATGCTTTTCGCCGAGTTCTCGACGACGGACGGGCCGGAGTTCTGGTCGACGTCGGCGACTCCGACGAGCTGGCGTACGGGATCATCGCCGCCCTCGGCGACGACGAGAGTCGCGCCGCGATGGTCGAGCGCGCGCGCATCCGCGCCGGAATGTACGACTGGTCACAGGTTGCCGACCAGATACTGCGCGTCTACGACACCGTGACCGTGGCGGCCGGCAAGGTCGTCGTCTCGGACTGATCTGTATCGACCCGACTCGTCAAGCAAGAACCGCCTGAAAGGACTTCATGACCGTCTCCGCCCTGACCGTCCTCATCCTGGGCGTCATCACCGCGGTGGTCTTGCTCGGTCTCGGCTGGGCGTACAAGACCGCGAACCGGCTCGATCGTCTGCACGTTCGGGTGGACCTCGCCTGGCAGGCGCTGGACGCGGCACTGGCCCGGCGAGCGGTGGTCGCCCGGTCGATCGGTGCGGGACTCGGAGGGGAGGGGCGAGAGCTGATCCTCGCAGCCGACCGTGCGGAGGGCGCTGCCCGGGCGGGCCGCGAAAGCGCAGAGAACGTCGTCTCCGCCGCGCTGGCCCAGATCGACAGCGCTTCGCTGCGGTCGCAGCTGGTCACCGAACTCGCGGATGCCGAGACCCGCGTGATGATCGCCCGCAGATTTCACAACGATGCGGTCCGGGACACCCTCGCTCTGCGAGGTAGACGCCCGGTCCGATGGTTGCATCTCGGTGGCACCGCACCGACCCCGATGTACTTCGAGATCGTCGAGCGGGCAGCCGCCTGATCAGGCACGACAGCGCTGTCCCGGTACTGCGGGACCGCGCGGCGACAGGCGCGCCGCAGAAAGCCTAGACTGGAAGCTCAGCAATCGACCGACTTGTAGGAGCAGTAGACGTGAGCAGTGCCCCAGACCTTGGTTCATCGGTGAAGCCGGAGACCTCCGGCACCGGAACCGCGCGTGTCAAGCGCGGTATGGCCGAGATGCTCAAGGGCGGCGTGATCATGGACGTCGTCACCGCCGAGCAGGCGAAGATCGCCGAAGATGCGGGCGCTGTCGCTGTCATGGCTCTCGAGCGGGTACCGGCCGACATCCGTGCGCAAGGCGGGGTGTCGCGGATGAGCGATCCGGACATGATCGACTCGATCATCTCCGCGGTGTCGATCCCGGTGATGGCCAAGGCCCGGATCGGGCATTTCGTCGAGGCACAGATCCTGCAGAGCCTGGGCGTCGACTACATCGACGAGTCCGAGGTCCTCACCCCTGCCGACTACGCCAACCACATCGACAAGTGGCAGTTCACCGTTCCGTTCGTGTGCGGTGCCACCAACCTGGGTGAGGCCCTTCGCCGGCTGACCGAAGGTGCGGGGATGATCCGTTCCAAGGGTGAGGCCGGTACCGGCGACGTCTCCAATGCGACGACGCACATGCGCAAGATCCGCGACGAGATCCGCCGGCTGACGTCGTTGCCGAAGGACGAGTTGTTCGTTGCGGCCAAGGAGCTGCAGGCACCGTACGACCTGGTTGTCGAAGTCGCTGAGAGCGGCAAGCTCCCGGTCACGCTGTTCACTGCGGGTGGTATCGCGACGCCGGCCGACGCGGCGATGATGATGCAGCTCGGCGCCGAGGGTGTGTTCGTCGGATCGGGGATCTTCAAGTCCGGCAATCCCGCGGAGCGTGCGGTCGCGATCGTGCAGGCAACCACCTTCTACGACGACCCGGATGTGCTGGCCAAGGTCTCACGGGGGCTCGGCGAAGCGATGGTCGGTATCAATGTCGACGACATCCCACAACCGCACCGGCTCGCCGAACGCGGCTGGTGATCTGACACGGATGCGGGGGTCCGACAAATTCGATGACGAGCGCTTCTGCTGATTTCGAGGCGATCCCACTCGGCTGTGGCCGTTGTGGGACGCAGATCCCGTCCGCGCTTGCGCGGTGTCCCGAATGTGGGCAGCAGATGTTCGTCAGCCCCGGTGCAGGTGTACCGAAGTCCCCGCGAGAATTTCTTGTGGCGAACCGGACCCCCGCGTCGATCGGGGCCAGGACGTCGGCCTACCTGATCGATGCCGCGCTGGTCATCGGTTCTGTGGCTGTGTTGCTGTGGGTTGAACTCGTCCTCGGTCTCGGTATTGCGGTCCCAGTCGCTGTCGGTGTGCCGTTGCTCGCCCTGGTGGGTAGCGCGCTGGTCCGGGCCGCCGGGCGTCGAACCCCTGGACAAGTGTTGAGCAGGACGACGGTCGGGCGTCGCGTCGCCGGTCACCCCGGAGGCTTCTGGCGGCAACTGTCGCGTACCGCAGTTCTGCACGTCAGCAATCTCTTCCTCTTCGCGGGTGCCTTGTCTGTCCTCGTCGATCGTGGTCGCCCCCGGCGCGGGTGGCACGAGAAAGTCTCCGGCACGACGACGACCGGCAGTGTGGGCACAGCCGGTTACGAGGTCGTCGCAGTGCCTCCACGTTTCACCGGCAGCGGCGATCCCGATGAGCTCCCCACAGATCTCCTCGATCCTCGGCCATTCGCCCGCACCATGCCTCTGCAATCCGACCACCGCCCACTCCGCCTGCGGATGGACGACGGCAGTTTCACCGATCTGTCGGGATCCGGCTTTCTCGGCGTTCCGGCGGTCGCGTGGTCCGAGGGTCGCGCAGGGATCGTCGCGGTGGCGGCAGAATCTGCGCTCTCTGGCGACACGCACCTCCAATTCAGCGTCTCGGGCGGCAGATTGTGGATGATCAGTACGGGTCCTGCGCTCGGATCCGTCCTCGACAACGGTGAAGCAGTCACCGCCATGCGTCCCGGGCATCCTTACGAGGTGGGTCCGGGCACTGTGGTGCATTTTGGTCGCCGCAGTTTCGAGGTCGCCGGATGACTATCGGGGGCGGAGCTCGACCATGACCGGAGACGCAGCCGAAGGCGGAGCTCGACCATGACCGGAGACGCAGCCGAAGGCGGAGCTCGACCATGACCGGAGACGCAGCCGAAGGCGGAGCTCGACCATGACGATGGAGACGACCGGGACTGTCCGTGATGAGATGCGGAGTGGGGTAGGCGAGTTCGGCCAGGTCGAGATCAGTTGGGCGGTCGTCAGTGACGTCGGTCTGTTGCGGGAGACCAACGAGGATGCGGCGTTGGTGGGGCCTGGGATGGTGCTGGTGGCGGACGGCATGGGTGGCCACGATTGCGGCGAACTCGCCAGCGAGGCCGCGTTGTCGGCGTTGTCCGACACTGCGATCACGGGCATCAACCGCACCCGGGATTCGGTCATCGGCCTGTTGAGTGAGGCGCAACGCCAGATCGAGGACATCGACACCGCGGACTCGGGTCGGCGAGCGGGTACGACGATCACCGGGGCGATGCTGGTCGACAACGAGGGCGTCCCGCACTGGTTGGTTCTGAACATCGGGGATTCTCGGACCTACCGGATGTCCCATGGTCGCCTCGAGCAGGTGACGATCGATCATTCGCAGGTGCAGGAACTCGTGGATGCGGGCTTCCTGACCGCGGCACAGGCCAGGGTCGATCCGCGGCGCAACGTGATCACCAGGGCTCTGGGTGCCGGGATGGAGCAGGAAGCCGATTTCTTCACGTTCCCGGTGGAGGTGGGCGACCGGATCATGGTGTGTTCTGACGGTCTGACCGGGGAGCTGACTGACGATTCGATCGCGGCGGTGCTCCTCGAACTGACCGACCCTGCGCAGGCTGCCCAAGCGTTGGTGGCGGCCGCCTTGGAAGCAGGCGGAAGGGACAACATCACAGTGGTGATCGCCGACGCGACGGCGATTCCCCAGGCCGCGGAGTCGCAGACCCTGGAGTCCGCTGACCGGTGAGATGCCCATGACGACAACCAACTCTCCGGACGACACGCCGGTCCTCGCGCAGCGGTTCGATCGCGGCATCGCCGAGACCTTTGTCGACTATTGCGGCGAGCGATTTCCGGTCAGTCCTGATCAACCGTTCCATATCGGCCGCGAGGCAGATCTCGATGTCGACGACAATCCCTACCTCCATCGGAAGTTCCTCATGCTCCATCACGAGGAGGGCTTGTGGTGGTTGTCCAATGTCGGCTCGCATCTGTCGGCCGGGGTGGTTGCGGGCGACGCGGGCTTTCAGGCGACTCTCGCTCCCGGCGCCCGGGTACCTCTGGTCTCCGGTGTCACTGCGGTGGTGTTCTCTGCTGGACCGACGACCTACGAGCTCGATATACATTCCGGCACAACACCACTGGTGACCATCGAACCGCCCGCTGAGCCGACGCAGAGCGGTGAGACCACTATCGGTGTGGTGTCGCTCACCGAGAGCCAAAAGCTGCTCATCGTGGTGTTGGCCGAAGAAGTGTTGCGGCGCAATGGGACGGGCGCGAGCTCGATTCCGTCGTCGGCGCAAGCTGCCAGGCGACTGGGTTGGTCCATCACCAAGTTCAATCGAAAGCTCGACAACGTCTGCGACAAGTTCGACCAGATCGGTGTCTCCGGCATGCGCGGTGGCTCAGGTCGGCTGGCGAGCAACCGACGGGTCAAACTCGTCGAGTATGCGGTGGCCTCGCGGCTGGTGACCCGATCAGATCTTCCACTGATCGACGCGGAGGCAGAGCTCAACGGGTTCTGAATCCCGCGCGTGGTACCGGTGTGCCCCATTGTCTGCACCATCGGGCGCACCGGATGGGTTCATTCTGCACAAAATGGCTTTAACCTGCGTAGATGGGGTGGGTAGTTCTCCCCATCGACACCACTGGGAGGTCGTCTTAGTGTTGTGTCAGTCCACAGGCAGCGCGGCGGTGCGAGCCGGCCCCACACTCACAGGAGACCTTCGATGACCGTATTGCACAACACCTTTGGCGCGCCGGCTCGCACACGGGTCGGATATCGACCGGCGACCCCGGCCCGGATGACCCGGGAAGAGGCACTTGCCAGGTTGGCGCAACGCACGATGCCCCTGCCGGGCCGGCCGGGCCACGCAACGTCCGGCGCCACGTGCGCCACGCCGGGGGCGCCCACCTCAGGCGGCCATCAGTCGCGAGGCGGGTACCCGCCGATGGCCCCTGAAGCGGCGCCGGTGGCTTACCCCAAACCCAAACTGTCGCAGCGTGAGATCGAGGTGTTGCGGGCGTGGCTGAACCTCGATTCCAAGTCGGCGGTGGCCGAGTCGCTGTTCATCTCACTGGGAACGGTCAATACGCATCTCGCCCGAATCCGGGTGAAGTACAACGAGGTCGGACGCGGTGCGCCCACCAAGGCCGCGCTGGTCGCGCGTGCGATCCAGGACGGGATCGTGCACATCGACGACCTGTGAGTGCAGCGCCATGGTGCGTGGTGACGATCACTGACGACGGTGGGCAATAATCGTTGTCGGAAAGGGGTCACATGGCCATGGCGATGATCGAGGAGATCCTGCAGCTCGAGGCGATCGAGAAGGACATCTACCGAGGACACGTACATCCGAGTTTTCTGCAGCGGACGTTCGGCGGTCAAGTTGCCGGACAGTCGCTGGTCTCGGCGACCCGCACCGTCGAAGACCGGTTTCGGGTGCATTCGCTGCACGGGTACTTCCTCCGGGGCGGCAACCCGAAAGAGCCGACGGTCTATCTCGTCGACCGGGTACGGGACGGTCGCTCGTTCTGCACCCGTCGCGTCACCGCGATCCAGGACGGATTGGCGATCTTCACGATGTCGGCCTCGTTCCATGTCGAGGATCAGGGATACGAGCATCAGGACACGATGCCGAGGGTGGCCCGTCCCGAGGATCTGCCCGACCTCCTCGATTCCGAGGACTCGGATCTCACCGCTCCGTATCGCGAGTGGGAGAACTTCGACGTCAGAATCGTTCCCCGCGACCAGCTGATCGGAAGCCGCGACCTGGCATCACAACAGCAGGTCTGGTTCCGGTACCGCAACCGGTTGCCAGACGATCAGGTCTTCCACGTGTGCACTCTCGCGTACATGAGCGACATGACGCTGCTCGGTTCCGCCAAGGTCGCCCACCCCGATGAGGACGCGCAGTTCGCGTCACTCGACCACGCCATGTGGTTCATGCGTCCGTTCCGCGCCGACGAATGGCTGTTGTACGACCAGACGTCGCCGTCCGCCGGTGGTGGACGGGCGCTGACGCAGGGCCGGATCTACGACCACCGCGGCGTGATGGTTGCGGCGGTGACCCAGGAGGGTCTGACCCGCACCGGCCGCGAGGTGCCCAAGGACCAACACGCCAAGCGGGACAGTTGAGCCCCACGCTGCGGATCGGCGTCCTCGCGCTGCAGGGCGATGTCCGCGAACACCACGCCGCGCTCGCCGCCATCGGCGTGGAATCCGTTTCCGTGCGGCGACCCGACGAACTCGGCTCGATCGACGGGATCATCATCCCGGGCGGCGAATCGACCACCATGAGCCGGTTGCTCGTCCTCCTCGACCTCCTGGACCCGTTGCGCAAAGCTCTTGCCGATGGCCTGCCCGCGTTCGGATCGTGCGCGGGAATGATCATGCTGGCAAGCAACATCCTCGACACCCGGCCAGACGCACAACACCTCGATGCGTTGGACATCACGGTGCGCCGCAATGCGTTCGGTCGGCAGGTCGCGTCGTTCGAGACCGACCTCGAGCTCGACGGCGTCACCGGGGGACCGATGCGGGCGGTGTTCATCCGGGCACCCTGGGTCGAGTCGACCGGAGATTCGGTAGAGGTGCTGGGAGTGGTCCCGGACGGGCCCGCGGAGGGCAGGATCGTCGCGGTCCGCCAAGGCGTCGTCCTGGCCACCTCGTTCCATCCCGAGGTCACCGGTGATCGTCGCGTCCACGAGTTCTTTGTCGATATGGCGCGATCTGCGCAGTAGTAACCCGCCCAGCCTGCATCTGAGCACCTCGGTGCGGGAGTAGGATCGGTCCGCAGTTCAAAGACCCGCCACCGACCACGAACAGACCGGGTGCCTACGCCGGGCATCACGAAAGGGGCTTGCGCCAATGAGCGGCCACTCCAAATGGGCCACCACCAAGCACAAGAAGGCGGTGGTCGATGCCAAGCGCGGCAAGATGTTTGCCAAGCTCGTGAAGAACATCGAGGTTGCCGCACGTACCGGCGGCGGTGACCCGAGTGGTAACCCGACGTTGTTCGATGCCATTCAGAAGGCCAAGAAGTCGTCGGTTCCCAACGACAACATCGAGCGAGCCCGCAAGCGCGGCGGCGGCGAAGAAGCCGGCGGTGCCGACTGGCAGAACATCACCTACGAGGGATACGGCCCCAACGGCGTTGCGATCCTCATCGAATGTCTCACCGACAACCGGAACCGCGCAGCCACCGAGGTGCGCACCGCCATGAGCCGCAACGGCGGCAACATGGCGGACCCGGGCTCGGTCTCCTATCTCTTCCACCGCAAGGGTGTGGTCACCCTCGAGAAGGCAGGTCAGACCGAGGACGACGTGCTCATGGCTGTCCTCGAAGCAGGCGCAGAAGAGATCACCGATCTCGGTGACACCTTCGAGATCGTCAGCGAGCCAACCGACCTCGTCGCCGTCCGATCGGCCCTGCAGGAAGCCGGAATCGACTACGAGTCCGCAGAAGCGAGTTTCCGGGCGTCCGTCGAAGTGCCCGTCGACGCCGACGGAGCCCGTAAGGTGTTCCGCCTGATCGACGCCCTCGAGGACTCCGACGACGTGCAAGATGTGTACTCGAATGTCGACATCAGTGATGAGGTCTTGGCTCAGTTGGAAGAAGACGACTAGGGGCTGCTGTCCCGGCCGGGTCGGGCCGGGAGTGTGCGCTTGTGTCGCCACGGTGTCTTTTCGCTCCGCTTCGTTGCGCGGGGCGTGCGGCCCTTCATCGCGTGCTCTTCCTTCGTCGACTCAGTCGCTGCGCTCCCTCGCTCCTGCGTCCAGAGCACGCGGGGCCGCACGCGGGCGGTGTCGGCGCGAGTCGTTCCGACCGCGGTCGGGACTCGGGTGTGTTGGTACCCCGGATTGTCTTGGCGTCCGGCTACTATATCGAACAACTGTTCGCGTTCGCTCGAGGTCTGGTGAGGTTGTCGTAGATGCGGGTGATGGGTGTCGACCCAGGTCTGACCAGATGCGGCATCGCACTGGTCGAATCGGGTGCAGGCCGTGCTGTCACCGCCCTGGACGTCGACGTGGTGCGGACGCCACCGGAGATGGCCCTGGAGAATCGGTTGCTCGCGATCTACAACGCGGCGGAGCACTGGATCGACGTCCACAGTCCCGACGTGGTGGCGATCGAGCGGGTTTTCGCCCAGCATCAGGTGAGTACCGCGATGGGCACAGCCCAAGCAGGCGGTGTCGTTGCGCTGGCAGCTGCCAGACGCGACATCCCGGTTCGATTCCACACCCCGAGCGAGGTGAAGGCGGCCGTCACCGGTAGTGGCCGGGCCGACAAGGCCCAGGTCACCGCGATGGTGACCCGGATCCTGGGAATGCAGCAGGCACCCAAACCGGCCGATGCCGCGGACGCGCTGGCGCTGGCGATCTGCCATTGCTGGCGAGGGCCGGTGGCTGAGCGAATGGCCCAGGCCCAGGCTCAGGCACTGGCACAACAAAAGGCATATCGAGAACGAGTTGCCCAGGCGAAGAAGGCGGTACAGCGGTGATCTCCTCGGTCCGCGGCCCGGTGGTGGATGTGGCTCTCGATCATGTCGTGATCGATTGCGCGGGGGTCGGGTACCGGGTCCTCGTGACGCCGAGCACCGCGGGATCGGTGCATCGAGGTTCCGAGGCGACGTTGCTGACGACCATGATCGTCCGCGAGGACTCGATGACCCTCTACGGGTTCACCGAGCCAGACGCACGATCGCTCTTCACGCTGCTGCAGACGGTGACCGGTGTCGGTCCACGACTCGCGATGGCCACGCTGGCGGTCCTCGAACCCGACGCGCTCCGGCATGCGTTGGCCGGCGAGGACACAAAGGCACTCATGAGCGTTCCGGGGATCGGCAAACGCGTCGCCGAACGTCTCGTCGTGGAACTGCGCGACAAGGTCGACCGCCCGCATTCCGCGACCGGAACGGCGGCCGGGCCCGGTAGCTCCTCGGTCCGCGATCAGGTGATCGAGGCGCTCGTCGGGCTGGGGTTCGCCGCCCCGGTCGCAGAGAAGACCGTGATCGCCGTGCTGGCCGAGCAGCCGGGCGCTGATTCGGCGACTGTCCTGCGCGCCGGTCTGGCGTCGCTGGGTAGATCGAAATGACCGACGACACCTTCGACCCCGGCGGGTTCGGCGAGGGCGACGCATTCGAGCCGGACCGGGCGACCGGGACAGACAGCGCCAACAGGACCGTCAACGCCGGCCGAATCGGCGGCGACGGCGACCTGGACAACAGCCTGCGACCCAGATCGCTCGGAGAGTTCATCGGCCAGCCCCGGGTGTGCGAACAGCTCGACCTCGTCCTTCAGGCCGCCCGCGGGCGCGGCGGGACGCCCGATCACATCTTGCTGTCAGGGCCTCCCGGGCTGGGGAAGACCTCGCTGGCCATGATCATCGCGGGAGAGATGGGTGCAGCCCTACGGGTCACGTCCGGCCCAGCGCTCGAACGCGCGGGCGACCTCGCCGCGATGCTGTCAAACCTTGTCGAAGGCGACGTGCTCTTCATCGACGAGATCCATCGCATTGCACGCCCCGCCGAAGAAATGCTCTACCTCGCGATGGAAGACTTCCGTGTCGACGTGGTGGTCGGCAAAGGGCCCGGTGCCACCTCGATACCTCTCGATGTCGCGCCGTTCACCCTCGTCGGCGCCACCACCCGATCGGGCGCACTGACCGGCCCACTCCGGGACCGCTTCGGTTTCACCGCGCACATGGAGTTCTACGACACCGGCGAACTCGAGCGGGTGCTGACCCGGTCGGCCGGAATTCTCGGGATCACCATGCAACCCGACGCCGGTGCCGAGATCGCGTCACGATCCCGGGGCACACCCCGCATCGCCAACCGCCTGCTGCGTCGTGTGCGTGACTATGCCGAGGTACGGGCCGACGGCATCGTCACCCTGCCCATCGCCAGGGCCGCCCTGTCGGTCTACGACGTGGACGAACTCGGTTTCGATCGCCTGGACCGGGCAGTGCTCGCAGCCCTGGTCCGCGGCTTCGGCGGCGGACCGGTTGGGGTGTCCACCTTGGCGGTCGCGGTCGGGGAGGAGCCTGCGACCGTCGAAGAGGTGTGCGAGCCGTTCCTGGTGCGGGCGGGAATGATCGCCCGCACTCCGCGAGGCCGGGTGGCGACCGCTGCGGCCTGGCACCACCTGGGACTGACCCCACCGGCGGGCGCCCTCAACGCGGCCTTCGGGGTGCGTGCGCGCGACGAAGGTGCCGGGATGGTCTCGCTCTTCGACCCGGACGACGAACAGCTCTGAGAGCCGAATTCGGGCGCTTCGGCGCTGAGATGGCACACTGGTCGTGATTGCGGGCGCTGCTCGTGACCACGAATACACAATCGAGGATTGAACACACCATCATGGAATTGATATTCCCTATCCTGCTGGTCTTCCTGGTCGGCATCATGTTCCTGTCCATGCGCCGCCAGAAAAAGGCGGTCGCCGAGGCCAAGGAGATGCAGGAGAACCTGCAGATCGGTGCCCGGATCCAGACGACCTCCGGCATGTACGGCACCATCGCGGGTCTTGCAGACGGCACCGTCGACCTGGAAATCGCCGACGGAGTGGTCACCCGCTGGAATCGCTTGGCGATCCGCGAGGTCGTCCATGCCGACGACCTGGCCGACAGCTACCCCGGCGTCGGACTGATCGACCCAGACGCCTTCGATACCGACGGTTTCGAGAACGCCGGGATCCACGATGACGACGCGGATCTCGACGTCCGAGGCGACGGCGACGACCACATCAGTCTGGACAAGTCGCGCGGAGAGCAAGACAAAGCGTAAGGCCGACCCGTACCGAGGGGCGCCACACGGCAGGTGCCGCGACACGCAGGTGATCGCGGCACGTACCGTGGCAGGCGCCCCTGCGGTGCGTATGGGGTTTTGTGAACTTATTGAGGAGACGTAGGCAGCGTGGCATCGTCGTCGAACCGTGAGGTACCGCCCTCACGGATGTTGATCGTCTTTTTCTTGTTGATGATCGTTACGTATGGACTGGTGTTCTTCACCGGTAGCAAGGACCCGACCCCCAAACTCGGCATCGACCTGCAGGGTGGGACCCGGGTGACGCTGACCGCCCGTACCCCGGACGGCAATGCGCCGAGCCGTGATCAGCTCGACAAGGCCAAGCAGATCATCGAGAACCGGGTCAACGGTCTGGGTGTGTCCGGCTCGGAGGTGATCATCGATGGCGACAACCTCGTGATCACCGTTCCCGGCGACGACGGCAAACAAGCCCGAACTCTCGGGCAGACCGCACTCCTGTACGTACGTCCGGTCGCCACCGTGCAACCGGCGACTCCTCAGCCCAATGCTCCACCTGCGCCCGAAGGCCAGACCGCAGAAGAGGCGATTGCCGAGGCGAAAGCGCTCCGGCAGGCACCCAAGGACGCCAACCTCGACGCGCTGACCGCGCAGATGGCGAAGATGAACTGCGATCCGGCCGCGCCGGACCCGTTGCAGGGCAACGACAATCCAGACGAGTACCTGGTGACCTGTTCGGAAGACGGGACGCAGGTCTATCTCCTCGAGCCGCAGATCTTGCGCGGCAGCGACATCGCCGAGGCAGAAGCGGGCACCACGCAGGGTGCGGGAGCGTGGATAGTCCGCCTCGACTACAAGGGTGGAGCGAGTGAGCGCTGGTCGAGCTACACGGCTCAGAACATCGGCAAGGCAACCGCTTTCACACTCGATTCCAAGGTGGTGAGCGCACCGCAGATCAACGGTGCCATCAACGGCACCACCGAGGTCAGCGGCGATTTCACCCAGACGGAGGCCAAAGATTTGGCCAACGTCCTCAAATACGGCTCACTTCCGTTGTCGTTCGCGGCATCTGACGCAGAGACCGTGTCGGCCACCTTGGGATGGGCTTCGCTGCAAGCCGGTTTGATCGCGGGTCTGATCGGTCTCATCGCGGTGTTCATCTACGCACTGGCGTACTACCGAATGCTGGGAATCCTCACCATTCTCTCGCTGGTGGCCTCCGGGATCATGGTCTACGGGATAATGGTGCTGCTCGGCCGGTACATCAACTTCACCCTCGACCTCGCCGGAATCGCCGGCCTCGTCATCGGTATCGGTATGACAGCAGACTCGTTTGTCGTCTACTTCGAGCGAATAAAGGACGAGATGCGAGAGGGCCGGAGCTTCCGGTCGGCGGTACCCCGTGGCTGGGCACGCGCCAAACGCACCATCTGGTCGGGCAACATGGTCAGCTTGATCTCGGCCGCGGTGCTGTACTTCCTTGCGATCGGCGACGTGCGAGGGTTCGCGTTCACGCTCGGCCTCACCACGATCCTCGACATCGCGGTGGTATTCATGGTCACCCACCCGCTGGTGGTCTACGCCTCACGTTCGAAGTTCCTGTCCAAACCGAGCGTCAACGGGCTCGGCGCGGTGGCAGAAGTTGCGCGTGAACGCCGGCAGGCCGCCGACGAACGTGCGACGGTCACCACAAGTCCGGGTTCGCACACTGAACCGACCTCGGGAGGAGAGCCCAATGGCTGAAGCAGATCGTCTGGCACCGACCAGCGACGCGAACTTCGTGTCCGCCAAGAATCGCTCGATCCTCTCGCGCCTGTACACCGGTACCGGGGCCTTCGAGATCGTCGGCCGCCGCCGGATGTGGTTCATGATCACCGCCGCGATGGTGATCATCTCGCTGGCGAGCATCGGTTTCCGTGGTTTCACCCTCGGAATCGAGTTCGAGGGCGGCACGCAGATCTCCTTCCCGAAGACAGGGGACGTGTCGACCAGCCAGGTCGAGGAAACCTATTCGAACGCCCTCGGTGAAGATCCGCAGACCGTTCAGACTGCGGGGTCGGGCGGCAGTCAGACCGTGCAGATCCGCACCGAAACGCTTAACGCTGCGGAATTGGTGACCATCACCAACGCGCTCGCCGACGAGTTCGAGATCGCGCCCAACGACGTCAGTTCGTCCGATGTGAGTTCCACATGGGGCGGTGAGATCACCGAGAAGGCGCTCATCGCGTTGTTGGTGTTCCTCGTCCTCGTGACCATCTATATCGCCATCCGTTTCGACAAAGAGATGGCGCTCGCAGCGATGGCCGCGCTCTTCTTCGACATCGCGACGACGGCAGGCATCTACTCGCTGGTGGGATTCGAGGTGACCCCGGCCACCGTCATCGGCTTCCTCGCGATCCTGGGATTCTCGCTCTACGACACGGTCGTCGTCTTCGACAAGGTCGAGGAGAACGTCCGCGGCGTACTGCACACCAGCAGACGAACGTACGCGGAGCAAGCGAACCTCGCCGTCAACCAGACGCTCATGCGGTCCATCAACACGACGGTGATCTCTGTGCTGCCGGTGCTGTCGTTGATGGTGATCGCGGTGTGGCTGCTCGGCGTCGGGACGCTCAAGGACCTCGGGCTCGTGCAGATGGTCGGTGTCATCACCGGTACCTACTCGTCTATCTTCTTTGCCACCCCTTTGCTGGTGACGTTGAAAGAACGCCGTCGAGACATCGGGTCCCACACCCGCAAGGTGTTGGCGAAGCGCGTCGAGCGGGACACGCGCGGCTCGGGTGCCATCGAGACCGGGTCGGCAGGCCCCGGTTCGACGACGACTCTCACCAAAACGGCCCCCGCGGCCCGGCGTACGGCGGTCTCGCCGCAGCCCGGGGCGCGCCCTTCCGGTAAACGCAGGCGCAAGCGCTAGCCTCACGGGTCATGAGCACCCGCGCGGTCGTCGGTGCCGCAGTGGCGGCGGTGTCCGTCGCGGGCCTGCTGGTGGCCTGCTCGGACCCCGCCGAACCGACGATCAACTATGTCCTCGATGCGGCGGTGACCACCTACAACACCGAGACCCTGTCCGGCTCCACGGGCGGCGCGGTGATGGCTTTGTCACGCGTCCTGCCCGGGTTCAGCTACCTGGGTCCGGACGGCCGGGTCATCGCCGACACCGACATCGGTTCGACAGTGGTCGAACCCGCGGAGTCGGGTGCGCTCACCATCCGGTACGACATCAACCCGGCCGCGGTGTATTCGGACGGTGTCCCGCTGACCTGCGACGCGTTGGTGTTGGCGTGGGCCGCCCACAGTGGGCGATTCAATGGTTTCGACGCCATCAGCACCGCCGGCTACCGAGACATCGACACGGTCGATTGCCGACCAGGCTCGAAGACGGCGACCGTGACGTTTGCCCGCGGCCGGGCATACCGGGACTGGCGAGCTCTGTTCGGGCCCGGAACATTGTTGCCCCCGCAGGCTGTGGCCCGTGCTGCGGGAGTCGCGGACGTCGTGGACCCGATCAGCCGGGTGGATCGCCGCAAGCTCGCAGACATCGCAAGAATCTGGAGTACCGGATGGGCGATGACCCCGGGAGACTTCGATTCCGACAGGTACCCGGCCCTGGGCCCGATGCGGGTGGCCGACTACACCGAGGACGGTGGTCTGATCCTCCGCGCAAACGACCGGTGGTGGGGTCAGCCTGCCGGTGACCGCCGGATCGCGCTCTGGCCACGCCATTCCGCTCTGACGGAGGATTTGGCCGACGGAAAGGGCGGGGACACCCTGGACGTGCTCGACATCGCAGCCGGTACCTACGGCGTGGACCCGGTGCCGCGCGGTTCGCCGAGCATCCCGCCCGCACCTGCGGCCGGACTCGCACCGTTGTCGTCTCTCGGGACCGAACGGATCGTCATGGCCGGGACAGGTGTCCTGGCGAGTCCTGCTCTGCGCCGTGCGTTCGCTGCCTGCGTTCCCCGCGACGGTCTGGCGCGGGAATTCGGCCGTGGCACGCCGGTCAGCAACAACCATCTGCTCGGGCCGGACGAACTGTTGACCGGCACCATCAACGCCGAATTCGGGCGCGACTATCTCCGCGCCGACCCGGTTCGGGCGGAAGGCGAGGCGCGTGATGCACGCCGTGGCAATGGACCTCTGACGATCCGGGTCGGGTACCTGGCGCCTGATGGTCGCAGGGCCCAGATGGTGGCTGCCATCGCTGCGAGTTGTCAGGCGGCCGGCATCACCGTCACCGACGTCGCCTCCGACTCGGTCGGTCCGACCAGCCTCGGCGGCGATGCGGATGCGCTGATCACGGCTTCCGGAAACGGGTTCGCTGCGACAGGCGCCGCCGATCCGACCCGCGACACCTACGCCTTCTACGGCGGTGACCCCAGCAATGTCGGCGGCTACCGGAACGTCAGGGTCTCCGCGTTGATCGACCAGCTCGCGGTGACCGTGCCCGCCGCGGATCGTCTGTCGCTCGTACGCGAGATCGAAAGCCTCCTGTGGCGGGACATGCCGGCGCTACCGTTGTTCACCTCGCCCCGGACGCGGCGCGCGGGAGACAATGTCGACAACGTCGTGCCGGGACTGTCACGGGCGGGGACCGGGTGGAACATCGACCGCTGGATGGTGGCCCGGCCGTGAACGACCGGACACGACGGACCGGCAACGTACAGCACCACACCGACCACAGCGTGAGGACAAGGCGATGAACGCCCAGACACAGACCGGCCGCGACGCGTTGTCGGCGATAGAGCGACTGACCCGAAGAGTGGCCGACTTTCCCGCTCCCGGCATCCAATTCAAGGATCTCTCGCCGGTTCTCGCCGACGCTGCCGGTCTGCGGGCGGTGATCGCCGGTCTCGCCGGTTTCGCCGGCGACGAGATCGACCTGGTGGCGGGAATCGACGCCCGCGGATTCCTGTTGGGGTCAGGTGTGGCGTTGCATCTCGGCAAGGGCGTGCTGGCCATCCGCAAGGCAGGGAAGCTGCCACCACCGGTCTACACCGAGGCGTACACCCTCGAATACGGGACGGCCTGTCTCGAGATCCCCGCCGACGGACTGGACCTGAGGGGGGTGCGGGTGCTCGTGGTCGACGATGTCCTGGCGACCGGCGGGACGGTCGTCGCTGCAGTGAAACTCCTGCGGCAGGCGGGCGCCGTGCCGGTGGCCGTCGCGGTGGTGATGGAACTCGGCGAACTCGACGGTCGCGCGGCGATAGCGGCGGCCTGCGGCGACATCGACGTCGCGGCGCTCGCGCCGGGGTAGCTCGGAGCCATCACGCGTACAACGAGATCAGGCGACTAGGGTTGATCGATATCGTCTGTGATCTCGGATCGAACGGTGGTTTCGATCGGACAGCGGGCGATGTTCACATCAGGAGGTGGTGAGATGGCAGAAGAGACTCCCGGAGCTCTCACGCAGACCTCGGGCGGCGAGTTGAACGACGCCGCCGCTTCACCACAGGCGGTGGGTGAGCCCGGCAAGAGCGCCATCGGTCCGGTCCCGACATCGGCTTCCCGCCGGGTGCGGGCCCGACTGGCGCGACGTATGACTGCGACCAAGAGCTCCATTCGGCCGGTGCTGGAACCACTTGTCGCCCTGCACCGTGACGGCTATCCGAAAGCCGATGTCACCGTCCTGCAGCGTGCCTACGACACCGCTGAGTCGAAGCACAGTGGGCAGTTCCGCAAATCCGGCGATCCGTACATCACCCATCCGCTGGCCGTGGCGACGATCCTCGCCGATCTCGGGATGGACACCACCACGCTGGTCGCGGCACTGTTGCACGACACGGTCGAGGACACCGGCTACTCCCTGGAGGCGTTGTCCGAGGATTTCGGGCAGGAAGTCGCGCATCTGGTCGACGGTGTTACCAAGCTGGACAAGGTCGCGCTCGGGAATGCTGCGGAGGCCGAGACGATCCGCAAGATGATCATCGCGATGGCACGGGACCCGAGGGTGCTGGTCATCAAGGTTGCCGACCGACTGCACAACATGCGCACCATGCGCTTCCTGCCGCCCGAGAAGCAGGCGCGTAAAGCGCGCGAGACCCTGGAGGTCATCGCGCCGCTGGCGCACCGGCTCGGTATGGCAACGGTCAAGTGGGAACTCGAAGATCTCGCGTTCGCCATCCTGCACCCCAAGCGGTACGAGGAGATCGTCCGTCTGGTTGCTGACCGGGCGCCCTCGCGCGACACCTATCTGGCTCGGGTACGCGCCGATATCGTCAATGCGCTCACCGGTTCCCGGATCGACGCGACGGTCGAAGGCCGGCCGAAACACTATTGGTCGATCTACCAGAAGATGATCGTCAAAGGCCGCGAGTTCGACGACATCCATGACCTGGTCGGCATGCGCATCCTGTGCGACGACCTCCGCGACTGCTACGCCGCGGTGGGTGTGGTCCATTCGCTGTGGCAGCCGATGGCAGGCCGCTTCAAGGACTACATCGCACAGCCGAGATTCGGGGTCTACCAGTCCCTGCACACGACCGTCATCGGGCCGGAAGGCAAACCGCTCGAGGTCCAGATCCGTACCCGCGACATGCACCGCACCGCCGAGTTCGGCATCGCTGCGCATTGGCGGTACAAGGAGACAAAGGGTAAGCACAGCTCCGATTCGGCCGAGATCGACGACATGGCCTGGATGCGGCAACTGCTGGACTGGCAGAGGGAGGCCGCCGATCCCGGTGAGTTCCTGGAGTCGTTGCGCTACGACCTGGCGGTCAAGGAGATCTTCGTGTTCACGCCGAAGGGTGACGTGATCACGCTGCCGACCGGATCGACACCGGTGGACTTCGCCTACGCGGTGCACACCGAGGTCGGTCACCGATGCATCGGCGCTCGTGTCAACGGCCGTCTCGTGGCGCTCGAACGCACCCTCGAAAACGGCGAGGTCGTGGAAGTGTTCACGTCCAAGGCCGCCACAGCCGGACCATCCCGAGACTGGGCCACCTTCGTGGTCAGCCCGCGGGCCAAGGCCAAGATCAGACAGTGGTTCGCCAAGGAACGTCGCGAGGAAGCACTCGAGAGCGGTAAGGATGCGATCGCCAAAGAGGTTCGCAGAGGCGGTCTACCGATCCAGCGGTTGCTCAACAGCGACTCGATGGGCGCCATCGCGAACGAACTGAGGTTCGTGGACGTCTCGGCGCTCTACACGGCGGTCGGTGAGGGTCACGTGTCGGCGCGTCACGTCGTGAGCCGACTGGTGGCTCAACTCGGAGGGCTCGAGGACGCCGAGGAAGAACTCGCCGAGCGGTCGACGCCGTCGACGATGCCGTCTCCGGCTCGGCAGACCGGCGATGCGGGCGTGGTGATCCCCGGCGCCGACGGCGTGCTGGCGAAACTGGCCAAGTGCTGCACTCCTGTACCCGGGGACGAGATCATGGGCTTCGTCACCCGCGGGGGCGGTGTGAGCGTGCACCGCACCGATTGCACCAATGCCAGTGCACTCCGCGAACAGTCCGAACGGCTCATCGAGGTGAAATGGGCGCCGTCGCCGTCGTCGGTGTTCCTCGTGGCCATTCAGGTCGAAGCGCTCGATCGGTCGCGACTGCTCTCAGATGTGACCAGAGTGTTGGCCGACGAGCGCGTCAACATCCTGTCGGCCTCGGTGACCACAAGTCGCGACCGCGTGGCGATCAGCAAGTTCACCTTCGAGATGGGCGATCCGAAACATCTCGGCCATGTGCTGAACGTGGTTCGCAACGTCGAGGGCGTCTACGACGTCTACCGCGTCACCTCGGCCGCCTAGCACTGGCGGCGGCCGAGGGGCACGTTCAATTCGTGATGGTGGCGGTGGTGATCTCCACCGGCAGAACCGGTTTGCCGTCGGTGGGGTTCTCGTCGAGCGATCCGGTCTGCTGATTCGGACGCAGTCCCGGCGTGATCCCGCCCGCGAGCACCTTGTCGAGGACCTGCAGCCCTGGCTCTTCGACCGTGCCGATGACCGTGTAGTCCGCAGGCAGGACGCCGTCCTGGATCACCATGAAGAACTGGCTGCCACCGGTGCCGGCTCCGGTGTCCTGGTTCTTGCCGCTGTTGGCGACGGCGATGGTGCCGCGAGGGTAGGTCACCGGTTGCGCACCGGATGTCGGATCGGGCTGACCGGCGGGTGCGAAACCGGTGGGTGGCTCATCAGGACTCTGCCAGCCCGGTCCGCCGCGACCCGTCGCAGTCGGGTCGCCGCACTGCAGCACCTTGAGCTGATCGTTGGTCAGCCGGTGGCACGAGGTGTCGTTGAAGTAGTTCTCTTTGATGAGGCCTTCGAATGCTCCGACGTTGCAGGGAGCGTCCTTCCGGTTCAACTGCACCGGGATGTCGCCCTGGCTGGTCGCGAAGACCGCGTCGATCGTGCCCTCTTTGAGTTGCTTGTCCCCGGGAATGGGCGCTTTGCGTTGGTTGGGCGCACCCGCCTTGAGCTCATCGAGGAACTGCTGGAACTTGGGCTGCTGATCGGCGGGCACCTCGGCAGGAACGGTGTCCGGCAGGCCCGCGAACGGATCCGCCGGATCCTCGACAAAGGTGCAGGCGGCCCAGCGAGCCTTCTCGTTGTCGTCGGCGACCTTCTTCACGATGAGTGTCGTGGCCACCGCGGCGACGGCCACCACCAAGACCACCGACGTGGAGATGATGATGATCTTGCGCTTGCGCGCAGCCTGCTGCTGCCGCTCCAACCGCTTCTCCAGCTTGCGTTTCGCAGCCAGCCGTCGTTGCTCGTTGCTCGACACCGCAGAGATCCTCCGTCAAAAGTCGTCATGTACTCGCGTCGCCCCGGGACAGGGCACCGGTGCGAGTCTGCCAGCAGTTGCTGAGAGCACGTTATATGAGTGTGGTGCGGGCGCGCCGCCGTGCACGCCCCGGCCGGGGCAAAAGCGTTTTACCGTCGCTGGGATGATGGTCGTACACGTTCCCCCGACCCAGGAGTACAGACCATGCTGATCACGGGCTTTCCCGCGGGCATGTTCGCCACCAACTGCTATGTGGTGGCGCAGCACCCCGGTTCCGATGCGATCATCATCGATCCAGGTCAAGATGCAGCCCCGGGCGTTCGCAAGCTGCTGGCGGAACATGATTTGAACCCGGTGGCGGTACTACTCACGCACGGGCACCTCGACCACACCTGGAATGCCACCGAATTGTGCGACGAATTCGGGATACCGGCATTCATCCATCCGGCTGACAGGCACATGCTCGCCGATCCGGCTGCCGGGATCGGTCGAGCGCTCGGAGCGATGATCGGCGACACCGTGTTCCGCGAACCCGACAAGGTGATCGATCTCGTCGACCGTGAAGACCTCGAGGTCGCCGGCCTGAAGTTCTCGGTTGATCTCGCGCCCGGGCACACGCAGGGGTCGGTGCTGTTCGGGATATCGGTCGACAGCCCGGACGGTCAGGTGCCGGTCTGTTTCTCCGGCGACGTCTTGTTCGCGGGATCGATCGGTCGAACCGACCTCCCCGGGGGCGATCACCAGCAATTGCTCGACTCGATCGCCGAGCGGATGCTGCCGTTGGCCGACGAGACCGTCGTGCTGCCGGGGCACGGAGAGCAGACCAGCATCGGCCAGGAGCGTGCCGCCAATCCCTTTTTGGTCGATCTGCCCGGTGCCGGGCAGGATGGGACGACAAACGATCGTCAGAAGGGACGTCACGGATTGTGAACGCCGGATTTCAGGCTCCGCGGGGGATTCCCGACTACCTCCCACCGCAGTCCGCGCAATTCGTGGCTGTCCGCGACACGTTGTCGCGGGCAGCACGGCTGGCCGGCTACTCGCACGTCGAACTGCCGATCTTCGAGGACACCGCACTGTTCGCACGCGGTGTCGGTGAATCCACCGACGTCGTGTCGAAAGAGATGTACACCTTCGCCGATCGCGGCGACCGGTCGGTGACGCTGCGTCCTGAGGGGACCGCAGGCGTGATGCGGGCTGTGATCCAACACGGTCTCGACCGGGGGCAATTGCCGGTCAAGCTGTCGTACGCAGGGCCGTTCTTCCGATACGAGAAACCCCAGACCGGCCGTTACCGTCAACTGCAGCAGGTGGGCGTCGAGGCGATCGGCATCGACGATCCAGCGCTGGACGCCGAGGTCATCGCGATCGCCGACGAAGGATTCCGCGCACTGGGTCTGACGGGGT
This sequence comes from Williamsia limnetica, assembly GCF_003217475.1. Lineage (GTDB taxonomy): Bacteria > Actinomycetota > Actinomycetes > Mycobacteriales > Mycobacteriaceae > Williamsia > Williamsia limnetica. Next base: position 481,481 of record NZ_QJSP01000001.1, on the reverse strand, counting down.
TTCGCCTCGAGATCACCTCGCTCGGTGACGACACGTGCCGTCCGCAATATCGAGAAGCGCTGCAGCAGTTCCTCTTCGGCCTCGATCTCGATGAGGACACCAGGCGTCGTGCCGAGATCAACCCACTGCGGGTGCTCGACGACAAGCGGCCCCACATCCGGGAGGCCACAGCAGGTGCGCCGTTGATGATCGACTATCTGTCCGACTCCGCGCGCGAGCACTACGACGCGGTCATCGGTCATCTCGATCGCCTCGGTGTTCCGTACGAGAAGAACCCGCGACTGGTGCGGGGACTCGACTATTACACGAAGACCACGTTCGAGTTCGTCCATGACGGGCTCGGCGCGCAGTCCGGTATCGGCGGCGGCGGCCGCTACGACGGACTGATGAAGCAGCTGGGCGGCAAACTCGAGTTGTCGGGCATCGGCTACGGACTCGGGGTCGACCGCACGGTGCTGGCATTGGAGGCCGAAGGCATCGCCGCGGCCGGTGATGCGCGTTGCGAAGTCTTCGGGGTACCGATGGGGGACGCGGCGAAGAGCGAGTTGGTCGCTGTCGCAGGACGACTGCGCGCCGGCGGCGTTCGCGTCGACATCGCCTACGGAGGGCGCGGACTCAAGGGTGCGATGAAGGCCGCCGACCGATCCGGCGCAAGGTTCGCACTGGTGCTCGGAGACAACGAGATCGACGCTGGTGAGGTCGAGGTGAAGGATCTCGCCAATGGCGAGCAGCGGCGAGTCAAACTCGACGACGTCGTGACACACATCAGTACGCAGTTGGCGTCCGCTACATGAACCGGCGGATCCGGTTGTGGTGGTCCGCATTCGCGCTGAGTGTGGTGATCATGGCCGGATCCGTGGCCTGTACGTTCACGGTCAGCGGTGATCCCACCCCGGCTCCACACACGGGCCGGACCTGGGGGAGTCAGGCCCACACCCCGACGTTCCCGGTCGCAGAGAACCCACCCGAGTAGCGGATGGGTGGGCCGGGCAAGAATGTCGGCCGATCAGCCCAACTCGGCCTGTAGGACATCGAGGCTGACGCCGCCGAGGGCCAGCGCCTTGTTGTGAAAATCTTTGAGCGAGTGGGTCGGATTGGTGCGGGCATAGGTGGTGCGGGCCTGCTGCCACACCCGCTGGCCGAGCGCGTAGGACGGCGCCTGTCCGGGCCAACCGAGATAGCGGTTGAGTTCGAATCTGAGCACGGTGCGGTCCATCGCGACTGCTGCCGCGAGGAAGGCCCAGGCCTTTTCGGCGTCCCAGATACCGCCCCCGACCGATCTCGGTGCCTGCAGGCCGCAATGGACGCCGATGTCGACGACCACCCGGGCGGCTCGAAGACGTTGTGAATCGAGCATTCCCATGCGGTCACCGGCATCGTCGAGCCAGCCCAGTTCGCCCATGAGCCGCTCGGCGTACAGCGCCCAACCCTCGCCGTGGCCGGACGTGAACGAGGCCAGCTTTCGCCATCGATTCAACTCGGGGCTGACCATCGCCGAACCGAGTTGCAGGTGATGGCCGGGTACGCCTTCGTGGAAAACCGTGGTCGTTTCCTGCCAGGTGTGGAAGACGTTCTGCTGCTGGGGAACCGACCACCACATCCGACCGGGTCGTGAGAGGTTCTCGCTGGGCATCGTGTAGTAGATGATCCCCGTCGCAGACGGTGCGAGCCGGCATTCGAGCGCGGTCAGTTCCGCGGGGATGTCGAAGTGAACCGCCCCGACTTCCGCGGTCGCGCGGTCGGAGAGGTCCTGCATCCAGGCGACGAACGCGTTGCGATCCGTCATCTGATAGCGCGGGTCGGCGTTCAGGGCTGCCAGCGCCCCGGCGATCCCTTCTCCGGGAGCGATCTGCTCGGCCAGCATTTCCTGCTCTGCCACAATCGATTCGAGGAGGTCCAGTCCCCAGGCGTAGGCATCGTCGACGTCGATGTCCGTACCGACGAACTCGGCAGAGTGCAGTTGGTAGCGATCTCTGCCGACGGCGTCGACATCCGTGGTCCGGGGGAGCACCTCCTCACGCAACACCGCCGCAAGGGTTGTCATCGCAGTTCCCACCCGGCCGCGGAGATCGTCGAGGAGATCAACCTGATCGGTGGACTCGATGGCGGACGCGTTGCTGAAGATCGACGCAGTCGCGGTGTCGGCCTGCTCGGCAACGAGGCCCACCTGTCGGCTGGTGAGCGGTGGACCGGATTCGAGGCGGTATCGCAAGCCCGAGATGATCGAATCGACGCTGCCCGGGATCTGCGCGAGCCTGGCGAGGAAGATGTCCTGCTCGGCGGCGGTGGAGGTCGGCATCAGGTCGAAGACGTCGCGGACCGACTGCAGCGGTGATTCGATGACGTTGACCTCGCCGAGACGCAAACCCGCATCGTCGATGGCGAGCGACCTACGAAGTTGATCGCTCATGGTCGCCACCGTCACGCGATCGACGTCATCTGCAGCCGGCTCGCCCGCCAACGCTGCGAGCGCGTCACCACGAGCCGTTGCCCGATCGGCCTCGCCGGCGGGGGAGAAGTCGGTCAGCAGATGATCGTGGCCGGTCACGCCGAGGTGCGTGGCCTCGATGGGGTTCAGAGCGCAGGAACGCTCGAGATATCCGTCGGCGATGTGGTCGACCCCGGTGGCCGCGCGCGTCACAGGTTCCCCGCAGCGAAGGTGTCGCAGGAGTTCGGGTCACCCGCGCCGTAGCCGACGTTGAACCAGCGCACCCGTTGATCGGACGAGCCGTGCGTCCAGCCCTCTGGGTTCGAGCTGTCACCCTGTATTGCGTCGTCGCCGATCGCCTTGGCCGTCTGGATGACGTCGTTGATCTGTTGCTGGGTCAGTGGTTCGAGCATCGCGTCAGGACCTTTGTCCGCGTGAAAGGCCCAGACCCCGGCGAGGCAGTCGGCCTGCAGTTCGATGCGCACCGATCCCGAGGTCGGGCCCGCAGCACCCATTCGTTGACCCTTTTGCAGCGCCCCGGTCAGGTATTCGATGTGGTGGCCGTACTCGTGCGCCACGACATACTCCTGTGCCAAGGGGCCGTCGCCACCGCCGAGGCGATCGGTGAGAACGTCGAAGAACGACGGATCGAAATAGGCGGTCTGATCACCGGGGCAGTAGAAGGGGCCGACGTCCGAGGTGGCCGGCCCGCACGCGGTGTCGACGTTTCCTTCGAAGATCTTGGTCTGCGGGGGCTCGTAGCCGGGCATGATGTCGGCCCACACGGCGTCGAGGCTGTTCGTGGTCGCCACGATCCGACAGACCGTGTCCTCATTGGCTTGCTCGATGGTGCAGCTCTTGATCTGCTCGTCTATCGCCGACTGATCCTGCGACGACGTCGACGAACTCGTACTGTCGCTACCGAGTCCCAGCACTCCGGGATCGAAGCCGAACAGTGCGGCCACGATGACGATGATGAGACCGGCACCGCCGCCGACGGCAAGTTTGCCGCGACCCCCGCCGCCGCCGGAAACGTTGCTCGTGTCGAGTGGTCCGCCACCTCGGAATGTCATTCGACCAGCATCCCATGAGCAGGGGCATTCTCGGCCGAATGTCGTCGCCGTAGGATGTTGCACGATACGACTTCAGTCAGCTTCGAGAGGAACACTGTGCTGCGCACCCATTTCGCCGGATCACTGCGAGCCGAGAACGCCGGGCAAACGGTGACGTTGACCGGCTGGGTGTCGCGCCGACGCGACCACGGCGGGGTCATCTTCATCGACCTGCGAGACAGCTCCGGACTTGCGCAGGTGGTTTTCCGAGACGAGGCCGTCGCCACGCCGGCGCACCGACTGCGCGCCGAATACTGCGTCCAGGTCACCGGTCTGGTCGAGCAGCGCCCCGCGGGCAGCGAGAACGCGAACCTGCAGTCGGGTGACATCGAGATCAACGCCACCGAACTCGTCGTCCTCAACGAGTCGGCTCCGCTGCCGTTCCAGCTCGACGAGAACCCAGGGGAAGAGGCCCGACTCAAATACCGCTATCTCGACCTGCGCCGCGAAGGCCCGGGGAATGCGCTGCGCCTGCGGTCGAAGGTCAACCAGGCCGCTCGCAACGTCTTGCTCGGCCACGATTTCATCGAGATCGAGACACCGACACTCACGCGTTCGACCCCGGAAGGCGCCCGCGACTTCCTGGTGCCCGCACGACTGCAGCCCGGCACGTTCTACGCATTGCCGCAGAGCCCGCAGCTGTTCAAGCAGCTGCTGATGGTGGCCGGGATGGAGCGCTACTTCCAGATCGCACGCTGTTACCGCGACGAGGATTTCCGTGCCGACCGCCAGCCGGAGTTCACCCAGCTCGACGTCGAGATGAGTTTCGTCGAGCAGGACGACGTCATCGCGGTCGCCGAGGAGATCCTGACCGCCCTGTGGAAGCTGATCGGAGTCGACATCACGACCCCGATCCCGCGGATCACCTACGCCGACGCGATGCGCCGATTCGGTAGCGACAAGCCCGATCTGCGATTCGGGCTCGAACTCGTCGAATGCGCGGAGTACTTCAAAGACACCCCGTTCCGGGTCTTCCAGGCACCCTACGTCGGCGCAGTGGTGATGCCCGGTGGGGCCGGCCAGCCGCGTCGGCAGCTCGACGCATGGCAGGAATGGGCGAAGCAGCGCGGCGCCAAGGGTCTCGCCTATGTTCTTGTGCAAGAGGATGGTTCGCTCGGTGGCCCCGTCGCCAAGAACCTCTCCGAGGCCGAGCGCGCGGGCCTGGTCGCACACGTCGGCGCCGAGCCGGGGGACTGTGTGTTCTTCGCGGCAGGCCCGGCGAAGGCCCAGCGTGCACTCCTCGGCGCAGCTCGCGGTGAGATCGCGCAACGCCTCGGACTGATCAAAGAAGGCGATTGGGCCTTCACCTGGGTAGTTGACGCCCCACTGTTCGAACCGGCCGACGACGCGACAGCCAGCGGCGACGTGGCGGTGGGGTCGGGAGCGTGGACCGCGGTTCACCACGCCTTCACCTCACCGAAGCCGGAATCGCTCGACGTGCTCGAGTCGGACCCGGGATCAGCGCTCGCCTACGCATACGACATCGTCTGCAACGGCAACGAGATCGGCGGTGGATCCATTCGTATCCACAAGCGTGAGGTCCAGGAGCTCGTCTTCAAGATCATGGGCATCAGCACCGAGGAGGCCCAGGAGAAGTTCGGGTTCCTCCTCGATGCATTCGCATTCGGTGCGCCCCCGCACGGCGGTATCGCATTCGGCTGGGACCGCATCACCGCGCTGCTCGCCGGGCAGCCCTCGATCCGCGACGTGATCGCCTTCCCGAAGTCCGGCGGCGGTGTCGATCCGCTGACCGACGCTCCGGCAGCGATCACCCCGGCCCAGCGCAAAGAATCCGGGATCGACGCCAAACCACCCGCCCCGAAACAGGCTGCCGCGGCGCCGCAGAGCTGACGCAAAGGGGAAACCACGCCCCAAGCAGGGCAGCACGATACATAATCAGGCGTGCTGCATCTGCGAATCATCAGTTCGGACAGTCGGTCTGATGAAGTCGTCTCAGCGCTGCGGGACGCGGTCGGTGTCACGCACGTGACCAGGGTGCCGGGCGCTGCGCTCGAACCGGTTGGCGACCTCATAGAGGCCGATGTCACGCGGGAAGCGGCGAATGAGGTGCTCAAAGCGCTGCGCGCCATGGAGATACCCGCCGAGGGCGCCATAGTCGTCGAATTGCTCGACACCGTGCTGTCGAACGCTGCCGAGCAGGCAGAACGCGATGCCCCTGGCGGTCCGAGCGATGCGGTCGTGTGGGATGAGCTGCTCGAGCACACGAACGAGGAAGCGACTCTGAGCGTCACGTTCCTGGCTTTTCTCTGTCTTGCCTGCCTGCTCGCCGCGGTCGGTGTGGTGACGGATTCTCCCGTCACCGTCGTCGGCGGGATGGTGGTCGGGCCCGAGTTCGGACCGCTGGCGGGGATTGCCGTTGCAATCGTTCGACGTCGCTTCGAACTGGCGCGGCGGTCGGTGCTGGCGCTTGCTGTCGGATTTCCGCTGGCCATGGTGGTGACCGGCATGGGCGCCCAAATGGCGGAGCGTCTCGGCTGGATCGAGATGACGGACGTGACGACCGCAGATCAACTCGACTTAATCTATCAGGTCGGCCCGTTCTCACTCGTGGTCGCACTGCTGGCAGGCGCCGCGGGGATGTTGTCGATCGTCTCGTCGAAGTCGGCCGCGTTGGTGGGGGTGTTCATCTCGGTCACCACCGTTCCCGCAGCCGGATACGCCGTCATCGCGGCGACGCTCGGACAATGGCGGGTGGCCGCGGAATCGGCCGGGCAGCTGGTGATCAACCTCGTCGGCATCGTGGTCGCCGGCATCGCGGTGCTGTTGATCCACCGGGCACACAGCCGTCGCACCACCCGGAAGGTGGCGTCGACCAAGCACTAGCGCACAAACCCAGGTCGTCCAGGCACACCCAGCTGTTGCAGTACCTGGATGTGCCTGGACGACCTGGGTTTGCAGGTTTCAACGGCCTGCGCGATCAGTGAGCCCGGCGTCATCGCCGAAGTTGTGATCAACTTGCAGCCAGGGTTTTTACCGGCGCATGGAGGTATCGGTCGTTGACCATCAAGGTGGCACTCGAACACCGGACCACGTACAACTTCGACAGGTTGACGAAGGTCTATCCACATGTTCTGCGGCTGCGTCCGGCACCGCATTCACGCACACCCATCGAGGCCTACTCGCTGAAGGTGGAACCGGCTGATCACTTCATCAACTGGCAGCAGGACGCGTTCAGCAACTACCTTGCGCGGCTGGTGTTCCCGGAGCCCACCAATGTCCTGAGTTTCATCATCGGCCTGGTCGCCGATCTGACATCGATCAATCCATTCGACTTCTTCATCGAAGAGTTCGCCGAACACGTCGGGTTCGCCTACCCCGAGGAGTTGCGCCGCGACCTTGAGGTCTACCTCCGACCGGTGGATTCGGCGGGCGACGATCCGCTCGTGAGCAAATGGGTGGAGGATCACCGGGTCACCGGCAAGACCCGGATCATCGACTACCTGGTGGCGCTCAACAGTGCCGTTCGCGACGACGTCCGCTACACGGTGCGACTCGAAGCGGGCGTCCAGGAGCCCGAGTTCACCCTCGACAGTGGGATCGGCTCGTGCCGAGACTCGGCCTGGCTCCTCGTGGCGATCCTCCGCAGGCTGGGGTTGGCCGCGCGTTTCGTCTCCGGGTATCTGGTCCAGCTGACCTCCGACATCAAGTCGATCGACGGCCCATCCGGTCCCGATGCCGACTTCACCGACCTGCACGCATGGACCGAGGTGTATCTACCCGGCGCCGGATGGGTGGGGATGGACCCCACGTCAGGTCTGTTCGCGGGTGAGGGTCACATCCCGCTGGCCGCGACACCGCATCCCGGCGCAGCTGCCCCGATCACCGGTGCCACCGGCAAATGCCATGCTGTGATGGACTTCTCGAACGAGGTCACCCGGTTCCACGAGGACCCGCGTGTGACGTTGCCGTACACCGGTGACCAGTGGGGCAAGATCGTGAATCTCGGCACCGATCTCGATGCCCGGATGGTCGCCAGCGATGTCAGGCTGACGGTGGGCGGAGAACCGACCTTTGTCTCGCTCGACAACCAGGTCGATCCCGAGTGGACCACCGCGGCCGACGGACCACACAAGCGGTCACTGGCCTCCGACCTCACCGATCGACTCAAGAAGATCTACGCGCCTTCTGGTGTGGTGCAGCGGGGGCAGGGCAAGTGGTATCCCGGTGAGCCGTTGCCGCGCTGGCAGATCGATCTGATCTGGCGTGCGGACGGCAAGGCTCTGTGGAACGACCCCGACCTGCTGGACGACCCGTGGCCGACGAAGGCCGCTGCGCAGACGACCATCGACTGGCAGTCGCCGGGCGGACTGGGTCCGGCCGATCCGACGACGGCGAAGGCGCCCAAGGCGTTCATCGAATCGCTGGCTCGCCGGCTGCGGCTGCCCGATTCGCAAGTGATCCCGGCGTACGAGGATCCGCTGCTGAGGTTGGCCGAGCTCGTTCGGCTACCGGTCGGCGTACCGCCGGACAAAGAAGCGGATGCGACCGCGGCCGTCGAGAAGGACATCGACCCCGAGACCGATACCGATGACCGGCGCCGGCAATTGCTGGCCGAACTCGATTCATCGGTGAGCACACCGACGGCCTACCTGCTGCCGATCAGCCGGGCCCCGCGCGGTACGGGCTGGGTCAGCTCCCTGTGGCGTACCCGACGCGGACGTCTTGTCCTGAGTCCGGGCAACTCACCCGCCGGGTTGCGGTTGCCGCTCAGCGCTCTCTTCTGGGAGGGGCAACCGCAGTTCTTCCACGCCGATCCCACTGCATTCGACATCGAGCCGTTGCCAGATCTGACCGCGATGGCGGATTTCCCGCCGCCGCCCGAAGCGATCGACGTGGCTGCGCAGGAATCGGACGAACCGGATGCGGCCGCACCCGAGGCACCGCCGACCGGGATGGCAGGGGAGCCCTTGCCGCGCCCGCGTCCCGGCACATCCCTGACACCTCACGGCACGCACGGCGACGGCGAGCCGCTGTGGATAACCCCGGAGATGCAGATCGAACGGGCTGCGGCGGCGCAGGCCGCACGCGAAGCGGAGGACGCTGCCACCGACGAGGCCGCCGGGGCGCAGCCGAGCCATGTCGAGCAGGGCCTTGTCGAGCCGAGCGGGCGTGCTGTGACCGCGCTGGTCGCAGAAGAACGCGGCGGTGTGCTCTATGTGTTCCTGCCCCCGACCGAGACCGGCGACGACTTCGCCGAGATGCTCAATCTGGTCGAGCGCAGCGCAGCGGAGATCGGAAAACCCGTCGTGGTGGAGGGGTACGGCCCGCCTGCGGATCCGCGGCTGACGTCGATGACGGTCACGCCCGATCCCGGCGTGATCGAAGTGAACATCCAGCCGACCGCGTCGTTCACCGAGCAATCGAAGCTCCTCGAGACGCTGTACGACCAGGCGCGCCGGGTACGCCTGGGCACCGAGTCGTTCGACATCGACGGCAGTCACGGCGGCACCGGTGGTGGTAACCACATCACGCTGGGCGGCATCCGTCCGTCCGAGTCGCCGATGCTGCGACGTCCGGACCTGCTCGTCTCCATGCTCACCTACTGGCAGCTCCATCCGTCGCTGTCCTATTTGTTCTCCGGACGATTCATCGGGACCACCTCGCAGGCTCCCCGCGCCGACGAGGGACGCGAGAGCGCCCTGTACGAACTCGAGGTCGCGTTCGCCGAGATCGACCGGATCACCGAGGAGATCCAGGCAGGCGCCACCGGATATCACCTGCCGTGGGTCACCGACCGAGCATTACGGCACCTGCTCACCGATATCACCGGCAACACGCACCGGGCCGAGTTCTGCATCGACAAGCTGTACAGCCCCGACTCCACCCGCGGCAGACTCGGATTACTGGAACTGCGCGGTTTCGAGATGCCGCCTCACCACCAGATGGCCATGGTGCAGTCGCTGCTGGTCCGCAGTCTCGTCTCGTGGTTCTGGGACGACCCGTACCGGGCTCGACTGCAACGTCACGGCGCTGACCTGCACGGACGGCACCTGCTGCCGCACTATGTGATCGATGACATCGCGCACGTGGCCGAGGACCTCCGGGAGGCCGGATACGACTTCGACACCGCCTGGCTGGCGCCGTTCACCGAGTTCCGCTTCCCGCGGCTGGGAACAGTGCACATCCGCGACGTCGAGATCGAGTTGCGCGGCGCGATCGAGCCCTGGAACGTCCTCGGCGAGGAATCGACCGCCGGCGGTACCTCGCGCTACGTGGATTCCTCGATCGAGCGGGTGCAGGTGCGCGTGCTCGGCGGTGACCACAATCGGTTCATCCTCACCTGCAATGGGGTCCCCGTCCCGCTGACGGGTACCGGCAGGGCGGGGGAGTCGGTCGCAGGTATCAGGTTCCGGGCGTGGCAGCCCCCGAGCGCGCTCCACCCGACGATCACCATCGACACCCCGCTCGTATTCGATCTCGTGGACACCCACAACGGTCGTTCGGTCGGAGGCGCGAAGTACCACGTCGTCCACCCCGGGGGCCGGGCTTATGAGCGTCCGCCCGTCAACGCGGTGGAGGCAGAGTCCCGTCGCAACGGGCGGTTCGAGGCCTCCGGGCACCGTGCAGACGCCGTCGACACCGCGAAGCTGCGCGAATTCGCAGCTCGTCTCGCGACCGACTCCGGCGTACCGATGATTCTCGACATGCGGCGAGCACGTACAGTCCTTCGGTGACATTGCCCAGGGTTGAACCCGCCGGAATCCTGGACCGATATCGGTCTGACCGGCACGGATTGTTCGATCTTGCCTCCATGCCGGGGCGCCCGGACGCGACGTCGGCCGCCGGCACGACCACGGCGCCGACCGGTACCTTCGACGAATTGCTCGACGGGGCCGGGGCACTGCGTGGCCAGTGGGCCGAACTGATCGACGGTTACGAACGCCTCGGCGATGACGGCCTCCGCCAGGCCGACCGTCGAGTGCGGACGCTCGTCGACGACGACGGGATCACCTACAACGCTCCGGCGGGTGCTGGAACGCAGCAACGTCGATGGCAACTCGACTGCGTTCCGCTCCTGGTCGACGGTGCCCGCTGGCAGGAGTTGGAGAAGGGGATCGCGCAGCGCGCCCGCGTCCTCGACGCGCTGCTCTCGGACATCTACTCCGATCAGCGGACCATCACGGCGGGTGTGCTCCCGCCGGAGATGGTCTATGGACATCCGGGATACATCCGGAAGGCCGCGCGTTTTCCGCAGACCCAGCCCCACAGCCTGTTCCTGCACGCCTGTGACATCGGTCGCGCTGCCGATGGCGAACATCTCGTCTTCGCCGACCGGGCACAGGCGCCGTCCGGCATCGGTTACGCGATCGCTGATCGCCGACTCATGTCGCGCGCGTTCCCGCGTCTGTTCCAACGCTGCGTTCCGCGTCCCACGGCGGCGTTCGCCGCCACCCTGCGGCTCGCGCTGTTCGAGTACGCACCGCAGGGCATCGAAGACCCCACCGTGGCGGTGCTGACCCCGGGTTCGTTATCGGAAACCGCGTTCGACCAGGCCTACCTCGCCTCCATCCTCGGGTTCCCGTTGGTGGAGGCAGCCGACCTGGTGGTCCGTGACGGGGCCGTCTACATGCGTTCGCTCGGCAAGTTCAAACGCCTGGACGTCATCCTGCGCCGCGTGGACTCCAGCTACTCGGACCCGCTCGATCTGCGAACCGATTCCCGGCTCGGTGTCACCGGGCTCGTGGAGGCGATCTCGCGAGGTGCGGTCACGGTACTGAACACCCTCGGTAGTGCAGTGGTGGAGAACCCGGCCCTGAACACGGTGCTCGCGGCCGCCGGCCGGTATCTCCTCGACGAAGACCTGCTGCTGAACTCGGTCGAAACCTACTGGGCGGGCGACGATCTCCAGCGATCGAAGTTGCTGGCCGAGCTGTCGGACATGACCGTGACAAACTTCCGGACAGGCGAGGAGACCCTGGGGCCGATGCTGTCCGCGGGGGACAGCTCTGCCCTCGCCGCACAGATCGAATCGGAACCATGGCAGTGGGTCGGTCGACGCCTGACCCCGTTCTCGGTGGCACCGTCGACCACCCCGGGACCGTTTCGGCAGTCGGTGCTCGGCTCTCCGCTACGTGCCGCACCAGTGGGTATCCGGGCGTTCAGCGTCGCGCAAGGGTCCGGCTATGCGGTGATGCCGGGCGGTCTCGGCCACGTGCTCGCCGACGGTCCCGCCGGGTCGGCGATGACGTCGATCGCGGGCAAGGACGTCTGGGTGACGACGGTGGAGCCGGCCGGCACGCAGTCCCGGGTACCCGATTCACCGGACCGGCCGGTGCGGGACGCGACGATCGCTGTCAGCCCCGGCGCATCAGCGGCGACACGTCGCGGAACCGATGCCGCGGTGGTCAGCTCGCCCCGCGTGCTGTCGGATCTGTTCTGGTTCGGACGCTACGGTGAGCGCGCCGAACTGACGACGCGGATGGTCAGGGTGGCGCGTGAGCGCTACGAGGACTACCGGTACCGACCCTGGATGACGGGGACGGCGTCGATCCCGTTGTTCCTGGCCGCCGTCGCCACGAGCACCGGCACGGGCGGGATCGTCAGAGGTGCCAAGAACATCGGCGATGTCTCAGGGGAGGGCGCACCCGAGCCGGATGAGGTGGAGGCCGCGACACTTCGCCTACACGCCATGACCAGCGCCCGCCGGTCACCGGGTTCGGTGGCATTCGCGGTGGACCGGATGCAGCAACTCGCGCGGGCGGTGCGAGATCAGCTCTCGACCAGCACCTGGATGGTCTTGGGTGCGGTCGACCGCGCACTCACCGAACTCGGACCGCAACCGGCCCTCGACATCGCAGCCGACGAATTGGATCTCGACGGCTCGGGTCTGGGCCGGGCCCAGGACGACATCCTGCACGGGCTGCTCGCACTGGCCGGACTGCAGGCCGAATCGATGGTCCACGACGCCGGCTGGCTGTTCATGGACATCGGCCGCCGGATAGAGCGAGCACAGATGCTGGCCTCTCTCACCGCTGCGGTCCTGGTGACGCAGCGCGACGCGGACACCGAACAGGGTTTGCTGGAGGCGTATCTGGTGGCCAACGAGTCGGCGATCATCTATCGGCGGCGTAACCGCGGAATCGTCCGGCTGGGTTCGGTCGCCGCGTTGATGCTGTTCGACGAGGGCAACCCGAGAGCGATGATCTATCAGTTGGCCACATTGCGGGATGACCTCACGTCGTTGCCCACCGACGTCCGTTCCGCAGCCGCCGAGCGAGTCGTCGAAGACCTGGTCTCCGAATTGCGCCGCGTTGACCCGGTCGACCTCGCGGCCATCGGTTCCGGCGGCAGGAGGGTCGAACTCGACGAACTCATGCGCACGCTGAACTCCGGCCTCCGGGAGATCTCGGACGTGTTGGGTCGCACTCGGTTCGCCTACCCGGTGGAGATGCAGCCCCTGTGGGGCGCAGGCTCGGAGGTGCAGCTGTGAACCTGCAGAGCGGTGGATCGCAACAGTCCGTGTCCCGTCGCTATCGAGTGACCCACCGCACCCGGTACGACTACGACAACGTGGTGTCGAGTTCCTACGGGCGCGCGTACCTGCAGCCCCGAGACCTGCCGGGGCAGCGGGTGCTGACCAGCGCGGTCGAGATCGACCCCGAACCATCCGACCGGTCGACCGGAGTCGACATCTACGGCAACCACGACAGTTATTTCCATGTTCGTACACCGCACCGCCGGCTGGAGGTCACGGGCACGTCCTTGGTCGAGGTCGATCCGATCGACCAGAGACTGCTCGACACGCCGACGGCACAGGGGCCGTGGGAAGCCGCCCGGCCGCTCGGTTCGGCGTCCGCACGGGCGGTCGAGTTCCGGCTGGATCTGTTCCCCCCGGAGATCAGCCCCGCCGTGCACGAGTACGCCGCGACGATCTTCATCCCCGGCGCGCCTTTGATCGACGTGGTGATCGAGCTGACCCGGCGCATCTTCCGCGACTTCACCTATCGATCGGGCTCGACCGAGATCAGCACCCGGGTCGCCACGGTCCTGGACCGTCGAGAAGGGGTCTGTCAGGATTTCGCCCGCGTCGCGATCGCGTGTCTGCGTTCGCAGGGGCTGGCCGCCCGGTACGTCTCCGGGTACCTCGCCACCGACCCGCCGCCTGGCAAAGAACGCATCTTCGGCGCCGATGCATCCCACGCCTGGGCCGCGGTATGGCTACCGGGCGACCGGTGGATCGCATTCGACCCCACGAACGACACCCTGGTCGGCGAACGGCACGTCACGGTCGCCTGGGGGCGCGACTACGAGGATGTACCTCCACTCCGGGGGGTGATCTACACCGAATCCCGTAAGAGCAAAATCGAAGTGTCGGTGGATGTCTCCCCAGATCCCTGACACGAGTTGCCTTATCGGCTATGGTTCGCGGCCCGGTTCGGTAGGTTGTAGGGGATGACTGTTCTAGCCGATAGCCACATCACCGGCGCGGTGCAGGCAGCCGAGCGGCTTCTCGCCGCTCGCGCCGGCTCCCCGGTGTCTTTAGCCGACCCGCAAGACCTTGGTGGGAGCGGACGCACCGAAGTCGTTCGGGTGCGTGTAGCGCAGAACCCGTTCTCCGGCGACCGCACCCTGGTTATCAAGGTGCTCGGCGACGGCGACGCCGTGTCGGGCGAGGCCTTCATCCGTGAGGTCGCCTCCTACAAGTACGCAACGGCGCTACCGACGGAATCACGGCCTGGACCTGCACTGATCGCTTTCGATCTGCGTGCCCGGGTGTTGGTGCTCAGCGACCTCGGCGACGGCAAATCCATGACCGAACTGCTCGGCAGCAACGATGTGGTGGCCACCTTCAACGCCGTCAGCGCGTGGGGGCAGGCACTGGGCCGTATGCATGCCGCGACGGTCGGCGGCGAGAACGACTTTGCGGCGCTGCTCCGGCAGGGCGCCGAGGGCATCGCGGTCGATGCGCTCCGAGCCCAGTTCGATGCTGCGGTTCGTGCTGCTCCGCGGGTGATCGCGGACGTGTTCGGTCTCACCGTCGACCCCGAGGTACTCGACGCTCTGGGAAAGGCAGGCGAACTCTTCCGGGAAGGCGAACATCGCGCGTTCAGCCCGTCCGATGTCGGCCCGGAGAACATCCTGATCAACGACGAGGGTGTGCAGTTCATGGACTACGAGTGGGGCGGATTCCGAGACGCCTCCCTCGACATCGCCTACGCGCTCGTGACATTCACCCCATGGCTGTCCGGCGACAGCGGTGCGCGTCGCGTGGATCTCGAGACCTCGATGATCGATGCATGGCGTTCCGAGGTCCAGGGCATCTGGCCTGCGCTGGGTTCGGACCGCGAACTCGCCCGCAAAACGGTGCTGGCGCGGCTGGCATGGGTGTGGTTGTCGACGATGTGGATGCTCCCGGTGGACGAGTCCGACGTCGGTCGCACGGACGAGCCGCACGGGCTGGCGCTGAGCACCTCCGATCCCCGCGTGATCGTCGACCGCTGGGCAGGTCTCGCCGACGCCGCCCGCCGGGCGGATGCACCGGGACTCGCCGGGTTCGCAGACACCGTCGGTCAGGCGCTCGACTCTTCCTGGCTGCACTGATCACCACCTGCGATGACTGACGACCAGGGCGGCCTGTTCGCCGCCCCCGAGGCCCCGCCCGCCACGATCACTGCCGGACTACCGCGGCCGACCGCTGGTGCACCGCTCGCCGTGCGGATGCGGCCGGCAACGCTCGAAGAGATTGTCGGGCAGGAGCATCTGCTCGAGTCCGGATCGCCGCTACGGCGATTGATCGACGGTTCGGGTGCGGCGTCGGTGCTGCTGTTCGGACCTCCCGGAACCGGCAAGACGACGATGGCAGCCCTGATCTCCGCAGCTGCCGGTGGTCGCTTCGAAGCGCTTTCGGCGCTGTCTTCGGGGGTCAAAGAGGTGCGGGCCGTGATCGACGCGGCCCGGCGTCGGCTGATCTCCGGCACGCAGACGGTGCTGTTCATCGACGAGGTCCATCGCTTCTCCAAGACGCAGCAGGATGCGTTGCTGGATGCGGTGGAGAACCGGATCGTGCTGCTGGTGGCAGCGACCACGGAGAATCCTTCGTTCTCGGTGGTCGCCCCGTTGTTGTCGCGATCGCTGGTGTTGCAGTTGAGATCGCTCGGCGGACCGGACATCCGAAAGCTGTTGATACGCGCCGCTGCAGACCCACGTGGGCTTGCGGGCGCCGTGACCATCGACGACGACGCGCTCGATCATCTGGAAAAGATCTCGGCGGGCGACGCGCGGCGAGGACTGACCGCGCTCGAAGCGGCCGCCGACGCTGCGTTGTCCGACGCGAACACCCGCGACGGGGAGGCCGTGGCGGTCACCCCCGTGGCGGTCACCCTCAGCCACGTCGAGTCCGCCGTCGACCGGGCCGCGGTGCGGTACGACCGCGACGGCGATCAGCACTACGACGTCATCAGTGCCTTCATCAAATCCATCCGCGGGTCCGATGTGGACGCAGCGCTGCACTATCTGGCCCGCATGATCAGCGCCGGCGAGGACCCCCGTTTCATCGCGCGTAGGCTCGTCGTCCACGCCAGTGAGGACATCGGGATGGCAGACCCGACCGCGTTGCAGACCGCAGCCGCCGCAGCGCAGGCCGTACAGCTGATCGGTATGCCCGAAGCGCGGCTGGCGCTGGCCCAGGCCACGATTCACCTTGCCACCGCGCCCAAATCGGCGGGTGTGGTCGCCGCGATCGGGGCGGCGGTCGCCGACGTGGAGGGCGGCAAGGCCGGAGCGGTCCCCGCCCATCTGCGCGACGGTCACTACGCGGGCGCAGCGAAACTCGGCAATGCGGTCGGGTACCGATACCCGCATGACGATCCCGGCGGTGTCGTGTCGCAGCAATACCCTCCGGATGAACTCGTCGGCGTCGACTACTACGTCCCGACCGACCACGGCCACGAACGGGAGATCGGCCCACGCCTCGGCCGGCTGCGCAACATCGTCCGCGGTCGGCGATGACGGGCGATGACCAACTCGGCGCGCTGATGCCAGTAGGGTGGATTCGGTTCGTTCGCGGGCCGGTAGCAAATGCAGTCGAAACGTGAGGACCTCCAGTGCAGACGCATGAGATCAGGAAGCGGTTCCTGGATCACTTCATCAAGGCCGGGCACACAGAGGTACCCAGCGCGTCGCTGATCCTCGACGACCCGAACCTGCTGTTCGTCAATGCCGGAATGGTGCCGTTCAAACCGTATTTCCTCGGTGAGCAGACACCGCCTTACGACCGCGCGACGAGCATCCAGAAGTGTGTCCGTACCCTCGACATCGAGGAAGTGGGCATCACCACCCGTCACAACACCTTCTTTCAGATGGCGGGCAACTTCTCCTTCGGCGACTACTTCAAGCGCGAGGCGATCACGTTCGCGTGGACGCTGCTGACCAATCCGGTGGCCGACGGTGGGTTCGGCATCGATCCGCTCCGGCTCTGGCCGACCGTCTATCTCGACGACGATGAGGCCGAAGCGATCTGGCGAGACGAGATCGGTGTCCCCGCGGAGCGGATCCAGCGGCGCGGTCTCAAGGACAACTACTGGTCCATGGGTGTCCCCGGTCCATGTGGACCCTGTTCGGAGATCTTCTACGACCGTGGACCCGAATACGGGGTCGACGGTGGTCCGGAAGCCGATGAGGACCGCTTCATCGAGATCTGGAATCTCGTCTTCATGCAGAACCAGCGCGGGCCCGGTGGTGGCAAAGAAGGCTACGAGATCCTCGGTCCGCTCCCCAAGAAGAACATTGACACCGGACTCGGCATCGAGCGCGTGGCCTGCATCCTGCAGGGCGTCGACAATGTCTACGAGACCGACCTGCTGGCCCCGGTCATCGCCGTCGCCGAGCGCCTCACCGGCCGCACCTACACCGCGACCAACGCCGCCGATGCAATCCGTTTTCGGGTCATCGCTGACCACTCGCGAACCGCGGTGATGCTCATCGCCGACGGCATCACCCCCGGCAACGACGGCCGCGGTTACGTGCTGCGCCGCCTGCTGAGGCGAATCGTCCGATCCGCTCGTCTGCTCGGAGCGAGCGAGGCAACGATGGGTGCATTCATAGAGGCCGTCATCGAGACCATGGCGACGTCGTATCCTGACCTGCCGGAACAACGTTCGCGGATCGTTTCGATCGCGGTCGGTGAAGAGGAGGCATTCCTCAAGACGTTGTCGGCCGGGTCGAAGTTGTTCGACGACGCCGCTGCCGCCACGAAGGCGTCCGGCGCCACCCGGATCAGCGGCGGCGATGCCTTCGCCCTGCACGACACCTACGGTTTCCCCATCGACCTCACCCTCGAGATGGCGGCAGAGGCCGGGTTGGCGGTGGACCGCGAAGGGTTCACGGAGCTGATGGCCGAGCAGCGCAGCCGTGCCAAGGCCGACGCCACCGCACGCAAGTCCGGACACGCCGACCTCAGTGTCTATCGCGAGTTCTTGGACCGCGGCCCGACGCTGTTCACGGGTTTCGACGAGTTGGTGACCGAGGCCAGGGTTTTGGGTCTGGTGACCGATGGTGGCCGGGTCCGCAGCGCGACGAAGGGGCAGACGGTCGAGGTGATCCTCGATCGCAGCCCGCTGTACGCAGAATCGGGCGGGCAGATCGCCGACATCGGAACGATCACCACGTCAGCGGGCCTGCGGGTCACCGTGAAAGACGTGCAGAAGCTGGGCAAGACGGTATGGCTGCACAAGGCCGTCGTCGAAGAGGGGGAGATCACCGAGGGCGATGACGTGCTCGCCCAGGTCGACAACGCGTGGCGCCACGGCGCGACGCAGGGCCACTCGGGCACACATCTCGTCGGCGCCGCACTCCGCCAGGTCCTCGGTCCCTCGGCCACCCAGGCCGGATCACTCAATCGACCCGGATATCTGCGTTTCGACTTCAGCGCTTCAGGTCCGGTCACCGAGTCCCAGCGCGCCGAGATCGAAGAGATCACCAATTCGGCCGTCGAGGCCAACTATCCGGTCAACACCTTCGAGACCGGTCTGGCCGAGGCCAAGGCAATGGGCGCGATGGCGCTGTTCGGCGAGAACTACGGAGACGTGGTGCGGGTCGTCGAGATGGGCGGTCCCTTCTCGATGGAACTGTGTGGAGGCACCCACGTCTCGACGTCGGCGCAGGTCGGCCCGGTCACCCTGCTCGGCGAATCGTCGGTGGGGTCGGGCGTGCGCCGGATCGAGGCGTACGTGGGACTCGACTCCTACCGCTATCTCGCCAAGGAACGCTCTCTGCTCGCCGGGTTGGCCTCGTCGCTGAAGGTTCCCAGTGACCAGGTTCCCGCGCGGGTCGAGAACCTCGTGACCAAACTCAAGGAAGCCGAGAAGCAGATCGAGAAGATGCGGGCCGATGCCGCCCGCGCCTCGGTCGGGTCGTTGATCGACGATGCGCACCGGGTCGGCGACGTTCTGGTGGTCTCCGGTTCACTCGACGGTCTCGACGCCGGCGACCTGCGTACCCTCGCCGCCGACCTTCGTGGACGGGTGGCGTCCGATGTTGCTGTGGTGGCGCTGTTCTCGGCGTCCGGCGACAAGGTGCCGTTTGCCATCGCCACCACCGAATCCGCCCGCAGTGGTGGTATCAAGGCGGGTGATCTGGTGCGCGAACTCGCTCCACTGGTGTCCGGTCGAGGTGGCGGGAAACCAGACCTGGCACAGGGATCGGGGTCCGACGCATCCGGTATCGGGCCCGCGCTGGCGCGCCTGCGCGAACTGGTCGGCGAGATTCGATGACCTTGACGCCGCGCGGTCGCCGGCTGGCCATCGATGTCGGAAGTGTCCGCATCGGGGTCGCCTCGTGTGATCCCGACGGCATCCTCGCCACTCCGGTCGAGACCGTCGCACGGACACCGAAAGATGACGGGGACCTGCGTCGTATCAGTGCGATCGTCGAGGAGTACGAGGCCATCGAGGTGATTGTCGGCCTACCCAAAACCCTGCGCGATGAACATGGTCATGCCGCGAAACTGGCCACCGAGTTCGGAGAAGCACTGGGTGTGCGGATCTCACCGGTACCGGTCGTCTACAGCGACGAGCGCTTGAGCACGATCACCGCCCAGCAGGCCCTGCGCTCGTCCGGGGTGCGCGCGAAGGCGCAAAAGGGAGTCGTCGATCAGGCTGCCGCGGTGGCGATCCTGCAGGGATGGTTGGATTTACAGACACATCGCCACGATCTGGAGTCGGGCCGTCAAGGAGGACTCGGGTGAACGACGACCGACCCGATGGACGGGACGAGGGTCCCGAACACGGCGACCGCCGCGAACAGCAGGAGCGGGCCGCGCACCGCCGGCGACGTTCCGATGGTCATCCCGACCCTGAACGACTGAGGTACTTCACCCACGGAGACGGTGCGCACGGTTCAGGTGGCCGCCACGGGCCTCGGGCCATCCCTCCTCGGGGTGCGGGTGAGCCTCGCCGGGACCCGCCGCGCCGCCGGGACACCTCGCCGCAGGCCGGCTCGCCGTGGTCTCCGCCCGGATCGGACGGTGGCCGCCGACCGCCGCCGCCTGCGACGTCGTCCCGGCCGCCGGGACCCGGACCGATGGGGCCGGAGCAGTCACCGCCGTCGGCGACGGCTCATGAACCTCCGCGGCAGCGCCACGAGCCGCCACCACGCGCCTACGACCCGGCGCCGACGCACGATGCCCCTGATCTGTTCGCTGATCCCGGCCGCGAGGACTACGACCGCAGGCAGGTCGATGCCCGCGAGCGCAGTGCTCTGGCGTCTTCCTCTGTGGGCGCTCCGACCGGGCGTGATGGGGGGCCGTTGCCCACCCGCGACCGTTCGCCGAAACGAAGCGTGGCTGCTGAACGCAGGCGTCGTCGGCGCAGGGTAGTCATCTCGATTGCCGTCGTGTTCATGGTGGTGCTGATCGGGGGCATCGGTTACGCAGGACTGCGGGTGGTCGGCTTCTTCGGTGCCGATGACAAAGACTTCACCAACACCGCAGGTACCGCAGACGTCATAGTGCAGATCCCGCAGGACGCGACCCTGACGAAGTTCGGTGAGATCCTCAAAGAGAACGATGTGGTGGCAAGCGTCAACGCATTCACCACCGCAGCAAACGGTGAGCCGATCTCGGCGGGCTTCTACAAGTTGAGGACCGAGATCCCTGCCAGCACGGCGGTGTCGTTGATGACGAACACCGAGAACCGGGTCGGCAGAGTCGTCATCCCCGAGGGCCTGCAACTCGATACCAAGGAAGGCATCGACGGTAAGACGACGCCCGGTGTCTTCGCGCGGGTGGCGGAGGCGACCAACGTCGACCTCAACGGTGAGGAGAGCGGCGTCACCGTCGAAGAGCTCGCGCAGGCCGCCGCCACAGCGACCCCGCAGGAGTTGGGGGTTCCCGCCTGGGCCACCGATGCGGTCACGGCTCTGAACGGTGACCACCGACGGATCGAAGGTCTGATCGCGCCGACGTCCTGGGAGGCGATAGACCCGTCGCAGACCCCGGTGCAGATGCTCAATTATCTGATCTCGCGGAGCGCGTCGCTGTTCGCCCAGTGGGGGCTTCCGGAATCGGGGACCACCACGAGCGGCATGACGCCGTACCAGACCCTGGTCACCGCCTCGATCGTCGAACGCGAGGTGAACCGCGCCGAGGATTACCCGAAGGTCGCCCGGGTCATCGTCAACCGGCTCGGTGACGACCAGGCGCTGCAGATGGACTCGACGGTCAACTACACGTCCGCGATACAGAACATCGACGTCGCCGGCGATGACTTCACCGCGGCGACCAAGTGGAACACCTATCAGCAGAAGGGGCTGCCTCCGACACCGATCGGGGCCGTGGGGCAGCCGGCGCTGGAGGCCTCGCTCGATCCGCCGGCGGGCAATTGGCTGTACTTCGTCTCGATCGACCAGCAGGGGACAACCCTGTTCACCGAAGACTTCGAGCAACACAAGCGCAACCGTCAACAGGCGTGCGACAACGGTGTGCTGACAACGAACTGCGGATGAATGAGACGTCGATGAGCATCGTGGCAGGCCCGCGGGCGGCGGCGATCCTGGGTTCTCCGGTGTCGCATTCGCTGTCACCGGCACTGCATCTCGCGGCGTACGAAGCGCTCGGGCTGACCGGTTGGACCTACGAGCGAATGGAGTGCACGGCCGAGCGATTACCCGCTCTGGTGTCGGGGCTCGACGAGCGGTACGTGGGGTTGTCGGTCACGATGCCGGGCAAGCGCGCCGCCCTGGCCTTCGCGGACCATCGCACCGAGCGAGCGATGGCCGTGGGTTCGGCCAACACGTTGGTACGTCGCGACGGCGGCTGGCACGCCGACTGCACCGACGTCGACGGTGCCTCCGCGGCTCTGGCCGACCTCGGTGTCGACAACGGTGCCGGTTCCCATGCCGTCCTGGTGGGCGCAGGTGGTACCGCCGCACCGGTCGTCGCCGCTCTGGCCGCTGCGGGATTCCGGGATTTGAGCGTGGTCGCTCGTAGCCGCGAGCGCGCGAGCGAGGTTCTCGCCGTCGCCGACGCCTACGGTATCGCCGCCGAGGTGCTCGCGTTCGAGCCGGGATCGGCGCTGCGCGAGCGCACGCGCGACTGCGCCGTCTTGGTCAATACGGTGCCGGCCGCCGCGGCAGCAAGTCTGATCCCGGCGCTGTCGTCCGCGCCGCGCCTGTTCGATGTGATCTACAGCCCGTGGCCGACACCACTGGCGGCAGCGGTCGAGGCCGCGGGGGGCATGGTGGTCGGGGGACTGGTGATGTTGCTGAACCAGGCGTTCGGGCAGGTGGAGCAGTTCACCGGGATGCCCGCACCGCGGGTGGCGATGGCGGCCGCGCTCGTCTGATCGTCGGTGTTGTCCACAGTTCCCACAGCCATCCCCAGCGCGGCTTTTTGCAGGGGTGCCCGGGCACGACGATGGGCCATGGTGGACCCATGCACCTGGTGGTCCCGATACTCGCGATCTGGCTGGTCGCCCTGTCGGTCTCGGACATCCGCGAGCGAAGACTGCCCAACACGCTGACCCTGCCCGCGCTGTTCGGGGCCGTCGTCGGAGCTGCGACACATCCCGCCGCGGCACCCGGTCTGCTGCTCGCTGCCGTGGTCTACGGTGTGGCCTACGCATGGGGCGGCTGCGGGGGCGGCGACCTCAAATTGGTGCCGACGCTGTGCGCGATGTCCGGCTCACTGGTGGCGGCAGGCGTCCTGATGGTGCTCGCCCAACTGCTCACCCTGGCGGGTGCCGCGAGGTCTCGGTGGACCCCGCAGGCACACGGTCCGCCGCTGAGCGTGGCTGCTGCCCTTTCTTGCGGCATCTGGTGACGGTGCGCGGGCGCAGGCGTGGAAGAATTGGGAACTGTGTTGCGCTGGAGTACTGCCGGAGAATCCCATGGTCCCGCTCTGGTCGCTGTCCTGGAAGGGATGGTGGCCGGTGTCGAGGTGACCTCGTCACAGATCGCCGAACAATTGGCTCGCCGCCGATTGGGCTACGGCCGCGGGGCGAGGATGAAGTTCGAGGCCGATCAGGTGACCGTGGTCGGCGGAGTCCGCCACGGCCTCACCATGGGTGGCCCGGTGGCCATCGAGGTCGGCAACACCGAGTGGCCGAAGTGGGAAACCGTGATGTCCGCGGACCCGGTTCCACAGGAGGAACTCGACGGGATCGCCCGGAACGCACCCTTGACACGGCCGCGCCCCGGTCACGCCGATTATTCGGGAATGCTCAAATACGGCTTCGACGACGCGCGGCCGGTCCTGGAGCGGGCCAGTGCGCGTGAGACCGCCGCGCGGGTCGCCGTGGGAACCGTCGCCAGGAACTTCTTGCGTCAAGTCCTCGGCATCGAAGTGCTGTCGCATGTGATCTCCATCGGCGATTCCGCCCCATACGTCGGCGCGGCGCCCACATACCTCGACCTCGAACGGATCGACGCGAGCCCGGTCCGGGCGTACTCGACTGACGCGGAGGCCGCGATGATCGCCGAGATCGAAGCCGCCAAACGGGACGGTGACACCCTCGGCGGTGTCGTCGAGGTCGTGGCGACGGGTGTGCCCGTCGGACTCGGATCGCACGTCAGCGGAGATCGCAGGCTCGATTCTCGGCTGGCGGGTGCGCTGATGGGCATCCAGGCCATCAAGGGCGTCGAGGTGGGTGACGGCTTCGAGACCGCCCGCCGTCGCGGTAGCGCCGCCCACGATGAGATGGTCCCCGGGCCCGATGGCGCAGTCCGGTCCACCAACCGGGCCGGTGGCCTCGAGGGCGGGATGAGCAACGGTGAGTTCATCCGCGTACGCGCCGCGATGAAACCGATCTCAACGGTCCCGCGAGCGCTGTCGACGATGGACATGACCACGGGCGAGCAAGCCACCGCGATTCACCAGCGTTCGGATGTGTGCGCGGTTCCGGCCGCAGGCGTTGTCGCCGAATCAATGGTCGCGCTGGTACTCGCGCAGGCGGCCCTTGAGAAGTTCGGCGGCGATTCCGCACTCGAGACCGGCGACAACGTCGCCGGCTACCTCAAACGCGTGGCCGCGCGGCTGCCGCAACCGTGACCGGCCGTCTCGCGCCGCGCGCCGTACTCGTCGGGTTCATGGGATCCGGTAAGACCACGGTGGGACAGCAACTCGCGCGGGCCCTCGGAGTCGCCTGGATCGACAGTGACGGTGAGATCGAACGCCGGGCCGGTCGAACGATCCCCGAGATCTTCACGGCGGACGGAGAGCCGGCGTTTCGCGAATTCGAGGAGCAGGTCGTCGCCGACCTCCTCGCCGAACACCCCGGGGTGCTCTCGCTGGGCGGTGGTGCCGTGCTGAGCACCCGGACGCGTGAACGCCTGGCAGGACATCCGGTGATCTACCTGAAGATGTCTGCCGAGCAAGGTTATTCGCGGGTGTCCAATTCGGACAGGCCGCTGCTGCAGGCCGAGGACCCATCGGCCGTGTACCGCGATCTACTGGCCGAGCGTGACCCCATTTATCAAGCGGTCGCGACGATCGTCGTCGACGCCCACCCGCATCAGCGGCGCGTGGCGGACGACATCATCGCCGCGCTCCGCACTCAGGAGGCGACACAGTGACAGACAACAGCGCACCGATCCGGGTGACGGTGAACAGTGAGAGCCCGTATGACGTCATCATCGGGCGCGGCTTGCTCACCGAATTGGTCGAGGCGGTGGCGGGAGCCGACTCGGTGGCGATCCTGTACCAGCCGACCCTTGCCGAAACTGCCGAAGTGATCCGCAAGACGTTGGACGAGAACAACTTCAACGCGCACCGGGTCGAGATCCCCGACGCCGAGTCCGGCAAGGAATTGTCCGTTGCGGCATTCTGTTGGGAGGTCTTCGGCCGGATCGGCATGAAGCGCAACGACGTCGTGATCAGCCTGGGTGGGGGAGCGGCCACCGACCTCACCGGGTTCGTGGCCGCGACCTGGATGCGCGGCATCCCAGTGGTCCATGTGCCGACGACGCTGCTCGCGATGGTCGACGCCGCTGTCGGCGGTAAGACGGGGATCAACACCGACGCCGGCAAGAACCTCGTCGGCTCGTTCCACGAACCGCGCGCGGTGCTCATCGACATCGCAACCCTGGAAACAGTGCCTCGTAACGAGATCATCGCCGGTATGGCCGAGGTCATCAAGACCGGCTTCATCGCCGACCCGGTCATCCTGGATCTGATCGAGGCCGACCCCGAAGCCGCGCTCGACCCCACCGGTCCGGTGCTGCCCGAACTGATCGAACGTTCTGTGCGGGTCAAGGCAGGCGTTGTCGCCGCGGACCTTCGGGAGTCGTCGCTGCGCGAGATCCTCAACTACGGGCACACCCTCGGCCACGCCATCGAACGCCGGGAGAAGTACCGCTGGCGCCACGGCGCGGCGGTCGCCGTGGGTTTGGTGTACGCCGCGGAGCTCGGCCGGCTCGCCGGTCGCCTCGACGACGAGACAGCAGATCGACACAAGGCAATCCTCCAGAGTGTCGGGCTGCCGGTCGGTTACGACCCCGATGCGTTCGGTGACCTACTCAAGGGGATGGCGGGCGACAAGAAGAACCGCTCAGGGATGCTCCGGTTCGTCGTCCTCGACGGTTTGGCCACGCCCGGGCGTCTCGAGGCCCCGGATCCGGCACTGCTGGTGGCCGCGTACTCCGCCGTGGCAAAGGAGCAACCGTCGGGCGGCGCGATCCTTCTCTAGCTTCTGACACACTTCGCTCCGACACGTGCGCGGCGCCTTACTTCGCCAGCGCCCAACGTGCTTGCGGGAGTTGAGAAAATCATCAAGGACACGGCGCGCTAGGGATGGCCGACCCTCGCTAACGGCTCGAACAAATGTTCGACACGATCGCATTTTTGGGGTATAGTCGTACCCAGAGAAACTTTTCTTGCGGCGGATCATTTTTGTGGTTGTTGTTGTCTGCGTGTGTTTCTCGGTTCCCTGGGGAGGGGGTCTTTGTGTCGGAGGGTGTTGTTGTTGATTCGCCGGTGGTTGGTGCGGTCTCGGAGCTGGATGCTGCGATCGCACGTCTGTCGACGTTGGATCTGACTGCTCTGTCTGACGTGGATTGTGTGCGTGTGGTGGAACGTCTGGAGGTTGCGTCGCGGCGGTTGTCGGCGGCGGGGTTGCCGGTGCTGCGGGAAGTTGCTGTGCGGCGGGCGTATTCGAAGGCGGGATGTTCCTCGCCTGCGGCGGTGTTGACGTCGGTGGCGCGGATGCGTGCGGGTGCGGCGCGGGCGCGGGTGGAGGCGATGGATGCATTGACGCCGTCGGCGACTCCCAGTGGTGAGGTGCTCGGGCCTCGGTTCCCGCAGACCGCTGCGTTACTGGCTCAAGGTGTGATCGATCTCGATCATGTCGGTGCGGTGGTGAAGGTGATGGGGAAGATTCCGCACAAGATCGACCCGGAGCAGCGGGCGAATACTGAGGTGGCGCTGGCTGATCTGTGCCGCAAATACAACCCTGCTGCGGTCGAGACGATCGGCGAGCGGATCGTCGACTACTTGGATCCGGACGGCAGGCTCGCTGATGATGTCGATCGGGCGAAGAAGCGCGGTGTCAGCGTGGGCGATCAAGCGGTGGACATGATGGCGAAGGTGGCGGGCCATCTGGATCCGACGACCACAGCCCTGATGAAAGTGATGCTGGGGGTGTGGGCGGCACAGGGGATGAACAATCCCGACGACGAGCTGTCCCCCTCAGGGGCTGCGGACGACCCGGCACTGGACCCAGCGATTCTGCAGGCCGCGGCCGACAACGACCTTCGCACTCAGTCCCAACGCAATCATGACGCGCTCAAAGCAATGCTCATGTATCTGCTCGAGTCAGGCCAGCTCGGTAAGACTCATCGTGGGTTGCCGGTCCAGGTGATCATCAACCTGACCAAAGACCAACTCGACGAGGCTCTACGCAAACAGGAAGCAGACTCCCGCCCCGAGCCGGAACCCGAGCCAGAGCCAGAGTCGCAGCCCGAGTCCGAGCCAGAGTCGCAGCCCGAGCCGAGGCCTGAGCCTGAGCATGTGTATCCCGACCCGGAGACGCATTGGGAGGATCGGGATTGGTTGCCGACGTTGGCTGGTGGGTCGTCGCGTCCGTACGGCCACGATCTGGTCTACACCGCGACCGGCACGGTGCTGCCCATCAGCGATGCCATCAAGCTCGCTGCGCGTAGCGACAAGACATTGGCGGTGTTCGCCAACCACAGCAACGAAGTGCTGTACCTGGGCCGGGCGAAACGGTTGGCCAGCGAAGCGCAACGCATCGCGATGTTCGCCGCACACCGCGGTTGCTCGTTCGGTGGATGTTCGAATTCGGCGATGTGGGCCGAAGCCCACCACACCGTCGAATGGGCCCTCGGCGGGCTCACCGACATCACACACCTGGCCCCGGCATGCCCACAGCACCACAAGCTGGTCGGGCCGGGGGAGCATCAGTGGCAGACGGTCATGATCACCGAAGGCCCCGACGCCGGCCGCTGTGCGTGGATCCCGCCGGCGTTCCTGGACCCCGAGCGAACACCACGGGTCAACCGCGCCCATCACCCGGACGAGGCCTTGATCGAAGCCCGACAGGCGATGCTCGCACGCCGCAAAGACCAACTCGAACAACGCACACGAGAACTGAGCGGTCAAAGTCCAGATCCTCCAGGCGAACCATCGCCGGATGAGTCGCCGCCGGACGCGGATCCGCTCTCGCAATGAGACGGCCGGAGTGCACCAGGCAAGCCTATGCTTGCGTGGTGCACTCCGATGCCGCGATCACTGCTGCGCGGCTCAGTGTTGTCGAAAATGGAGATCTCGGCCGGTGGGCCGACGAGGAGAAGCCATGAATCGTCGACTATTGGACCCGGAGCCAAAGCCCTGAATCAACCGCGCTCACACCCCGATTAGGCCTCGATCGAGACCCGTCGGGCCACGCTCGCCCGGCGCAGAGCGAGTGCGAGCAACGCACACGAGAACTCGGGACCGGGCAACCCGACCCACAGAACCACCAGGGATTACTTACTCGACCGATCCCGGACGTTATTGACGAACAAACCCTTCGATGGCGATCGTCAGCGAATAACCGGACATCGGATACAGCGTGGGCGTGCCGGTGGCCGAGACTGGGGTCGTGCGTGGTCGGCTCGGACGAAGCGGCCGACCTGGTCTACTTGCTCAGCCCGACCGGCTGCGTCTGCTGGTACGAGAAGTTGTCGTCGGCTTCGGCATCGCGGGCCGCCTGGTTCTTGCGGTGCTGGCGGCGGGTGAGGAAGCGGCCGAGTGCGGCCCCGACCAGGGCGGGAACGAAGATGAGCAACGTGGTGAACGAGCCGCCCGCGAAGATCTCGATCGCGAGGGAATTCTGCCCGATACCCGACATCACCCAATTGCCCAGGATCCAGCACACGATCGCACTGATGAGGCCGGCAAGGAGGCCTGCCTTGAGCCAGACCATCGTGAGGTCGCGGTAGTCGTCGGGATCTTCGTGGGCGCGGCCGTCGACGAGCCCGTCGACACCACCCCAGATAAGTGCGACCAGCACGACCGCGGCGATGGCGACCGTCTTCCACATAGTCGACTCCAGTGGCCAGGCCACGATGGCCAGACCCAACAGGACCCGGGCACCGATGTGCACCGCCGACATGACCAACCCACGCAACAACCACGCAACCATGCGAGCAGACTACCGATGCCCGGCCGCTTTGTGTGGCAGGGCCCACAAATGGACTCTGTGTCCGGCGGAATCGGGTCGTCTCGGGCGGCGAACTCCGGTGGTCCAGTCCGTCGGGACATTGCCATGGTGCAAGGCGCAGGAGGCGCCCCGATCTGCTGACTCCACTAGCCTTGACACATGAGCGCCACCTCACAGACCTCGCAACAGCCTGCTGCAGTCGCCCGCGTGGCGCCCGACCTCGGTCCAACGGCGCAGAGTGCGAGGCGGGATCTGCTCCGCTCCCATCTCGAGGCCGCCGGGGTGGACGCGATGCTGGTCACCGATCTGATCAATCTCCGGTACCTCACCGGCTTCACCGGATCGAACGGTGCGCTGGTGATCACCGCAGCCGGAGACGACAGGATCAGTACCGACGGCCGCTACCTCACGCAGGTGTCCGAGCAGGCTCCTGATCTGACGCCGATCATCGCCCGGGATTGCCCGCGGGCCCTGATCGAACACCTCACAGGCTCAGGAGCCCGAATCGGTTTCGAGCAACACGTCGTCACGGTGGCGACCCACCAGCGACTGATCCCATTGCTGACCGGCGCCGAGACCCTCGTCGGGGTGTCGCCTCTCGTCGAAGAGCTCCGAATCGTCAAGGACGAGCACGAGGTGGAACAGATCCGGACCGCCTGTCAGGCGGCCGACCTGGCGTTGGCCGACATCATCGCCGACGGACTGCTCGTACCCGGACGCACCGAGCGGCAGGTGGCACGGGCGTTGGAATGGGCGATGTTCGAACGGGGTGCCGAAGCGATCTCCTTCGAGACGATCGTCGCCACCGGCGCGAACTCGGCAATCCCGCATCATCGGCCGACGGACGCCGAACTCAGCTCCGGCGATCTGCTCAAGATCGACTTCGGGGCGGTCGTCGAGGGCTATCACTCGGACATGACACGCACGTACGTGCTCGAGACCGTGCAGCCCTGGCAGCGCGACATCTACGAGGTGGTCGCGGCCGCGCAGCTGGCGGGACGCGAAGCACTCGAACCCGGCGTCGAGGCGGTCGGCGTCGACGCCGCGGCGCGTTCGATCATCGACGAGGCCGGGTTCGGCGAGTACTACGTCCACGGCCTGGGCCACGGTGTCGGCCTGCAGATACACGAAGCGCCGTCGATCGGGGCTCTGAGCACGGGTACACTGCCATGCGGTGCAGCTGTAACCGTCGAGCCCGGCGTCTACCTGCCGGGCAGGGGCGGTGTCAGGATCGAGGACACGCTCGTGGTCCGCGACGGTGAACCCGAACTGCTCACCACCACCGACAAGACATTCACCGTCATCTGATCGTGCGCCCCGGCGCGACCAGCAGATGGGCGCAGCAACAACATGCCCGGGGCGGGTGAGAGGAAGAACAGACAAGTGGCAAACACCTCGGATTTCAAAAACGGCCTGGTGCTCAACATGGAGGGCAACCTCTGGCAGATCCTGGAGTTCCAGCATGTGAAGCCCGGCAAGGGGCCGGCCTTCGTCCGCACCAAGCTGAAGAACATCCTCTCGGGGAAGACCGTCGACAAGACATTCAACGCCGGTGTCAAGGTCGAGACCGCAACGGTCGATCGACGCGACATGACCTACCTGTACAACGACGGAACCGACTACGTGTTCATGGACGGCGAGACGTTCGAGCAGCTCAACGTCAGCCCGGAGATCGTCGGGGACAGCGCCAACTTCATGCTCGAGAACATCAAGGTCCAGGTCGCGACGCACGAGGGTGTGCCCCTGTACGTCGAATTGCCCGTGACCGTGGAGTTGGTGGTCGCGCAGACCGATCCGGGGGTTCAGGGTGACCGTTCCACCGGTGGCACGAAGCCCGCAACGCTGGAGACCGGTGCCGAGATCGCTGTTCCGCTCTTCATCAACACCGGTGACAAGCTGAAGGTCGATTCGCGTGACGGCGGCTACCTCGGCCGCGTCAACTCCTGACGCTGGTGAAGAAACCAGGTACCCGCCACAAGGCACGCAAGCGTGCCGTGGATCTGCTGTTCGAGGCCGAGGTCAAGAACTGCTCGCCGGTCGATCTGATCGTCCAGCGTCGTGAGTTGGCGATCGGTGACGACAGTGTCGGCAAGATCAACGACTACACCGCCCAGATCGTGGAGGGCATCGCAGGCGATACCGCGGGCGTGGACGCGGTCATCTCCTCCCACCTCAAGGAGTGGACCCTGCCGCGGCTGCCCGCAGTCGACCGGGCGATTCTGCGGTTGGCGACCTGGGAGCTGTTCAACACCGTCGACGTGCCCACCATGGTGGTCGTCGACGAAGCGGTGGAGCTGGCCAAGGAGTTGTCCACGGACGACTCACCCGCATTCATCAACGGAGTCCTCGGCCGGATCGTCCTGCTGGCCCCGCAGGTGCGGGCCGCGCTCACCGCTGAACAGGCCGGTGGGTCGACGACAGACTCTCGATCGCAGGAGTCGTAACCACGCCTGATAACGTATGGCGAAGAAATTGTGGTGGCGACCGATGCATCTACGGATGGGTGGCCATGACAATGGCCGACATCCTTTAACGATCCGTCCAGAGAGGCGGAGAAGGAGGTCCCGATCACCGTGCCTACACCCGAGGGCAACGGCACCGACACGGGTCGTGAACTACTCGACGACGCCGATGTCGGGCGGACCATTGCGCGAATAGCGCATCAGATCATCGAGAAGACCGCGTTGGACGATCCCGACGCTCCCCGTGTGGTCATCATCGGAATTCCCACCCGCGGAATCTTCCTCGCCCGTCGTCTCGCGTCGAACATCGCCGAGTTCGCCGGGGTCGACGTACCTGTCGGATATCTCGACATCACGCTGTACCGCGACGATCTGCGTGCCAAACCACACCGGGCCCTCGAGCCCACGGTGGTGCCCGCGGGCGGCGTCGACGGCGCTTTGGTCGTACTCGTCGACGACGTCCTCTACTCCGGGCGCACCGTCCGGGCGGCACTGGACGCCCTGCGCGACCTCGGCAGGCCGGCGGCGGTTCAACTCGCGGTGTTGGTCGACCGCGGCCATCGTGAGTTACCGCTACGCGCCGACTACGTCGGCAAGAACATCCCCACCTCGCGGAGCGAGGATGTGCAGGTTCACCTGCGCGAACACGACGGCATCGACCGCGTGGTGTTGCGGGCGGGGGCGAGCTGATGCGGCATCTGTTGTCCGTGGACGACCTGACCATCGACACTGCCACCGAACTCCTCGACGAGGCCGAGCGGTTCGAACAGGCCCTGATGGGACGTGAGATCCGAAAGCTCCCGACCCTGCGTGGCCGCACGATCATGACGGTGTTCTACGAGAACTCGACGCGCACCAGGGTTTCGTTCGAGGTCGCCGGGAAGTGGATGAGTGCTGACGTGATCAACGTCAGCGCGTCCAGCTCGTCGACGAGCAAGGGGGAGTCGCTGCGTGACACCGCCAAGACCTTGCGCGCGGCAGGCGCCGATGCCCTGATCGTCCGGCACCCGGCTTCTGGCGCCGCACATCAGATCGCTCAGTGGACGTGGGAGGACGGCACGGGACCGTCGGTGATCAATGCCGGTGACGGCACCCACGAGCATCCGACGCAGGCGCTGCTCGATGCCCTCACCCTGCGGCAGCGTCTCGGCTCGCTCGCCGGTCGCAGAATCGCCATCGTCGGGGACGTCCTGCACTCGCGCGTCGCCCGTTCGAATGCGCACCTGCTCGCCACACTCGGCGCGCAGGTGGTACTCGTCGCGCCGCCTACACTGTTGCCTGTCGGGGTCGAAACGTGGCCCGTCGAGATCTCGCACAGTCTCGACGCAGAACTCGCAGCGGTGGATGCCGTCATGTTGCTGCGGGTGCAGGCCGAGCGCATGAACGGCGGATTCTTCCCGTCGGCCCGCGAGTACTCGATTCGTTACGGCTTGTCCGATCGGCGGTCGGCACTCCTCGCCGATCACGCGGTGGTCCTTCACCCGGGCCCCATGCTGCGCGGTATGGAGATCGGATTCTCGGTCGCGGATTCATCGAAGGCGACTGTGCTGCAACAGGTATCCAACGGAGTGCATATGCGGATGGCGGTGTTGTTCACCTTGCTGGTGGGAACCGAGAGCGAGGGGCCGGCGTGAGCGGTGACCTCCTGATCAAAAATGTTCGGCCGTACGCAGGCGATCTCGTGAACATCGTGGTCCGAGACGGTGAGATCGCCGAGATCGGCCAGGAGCTCACCGCGGGCCCCGAGGTCGACGTGCTCGACGGGGCCGGAGCGATCGTGTTGCCGGGCTTCGTCGACATGCACACCCACCTACGGGAGCCCGGTCGCGAGGACACCGAGACCATCGAGACCGGCTCGGCTGCTGCAGCTCTGGGCGGGTACACGGCGGTGTTCGCAATGGCGAACACCGATCCGGTCGCGGACACCGCGGTGATCACCGACTACGTATGGCGACGCGGCCAGGAAGTCGGTCTCGTCGATGTGCACCCTGTCGGTGCGGTGACCGTGGGACTGGCGGGCAAACAACTGGCCGAGATGGGTGCGATGGCCGCCGGTGCCGGCAAGGTTCGTGTGTTCAGCGATGACGGAAAGTGTGTCGACGATCCGCTTCTCATGCGCCGCGCACTCGAGTACGCAAAGGGCCTCGATGTGCTGATCGCCCAGCACGCCGAAGAGCCGCGACTTACGGTCGGCGCCATTGCGCACGAGGGCTCGGTGGCCTCTCGGCTCGGCCTCGCAGGCTGGCCACGCGCCGCAGAGGAGTCGATCGTCGCCCGGGACGCGTTACTGGCCCGGGACGCAGGCGCGCGCGTGCACATCTGTCATGCGTCGACCGAGGGCACCGTTGAGTTACTGACATGGGCCCGCGGACAGGGGATAGCGATCACCGCTGAGGTCACCCCCCATCACCTGTTGCTCGACGACACGCGGCTTCACACCTACGACCCGGTCAACAAGGTCAATCCACCACTGCGGGAGGACCGGGACCGGCAAGCTCTCCGGCGCGCCCTGGCCGACGGCATCGTCGACTGCGTCGCCACCGACCACGCCCCCCATGCCGCACAGGACAAGTGCTGCGAGTTCGCCAATGCCCGGCCCGGCATGCTCGGACTGCAGACGGCGCTCTCGATCGTGGTGGAGACGATGGTGCGGCCGGGACTGCTCGACTGGCGTGGCGTTGCCAAGGTGATGAGCGAACGTCCGGCACAGATCACCGGTCTGCCCGACCAGGGACGGCCCATCGCGGTCGGCGAACCCGCCAACCTCGCCCTGATCGATCCGGACGCCGAGTGGACCGTCGAGTCCGGCTCACTGGCGAGTCTGTCCGAGAACTCGCCGTTCGACGGGATGACGCTGCCGGCGGTCGTGGTGGCCACGGTCCTGCGCGGTGGGGTGACCAACAACGGCGGAAAGGTCCGGTCGCCGCGATGACGGGCGTGGTGGTCGTTCTGATCGTCGTGGCGGCGTGGGGTGGCATCGTCGGGTTGATGCTGCTCGGCTGGCGCGGTCGGGGTAGGCGACAGGAGCTGTTGCTCGGCGCCTTTCCGGAGGTCCCGGCCAGTCTCGGGAGTCGTCGGCTCGGTCCCCACACCGGGCTGTACGTGGGCTCGACCATTGCGCCGAGCTGGCAGGACCGCGTCGCAGTCGGTGACTACGGCGACCGGGCGATCGCCGAGATCAGCAGATTCGACACCGGCATCCTGATCGACCGCACCGGCGCCAACCCGATCTGGATCCCCGACGACCAGATCACCGCGATCCGCACCGAACGCGGACTGGCAGGCAAGGTCATGACGGCCGACGGTGTCCTCGTGATCCGCTGGCTGCTCCCGTCTGGCACCGAGATCGACTCGGGCGTTCGGGCCGACGACAAAAGCATCTACCCGCACTGGGTGAAACCTCTAGAGCAGGACGGAAAGAAATCGTGACATCAGGTAATCCGGGAAACCAGGCCGTCTTGGTCCTGGAGAACGGCGAGCGCTACCTCGGAACCAGTTTCGGAGCCCAAGGGGAGACCCTCGGGGAAGCCGTCTTCTGCACGGCGATGACCGGATATCAGGAAACTCTGACCGATCCGAGCTATCACCGTCAGATCGTGGTCGCCACCGCCCCACAGATCGGCAACACCGGCTGGAACAAAGAAGACGGAGAAAGCCGCGAGGGGTCCGATGACTCGGGCAAGATCTGGGTTCGCGGCTACGCGGTGCGCAACCCGACTCGGCGGGTGTCGAGTTGGCGCGCGAGCAGTTCCCTCGAAGACGAGTTGGTCGAGCAGGGGATCGTCGGGATCGCAGGCATCGACACCCGCACCGTGGTGCGGACCCTCCGGGATCACGGGTCCATGCGGGCGGGCATCTTCTCGGGAGATGCACTGGCCGGTCCCGACGAGTTGCTGAGCCGAGTCGTCGGCGCCCCACAGATGGCGGGCGCGAATCTGGCCGGCGAGGTGTCGACCACCGACGGATACGTGGTCGAGCCCGACGGGGAACCCCGATTCACCGTTGCCGCGATCGACCTCGGGATCAAGACGAACACCCCGAGGATGCTCGCGCAGCGCGGGATCCGCGTGCACGTGCTCCCCGCGGGCACCACGTTCGACGCCATCACCGATCTGAAGCCCGACGGGGTCTTCCTGTCCAACGGGCCCGGCGATCCAGCGACCGCCGACCAGGTGGTCGACTTCACCCGTGAGGTACTCGGCGCCGACATCCCGCTGCTGGGCATCTGTTTCGGCAATCAGATCCTCGGCCGCGCGCTCGGCCGGAACACCTTCAAGATGAAGTTCGGCCACCGTGGCATCAACATCCCCGTGATCGAGCACGCAACCGGCGCAGTGTCCATCACGGCGCAGAACCACGGATTCGCGCTCGAAGGAGAAGCGGGCGAGGAGTTCGCCACGGACTTCGGCACCGCGCGTGTCAGCCACATCTGCGCCAACGACGGGGTCGTCGAGGGCGTGGAGCTGGTCAGCGGCAGAGCCTTCTCGGTGCAGTACCACCCGGAGGCCGCGGCCGGCCCGCATGATGCGGCCTACCTGTTCGACAAGTTCACCACCCTGCTGCAAGGAGCACGTGCCTGATGCCCCGCCGTACCGACCTCTCGCACGTCCTGGTCATCGGTTCCGGTCCGATCGTCATCGGTCAGGCCTGTGAGTTCGACTATTCCGGAACCCAGGCCTGTCGAGTGCTGCGAGCCGAGGGCCTGCGCGTGAGCCTGGTCAACTCGAACCCGGCCACGATCATGACCGACCCCGAGTTCGCCGACGCCACCTACATCGAACCGATCACCGCCGCCTACGTGGAGAAGGTGATCATCGCCGAACGCGACGCCGGCCATCCGATCGATGCCGTGCTCGCCACGCTCGGCGGTCAGACCGCCCTCAACTGCGCGGTCGCGCTCCATGAGGAGGGCATCCTCGAGCGGTACGACATCGAGC
Organism: Williamsia limnetica; assembly: GCF_003217475.1. GTDB lineage: Bacteria > Actinomycetota > Actinomycetes > Mycobacteriales > Mycobacteriaceae > Williamsia > Williamsia limnetica. The sequence continues at coordinate 445,430 of NZ_QJSP01000001.1, read as the reverse complement.
TGATCGGTGCCGACTTCGAGGCGATCCAGCGTGGCGAGGACCGCCAGAAGTTCAAGGACATCGTGGCCAAGGTCGGCGGGGAGAGCGCCAAGTCGGCTGTGTGTTACACGATGGAGGAGGTCCACGAGACCGTGGCCGAACTCGGCTATCCCGTCGTCGTCCGGCCGTCCTTCACCATGGGTGGGCTCGGGTCCGGCATGGCCTATGACGAAAACGACCTGAACAGGATCGCCGGTGGCGGCCTCGCTGCCTCACCGACCGCCAACGTGCTCATCGAGGAGTCGATCCTCGGCTGGAAAGAGTACGAACTCGAGTTGATGCGCGACAACCGCGACAACGTCGTGGTGGTCTGCTCGATCGAGAATGTCGACCCGGTCGGTGTGCACACCGGTGACTCGGTGACCGTCGCGCCGGCCATGACGCTGACCGACCGCGAGTACCAGGACATGCGCGATCTCTCGATCGCGATCCTGCGCGAGGTCGGTGTCGACACCGGCGGCTGCAACATCCAGTTCGCGATGGACCCGGCCGACGGGCGGCTGGTCGTGATCGAGATGAACCCGCGGGTGTCCCGGTCGTCCGCGCTGGCATCAAAGGCAACCGGTTTCCCGATCGCCAAGATCGCCGCCAAGCTCGCCGTCGGGTACAGCCTGGACGAGATCGTCAACGACATCACCAAGGAGACGCCCGCCTGCTTCGAGCCGACGCTGGACTACGTCGTCGTCAAGGCTCCGCGCTTCGCCTTCGAGAAGTTCCCCGGAGCCGACGACACCCTGACGACCACCATGAAGTCCGTCGGTGAGGCGATGTCCCTGGGTCGCTCCTTCGCCGAGGCACTCGGCAAGGTGATGAGGTCCCTCGAGACCAAGGCCGCAGGCTTCTGGACCGAGCCTGTCGATCCCGATGCCGCGCCCGAGTTGCTGCCAGAATTGCTCGAGCGGCTGCAGACGCCGAAAGACGGCAGGCTCTACGGGATCATGCAGGCGTTCGCCCTCGGTGCGACCGTGGAGCAACTGTTCGACTCGACCAAGATCGATCCATGGTTCCTCGCCGAGATCGAGGGCATTCACGAACTGGGCAATCGGATCAGGTCGGCAGACGCCATCGACGAGCGCTTGCTCCGCGAGGCCAAGAGTGCGGGTATCTCCGACCGCCAGATCGCGGCGCTACGAGACGATTTCGCCGACGAGGCCGCGGTGCGCAGCCTGCGGCATTCACTGGGTGTGCGTCCGGTGTACAAAACGGTCGACACCTGTGCGGCGGAGTTCGAGGCTGCGACCCCGTACCACTACTCGACCTACGAACTCGACCCCGCGGCAAAGACAGAGGTCGCGGCGCAACCCGATCGCCCCAAGGTGCTGATCCTCGGGTCGGGTCCGAACCGCATCGGCCAGGGCATCGAGTTCGATTACTCGTGCGTGCACGCCGCGCTGACGTTGTCGGAGGTCGGTTACGAGACCGTCATGGTCAACTGCAATCCCGAGACCGTGTCCACCGATTACGACACCGCAGACCGCCTGTACTTCGAGCCCCTGACGTTCGAGGACGTCCTCGAGGTGTTCCATTCGGAATCAGAATCGGGCACGGTGGCCGGCGTCATCGTCCAGCTCGGCGGTCAGACGCCACTCGGCCTCGCGCATCGACTGCAGTCGGCGGGCGTCCCGATCGTCGGCACCAGCCCCGAGGCCATCGATCTCGCCGAGGATCGTGGCGAGTTCGGCAAGGTACTGGCGACCGCGGGCCTGCCCGCCGCCAAGTACGGCATGGCCACCACCTTCGACCAGGCCAGGACGATCGCAGGCGACATCGGTTACCCGGTGCTCGTGCGTCCGTCCTACGTACTCGGCGGCCGTGGCATGGAGATCGTCTACGACGAACCGTCGCTGGAGGGGTACATCTCCCGGGCCACCGAGATCACCCTGGAGCATCCGGTGCTCGTCGACCGGTTTCTCGAAGATGCCATCGAGATCGACGTCGACGCGCTCTACGACGGAACCGACTGCTACATCGGCGGGGTCATGGAGCACATAGAAGAGGCCGGTATCCATTCTGGCGACTCCGCATGTGCGTTGCCGCCGATCACACTCGGGCGATCCGACCTCGAAAACGTGCGCCGGTCCACCGAGGCGTTGGCGAAGGGCATCGGCGTCCGCGGACTGCTCAATGTCCAGTACGCGCTCAAAGACGACATCCTTTATGTCCTCGAGGCCAACCCGCGGGCGAGCCGTACGGTGCCGTTCGTGTCCAAGGCGACCGCGGTCCCGCTGGCCAAGGCCTGCGCCCGAGTGATGCTCGGGGCGACGATCGCCGAACTGCGCACTGACGGCATCCTGCCCGCAGAAGGGGACGGCTCCGCCTTGTCCCCATCGTCGCCGATCGCGGTGAAAGAGGCGGTGCTGCCGTTCAACCGCTTCCGGAAAGAAGACGGCAGCGGCGTCGATTCGCTGCTGAGTCCGGAGATGAAGTCGACCGGTGAGGTCATGGGTATCGATGCCGACTTCGGGCGCGCTTTCGCCAAGTCGCAGACCGCCGCCTACGGCTCGCTGCCGACGGCGGGAAAGATCTTCGTCTCGGTCGCCAACAAGGACAAGCGCGCCCTGCTCTTCCCGGTCAAGCGGCTCGCGGATCTCGGCTTCGAGATCCTCGCCACCGAGGGGACCGCTGATGTGCTGCGACGCAACGGTATCGATGCGACACAGGTGTTCAAACACTCTGACGTCGACCTGCCCGGGGGCGAGGTCACGATCGTCGAACGGATCCGCTCGGGTGAGATCGCGATGGTCATCAACACTCCCTATGGCAATTCGGGCCCGCGCATCGACGGCTACGAGATCCGCAGCGCTGCGGTCTCGGTGAACATCCCCTGCATCACCACGGTGCAGGGTGCCAGCGCGGCGATCCAAGGCATCGAAGCTGCCATCGACGGGGCCATGGGTGTGCAATCGTTGCAGTCACGACATCGGTCGATGCTGGGTGGCTAGGTGAGTGTGGATCTGAGTGTGGCGCGGACGTTTCGGTCTCGCTACCGCGAGGTGGTGACAGATCGTGGCCGGTTGTGCGCGGGGATCGACCCCCACCCTGAACTGTTGGAGCAGTGGGGACTCCCCGTCAGCGGGGCAGGCGTGCGGGCGTTCGGCGAGATCTGCGTCGAGGCTCTCGCACCGGTCGCGTCGGTGATCAAACCTCAGGTCGCGTTCTTCGAATCCTTCGGGTCGGCCGGGTTCGCGGCGCTCGAATCAGTGATAGCCGGATGCCGCGCCGAGGGCGCACTCGTGATCGCCGACGCCAAACGAGGTGACATCGGCTCGACCATGGCAGCGTATGGTCGCGCCTGGCTCGATCCCGCGTCGCCAATGTCCTCGGATGCACTCACCGCCTCGCCTTACCTCGGATTCGGTTCGCTGGAACCGGCCATCGATCTCGCCCGCAGGACGGGGCGGTGCGTGTTCGCGCTGGCCCGTACCTCCAACCCGGAGGGCGCGCCGGTTCAGCTGGCCCACCGCGACGGCGTCAGCGTCGCGCAGCGGATCATCGATGCCGCGGCATCGGCGAACACCGACGGTTCGGCGACACTCGGCGTGGTCGTCGGGGCGACCCGGGAGCATGGACTGGACCTGAGCGGTCTGAACGGACCCATCCTGGCGCCGGGCCTCGGAGCTCAAGGGGCGAGCGCCGACGATCTGCGCGGCGTGTTCGGCGGTTCCGACCTGTCGTGGCTCCTGCCCGCCAGTTCCCGCGCGGTCCTACGGTCCGGACCCGACCCACAGCACTTGCGAGCCGCCTATCAACAGGCACGCGACGAGGTCGAGTCCTCGCTCGGACGTTCGCTCAGCTGACCGTGGGTGCCGGCAGCGCATCGAGGAAACCGTCGATGCGTGGCCAGGTTTCGCGGACCGCGTCCGGTCCCGCTATCAGGCCCAGATGACTTGTCTCGACCGTCGTGAAATGCACCTGCGGCGAAGACCCGAACAACTCCACGCCGTGCTGGGCCGCGCGCCACGGCACGATGGCGTCGCGATGACTCCCGAACAGCTGGATAGGCACGGCGATCGACGTCAGATCGATACTGCGATTCCCCAGCGTCACCACTCCGCGGGCGAGTTCGTCGCGATAGATCAGCCGTTCCCACATCTGCTCGACGAGGCGACCTGGGTACCCCGGGAAGGTTCGCTGAAATCGGTTGACGACCTCCATGCGCGCCAGGGTCTCCGTCTCGCCGAGGTTGTTGAGGATGAACCACGGTTTCTTGAGTTCGCGCTCCCAGGCGGTCGCCCGGTAGGCGAGCTGCACCATCGGCGCCGGGATACCGCCGAGCAGTTTCAACACCGCGGTGATGGCGCGGCCCTTGGTCGGCGCGGTCATGGTGCGAACAACGGGGTACGGCGGCACCAACGCGTAATTGAGTGGCGTGCCGACCGCGGTGATCGATCGCACCGGCAGTTCGGGATGTGCGGCGAGGCTCAACAAGCTGACGGTTCCGCCGAGACTCCAGGCGATGACATCGACCTCGGTGCCTGCGGGACCGCCGAAGTCGGCGAGCACCCGATCGATGGCCTGCGGGACGATGTCGTCGATGAAATCCTCGAACCCCATGTTCCGGTCGGCGCGGCCGATCTCGCCGTAGTCCACGACGTAAGGGACCCGACCGGTCTGGAGCAGGTGGCCGACCAGCGAGTGTGCTGGTCCGAGGTCGTAACAGGTCGCGGGAGCCGCCAGCGGCGGTATCAGCAACACTGGCCCGCGGCCGATCTCGCGTGCGCGTAGAAGGCTGCTCAGCCCTCCGTAGCGTCGGAGTTCCCGGTGTGGCTCCGAATGCAGGACCACGTGTTCGGTCCGCACCTCGTATCGGATGCCGTCACCCACGGTCAGAGCCCGAAGATTGGCAAGCTGCTGTCGCAGTCGATCCCGTCGCGGACCGGTGATGGCGCCGAACCCGGAATCGGGTGCCTCGTCGGACTCGATCGTTGTCCCCGTCATCATCTCCGCCCTCGTCTGAAGTGGTCCGCCCCGGCATTGGTTCGCCGTGCGAATTGCTTCGCGTCCGTCATCTAACACCAAGCGGGTCCGTCCGTGAGAGTCGGTGGCCGAGCTCTGCGTCGCATCGTCTCCGGGATGGCTCGCGCGCAGTGTGCGACGCTCGCGAAGACGCCTCCGCGCAGGTCACGAGCGCCGCCGACACGCGCGTACAGCCAAAAATCTCAGAAAAATCCCGTTGCGGAACACCCGTCACAGGCGTATCGGCGATGTGACCTATGTCATGTCCACGCACTTTGGCGAATGGTCGTTCGAAATAGCCTGTCGGCCAGCGTGTTTGGGATCTGCGAAGAATCAAAACCCAAAAATTCCCGATCCGTGCGCACGAGTGTGCGCCAGCTTGTTCGAAAGGCTTACAACACCGGTTTTCGTGGGGGAATGCCGGGGTGGGGGTCGCAAATCCCTGCTCACGTGGGTACGGTCGCATTCGCTGCCCCACACAGGAGCAGCCGCCCCGGCACCACCGGTGACGGGGCATTGAACACACAGACGAATCGGAGGAACCGTGGCCCTTCCCCAGTTGACGGACGAGCAGCGTGCAGCTGCCTTGGAGAAGGCAGCTGCCGCTCGCCGGGCCCGGGCGGAGCTCAAGGAGCGCCTGAAGCGAGGCGGCACCGATCTGCAGCAAGTTCTCAAGGATGCCGAGAACGATGAGATCCTGGGCAAGATGAAGGTGTCGGCCCTGCTCGAGGCCCTGCCGAAGGTTGGCAAGGTCAAGGCGCAGGAAATCATGACCGAACTCGAAATCGCCCCGACCCGCCGCCTGCGCGGCCTGGGTGATCGCCAGAAGAAAGCCCTGCTGGCCAAGTTCGACTTTGCCTGATCGCTCGCATACGTGAGCCAAGATCAACGACAGAGGGGCCGGCTGCTGGTTTTGGCCGGCCCTTCTGCTGTCGGCAAGTCGAGTGTTGTCCGACGGCTTCATGAACTTTTACCCGACCTCATGTTCAGTGTGTCCGCGACGACCCGGGATCCACGGGCCGGAGAAGTCGATGGACGTGACTACCTCTTCGTCGGGCCGCAGGAGTTCGACCGGCTGATCGAGGCCGGTGAACTGCTCGAGTGGGCGGAAATCCACGGTGGACTGCAGCGGTCGGGCACACCGGCGCGCCCGGTTTTCGACGCGATGGAACAGGGCAGACCCACTCTGGTCGAGGTCGATCTGGCCGGTGCGCGCAATATTCGCCAGGCCGTACCAGAGGCCGTGACGGTCTTCCTCGCGCCTCCGAGCTGGGACGTTCTGGTTTCCCGGTTACGCGGGCGGGGTACCGAAAGCGACGAGGTCATCAAGCGCCGATTGGAGACCGCACGCGCTGAACTGGACAGTGCGGATGAGTTCGATCACGTCATCGTGAACGACGAAGTCGACTCGGTCGCCCAAAAGTTGCTATCCTTGCTGGTTGAATCCCGTTTGAATAATTCGTAGGAGAATTGTGAGCAGCTTGACCCAACAGGACGAGTTCATCGGCGAGGTCGACGCGACTGCGTACGACACACCGCTGGGCATCACGAACCCGCCGATCGATGAGCTGCTGGAACGCGCTTCTTCGAAGTACGCATTGGTCATCTTCGCGGCCAAGCGGGCACGTCAGATCAACGATTACTACAACCAGCTCGGCGACGGGATCCTCGAGTACGTCGGACCGCTGGTCGAGCCCGGCCTGCAGGAAAAGCCGCTGTCGATCGCCATGCGCGAAATCCACGCCGACCTGCTCGAGCACACCGAAGGCGAGTAATTCCACCGCAGTTCGGCGAAGGCGAGAGTTCGTGGGCGAGAAGGTCAGTACTACGCGTAAGAACATCGTCATCGGAGTCGGTGGCGGGATAGCCGCGTACAAGGTCGCCTCGGTGATCAGGCATTTCACCGAGTCCGGCCACCATGTCCGGGTGATCCCGACCGAGGCGGCGCTGAAATTCGTCGGCGCCGCCACGTTCGAGGCCCTCAGTGGCAACCCGGTCAGCACCGCTGTGTTCGATGATGTGCCACTGGTTCCACACGTGCGCCTCGGACAAGAGGCGGACCTCGTCCTGATAGCACCCGCGACTGCCGATCTGATGGCCCGCGCGGCCGGCGGACGAGCCGACGATCTGTTGACCTCCACACTGCTCACCGCTCGCTGTCCGGTCGTGTACGTACCGGCGATGCACACGGAAATGTGGGAGCACCCAGCAACTCAGGCGAATGTGGCGCTGCTGCGCGAGCACGGCGCCACTGTTCTCACCCCCGCGTCGGGGCGGCTGACCGGCGCGGACACCGGGGCCGGCAGGCTTCCTGAGCCGCAGGAAATAGCGCTTCTCGGCGATGTGCTGCTGGAACGGCCGGAGGCACTCCCGTACGACCTGGTAGGTCTCAAGTTCTTGATCAGCGCAGGCGGGACCCGCGAACCGCTCGACCCTGTCCGCTACCTGGGCAACCGTAGTTCCGGCAAGCAGGGTTATGCACTCGCCCGTGCGGCCGCCCAGCGCGGCGCCCAGGTGACCCTCGTCGCCGGTGCCACCGCAGACCTTGCCGATCCAGCCGGTGTCGAGGTGATCAGGATCGCCACCGCGGCGCAGCTGTCGGAGGAGATCAGCAAGCGTGCTCCGGAGACCGACGTGGTGATCATGGCCGCCGCGGTCGCCGACTTCCGTCCGGTGCACTTGTCCGGTGCCAAGATCAAGAAGTCCGACAAGGGACCCGCTCCCATCGAATTGACCACCAACCCGGACATCCTGGCCGGCCTGGTGAGGGCCCGCCGCGCCGGGGAGATACCCGACACGACCTCGATTGTCGGTTTCGCCGCGGAGACCGGCGACGAGCATCACGGGGTACTGGACCACGGCCGCGCAAAGCTCGCCCGTAAGGGTTGCGACCTGTTGGTCGTCAATGCCGTCGGGGACGGTAAGGCATTCGGAATGGACCACAACACCGGCTGGATACTCGCCGCCGGCGGTGACGAGACGGCACTGCCGCTCGGCTCCAAAACACTCATGGCGAGTCGAATACTTGACGCGATCACCGTTCTGCGCCCAGATGGTGGGGGCACAGATGGTCGATGTAACTGACACCTTCACCACTGTGTAATTTGAGGTCCGCGGGTTTTCGCGCACCGTGCCGCCAGGACAACCGTTCCGAGAGGAAATCCATGACCGATTCCCGTTTGTTCACCAGCGAGTCCGTCACAGAAGGCCACCCCGACAAGATCTGTGACGCGATCAGCGACTCCATCCTGGATGCGCTGCTCACCGACGACCCACGTGCCCGGGTTGCGGTGGAGACCCTGGTGACCACCGGTCAGGTCCATGTTGCCGGCGAGGTGAACACCACCGCCTGGGCGGACATCCCCAAGATCGTGCGCGAGAAGGTTCTCGAGATCGGCTACGACTCGTCGGCCAAGGGTTTCGACGGCAACTCCTGTGGCGTCAACATCGCGATCGGTGCGCAGTCGCCGGAGATCGCACAGGGCGTGGACAACGCCTACGAGTCCCGTGTCGAGGGCATCACCGAAGACGAGATCGCACGGCAGGGTGCCGGTGACCAGGGGCTGATGTTCGGTTACGCCACCAACGAGACCCCCGAGTACATGCCGGTGCCGATCGCGCTGGCCCATCGCCTCGCCCGGCGCCTGACCGAGGTGCGCAAGACCGGGGTGCTGCCGTATCTGCGGCCGGACGGTAAGACCCAGGTCACCATCGAATACATCGACGACAAGCCGGTGCGGCTCGATACGGTCGTCGTGTCCACCCAGCACGCCGCTGACATCGATCTGGAAAACCTCCTCACGCCCGACATCCGTAACCAGGTCCTCGAGTCGGTGTTCAACGATCTGAACCTTCCCACCCTCGACACCAACGACGTGCGACTGCTGGTCAACCCGACGGGCAAGTTCGTCCTCGGCGGTCCGATGGGCGACGCCGGACTGACCGGTCGCAAGATCATCGTGGACACCTACGGCGGCATGGCCCGTCACGGTGGGGGTGCGTTCTCGGGCAAGGATCCGTCGAAGGTCGACCGCAGCGCCGCCTATGCGATGCGCTGGGTTGCCAAGACAGCCATCGCCGCAGGGCTGGCCGACCGCATCGAGGTGCAGGTCGCGTACGCCATCGGTAAAGCTGCTCCCGTCGGGCTGTTCGTCGAGACCTTCGGCACCGAGCACGTCGATCGCGCCAAGATCCAGTCGGCGATCACCGAGGTGTTCGATTTGCGTCCGGGCGCCATCATCCGTGACCTGGACCTGCTGCGGCCGATCTACGCCCCGACTGCGGCCTATGGCCACTTCGGCCGTACCGACATCGACCTGCCCTGGGAGCACACCGACCGCGCCGAGAAGCTGAAGGCCGCTGCCGGCCTGTGAGCGCCGTGGCGTAAACGCCGCGGCATGAGCGCAGTCAAGCAGGGGCGCGAACTCGCGCCGCAGTTGCCGATCGCCCGGGTTCTCCCAGTACTCGGGCTTGCTCATCTGGATCGTCCGTTCGACTACCAGGTGCAGACGGATCAGCATCTGGATGCACAGCCGGGTGTCCGGGTGCGGGTCCGGTTCTCGGGACGACTCGTCGACGGGTTCATTCTCGAGCGCATCGAGGCCAGCGATCACCCGGGCAAACTCGGCTGGCTCGAGCGCGTGATCTCCGCGGAACCGGTCCTGACCCCTGAGTTGGCCGTGCTGGCGCGCGCTGTCGCCGATCGCTACGCGGGGACGATGACGGACGTGCTGCGACTGGCGATACCCGCCCGCCACGCCCGGACCGAGCAGGTGGTCGGTCCACCGCCCGGTACCCCCAAGCCTCCGACGGTCGATCTGGACGCCTGGGCGGTATATCAGCACTCCGATTCGTTTCTTGCCGCGATTGCGGAAGGCAAAGCTGCCCGAGCTGCCTGGCAGGTGCTGCCAGGAGAGGACTGGCCGGCCCGGCTGGCGGAACTCGCGTGTCACACCGTCGTCAACGGGCGTTCCGCGATCGTCGTCGTCCCCGACCAGCGAGACCTGGTCCGGTTGGAGGCGGCCTGCGAACCGCTGCTCGGCGACCGGGTGGTGTCGCTGTCTGCGGGGCTGGGTCCATCGGCGCGTTATCGACGCTGGTTACGTGCTCTCCGGGGGCAGGCGTCGGTGGTGATCGGCACACGCAGCGCCGCGTTCGCGCCGGTGCCCGACCTCGGTCTCATCGTCGTCTGGGACGACGGCGACGACAGCCTCTGCGAACCCCGGGCGCCCTATCCGCACACCCGCGAGGTCGCGGTGATGCGTTCACACTCCGAGACCTGCGCTCTCGTGCTGGCCGGCGCGGCGCGCACAGCGCAGACCCAAGCCCTGGTCAACGCGGGGTGGGCACACGACCTCACCGGTGCACGCGCCACGGTCCGGAAGCGCACCCCGAGGGTCCAGGCCTTGTCCGATGAAGACAACCGGATCACCCGTGACCCACTCGCCCGATCAGCGCGGATCCCGGCCGTCGCGTTCGATGCCGCCCGCGCTGCGATCGCTGCGGACGCGCCGGTGCTGTTCAGCGTCCCCCGGAGGGGGTACCTACCGTCACTGGCGTGCGAGCGTTGTCGCGCACAGGTTCGGTGTCGGCGCTGTCACGGTCCGATGCAGGCGGATGGGCCCGGTGCCGCCGGCGGCGCCCACGCGGGTTCGGTCGGCTCGCTGAGTTGCCGCTGGTGCGGACACCCTGAAGCGAACTTCCGTTGTGCGGAGTGCGGATTCACCAAGGTGCGTGCGTTGACGACCGGTGCCCGTCGCACCGCCGAAGAATTGGGACGTGCTTTCCCCGGAGTTCCGGTCTTGACCTCAGGCGGCGACAAGATCGTCGACGCGGTCGAAGGTGGGGCGCGAGTGGTGGTGTCGACTCCCGGCGCTGAGCCGGTCGCCGACGGTGGCTATGGCGCTGTGATTCTGCTCGACACCTGGGCTCAACTCGACCGTCCCGAACTCCGGGCCGGCGAAGAAGCTGTCCGGCGTTGGCTCTCGGCCGGGCTGCTCGTACGCCCACACGGTGACGGCGGCGCGCTCGTCATCGTCGCCGATGCGGGACTCGCGCCCGTCCAGGCCGTGATCCGCTGGGACCCCGTCGGGTTCGCAGAGCAGGAACTGTCTCAGCGGACAGAATTGGCGTTTCCGCCTGCGGTGACGATGGCGTCCATCGATGGCGAGGGTCCGGCGATCCTCGCTTTCGCTGAAACAGTGGAACTGCCCGCGGGCGGGGAACTGCTGGGCCCCGTCGAATTACCACCCGGCGTCAGGCTGCCTTCCGGGCTCAATCGCGACGAGGTGTCCGATCCGCAGCGGATCCTGCTGCGCTGCAGCCGCGCTCAGGGACGCGAATTGGCCGCCGCACTGCACGCCGCGCAGGTCGCGCGCAATGCGCAGCACGAATCCGCGCCGATCCGAGTCCAGATGGATCCGCCCACCATCGGATAATCAACTCGCTCACCAGGGTGATGGCCCCCCCCGACAGGATCTTTGTACTGGGCCCACCACCGCGATAAAGGCCGTTCTCCACGCGAGCGCCAGCGAGCCAACAAGCACAGGGGTGAGGCAACAACGCGAATGGGTTCCCGCGGACCGGCCAACTACGCTGTTGGCTGGCCGTGACGAATGTTCGGCAGGGACAGACCATGGAGGATTCATATGCGCGTGGTGTTCGCGGGCACCCCGGAGCCTGCGGTCGGTCCGCTGCAGGCTCTGCTCGATTCACCTCGACACGAGGTGGTCGGCGTGATCAGCCGCCCCGACGCCGCTGCCGGACGCGGGCGCAAGGTGACCCGCTCGCCGGTGGCGCAACTCGCGGACGACAACGGTGTGCCCGTCATCACTCCGCGGAAGCTGGCTGATCCGGATTCGGTCGCGCAACTCGAGGAGTGGGCGCCCGAGTGCATCCCGGTGGTCGCGTATGGCGGACGGGTGCCGGCGTCACTGCTGGACCTGCCGACCCACGGGTGGATCAACCTGCACTTCTCGCTGCTGCCTGCCTGGCGGGGCGCCGCACCGGTGCAAGCGGCGATCGCTGCCGGCGACGAGATGACCGGGGCCAGCACGTTCCGTATCGAGGCGGGCCTCGACACCGGGCCGGTGTTCGGGGTGGTGACTGAGCGTATTCGCCCCGATGACACCGCGGGAACGCTGCTGACCAGGTTGTCGGAGTTCGGTGCCGGGCTGCTGACAGCCACTCTGGACGGGCTGGAAGACGGTGAGCTGATCGCTGTGCCGCAGCAATCAGAAGGCGTCAGCACAGCTCCTAAGATCTCCATCGACCACGCTCGGATCCGATGGGATCTTCCGGCACACCTGATCGATCGGCACATCAGGGCGATGACACCCGCTCCCGGCGCGTGGACGACACTGGACGACCTCAGGGTGAAGGTGCTGGCGGCGTCGGTGGTGCGGGCCGGTGACGACGAGCCGGCGCCCGCGGCAGGGGAGCTGCAGGTCACGAAAAAAGCCCTACTCGTCGGGACCAAAACCGATCCGATCCGACTGGACACCGTCCAGCCGCAGGGCAAAAAAGCGATGGCGGGCGCCGACTGGGCGCGAGGTGCCAGATTGACCAACGAACAGGCACTGACATGAACCAGCCAACAGATCAACGCGAACACACACCTATCGACCCGGCACGCGTGGCCGCCGTCGATGTCCTTGCCGCGGTCCGTGAACGCGATGCCTACGCCAACTTGGTGTTGCCGAAGATGTTGCGAGACAGGAAGATCACGGGCCGAGATGCCGCTCTTGCGACGGAGCTGACCTACGGGACGTCGCGTGCTGTCGGGATGCTCGACGTCATCATCGCCGAGGTCGCCAAGCGTCCTGTCACCGACATCGACGGTGCGGTGCTCGACGTCCTGCGGCTCGGCACCTACCAGTTGCTGCGCACCAGAATCGGGGCGCATGCGGCCGTATCCACCTCAGTGGATCTCGTCCGTTCCCGCTCGGGCCACGGCCCGGTGGGATTCGCCAACGCGGTGCTGCGCAAGATCTCTCAGCGTGACGAAGACCTGTGGGTGCAGTCGCTGGCGCCGTCCATCACGGACGACCTCATCGGGCACCTGGCTTTTCAATACGCTCATCCCCGCTGGATCGCGGAGGTGTTCAACGAAGCGCTCGGTGGTTCGGCCGGCGCACTGCAGGCTGCACTCGCTGCGGACGACGAACGTCCGCTGACCCATCTGGTGGCCCGGCCGGGAATGATCACGGCCGAGGAATTGGCGCTGATCACCGGCGGTGAGGTCGGTCGGTACTCGCCGTACTGCGTATATCTCGACGGCGGCGACCCCGGCGACCTCGAGCCGATTCGCGAAGGTCTGGCAGGGGTGCAGGACGAGGGTAGTCAGCTGGTTGCCCGGACCTTGGCGCAGGCACCGCTCGAGGGGCCGGATACCGGTCGCTGGCTGGATCTCTGTGCAGGCCCGGGGGGAAAGGCTGCGCTGCTCGGGGCGTTGGCCGAGATCGAGGGCGCCAGGGTCGACGCCGTCGAGAAGGCGCCGCACCGGGCGGAGCTGATCAGCAAATCCACCCGCGATCTACCGGTCGACGTGCACGTCGCCGACGGTCGCGACACCGGGCTGGACCCGGGATTCGATCGAGTCCTCGTCGATGCACCCTGCACCGGGTTGGGTGCGCTGCGACGCAGACCCGAGGCGCGATGGCGTCGGAATCCGGAGGATGTGGCGGAACTCGTCGTGCTGCAGCACCAATTGCTCAGCTCCGCGATCGAACTGCTGCGTCCGGGTGGGGTCGTGGTGTACTCGACCTGTTCACCACACCCGGAAGAGACCGCGGGAGTTGTGGATCGGATCGTCGCCGAACTCCCCGTGACCGCGCTCGACACCCGTGCTCTCGTTCCCGCAGGCATCGAGGGACTCGGATCCGGACCCTATGTGCAGTTGTGGCCGCACCTGCACGGCACCGATGCCATGTTCTTCGCGGCGTTGCGCAAGAACTGACGGGCTCGGTGGCGCCATGCGACGCCCACCTGGTTACCGGCACAACCAACAGTCGGGTTGTGGTCTGACGGGTCGACCGTGCCGAAAGCGGTCCACCTTAGGATGACAGTCATGCAGACGCCTCCGATGATCGCGCCGTCCATTCTGTCCGCCGACTTCGCGAAGCTCGGTGCCGAAGCCGATGCGGTCGCGGGTGCTGACTGGTTGCATGTGGATGTGATGGACGGCCATTTCGTCCCCAACCTGACGCTGGGGCTGCCGGTGGTCCAGAGCTTGCTCAAGAGCACCGACATCCCGATCGACTGCCACCTGATGATCGATGATCCGGGTCGCTGGGCGCCGGGGTACGCCGAGGCCGGGGCGTACAACGTGACGTTCCACGCGGAAGCCACCGACGACCCGATCGCGGTGGGCCGCGACATCCGGGCCGCTGGAGCGAAAGCAGGACTCAGCATCAAACCCGGCACCGACCTCGATCCGTACCTCGAGATCCTCAAGAGCTTCGACACGTTGCTGGTGATGAGCGTCGAACCGGGATTCGGTGGGCAGTCGTTCATCCCCGAGGTACTCGACAAGGTGCGCCGGGTCCGGTCGCTCGTGGACTCGGGTGAATTGCGGGTGCTCGTCGAGATCGACGGTGGCATCAACGCCGACACCATCGAACAGGCCGCCGAGGCCGGAGTCGACTGCTTTGTCGCCGGGTCGGCGGTCTACAACGCTGCCGATCCCGCTGCTGCGGTGCAGTCGTTGCGCGCCCAGGCGACCAGCGCGCGCTGATTTCATGACCGACGTCGACGGCGCCATGACGCGGGCGATCTCCGCGTCGCTCGGGGCTCGCGGGATCAGCTCACCGAACCCGCCGGTCGGAGCAGTCATCCTGGACGCCGACGGTGCGGTGGCCGGGATCGGGCATACGAGTGCCCCTGGCGGTGCCCACGCCGAGGTGAACGCCCTGTCGCAGGCAGGCGCCCGTGCCGCGGGTGGTACTGCGGTGGTCACCCTCGAACCGTGTAATCACACCGGACGGACCGGGCCCTGCACCGAGGCATTGATCGCCGCGGGCGTGCGCGCGGTCGCGTACGCCGTTACCGATCCCAATCCACTCGCCACCGGCGGTCATCGCCGGCTCGAGGATGCGGGTGTGCTGGTGCAGGCCGGCGTCCGGGCGACCGAGGTGAGTTCGGGCCCGTTGCGGGAGTGGCTGTTCCGACAGGAGCACGGGCGTCCCATGGTCACGGCCAAGTTCGCGGCTTCCGTCGACGGGCGAATCGCGGCCCCGGATGGCACGAGTCAATGGATCACCGGCGATGCGGCCCGCGCACGTGTGCATTCCGAGCGGGCTCAGCTTGACGCGATCATCGTCGGCACCGGAACTGTGTTGGCCGATGACCCGACGCTGACTGCGCGACACCCCGACGGCTCGCTGCACCGGCACCAGCCGCTGCGGGTGGTGGTCGGACTGTCGGAGATCTCGCCGCAGGCACGGATCTTCAATGACGACGCCCGCACGCTGGCGGTGCGTGAGCGCGATCCGAACCGGGTCCTCGAAGCCCTGGGTGATCTGACGAATGTCCAGATCGAGGGCGGGTCCCGCTTGCTGGGCGCTTTCTTTGCGGCCGGGCTGGTCGATCGCGTCCAGGCGTACATCGCGCCGCTGGTGATCGGTGGGGGAGCCGTCGCCGTGGTCGACGACACGGTGCAGACCCTGACCCAGGGCCACCGCTTTTCGACCCACAGTGCCGAAACCTTGGGCGACGACATTCTGCTCACCCTGACCGCAACCCGCTGACCGGCGCAGTCTTGGTGTTACGCCTGCTCAGCTGCCATGGTCGGTGTGCTAGCGTCGATGGTGGAAGTTCTCGGGGCGGGGTGTGATTCCCCACCGGCGGTAAAGGCGAATGATCCGATCATTCTCTCAGCCCGCGAGCGCCTTCACCACGGTGGAGGGTCAGCAGATTCCGGTGAGATCCCGGAGCCGACGGTTACAGTCCGGACGTGAGAGAACGCCACTGATGTGTCGCCCAGACGTGTCATGTGCCGCCCTGAGATCGCGCAGCGATTGAAGGAGTAGGCGATGTTCACCGGGATCGTCGAAGAACGCGGCAGCATTGTCGCGCGGGAAGATCTGACGGATGCGGCACGGTTCACCGTCCGCGGGCCCCTCGTCACCAGCGACGCCGGCCATGGCGACTCGATTTCCGTCAACGGTGTCTGCCTCACGGTCGTCGACATCCTTGCCGGCGGCGAGTTCACCGTCGACGTGATGGGCGAGACCCTGCGCCGCAGTTCACTGGAAGCCGTAGGACCGGGTAGCCCGGTGAACCTGGAGCGGGCCATGCCCGCGAACGGCCGGTTCGGTGGGCACATCGTGCAGGGCCACGTCGATGGGGTCGGCACCGTCGAATCGGTCAACACGGGCGAGAACTGGACTGTCGTGCGCATCGCGATCACCGGGTCACTCGCCCGCTACATCGTCGAGAAGGGGTCGATCACCGTCGACGGCGTGTCCCTCACTGTTTCGGCGGTCGGGCCGGACTGGTTCGAAATCTCACTCATCCCAACGACTCTGACCTTGACGACCTTGGGTGCCGCTGCCCCGGGCGTGGTGGTTAACCTGGAAGTCGACGTGATCGCAAAGTACGTCGAACGGCTGGCTTCGATCGGAGTGGAGCGATGAACAACACTGCAGACAAGCCACAGGGGCTGTCCCAGAGCACCAGGTTCGACACGGTCGAGCGGGCGATAGCCGACATCGCCGCAGGTAAGGCTGTTGTCGTGGTCGACGACGAGGATCGTGAGAACGAGGGCGATCTCATCTTCGCGGCGGAGAAGGCGACCCCCGAACTCGTCGCGTTCATGGTCCGGTACACCTCGGGCTATCTATGCGTGCCGCTCGATGGGGCCGACTGCGACCGGCTCGGACTGCCGCCTATGTACTCGGTGAACCAGGACAAGCACGGGACGGCGTACACCGTCACCGTCGACGCCCGCGTGGGCATCGGCACCGGGATCAGTGCGTCGGATCGGGCAGCGACGATGCGTCTGCTCGCCAATCCGGAGAGCACGGCAGGCGACTTCACGCGACCCGGACATGTGGTGCCGCTGCGTGCGAAGGAAGGTGGCGTCCTGCGCCGCCCCGGCCACACCGAGGCCGCTGTGGATCTCGCCCGGATGGCCGGTCTGACGCCGGCGGGCGTGATCTGCGAGATCGTCAGCCAGAAGGACGAGGGCGACATGGCCCAGACCCCCGAGCTACGTGTCTTCGCCGACGAACACGATCTGGCGCTGATCTCCATCGCGGACCTGATCGCGTGGCGTCGTCGTCATGAGAAGCACGTCGTACGGGTGGCGGATGCACGTATCCCCACCGCACATGGCACGTTCCGGGCCGTCGGCTACACCAGCATTTACGACGAGGTCGAGCATGTTGCTCTGGTTCTGGGCGACATCCCCGGCGCCGACGGTGAAGGCAACGACGTTCTGGTCCGGGTCCACTCGGAGTGCCTGACCGGTGACGTCTTCGGCTCACTGCGGTGCGATTGCGGCCCCCAGCTCGACGCTGCGCTCGAGATGGTCGCGCAGGAGGGCCGCGGGATCGTGCTCTACATGCGCGGTCACGAGGGCAGGGGTATCGGATTGCTGCACAAACTGCAGGCCTACCAACTGCAGGACGCAGGTTCGGACACCGTCGATGCGAACCTCGAGCTCGGCCTGCCCGCCGATTCGCGTGACTACGGTCTCGGTGCGCAGATCCTGGTCGATCTCGGCGTCGCCTCGATGCGACTGCTCACCAACAACCCGGCCAAGCGAGTCGGGCTCGACGGCTACGGCCTGCACATCACCGACCGTGTGGCGATGCCGGTACGGCCGAACGCCGAGAATCTTCGCTATCTGCGCACCAAACGGGATCGGATGGGGCACGACCTCGTCGGGCTCGACGACCCGCACGGAACCGACACCGGCGGGGTGCAACCGATCAACATCACTGGAGGAAATCCCGCATGAGCGGTGCAGGCGAACCAGAACTCGAACTCGGAGATGCCAGCAAACTGCAGGTGGCGATAGTCGCCTCGCAATGGCATTCCACCATCTGCGAATCGCTGCTCAGCGGCGCCACCACGGCGGCAGCCAAGGTCGGTGTCGATGAGCCCACCATTGTTCGGGTCGCAGGTGCGATCGAACTCCCGGTCATCGTGCAAGCCCTTGCCCGCAATCACGATGCCGTCGTCGCGCTGGGCGTCGTGATCCGCGGTGAGACGCCACACTTCGAGTACGTGTGTGATGCGGTCACCAGCGGACTCACGCGCGTCTCGCTGGACGAATCGACGCCGGTCGGCAACGGAGTGCTCACCACCAACAATGAACAGCAGGCGCTGGACCGGGCCGGGTTGCCCGATTCCTCGGAGGACAAGGGCGCCCAGGCGGCCACGGCGGCCATCGCCTCCGCGTTGACCCTGCGGGCACTCTCGCGTGGCGAGTACCACGCCGGCGTCTGATGAGCGCGGACGAGAACAGGGTGCCGCATGCAGTTGCGACAGGATCACCCGTGAGCACAAACGCCGAGCGCGGGGAGACGGCCGACGAGCCACGATGGCTGATGGTCTACCGCCCGCGCCGGTCACCGTTGTATGCAACGATCGCCGCGGTGGCGGTGATCATCGTCCATGTCGTCATCGGGGCGCTGCTGACGATCGGGGATACGGGAGCAAACTTCCAGACCTCGGACCAGATCGCGATGGGCTTGATCGGCGTGGTGATCGGCGGTTCCATGATGCTGCTCTGCCGGGCCCGGCTGCGGGTGGGGGCCGAAGGCGTAGGGATACGAAATCTGCTCGGCGAGCGGGTTTTCGACTGGAGCATCGTCAGGGGAGTCTGGTACCCGGACAGCGGCAACTGGGCGCGTCTGGAACTGCCGGACGACGAGTTCAGTCCGATTCTGGCGATCCAGGCGAATGACGGCGAGCGCGCTGTGTCCGCGATGGCCGAGTTCCGAGAACTGCAGGAGCGTTTCGCTCCGCGCTGAGCTCGACCAATTTGGGCGGAGACGTAGCGCCAGCGGAGCTCGACCAATTTAGGCGGAGACGTAGCGCCAGCGGAGCTCGACCAATTTAGATCTGTCGTGACCGGGTACTAGCCTGGAATTGTGGCTGACCCGTCGACGTACCGCCCGGCTCCGGGGAGCATTCCCACCGAGCCCGGTGTCTACAAGTTCAGGGACGTCCATCGGCGTGTGATCTACGTCGGGAAGGCGAAGAGTCTGCGCTCGCGACTGACGTCGTACTTCGCTGACCTGACCTCGCTGCATCCCCGTACGCGGCAGATGGTCACGACTGCCGCGTCGGTCGAGTGGACCGTGGTCTCGACCGAGGTCGAGGCGCTGCAGCTCGAATACAACTGGATCAAAGAGTTCGATCCGCGGTTCAACGTCCGGTATCGCGACGACAAGAGTTATCCGATGCTCGCGGTCACCATGGCCGAGGAGTATCCACGGTTGTTCGTCTATCGCGGTCCGCGGCGCAAGGGCGTCCGGTACTTCGGTCCCTACGCGCACGCCTGGGCGATCCGGGAGACCCTCGATCTGTTAACCAGGGTGTTTCCGGCCCGTACGTGTTCCAATGGAGTGTTCAAGCGGCACAGGCAGATTGACCGGCCGTGTCTGCTCGGGTACATCGACAAGTGTGCTGCGCCGTGCATCGGTCGTGTCAGCGCAGAAGAGCACCGGGTCATCGTCGAGGACTTCTGTGACTTCCTCGCAGGCCGAACCGACCGGATGATCAACAATCTGCAATCGCAGATGGAGAAGGCATCCACTGCTCTCGACTTCGAACGCGCGGCTAGGCTCCGCGACGACATCGGGGCCCTGCGAAGGGCGCTCGAGCGGCAGTCGGTGGTGCTCGGCGACGGGACCGACGCCGACCTCGTCGCGATGGACGGGGACGATCTCGAGGTCTCGGTCCAGGTCTTCCATGTACGCGGCGGTCGCGTTCTGGGGCAGCGGGGCTGGATTGTCGAGAAGTCGGGTGACGATGACATGGCCGACCAGGTCGGCCAGTTCTTGACGCAGTTCTACGGCGAGCAGGTGGAGCAGGCAGCGTCCGTGTCGGTGGAGGACGGCCATGCGTCCGCGGATCCTGTTCCGCGTGAGGTCCTCGTCCAGGCGTTGCCCCCGAATGTCGGCGAAGTGCGCGAATGGCTTTCGGGACTGCGCGGGAGCAATGTCGATCTGCGGATCCCGCAGCGGGGCGACAAGAAGGCGTTGATGGAGACGGTCGCACGGAACGCCTCCGGCGCTCTTGCTCAACACAAACTCAAACGCGCCGGTGATCTGACGACGCGGTCGGCGGCGCTGACGGAGATCCAGGACACCCTCGGCCTGGACACAGCGCCGTTGCGCATCGAGTGCATCGACATCTCCCATGTGCAGGGCACCGACGTCGTCGCCTCGCTGGTGGTCTTCGAGGACGGGTTGCCCCGTAAGTCCGACTACCGGCATTACGCGATCCGGGAGGCCGCCGGAGACGGTCACTCCGACGACGTCGCCTCCATCGCTGAGGTCACGCGGCGCCGGTTCCTTCGGCATCGGGCGGATCTGGCCGAGAGTTCGCCCGTGCCGCCGCCTCCGCCGCTCGCCGATGTGAGCGGTGGCGACCTGGCGCCCGAAGCGGCGATCGACCCGAAGACGGGCAGACCGCGGAAGTTCGCCTATCCGCCGAATCTGTTCGTGGTCGACGGGGGAGCGCCTCAGGTGCACGCCGCCGCTGCGGTGCTCGACGAACTCAACATCACCGACGTCGCGGTCGTCGGGTTGGCGAAGCGCCTCGAAGAGGTCTGGGTACCGGGCGACGACGATCCGGTGATCTTCCCGCGCACGAGCGAGGCATTGTTCCTGCTCCAGCGTGTGCGCGACGAAGCTCACCGTTTCGCGATCAGTTTCCATCGCAGCAAGCGCAGCAAACGGATGACCGCGTCTGCGCTCGACGGCGTACCGGGCCTGGGTAGTACCCGCCGGTCCGCGCTGGTCGCGCATTTCGGTTCTGTCGCAAATCTGCGACAGGCCACCATCGAACAGATCGCGGAGGTGCCGGGTATCGGGCAAATGACCGCAAAAGCGGTGCAGGAGGCACTTGTCGAACATAATCAGGACACCGAGAAGACGGGACCCAGCAGTTGAGCGAAACCCAGGCCGACGCGGAGCGCGCGGGCACCGGACGGCCAGAGGTGTTGTTGGTCACCGGTTTGTCCGGGGCGGGTAGCAGCACCGTGGCGAACCTGCTCGAGGACGCGGGGTGGTACGTGGCGGACAACGTTCCCCACACCCTCATCGGTTCGATGGTCGACGTGGCTCGTAAGGAGAACTCTGCCATCTCCCGGTTGGCGCTGGTCATGCGTATCCAGGGGAACTCCTACGCCGCCGCACTCGAGGAGCTGCGCACCGAACTCGATGAGGCGGGGATCCACCCCAGGGTGGTGTTCATCGAGGCTTCAGAACAGGTTCTGGTGCAGCGGTTCGAGCAGGTACGCCGGCGTCACCCGTTGCAGGGCAAAGGAACCCTGATCTCGGCCATCGCTGCCGAGCGGACGATGCTGGCCGCGGTGAAAGAACGCGCCGACCTCGTCGTCGACACCTCCGGCCTCTCGGTCCAGCGTCTGCGGGTGATCATCGAGGGCGCATATGCCAGTGAATCCGTTGCCGACGTGAGCGTCGTCGTCGAATCCTTCGGCTTCAAGTACGGGCTCCCGATCGACGCGGATATGGTGGCCGACGTCCGATTCCTGCCCAATCCATATTGGGTCCCGGAACTGCGGGATCACGACGGCCTCGAGGAACCGGTCCGGGACTACGTACTCGGGCAGGAAGGCGCGGGGGAGTTCCTCGACAAGTACGAGCAGATCCTGCGACTGGTCGGCGCCGGGTACCGGCGGGAGGGCAAGCGCTACATGACGGTGGCCATCGGCTGTACCGGTGGAAAGCACCGCAGTGTGGCAATGAGCGAAGAGCTGGCTGCCCGGCTCTCGCGTACCGGTCCTGACTCCGATGCCTTCTCGGTGCGCGTCGCGCATCGCGATCTGGGGCGCGAATGAGTGGCACCGATCCTGCGATCGTTGCCCTCGGTGGTGGTCACGGTCTCTACGCAACGCTGACCGCGATGCGCCGGCTCAGTGACGATGTCACAGCCGTCGTCACGGTTGCCGACGACGGCGGTTCGTCGGGGCGGCTGCGAGCGGAGTTGGGCATCCTTCCTCCCGGCGATCTGCGCATGGCGATCGCGGCCCTGCTGTCGGCGACCGATCCGGCTCCCGAGCAGGCCGAGACCGGACCCGGTTCTCGGCCTCCGAGGGAATGGGCGGCCCTGCTGCAGCACCGTTTCGGCGGACAGGGTGCGCTTGCGGGGCATCCGGTGGGCAATTTGTTGCTCGCCGGACTGACCGAGGTAACCGGCGACGCCGTCGAGGCTCTCGAGATGATCACGGCCCTGTTCGGGGTGAGGGGCCGGGTGCTGCCCATGTCCGCGACGGCTCTGACGATCGAGGCCGACGTCTCCGGGCTCGAGGCCGATCCACGGATCAGCAGACCGATCCGTGGGCAGGTTGCGGTCGCGACGACGCCGGGAAAGGTCCGTCGCGTCCGCTTGTCGCCGGACGACCCACCGGCCTGCGCGCAGGCCGTCGAAGCGATCGACAACGCTGATGTGGTGGTACTCGGACCGGGATCGTGGTTCTCGAGTGTGATCCCGCATGTGCTCGTCCCCGAGCAGCTCGCGGCTCTCAAACGCACCAAGGCCCGCAAAATCTTGATCGTCAACCTCGCCCCCGAACCCGGTGAGACAGCGGGCTTTTCGGTGGAGCGACACCTCCACGTGCTGTTCGCACACGCGGACGACTTCCGGGTGGACCACGTCGTCGTGGACTCCGGTTCGGTGCCCGTCGGTCGCGAACGGGAGCATGTCGAGCGGGCCGCCTCACAATTCGGGGCGACACTGCACGACGGTGAGCTCGCCGTTCCCGGAACGCACACCCATGACCCGGGAAGGGTGGCCGCCCTCATCCGGAGTCTGTGCGATAGTGAAGCCTCAAGTTACCGATCGACAGTCGGACAATCTGCATCTGAAACAACCAATGAAGGGGACGACGTCGAGTGGCGATGACATCCGCGGTCAAAGACGAACTGAGTCGTCTGGCGGTGACCCAGGTGAGCAGCCGCAAGGCAGAGGTGTCGGCGTTGCTCCGGTTTGCGGGTGGGCTGCACATCGTCGCAGGGCGAGTCGTGGTCGAAGCCGAGGTCGACCTCGGTAACGTCGCTCGCCGGCTGCGTCGGGAGATCTTCGAGTTGTACGGGTACAACTCCGAGGTGCACGTGCTCAGCGCCGGCGGCATCCGGAAGAGCGCGCGGTACATCGTCCGCGTCACCAAGGACGGCGAAGCGCTTGCTCGGCAGACGGGTTTGCTCGACATGCGCGGCCGTCCCGTGCGCGGGTTGCCTGCCCAGGTTGTCGGCGGCAGCGTCGGTGACGCCGAAGCAGCCTGGCGCGGCGCCTTTCTCGCACACGGATCGCTGACGGAGCCCGGACGTTCCTCGGCGCTCGAGGTGAGTTGCCCCGGTCCGGAGGCTGCGCTGGCACTTGTCGGTGCTGCCCGTCGCCTGGGCGTCACAGCGAAGGCCCGCGAGGTGCGCGGTGCGGACCGGGTGGTCATCCGCGACGGCGAGGCGATCGGCGCCCTGCTCACGCGGATGGGCGCCCAGGACACCAGGCTCACCTGGGAAGAGCGACGCATGCGCCGCGAGGTCCGGGCAACGGCGAACCGGCTGGCGAACTTCGACGACGCCAACCTGCGCCGCTCCGCTCGCGCCGCCGTGGCGGCCGCTGCGCGCGTCGAGCGTGCGCTCGAGATCTTGGGTGACCAGGTCCCGGACCACCTGATCACGGCAGGCCAGTTGCGGATCACACATCGGCAGGCCTCGCTCGAGGAACTCGGGCAACTCGCCGACCCGCCGATGACCAAAGACGCCGTGGCCGGACGAATCCGCCGGCTCCTGTCGATGGCCGACAAAAAGGCGCGAACCGACGGCATCCCGGACACAGAATCGGCGGTCACCGCCGACCTGCTCGACGACGACTGACGAGCGCCGGGTCCGACGACACCGGTCCGCCCGATCGGGCCGACGGACGGTCCGGCGCATCCGAGTCGGACCGGGCGTGCCTGGTCCCGGGCCGACGACTAGGCTGATCACTGCCGCAGACGGGCCACACGATGGCCCAGCACACCCACAGCTAAGGAGCTCATAGTGACCGTTCGTGTAGGCGTCAACGGATTCGGCCGGATCGGCCGTAACTTCTTCCGTGCCATCGAAGCGCAGAAGGCGCTCGGCACCACTGACATCGAGATCGTCGCTGTCAACGACCTCACGGACAACGCGAGCCTGGCGCACCTGCTCAAATACGACTCCATCCTGGGCCGGTTGCCGCAGGATGTCTCGCTCGAAGGTGACGACACGATCGTTGTCGGAGACCGCAAGATCAAGGCGCTCGCACATCGTGGGCCGCTCTCCGAGCTCCCCTGGGGCGATCTGGGCGTCGACATCGTCGTCGAGTCGACCGGTATCTTCACCGATGCCGCCAAGGCCAAGGGCCATCTCGACGCCGGCGCCAAGAAGGTCATCATCTCCGCTCCCGCCAAGGGCGAAGACATCACGATCGTCCTGGGCGTCAACGACGACAAGTACGACGGCAGCCAGAACATCATCTCCAACGCCTCGTGCACCACGAACTGCCTCGGACCGGTCGCCAAGGTCCTCGATGACGAGTTCGGCATCGTGTCGGGTCTGATGACCACGATCCACGCCTACACCCAGGATCAGAACCTGCAGGACGGACCGCACAGCGATCTGCGCCGCGCCCGCGCTGCGGCCCTCAACGTCGTGCCCACCGGAACCGGTGCGGCAAAGGCGATCGGACTGGTTCTGCCGCAGCTGCTCGGCAAGCTGGACGGCTACGCACTGCGCGTGCCCATCCCGACCGGCTCGGTCACCGACCTCACCGCCATCCTGAAGAAGAAGGCGACCGTCGACGAGATCAACGACGCCATGAAGGCAGCGGCCGAGGGACCCCTCAAGGGCATCCTGAAGTACAGCACCGCCCCCATCGTGTCCTCGGACATCGTCACCGATCCGCACTCCTCGATCTTCGATGCGCCGCTGACGAAGGTCATCGACGAGCAGGTCAAGATCGTGTCCTGGTACGACAACGAGTGGGGCTACTCCAACCGCCTCGTCGACCTCACCGGCCTTGTCGGAAAGTCGCTCTAGCACAACCAGTTCGAGTAGACCCTGACCCTTCGAGCGCCGGGAGACGACGCGCCTGATGACCACCTCGGTACCCACCCTCGCTGATCTGCTCGCGACCGGAGTGGAAGGACGGACCGTTCTGGTCCGATCCGACCTCAACGTTCCGCTGGACGGCTCCACCATCACCGATGCCGGGCGCATCCTGGCGTCGGTGCCCACCATCAAGACCCTGTCCGATGCGGGCGCGAAGGTCATCGTGACCGCGCACCTGGGACGTCCGAAAGGCGCCCCGGACCCGGCGTTCTCGCTGGGCCCGGTCGCCGAGCGGCTCGGTGCCGAACTGGGTCGCAACGTCCAGTTGGCGACCGACGTGGTGGGCGGCGACGCTCTCGCGCGCTCGGAAGGTCTGACCGACGGTGACGTCATGATGGTGGAGAACGTGCGTTTCGATCCGCGCGAGACCTCCAAGGATGCAGCCGAGCGCGAGAAGCTCGCCAAGGCGCTGGTGGAACTGACCGGTGACGAGGGCGCGTTCGTCTCCGACGGGTTCGGAGTGGTCCACCGGGAGCAGGCGTCGGTGTACGACGTGGCAAAACTGCTCCCGCACTATGCAGGTGGCCTGGTTGCGGCCGAGGTCGAGGTTCTCGCGAAGCTCACCACGGACACTGCCCGCCCGTACGCGGTGGTGCTCGGTGGTTCCAAGGTGTCCGACAAGATCGGTGTCATCGAGGCGCTGGCGCCGAAGGTCGACACGCTGGTCATCGGCGGCGGGATGGCGTTCACGTTCTTGGCGGCCAACGGTTTGTCGGTGGGTTCGTCGCTGCTGCAGGAAGACCAGATCGAGACCTGCAAGTCGTTGCTGGAGCGGTTCGGCGACGTCATCCACCTGCCGATCGACGTGGTGGTGGCCGACAAGTTCGCCGCCGACGCAGAGGCGAAGGTCGTCCCTTCCACGGAGATCCCGGACGGCTGGATGGGGCTCGACATCGGACCCGAAGCGGTGAAGCGATTCGCGGCTGTGCTCGGAGAGGCCAAGACCGTGTTCTGGAACGGTCCCGCCGGCGTCTTCGAGTTCGAGAAGTTCGCAGCCGGGACGAAGGGTTTGGCCGAGGCGATCATCGGCGCCACCAAGGGCGGTGCGTTCTCGGTGGTCGGCGGCGGCGACAGCGCCGCTGCGGTACGCACACTCGGTCTTCCCGAGGACGGTTTCTCCCACATCTCGACCGGTGGCGGGGCCTCGCTCGAGTACCTCGAGGGCAAGGAACTTCCCGGACTGAAGGTATTGGAGAGCTGAGATGGCCAATCGTAAACCGCTGATCGCGGGCAACTGGAAAATGAATCTCAATCACCTGGAGGCCATCGGCCTGGTGCAGAAGATCGCATTTGCGCTGCCCACCAAGTACTTCGACAAGGTCGACGTCACGGTCATCCCGCCGTTCACGGACATCCGGAGCGTGCAGACCGTCGTCGACGGTGACAAACTGCTGCTCACCTATGGCGCACAGGATCTTTCGGCACACGACTCCGGTGCGTACACCGGTGAGATCAGCGGCGCGTTCCTCTCGAAGCTCGGCTGCACGTTTGTTGTCGTCGGGCATTCGGAACGGCGCACCCTGCACGCCGAGACCGATGACGTGGTGCTCGCCAAGACCAAGGCTGCGCTGAAGTACGAGCTGACGCCTATCGTGTGTGTCGGTGAGGGGCTCGAGATCCGTGAAGCGGGCGAGCACGTGGCCTACAACATCGCGCAGCTCAAGGGTTCGCTAGCCGGGTTGAGCGCTGACGAGATCTCGAAGGTCGTCATCGCATACGAGCCGGTGTGGGCCATCGGCACCGGCCGGGTCGCCAGTGCCGCCGATGCGCAGGAGGTCTGCGCTGCCCTGCGTACGACCCTCGCCGAACTCGCCGATCAGAAGATCGCCGATTCGGTACGCGTGCTCTACGGCGGTTCGGTCAACGCGAAGAACGTGGGAGAGATCGTCGGACAGACCGACGTCGACGGCGCGCTTGTCGGCGGTGCCTCACTCAAGTCGGACGAGTTCGCCACGCTGTCGGCCATCGCCGCCGGCGGACCTCTGCCCTGATCCCGAAATTGGGGCCTTTTGGCGAACGCGACCTGCGGGTTTGCTCGCCAAAACGCCCCATTTCCGGGTGCGGGCACCGGCCGGTACAGTGGTAGATCGGCCGTTCGAACAAAACTTCTGATAGGAAACGACACGTGAAGCTTGCCCTGGACATCGGACTCGTGGTCACCAGCGTGTTGTTGATCGTCCTGGTACTGCTCCATCGCGGCAAAGGTGGCGGTCTGTCGTCGCTGTTCGGTGGCGGTGTGCAGTCGAGCCTGTCCGGTTCGAGTGTCGTCGAGCGTAACCTCGACCGCCTGACGGTTTTCGTCGGCGTGATCTGGTCGATCTTCATCCTCGGCATCGGTCTGGACATCAAGCTCTCGTAACACCTTCGGTCAACGCCGATTGTCGAGATGCGCTAGCCCTGGGCGGGCATAGATACTGAGCGGGTGACCGACAAGCGCCCCGCCGTGCCCCGACCGGAAGCCGGCAGCACCGACAGACAATTGACCGAACCGCTACGCGAAGACATTCGCCTGTTGGGCGGCATCCTCGGACAGATCGTTCGTAAACATGCCGGCGAGGGCACCTTCGAACTCGTCGAAAAGGCCCGGGTCGAATCTTTCCGGGTCCGCCGTTCCGAAATCGAGCGGACCGAACTCGAGAGCTTGTTCCGCGACATAGACGTCTCCGAGGCCATCTCGGTGATCCGGGCGTTCAGCCACTTCGCCTTGCTCGCCAATCTCGCCGAGGACATCCACCGGGAACGGCGTCGCGCCATCCATGTCCGTGCGGGGGATCCGCCCCAGGACTCCACACTCGCTGCGACGTACGCCAAGCTCTCGGCCGCAGGACTCGGTGATGAGCAGGTCGGCGCGGCACTCGCCGACGCCACGGTGGTCCCGGTGATCACCGCCCATCCCACCGAGACCCGCCGACGGACCGTGTTCGAGGTCCAGCGCCGGATCACCGATCTGATGCGTTTCGCCGGACGTACCGAATTGACGCCCGCCGAACGTGACGAGGTCGACAGAGCCTTGAACCGACAGGTGCTCACGCTGTGGGAGACCGCGCTGATCCGCCTCGAACGACTACAGATCCAAGACGAGATCGAGGTGGGACTCCGGTACTACGACGCCGGGTTCTTCGAAGTCATCCCGCGGGTCAACGCGGAGCTCCGGGCCTGGCTTCAGGAGCACTACCCGGCCGCCGGTATCGCCGATGAACCCATGCTGAGGATGGGCTCGTGGATCGGCGGGGACCGGGACGGTAACCCCTTCGTGACCGGTGAGATCGTCGGCATGGCAACGCGTCGGGCGGCGGAAACCGCGGTCTCGCATCACCTCGCCGAACTGGCCACACTGGCGCAGGAGCTGAGCCTGACGTCTCGACTGACCGACGTCGGAGACGGGGTGTTCGCGCTCGGCGGTGTGCAACGCGGTGAGACCGAGGCCGACGAACCTTATCGGCAGGCCTTGCGTGCCATCCGGGCGCGGCTGGCTGCGACCGCGGGTCGTCTTTTCGGGGACCGTTTTGTCGCTGTCAATGACGGGGGCTACCCGAAAGATGGCTCGGCCACCTACACCGACGCCGCTGAGTTCCTCGCCGACCTCGACGTGATCGATGACTCGCTGCGCTCGAACGGCGACGACGAACTCGCCGATGACCGGTTACTGACCCTGCGAGAGGCGGTGCGGGCATTCGGTTTCCATCTCTCCGGCCTGGACATGCGGCAGAACTCGGAGACTCACGAAGAGGTGATCGCAGAACTACTGGCCTGGGCCGGTGTCCATTCGGACTATCGGTCACTGGGGGAGGCCGAACGGGTGGAGTTGCTCACCGATGAATTGAGCAGCAGACGACCGCTCACCGGGCCGGGTGCCGACCTCTCCGACCTCGCGCACAAGGAACTCGACATCGTCCGGTCCGCTGCGGCAGCGGTGAGGGCGTACGGGCCTGCGGCGGTCCCCAACTACATCATCAGCATGTGCACATCCGTGAGCGATATGTTCGAGGCCATGGTGCTGCTGAAGGAGGCAGGACTGTTCGACCCCGGCTCCGAAGACATCGCGCCGAGTTCGTCGGTGCGGGTGGTTCCGTTGTTCGAGACCATCGAGGATCTGCAACAGGGCGCCGCAACGTTGCTCGCGGCCCTCGACATCCCGCTCTACCGCGCGCTCGTCGACGCGCAGGAGGGGATCCAGGAGATCATGCTCGGGTATTCCGACTCCAACAAGGACGGCGGGTACCTGGCGGCGAACTGGGCGCTGTACCGGGCGGAGCTCGATCTCGTCGACGCCGCGAAGAAGGCGGGTATCCGATTGCGACTGTTCCACGGTCGCGGTGGAACGGTCGGCCGCGGCGGCGGACCGAGCTACGACGCGATCCTGGCGCAGCCGCCGGGCGCCGTTCAGGGGTCGCTGCGGATCACCGAGCAGGGCGAGGTGATCGCCGCGAAATACGCCGAACCCGTGGTCGCACGGCGCAACCTGGAAACCCTGTTGGCAGCGACCATCGAGTCGTCACTGCTCGACACGGAAGGTCTCGGCGCCGAGGCGGAGGCGGCTTACGCCGTGCTCGACGAACTCGCCGCGCTGGCGCGTGCGGCCTACAGCGAGCTCGTCCACGAAACACCGGGGTTCGTCGAGTACTTCGTGAACTCCACCCCGCTGTCGGAGATCGGTTCACTCAACATCGGCAGCCGCCCTGCCTCGCGTAAACAGACCGAGAAGATCTCGGATCTTCGTGCGATCCCGTGGGTGTTGTCCTGGTCGCAGGCCAGGGTGATGTTGCCGGGCTGGTACGGAACGGGTACCGCGTTCGAGCAGTGGGTCGGCGGCGATGGCGAGCGGCTGGCGATCTTGACCGACTATTACCGCCGCTGGCCGTTCTTCCGGACGGTGATGTCCAATATGGCGCAGGTGATGGCAAAGTCGGATCTTGGTCTGGCGGAACGGTATTCGCGTCTCGTTCCGGATGAGGAATTACGGGAGAAGGTCTTCGGGATGATCACCGCGGAGCATGAGCGCACGACTGCGATGTACTTCGCGATCACGGGTACCGACGACCTGCTGGCGGACAACCCCGCGCTCAAGCGCTCGGTCTTCAACCGCTTCCCGTACCTCGAGCCCCTCAACCACCTGCAGGTCGAGCTGTTGCGCCGCTACCGCGGTGGCGACGATTCGGATCTGGTGCGTCGCGGGATCCAACTCACCATGAACGGACTTGCGACGGCACTGCGCAACAGCGGGTAGTCGACAAAAAACACACCGTTCGGTCACGTGCACCCGTTGCAACAGGTGTGTGTGACCGAACGGTGTGTTTTTGTGCGGGGATGGCAACAGGGCCGTCATGGGGTATGTTCGATTCCTGCGAGACGATTCTCCGTTTTCGTCTCACTCGAACCGAACGGGAGTCCGGGTGTCCACACCAATGCCGATGAGCCGAGCAGACGAGCCTCGGTTCCCTGAGGCCGTCCGCTATGCGCACGCGGTGGACAGCAAGGCCGTCACACGTGCGCGTCGGGTGGCGAGACGTGTGACGGGCAAAGACCTCTTCCCGTCGGAGGAACACATCCGTACATTCGCGGCGGAGATGTTCACCACCGATCCGGTGGCCGAGCGATTTGTCGATGAGGTCTACGGCGAACTCGGTGGTGAGGCCGCGCGAGCGTTGCTCGACAAGGCGCTGACCGATGGACTCGAGTCGATCGAGGATCCGCCACCCGCGATGGTGGCGCTCTTCGCGGAGTTCGAGAACGTTCCCGAGTGGGTGGACCCGGCGCAGATCGCCGAAGGTGAAGCCATCTGGAGGCGATGGGGAACGTCTCTGTTCAGCGTGGCAGGTGGCATCACCCTCGAGATGTACACCGAGGCGGCGGTCGCGACGCCGTTGTCGCTCGCGGGCGGATACGCCGGTGACAATGCGCTGCGTAGGTTCCTGGAGACCGCACGCTTCTGGATCGATGTGTCCGAACCGGATGCCCTTCTCACGCCCGGATCAGCGGGCCGGGCCACCGCCATGCGGGTCCGGGTCATGCACGTCTGGGTTCGCCGTACCGTCGCCGAACACCCCGAGTGGGACGCTGCGCGCTGGGGTCTACCGATCAGCCAGTCGTACCAGCTGCTGACCCTGCTCGGCGGCAGCGTGGTGCCCGCGATGGCGCTCTGGATGGTGGGAATCCAGACGTCGCCGCGGGAGATCCGGGTCCTGCTGCACTATCAGCGCTACCTCGGACATCTGCTCGGAGTGCGGACGCAGTGGTACCCGAAATCGATCGCCGATTCGCTGCGACTGCTGGCGTTGGTCAACACCACGCGCAGCCACGATTCGGGCCCGCACGGGGCGGAGCTCATCGAGTCGTTTCCCGCAGCCTTCGCCCCCAGGGACGGCCACACGGGGCTACGACGGATGCGAGAGCTCTACAACGCGCGTATCTATGCGGCGTATTCGGCGTTGTTCATGATGCCGTGGACGAGGAAAAAGTACGACATGCCCAGCGCCTTCCCAGCCATCGTATGGATTGCGCTGAGACTGCCGCTGGTGACGATCGTCGAGACTGCACGTCGGGTCTGCCCGCCGATCTCACGTGTTCATGAGCGAGTCATGCGCAGGCATCGTGAGAACTGGTACGCGGCACAGATGGAAGGCCGCGAGGCGACGTTCCAAACGGGCCGCGGACTGCGCCGCTGAGGCAGGACCGCGATCAGGGCAGATTCGACGCGGCCGCGGGATCTACGAACCACACCGTGGATTCGGTCCCGTGCGCACCGGCACACGGCCAGTCCATGAAATCGGCACCCGCCACGCCTGCGGCGACGGCTTCGGCCTTCTCCGCACCCGACACCAGGAACCAGACCTCGCGCGAACGTGCGATGGCGGGCAGGGTCAGTGTGATCCGCTTCGGCGGCGGTTTGGGGGAATTGGTCACCGCCACCACGGAGGCCCGGCTCTCGCCGGTTGCCTCCGAGTGCGGGAACAGCGAGTTGATGTGACCCTCGCCGCCCATGCCGAGCAGATGGAGATCGAACTGGGGGACGGTCTCGCCTTCACCCGCCCGGGCGGCAAGGCGTTCGGCGTAATCGGCCGCGGCTGCGTGGATGTCGTCACCGAACTCACCGTCCGACGACGCCATCACGAAGACCCGATCAGCGTTCACCGGCACATGGTCGAGCAGGGCCGCCTGGGCCTGACCCGCGTTGCGCTCGGAATCGTCGGCGGCCACGAAACGCTCGTCACCCCAGTAGATGTCCACGGCCGACCAATCGATGTCGCCGGAATCCTTTGCCAGGGCCTCCAGCAGTGCTATGCCGTTGCTTCCTCCGGTCAGTACCACCGACGCGGTTCCGCGGGCGGCCTGCGCCGCCGTGATCGTGGTGATGAACCGCTCGGTCACCGCTTCGACCAGCGAGTCCTTGTCGGCGGACCTGAATATTTCCGGTGTGCTCATGCGTGAACCCTGTCTTCGGCGCGAATGATGCCGGCCACCCCCTGCAGCGCGAGATGGTAGATCTCGTCGGGGTCGAGCCTGCGAAGTTCTTCTGCGAGCAGATTGCTCAACTCGCGGCCCGGGAGTGCAACCCGCCCATCGGGTTTGCCCGGGATGGAAATGATGGCCTGATTGCTCATGCCGACGCACAGCACGAGCGGACCGGCGTCGCGGTCGACCGTCACCTTGAAACTACCGACCGACCTCGTCACCGGAACACCCAGGACCGAATGCAGCCAGCCTGCAAGGAGATCGACTGCGGGGGAGTCGGCCGGACCTTCGACCTCGGCTGCGGTCACCGCACTGTGCGGCGGTTGATCGAGCGCTGACGCCAGGAGTGCACGCCATGCGGTGATCCGTGACCACGCGATGTCGGAATCGCCCGGAGCGTAGGTGGCGAGCCGCCGCTGCAGTTCGGCGGGTACATCTGTCGCGCGGCGTGCGTCGGTGATCCGCCGGGTGCCGAGCTGACCGATCGGGTCGGCGGCCGGGTTGTCCGGACCCCGTCCCGGCCACCACGTGACCACCGGTGTGTCCGGCAGCATGAACGGGATGACAACGCTCTCACCGTGATCGGCGAGCTCGCCGTACAGGTGCAAGACGACGACCTCAGAGGCGCCGGCGTCGCCGCCGACCCGGATCTGGGCGTCGAGTCGCGACGGGAGGTTCCGGTCACCGCGTGCGACGACGATCACCCGACACGGATGTTCGCGGCTGGCCTCGTTGGCAGCTTCGATGGCGCCCTCGGTCGGCTCACCTTCGTCGGTGCAGACAAGGAGTGTCAGCACCCGACCGGAGGTGAATGCGCCACCCGAGTCGCGGATCTTGATGAGCTGCTTGCTGATGGCGGTGGTACTCGTATCAGGGAGTTCGACGATCATTGCTTGCTCCTTCGTCAAGAGGCGCGACTACCGGGAGATCAAGGCCGGCGCCAGGCCCGGCCGTTGCGGGTCATCATCTCGTCGGCGGACTCGGGGCCCCAGGTGCCCGATTCATAACCGTCCGGTGTGCCTGTCGCGGCCCAGCGCTCGAGTACGGGATCGAGTATCTTCCATGACAACTCGACCTCGGCGTTGACGGGGAACAGCGACGGCTCACCCAGCAAAACGTCCAGGATCAACCGCTCGTAGGCCTCAGGCGAGGACTCGGTGAACGCCTGACCGTAGGAGAAGTCCATGTTGACGTCGCGGACCTCCATCGAAGAACCCGGAACCTTCGAACCGAAGCGCAACGTGATGCCTTCATCGGGCTGCACCCGGATCACCAAAGCGTTCTGGCTCAATTCCTCGGTCATCGTCTGGTCGAAAGGCAGATGTGGGGCTCGTTTGAAGACCAGTGCGATCTCGGTCACGCGCCGCCCCAGCCGTTTGCCGGTGCGCAGGTAGAAGGGGACGCCGGCCCACCGTCGACTGTCGACCTCGACCGCGATCGCGGCGAACGTCTCTGTCGTCGAATCCGCGGCGAAGCCTTTCTCGTCCTTGAGGCCCGGAACCGGCTCGCTGCCCTGCCATCCGGCCTCGTACTGTCCCCGGGCGGTGTTCTCGTCGAGCGGCAGAATGTTCCGGGTGGCCGAGAGCACCTTGATCTTCTCGGTCTGCAACTCGTGCGGTTCGAACGAGATGGGCTCTTCCATCGCGATCAGGGCCATCAACTGGATCAGATGATTCTGGATCACGTCACGGGCGGCGCCGATGCCGTCGTAGTATCCGGCGCGACCACCGAGGCCGATGTCCTCGGCCATGGTGATCTGGACGTGGTCGACGTAGTGCGAACTCCACACCGGGTCGAACAGTTGGTTCGCGAAGCGCAGCGCGAGGATGTTCTGGACGGTCTCTTTGCCGAGGTAATGGTCGATACGGAATACGGAGTGCTCCGGGAAGACCGTGTTGACCACGTTGTTCAGCTCTTTGGCGCTGTCCAGATCGTGCCCGAACGGCTTCTCGATGACCACCCGCCGCCACTTGTCCTCGGACTGTTCCGCGAGACCGGAGCGCGAGAGTTGCTCGCACACCACCGGAAACGCTGCCGGCGGAATGGACAGGTAGAACGCGTGGTTGCCGTCAGTACCGCGCTTCTCGTCCAGCTCACCCAGCGTGTCTCGGAGCTTGTCGAAGGCCTCGGGGTCGTCGAAGGTGCCCTGTACGAAGCGGAAGCCTTCGCTCAGGCGTTCCCAGACGTCTTCGCGGAACGGGGTCCGGGCATTGGCCCGGACCGCGTCGTGCACAACCTGGCCGAAGTCCTCGTGATCCCAGTCGCGGCGGGCGAAGCCGACCAACGCGAACCCCGGCGGCAGGAGTCCCCGGTTCGCGAGGTCGTAGACCGCGGGCATCAGCTTTCTGCGGGCGAGATCCCCGGTGACGCCGAAGATGACCAGACTGCATGGTCCGGCGATCCGGGGAAGGCGCTTGTCCCGTTCATCTCGGAGTGGGTTGACCCATTCGGAGCTGCGGTCGGACAATGTCGTTCAGCCCTTTGATTTCTCGGCCAGCTGCTCGGCTGTGGCGTCGAGCAGTTCCTTCCACGACGCCTCGAACTTCTCGACACCCTCGTTCTCGAGGACGAGGAAGACGTCCGTCAGGTCGATGCCGATGGCGGCGAGTTTGTCGAAGATCTCCTGAGACGCCGGACCCTGTCCGATGATCGACGAGGTATTGACCTCACCGTGATCGGCGAAGGCATCCATGGTCTTCTCCGGCATGGTGTTGACGGTGCCCGGAGCGACCAGCTCGCCGACGTAGAGGGTGTCGGGGTACGCCGGATCCTTGACGCCGGTCGACGCCCACAGTGGTCGCTGCGCGTGTGCACCGGACTCCTTGAGCGCGGCGAACCGGGGCTGGTCCTCGAAGACCTTCTGGTAGGCCGCGTACGCGAGCCGAGCGTTCGCGAGAGCGGCCTTGCCCTTGAGTTCCTTCGCCTCGTCCGACCCGATCGCGTCGAGACGCTTGTCGATCTCGGTGTCGACGCGGGAGACGAAGAACGAGGCCACGGAATGGATCTTGGACAGGTCATGGCCGGCGGTCTTGGCTTGCTCGAGGCCATCGAGGAAAGCACCCATCACGAGTTCGTAGCGCTCGACCGAGAAGATCAGCGTGACGTTGACACTGATGCCTTCCGCGATGGTCTTGGCGATCGCCGGAATTCCGGCCTCGGTGGCGGGGATCTTGATCAAGACGTTTGGCCGGTCGACGATCTTCCAGAGTTCGACTGCCTGCGCGGCGGTCTTGTCGGCATCGTGCGCCAGCCGGGGATCGACCTCGATGGACACCCGACCGTCCACACCGCCCGAGGCCTCGTACTGCGGGGCGAGGATGTCGCATGCGTCGCGGACGTCGTCTGTGGTGACGGTCCGGATGGTCGCGTCGACATCGGCGCCGCGGGCGGCGAGTTCGTTCACCTGCTCGTCGTATGCGTCACCCTTGGACAACGCAGCCTGGAAGATCGACGGGTTGGTGGTGACACCGACGACCGATTTGGTGGCGACGAGTTCGGCCAGGTTGCCCGACTTGATACGGGTCCGGGACAGGTCGTCGAGCCAGACCGATACGCCGGCCTGGGACAGTGCGGCAAGATTGGCGTTCTGTTCGCTCATGGTGCGCTCCGATTCTTGGTGATGGGGGAGTCGTGATCGGTGACTTCGACCAGGACTACTTCGCGATCGCGCGTTCGGCGGCGGCGGTGACAGCATCCGCCGTGATGCCGAACTTCTCGTACAGAACCTTGTAGTCGGCGGACGCGCCGTAGTGCTCGATCGAGATGATCTCTCCGCCGTCGCCGACGAGTCGGTACCACGGCATCGCGATGCCGGCTTCGACGCTGACCCTGGCCTTCAGTGCAGGCGGGATCACCGAGTCCCGGTAGGCCTGGTCTTGCTCGTCGAACCACTCGACACACGGCATGGAGACGACTCGTGCGGCAATGCCCTTGCCCTTGAGCGCCTTCTGCGCCTCCACCGCGAGGTACACCTCGGAGCCGGTCCCGATCAGGACGACCTGCGGATCGCCTTCGGACTCCGACAGGATGTACCCACCCTTGGCGACACCCTCGGCAGACGTGCCCTCGAGAATCGGCAGGTTCTGACGGGTCAGTGCGAGGCCGGCCGGATTGTGGCGTCGCTGCAGGATCTGCTGCCAGGCGTACGCGGTCTCGTTGGCGTCACCCGGCCGGATCACGTCGAGATCCGGGATCGCTCGCAGCGCGGCGAGATGTTCGATCGGCTGATGCGTCGGTCCGTCTTCGCCGAGCCCGATGGAGTCGTGGGTCCAGACATAGATCGGGTCGGTCTTCATCAGGGACGCGAGCCGCACCGCCGGCCGCATGTAGTCCGCGAATTGCAGGAATGTTCCGCCGTAGGCGCGGGTCGGACCGTGCCGGACGATGCCCGAGAGAATCGCACCCATCGCGTGCTCGCGGATACCGAAGTGCAGGGTCCGCCCGTAGGGGTTGGCACTCCAGGTCTTGGTACTGATGCTCGTCGGACCGAACGATGCGGCACCGTCGATGGTGGTGTTGTTGCTTCCTGCCAAGTCGGCGGAGCCGCCCCACAACTCGGGCAGTACCGGGCCGAGGGCGGAGAGCACCTTGCCGGATGCCGACCGGGTCGCGACGTCTTTGTCCCCGACCTCCCATTTCGGCAGTGCGTCGGTCCAGCCCTCGGGCAATCCGTTGACGTTGAGCCGATCGAGCAGCTCCTTGCGCTCGGGGTTGGCCTCGGCCCACTCGTCGAAGGACCTCTCCCAGGCCTTACGTTGCTCGGCGCCGCGCTCGACGAGCGAGCGGGTGTGAGCGATCACCTCGTCAGAGACCTCGAACGTTTTCTCCGGGTCGAACCCGAGGATCTTCTTGGTCTCGGCGACCTCGTCGTTGCCCAGCGCCGCGCCGTGCGCACTACCCGTGTTCTGCTTGTTCGGAGCCGGGAAGCCGATGATCGTGCGTAGGACGATGATCGACGGCTTGTCGATCACAGCCTTGGCCTTCTCGATCGCCTCTTCGATGGCCGTCACGTTCTCGCCGCCGTCGACGTGCTGTACGTGCCAGCCGTAGGCCGCGTAGCGCGCTGCGACGTCTTCTGACAGCGCGATCTCGGTGTCGTCCTCGATCGAGATGTGGTTCTTGTCATAGAACACGATCAGGTTGCCGAGCTGCTGGGTACCGGCCAGTGAGCTGGCTTCGGACGTGACGCCCTCTTCGATGTCGCCGTCCGAGGCGATCACGTAGATGTAGTGGTCGAATGCGCTGCCGCCGACGGGTGCGTCCGGGTCGAACAACCCACGCTCGTAGCGGGCGGCCATCGCCATACCGACGGACGAGGCCAGACCCTGCCCGAGCGGGCCCGTCGTCAT
The DNA here is from genome assembly GCF_003217475.1 of Williamsia limnetica. Lineage (GTDB taxonomy): Bacteria > Actinomycetota > Actinomycetes > Mycobacteriales > Mycobacteriaceae > Williamsia > Williamsia limnetica. The sequence goes on along the minus strand of NZ_QJSP01000001.1, from coordinate 407,302 downwards.
CTCGACCCCGCGGGTGTGGCGGTATTCGGGGTGCCCGGGCGTCTTCGACTCGTACGTACGAAGAGCTTTCAGGTCATCGAGCTCGAGACCGAAACCGCCCAGGTAGAGCTGGATGTACAGCGTGAGGCTGGAGTGGCCGCACGACAGGATGAACCGGTCACGTCCCATCCAGTCGGTGTCAGTGGGGTCGTGGCGCATCACCCGCTGAAACAGCGTGTAGGCGAGCGGGGCCAGACTCATGGCCGTTCCGGGGTGGCCGCTACCGCACTTCTGGACGGCGTCTGCAGCCAAAACTCGTACTGTGTCAACCGCTTTCGTGTCCACCTCGCTCCAGTCAGCTGGATGAGAGGCCTGGGTTAGCGCGCGAATTTCGTCTGATGCTGACACGATCGTGTGAACTCCTACAAGCTCGACTCCGGTACAGGGCGGGGCTACTGAAGAGCCCGCCACCAGCCTAGTCGTCTCGGGTCGATGTCGTGGCATACGGGAGGCGAAACGTCACCACGGTGCCGACCGCGGTGGGTGGCAGGCCGCTGTGGTGGGGTTTCGACCTCGATTCTGGTTCTGGTACCCCGGCCGTCTACCATTCCCTGTAGTAGATGGACGAGTCAGGAGATCTAGTGCGGATTGGGGAACGTGTGAGCGGACACGGTTTCGCCTCCTCCCCGGCGACAGGTGGCGGTGAGGCACCGCCGGTGGCGCCCCCGACAACTCTTCGTCGGCGGATTCAGAGTGCGGCGCTGGCTTACCTCGCGCTCACCAAGCCCCGGGTCATCGAGTTGCTGCTTGTCGCCACCATCCCGGTGATGCTGTTGGCGGATCGCGGCAACATCGATCTGACCCTGATGGCGTGGACGTTGCTGGGTGGCTGGCTGGGAGCGGCGAGCGCCAACACCTTGAACATGGTGGTCGACGCGGACATCGATCAGAAGATGAAGCGCACCGAACGTCGGCCTCTGGCCAGACATGCGGTGTCGACACGCAGTGCGCTGATCTTCGGCATCCTGCTCGGCGCCGGCTCGTTCGCCGTCCTGTTCACGATGGCCAATCTTCTCAGCGCCCTGCTCGTGATGGCGACCATCGCGTTCTACGTTTTCGTCTACACGATGGTGCTCAAGCGACGGACCTGGCAGAACGTCGTCTGGGGCGGGGCCGCCGGATGCATGCCGACGTTGGTGGGCTGGGCCGCGGTGACCGGGACACTGGGCTGGCAGCCGTTGGTGTTGTTCATGGTGATCTTCTTCTGGACTCCGCCACACACCTGGGCACTGGCCATGCGTTACAAGGAGGACTACCGCGCCGCGGGGGTCCCCATGCTCCCGGTGATCGCCACCGAGATCCAGGTGACACGGCAGATGCTCTTCTACACCTGGGCCACCGTGCTGAGCACCTTGGTCCTGTGCCTGGCGACCAGCTGGATCTATGCGGCCGTCGCGTTGGCAGCGGGTGGATGGTTCATCTTCGTTGTCCACAAGCTCTATCGTTCGACGCTTCGCGGCGAAGAGGTCACACCGCTGAAGGTGTTCTTGCAGTCCAACGAATATCTCGCGATCGTGTTCTGTGGTCTGGCGATCGACTCGGTGATCGGCTTCCCGACACTCGCCAGCCTGTTCTGACGTCATCCGTTCGGTAGATCATCGGCCCGTAGGCAGGGTCGGCTGACCGCGCCGGACGGTAGGCGGGTTAACGTCTGATCATCCGGGCTCGTGCAGGGCCGTTGTGCCGAACTTCCTTGGGGGAATCGTGTCGTATCCGCATGGACCTGGGTCCGGACCTGCCGGTGGTAACCCCGAGTGGCAGCCGTACTCGGAACCGACGGTCGCAGGTCAGCCTCAGTTCGGACAGCCGGGTAATCCGCAGTACGGGCAACCCGGCCCTGGAGAGGCCTACCAGCCGTACCAGGCATACCCGCCGCAGCCGGGTCAGTGGCCCGGCGGGCAGGGTGGTTTCGGACCGGGCGGGGGCCAGCCGCCGCGATCACGTAAACCGCTGATCATCGGGCTAATCGCCGGCGCAGCGCTCATCGTCGTGGTGTTGGTCGTGACCCTCGTCGTGACGCTCGGAGGTGGTGGCTCGGCCGGCAATCCCGAGGCGGCGGTGAAAACGTATCTGCAGGCGCTGTCCGACGGAGACGCGCAGAAGGCGCTCGGCGTCATGAAGACGCCACCGTCCGATCTGCTGCTCACCGATGACGTCCTCAAGAAGCAGCAGGCGATCGCGAAGATCGCCGACATAAAGATCGTCGACACCAACAAGGGCGGCGACATGGCCACAGTCCAGGCGACATACACATTCGGCGACCGCAAGGCCGACGAGACGTTCATGCTGCACGAGACCGGGGACTCCTGGCGATTGGACGAGGGGGCGGTGAGCCTGGAGATGTCCGCGTCCGGAGACATCCCGCAACTCACCGCGTTCGGTGTACCGGTCGACAAAGAAGCGAAGGTCTACTTCTTCCCCGGCCCCATGGAGTGGGGTAGCGCCGACAAGAACTTCACCGTCGTCGACTCCAAAGCGAAGGACTTCCCGATGTCGGCGCAGGCCTACTTCGGTGTGTCACAGCTGACCACGGAGCTCAGTGGCACCGGCCGTAATGCGGTGCAGTCCGCGGTCGAGACGTATCTCGACAATTGCGCGCTGTCCAAGCAGGCCGACGCGTCGGCAGACAAGCCGGGATGCGAGCAGAACGTGTACGCCTACAACGCCGAACCCGGCTCGGCCACCTGGACGGCACCGACGGACCTGTCGAAGCTCGAGTACCGCATCGGCTACGACAACCCGGATGAGGTATCTGTCAACGGCCAACTGCCCTGGTCGGTGACCTACCGCACCACGGCGACGAGCTACCGCCCGGCGGAGACCAAGACCGAACAGGACAACGAGTTCATGTACGGCAAGGTCGACCTCTCGGCCGACCCGCCGACGTACACCGCCGACTGAGTCGAGCCACGGTGACCCGTGGCGATTCAGCCGTGGGCTGGGAGTAGTACCACCGAACCGGTGGTGGTGCGGGCCGCGAGGTCGCGGTGCGCCTGCGCCGCCTCTGCCAGTGGGTAAGTGTGCCCGACGAGTACCTTCACAGTGCCGTTCGCGATTCCGTCGATCACCTCACCGGCGCGCCACGTGAACTCGGCATCGTCGGCGATGAAATCCCCGAGCTTGGGACGGGTGACCGACAGTGATCCCGCTGCGTTGAGCCGCTGGAGATCGAAGGGGGGCACCGGTCCGCTCGCCGCCCCGAACAGCACGACGACACCGCGTACGGCGGTGGCGGCCAGACTCTGTTCGAAGGTGTCTGCGCCGACTCCGTCGTAGCTGACCGCGACCCCGCGACCCTCTGTCAGACCACGGACCCGCTCGGCGAGGTCGTCGCCGTAACGCAGCACCTCGTCTGCACCCGCCTCGCGTGAGAGCGCTTCTTTGGCGTCGGAGGACACGGTCGTGATGACCCGCAAGCCCTTCGCCTTCGCCATCTGCGTCAACACCAGTCCGACGCCACCCGCCCCGGCGTGGACGAGAATCGTCTGGTCCGGCTGGGGATGGGCCGACCCGTCCAGCAGGTAGTGGGCGGTGAGTCCCTGCAGCAGCGCCGATGCGGCCACCTGATCGTCCACACCGTCGGGCACCGGCACCGCCCGTGTTGCCCGGACCAGGACGAGTTCGGCGTAACTGCCGGGCGCGTCGCACCAGGCAACGCGCTGACCGACGGCGACCGACGTGACCTCATCCCCGATCGCGATGACCTCTCCGGCGCCCTCGCTGCCGGGGACGTACGGCAATTTCATCGAGTAGGCGCCCGACCGCTGGTAGGTGTCGATGAAATTGACGCCGCTGGCGGCAACCCGGACGAGCACCTCACCGGGCCCCGGCTCCGGGTCCGGCACGCTCATAGGCCGGAGTTCTTCTGGACCACCGTGCTGACTGACCGTTATCGCATGCATGATTCCGTTGTACGCGGACCCGATGAACCGACCTGTCACCGGGCTCGCGATGGTGCGGCTCTATGCTGTTTCCCATGACTGAGCACCAGGGCGTCATCTCCGCGATCACCAAGTACGTGGCCCGTGAGGGTGGTTCGGCCACCGCGGTCCTGCAACCAGTCGGGGCTGCGGGCGTACGCATCACGCTTGTCGGCGGGCAGGGCGGCATCCTCGGTGACCAGGTCGTCGCAGACCTCGAGACGGCGAAGGCGATCGTCGACAAGGTGGACGGCGTGGAGATCGGCGAGTGGGACAGGGAGCTGACCTCGTCGGCGGAGGTCCGGCCCGGTCATTACCGCAAGATGGCGGGCTGGGTCGCGAACACCTGAGTCCTCGGCGTTCAGCTCAGTGCGGCGGTCGACCGTTCGGGCCTCGTCTGATCCAGGGCGACCGACGACAAACGGGGCCGCATCGCGATCCACAGCGCCGCAGTCGCCGCGACACACGCTCCGGCTCCGGCGACGTGGACGACCACCAGCGCGGCGGGGATGTCGGTGACGTACTGCGTGACCCCCACCAACGCCTGAGCGGCCACCACTGCGACGACGACATACAGCCGCTTCTTGAGACGTCGCGACGCCCCGACCGCGAACAGTGCGAATCCGATCGCGACGAGTACCGACAGGTAGGCGATCAGCAGATCTGCGTGCAGGTGCACCAGGGTCGTGATCTCGACGGCAAGCCGGGGGACGGGCTTCTCGATGCTCTTGTCCCCGGCGTGAGGGCCTGCGCCGGTGACCATCGTCCCCGCGACGAGTACCGCGCCCATCAGGACAGCGGACAATGCGGTCAGCCACCGCAGCGCAACAGGCACTTCCGGGATGGCCACCGCGTCATCGGGTTCGCGAACCTTCTCCAGCAACAGCACCGCCAGCCAGACCATGGCCATCGACAGCAGTAGATGAATTGCCACAGTCCACCAGAGCAGGCCTGTCAGCACGGTGATGCCACCCATCACAGCCTGTACGACGGTGGACACCGGCATCAGCCACGCGTACACACGGACCTCGTGGCGTCGCCTGGCCCGGGTCACGGCGATGACGATCAGCGCCGCGGTCAGGACCACGAGGAACGTGAGCATCCGATTACCGAACTCGACCGCTTGATGGATCGCCGCGACCTCGCCGTGCTGAACCGGCGTGAAACTGCCCGGGAAACACTGTGGCCAGGTCGGGCAGCCGAGGCCCGACGCCGTCACGCGGACCACGGCGCCGGTGACTGCGATGCCCGCCTGGGTCAGTACCACAGCGATGGCGATACCGACCTGGACACGGAGTGAGGGGAGGGGGAGCCGGTCGACGAGCCGGACAAACAGGCGATACACGCTATTGATCGTAGGCTGCCGTCCGATGACCTCCGGCGTCAGGTGAACTTGAAATACCTCACGGCTGCGACGCCGGACACGATCCCCCACACCGCCAGGACCGCCAGTCCGAAGAGGTCGACCGACCCGGCGGTGGCCTGATGCAGTGCCTCACTCAAGGCGCCTGACGGTGTACACCGGGCAATCCACTGGGCGGCATCCGGCACGCGGTCGCCGAGCACCACGATCGAGCCGATCCCCAGGAATGCGAACCACAGGAGATTGGCCAGCGCGAGCACCACCTCGGCCTTCAGCGTGCCGCCCAGCAGCAACCCCATGGCCGAGAAGGCCAGCGTGCCGACCGCGATGGCGATGATGCCGAGCAACAGCCCCGCAACGGAAGGCCGCCAGCCCAGGGCAGCACCGATCCCACCGAGGATGATCGCCTGGATGCTGACGACGACCGCGACGGCGATCGACTTACCGGCGATCACACCCCATCGCGGTAGCGGAGTCGCCCCGAGACGTTTGAGCGCTCCGTAGCGCCGGTCGAAACCGACGGCGATGGCCTGGCCTGTGAACGCAGTCGACATCACTGCGACGGTCATGATGGCAGGCACGAACAGATCGGTGCGGGACTCGTCGAAGTCGCCGATCGGGAGCAGGCACAGCCCGATGAGCAAGGTGATCGGGATGAACATCGTGAGCAGTTGCTGCTCGCCGTTGCGGAGCAGGAGCATCAACTCGATGCGCGACTGCGCCGCGATCATCGTCCTGATCGGTGCGGGGCTCGGGCGGGGTGTGAAGGTACCTGCGGCGAATCGGTTGGGAACGGTCATCCGCGCATACCTCGTCCGGTCAGTTCCAGGAAGACGTCCTCGAGGCTTCGGGTCTCGACCCTGAGATCAGTGGCGAGCACGTTGATCTTGGCGCACCAGCCCGTCACCGTGGCCAGCACCTGTGGTGTCACCTGACCGCGCACCAGATATCCGCCAGGCGAGAATTCGCTACACGAATAGCCCTCGGGGAGAACTGTTTCCAGCAGTGTCAGGTCCAGGCCGCGCGGGGCGTGAAACCGCAACTCGTTCTCGGCGCCACGGCTGGTCAGTTCGGCAGGTGTGCCCTTGGCGACCTCGACGCCATGGTCGATGATGATCAACTGATCCGCGAGTTCTTCGGCCTCGTCCATGAGGTGGGTGGTCAGGAGTACCGAGACCCCATCCGCCCGGAGCCGATCGATCAGTTCCCAGACCATGATCCGGGCGTGGGCGTCCATGCCGGCCGTCGGTTCGTCGAGGAACACGACCTCGGGACGTCCCACCAGAGCGCATGCCAGGGCGAGCCGTTGTTGTTGACCGCCGGACAGGCGCCGGTAGGAGGTACGTTGCGCTTCGACGAGACCAAGGTTCTCCAGAAGCCAGTCCGGATCGATCGGGTCGGCGGAGTACGCGGCGCACAGACGCAGCATCTCGCCCGCGCGGGCACCGGGGTAGGCGCCGCCTCCCTGCAGCATGACGCCGATCCGGCTGCGTACCTTCTCGTTGTCGGCGATGGGGTCGAGACCCAGCAACGTGACCTCCCCTTCGTCAGGGGACTGGAATCCTTCGCAGATTTCCACCGTGGTGGTCTTCCCGGCGCCGTTGGGCCCGAGGATCGCGAGGATCTCACCGGTCTGGAGTTCGAGATCTAGCCCGCCCACCGCAGTGGTGTCTCCGTAACGTTTCACGAGTCCCTTGACCGACAGGGCCGGACCGGCCGCCGCAGCGCCGGTGACACCGGCTGCGGACGAGGGGCTACTCACAACGTCCAAGAGTAAGCGTCGATTGGTGCGGTACGGAACACGGGTGACCGCCGCGACCGGCCACGGTCGTCAGTGGACCGACCCCACGGACTCGGCGACGTCGGCCTTTGCTCGGCGTCGGCGCTGCCAGGGCATTTCCTCGAAGAACAGCGCTGTGAGTATCGCCACAAGCAGGACCGCCGCGACGATCGCCTCGGCGAGCTGGAACCCGCGTGTTCCCGCCCCGGTCGGCAGGACGACCACGGAGATGATCGCCGAGACGGTGATGGCGGTGATCCGGAACCAACGACCCGTTGCCCAGGCCGCCAGCGGGATGATCGCCCACAGCAGATACCAGGGCTGGACGAACGGGAACAGCAGCACGAAGGTGCCCATCGCGATCCCGAGTGCGCCGACCGGGTGCAGGCGTCCTGCGAGCGCAGCCAGCAGCCAGCGGACGACGAGGATCGCGGCTATCACCTGAGCGACCGGTCGGGCGACGTCGAGCATCGCCTGGGTGTGGTCGCCGAGTCCTAGTTGCACCCCGATCCGGCCGGTGGTCACGGAGAGGAACGTCGGCATGGACATCCACGACCGCACGACATCGCCGGTCGAGAGCGTCGTGGTCCAGCCGAATCCGAGGCCCGTCCCGAGGGAGATGGCGGCGGTGACGCTGCCGAGGATCACCCCCAGCAGCCCCGCGGATCCCAGTAACGCGACGACGCTTCGTTTGGACCTCTGCCAGTACTCGCGGGGTGGAGCGTGCCGAAGGGCGGGCAGGGTGGCACCCCATCGTCTGGCCAGTGCGACTCCGACGAACCCGAACGCGAGCACCGAGGCGATCTTGATCATCGCCGACGCGGCGAGTAGCACGGCGCCCGCCAGCAGTAACCACCCTGCAGCGGAAGGCAGCCATGACCCGGGTCTTCGTAATCGCTCTGGGGAATCGATGCCCCGGAAACAGATCTCGATGCCGGCCAGCATCATCCCGAGCATCAGCGCCTCGTTGTGGATACCTCCGACGAGATGCAGGATCAGCAGGGGATTCATCGCGCCGAGCCACAGGGCGGCCACGGGGGAGACGCCGCACCTCTTGGCCAGCCGCGGGAGAGCCCAGACGATCAACGCGACCCCGAACAGTGCGAGGGCTCGGTGTGCCACGAGTGCAGCGGGGATGTACTCGCCCGTGATGTGAGTGATGCCGTCGCCCAGCCAGAGGAACAGGGGACCGTACGGCGCAGGTGTTTCTCGCCACAAGTTGGGCACCGACCGGGTGAACACGTGGTCTATCCCGAGGCCCGCCGCAGGGCTGACCGAGTACGGGTCGAGTCCGCGGGCAGCGATCTCGCTCTGCGCCAGGTACGAGTAGACGTCCTTGCTGAGCATCGGTGGTGCGACGACGAACGGCAGCAGCCACACCAACAGGGTGCGATCGGCCTGACGGCGGGTCATCCGGCGTTTCGGGGTGTGGCCTTTCATCACGTCGACCCCGAGTCGGCCGACGGCGAAACGCCCGAGGAGCAGCCAGGCGAGGACCAGGATCACCGTGCCCGCCAGGGAGAAGGTCAGCGCGGTCGGCCACATCCGGGAGGGAAGTGACAGCACGCGGGCACCCGCGAGGGGATTTTGGAGGACGGGCAACGCGCCGGTTCCGAGGGCTCCGACCAGGACCAGTACGGCGCCGGTGGCCCCGAACAAACGGATCTTGAGGAGTCGTCGTGATTCTTCGCGGTTGAGTGGGCCCACCTCACCCTCGTCGCCGTGGAGTTTGGCGACGGCCAACCCGTAGTCACCCGTGGAATCGCGCCCGGGCCGGCTCGCCCCGGCACGGCGAAGGCCCAGATAGTCGGCGGTACGACCGAGTGCCATCCGTACGGGTTTGGGCTGAGCTGTTGCCGGAGCACTCGCGTCGAGATCGGTGGCTGTGGGTTCCGGCACAGGTGAGACTGTAATCGCACGACGATGTGCGCCGGTGAGGCCATCACGGACGCCCTGCGATGCCGGGGTGATGTAACAGACACTGCCAAGCAAGGTGACCCTTGCTAGCAATCGAATCTTATTTCGGTAACACTTGTGTTGTGAAAACGGCTCAGGAACGCTCGCATGCCCTCGCGGTGGCATCGATCTCTGATGCGCCGGGCACACAGGGCGCCGACGGACTGCACAGTCCGGTGACCGTCAGTCATGACGGCCACACCCGTGCCGCGGTGGTCACACTGATCCTGGAACAGGGGCCCGTGACCGCCGGCCACATCGGCGAAGAACTCGGGATCACCCCCACTGCGGTCCGGCGTCATCTCGACGCGATGATCGCCACGGGTGACGTGGTATCCACCGCCGCGCCGCGGTACGCCCAGCGTGGCCGCGGTAGGCCCGCCAAACACTTCCAGCTCACCGCTGCAGGTCGCGGTCGGCTCAAGCACGCCTACGACGACCTCGCGGGCGCCGTCATGCGACGACTCCGTCGTATCGGAGGCGAAGAGGCGGTCCAGGAGTTCGCCCGGGACCGTGCTCAAGAAATCGTCTCTGACGTGCAGGTGTCCGGCAGTTCGCCGGAAGAGCTCGAACGCACGGCAGAAGAAATTGCCGAAGCACTGACCAGTGCGGGATTTTCTGCGACCACTCGGCGCGTTGGTAATGGTGTGCAGATCTGCCAGCACCACTGCCCGGTGGCGCATGTGGCCTCGGAGTTCCCCGAACTCTGCGAGGCGGAGACAGCAGCCTTCACCGAAAAACTCGGTACCCACGTGCAGCGCCTGGCAACCATCGCCAACGGTGACTGCGCATGCACCACCCATGTGCCGCTTGCAAATCTGCAGGTGGCAAATCAGGTCGACGCCCAGCCCGCGTCGGCACCGGCAGCCTCCGGAAGGAGTCACACATGACGGTCACAGACCCGACACCCACACAGACAGCAGCTGCGGGCGTACTGACGCAGGAAGAGACGATCGATTCTTTCGGCGCCTATGGATACGGCTGGGCGGATTCGGACGTCGCGGGAGCAAGCGCGAAGCGCGGCATCTCCGAGGCGGTCGTCGCCGACATCTCGTCGAAGAAGAGCGAGCCCGAGTGGATGCTCGCTGCACGTCTGAAGGCGCTGTCGATCTTCGAGCGCAAGCCGATGCCGAGCTGGGGCTCGAATCTCGACGGCATCGACTTCGAGAACATCAAGTACTTCGTGCGGTCCAGCGAGAAGCAGGCCGCCACCTGGGATGACCTGCCCGAGGACATCAAGAACACCTACGACAAGCTCGGAATCCCCGAGGCGGAGAAGCAGCGTCTGGTCTCCGGTGTCGCGGCGCAGTACGAGTCCGAGGTCGTCTACCACTCGATCCGCGAGGATCTCGAGGAGCAGGGTGTGTTGTTCCTCGACACGGACACCGCGCTGCGCGAGCAGCCCGAGCTGTTCCAGGAGTACTTCGGAACCGTGATCCCGGCCGGGGACAACAAATTCTCCGCGTTGAACACCGCCGTGTGGTCGGGTGGGTCGTTCATCTACGTGCCGCCGGGCGTGCACGTCGACATCCCGTTGCAGGCCTACTTCCGGATCAACACCGAGAACATGGGTCAGTTCGAACGGACCCTGATCATCGTCGACGAGGGTGCATATGTGCATTACGTCGAGGGCTGCACAGCGCCGATCTACAAGACCGACTCGCTGCACTCCGCTGTCGTCGAGATCATCGTGAAGAAGGGTGGCCGCTGCCGTTACACCACCATCCAGAACTGGTCGAACAACGTCTACAACCTGGTGACCAAGCGGGCCAAGGCCGAAGCCGGCGCCACCATGGAGTGGGTCGACGGCAACATCGGTTCCAAGGTCACCATGAAGTACCCGGCTGTGTGGATGACCGGAGAAGGCGCCAAGGGTGAGGTCCTCTCGGTGGCATTCGCCGGACCCGGACAGCACCAGGACACCGGCTCGAAGATGGTCCATCTGGCTCCGAACACGTCCTCGAACATCGTCAGCAAGTCGGTGGCGCGTGGTGGTGGCCGGGCGTCGTACCGCGGTCTGGTCCAGGTGAACAAGGGTGCACACGGCAGCCGTTCGACGGTCAAGTGTGACGCCCTGCTGGTGGATCAGATCAGCCGCAGCGACACCTACCCGTACGTCGACATCCGTGAGGACGACGTGACCATGGGTCACGAGGCAACCGTCTCCAAGGTCAGCGACGATCAGATCTTCTATCTGATGAGCCGCGGCCTGACCGAGGACGAGGCGATGGCCATGGTGGTCCGCGGATTCGTGGAGCCGATCGCCAAGGAACTCCCCATGGAGTACGCGCTCGAGCTCAACCGACTGATCGAACTGCAGATGGAAGGGTCGGTGGGATGAGTTCTCCTTCCGGAGTTGCAGGACCGGCCGGAGTGGTCGGCGCGGTACAGGGCGAGAACGTGCGGCCTGTCGCGAACAAAGGGGAGCAGTTCACCTCGTTCGACGTCGATGCGTTCGAGGTCCCGCGGTCCAAGGACGAGGCGTGGAGGTTCACCCCGTTCCGGCGCCTGCGCGGACTGCACGACGGATCGGCGAAAGCGACCGCGCAAGCGGTGACGACGGTCGAGGGTCTCGTCGACGGCACGAGCGTCGAGACCGTCGGCCGTGACGACAAGCGTCTCGGACAGGGCGGGGTGCCCTTCGATCGCGTAGCAGCACAGGCGTACTCGTCATTCTCCCAGGCGACCGTGATCACGGTCGGCAAAGAGGTCACGCCGGCAGACCCGATCACAGTTGTGATCGAGGGTCCCGGCGTGGGTGAGTTCGCATTCGGGCATCTGCAGGTCCGTCTCGAGGCCTTCGCCAAAGCCGTCGTGGTCATCGACCAGAAGGGCTCCGGCACGTACGCCGAGAACATCGAGTTCATCGTCGGCGACAGTGCGCATCTGACCGTCGTCAATCTTCACGACTGGGCCGATGACGCGGTCCATGTTGCCGCACACCACAATCGGCTCGGACGCGACGCGGTGCTGCGGCATTTCGCCATCAGTCTGGGCGGCGACCTGGTACGTATGTCCCCGATCGTGCACTACGACGGACCCGGAGGCGACGCCGAGTTGCTCGGGCTGTACTTCGCAGACGCCGGACAGCACCTCGAGCAGCACCTGTTCGTGGATCACTCTCAGCCGCACTGCCGTTCGAACGTCGTCTACAAAGGTGCCCTGCAGGGCGTCGCTGGCGATCGAACCCGGGAAGCTCATACGGTCTGGGTCGGCGATGTGCTGATCCGTGCCGAGGCCGAGGGAACCGACACGTTCGAGCTCAACCGGAACCTGATCCTCACCGACGGTGCACGCGCCGACTCCGTGCCCAACCTGGAAATCGAGACCGGCGAGATCGTCGGGGCCGGACACGCCAGCGCCACCGGACGTTTCGACGATGAGCAGCTGTTCTACCTGCAGGCGCGCGGCATCCCCGAAGACCAGGCCCGCCGGTTGGTGGTTCGCGGCTTCTTCGGTGAGGTGATCGCCAAGATAGGTGTGCCGGAGTTGCGTGAGCGGCTCGAAGCGGCAGTCGAAGCCGAACTCGGGGTCGCCGGCGCCTGAGCCCCGGCCGACACCAACAAACTTTCAAGCACAGATACAGGCAAGGACTGAAAATACAGTGGCTACTCTGGAAATCCGCGATCTGCACGTCAATGTGAAGCAGAGCGACACCGACGCCGAACCCATCCGAATCCTCAAGGGCGTCAACCTGACCATCGAGTCAGGCGCGACGCACGCGATCATGGGTCCGAACGGCTCGGGCAAGTCGACGCTGTCGTACGCCATCGCAGGACATCCCAAGTACGAGGTGACCCAGGGCTCGATCACCCTCGACGGTGAGAACGTCCTCGAGATGTCGGTCGACGAACGAGCGCGTGCCGGCCTGTTCCTGGCAATGCAGTACCCAGTCGAGGTGCCGGGTGTGTCGATGTCGAACTTCCTGCGCACCGCGGCCACCGCAGTGCGTGGTGAGGCACCCAAGCTGCGCCACTGGGTCAAGGAGACCAAAGAAGCGATGACCGAGCTCGACATCGATCCTTCGTTCAGTGAACGCAGCGTCAACGAGGGATTCTCCGGCGGCGAGAAGAAGCGTCACGAGATCCTCCAGCTCGGTCTGCTGAAGCCGAAGATCGCGATCCTCGACGAGACCGACTCAGGCCTCGATGTCGACGCGCTTCGGGTGGTATCCGAGGGCGTCAACCGCTACAAGGAGACAGAGAACGGCGGCGTCCTGCTGATCACGCACTACACCCGCATCCTTCGGTACATCAAGCCCGATTTCGTGCATGTGTTCGTTGCCGGCCGCATCGTCGAGTCCGGCGGGCCCGAACTCGCAGACGAGCTCGAGGACAACGGCTACATCCGATTCACCCAGGCCGCGGGCGTCTGAGTCAGACTTTCAGGAGGGCAGACGTGACGACCACCGATCAGAGCTCCTCGATCGAGGCGGCGTTGAACGTGAGCGCTGTCCGCGCCGATTTCCCCATCCTTGGCCGGACGGTTCGCGACGACAAACCGCTGGTGTACCTCGATTCCGGGGCGACCAGCCAGCGTCCGATGCAGGTGCTCGACGCCGAACGCGACTTCTTGCTCACCCGCAACGCGGCGGTACATCGTGGTGCGCATCAGCTGGCGGAAGAGGCCACTGACGCATACGAGGACGCGCGGGCGGTGATCGCGCAATTCGTCGGTGCAGATTTCGACGAGATCGCGTTCACCAAGAACGCGACCGAGGCGCTCAACCTGGTCACCTACACGCTCGGCGACGAGCGCAGCGCTGATCTGCTGGGCGGCAGCGCACTCGGCCCCGGGGACACCGTCGTGATCACCGAACTCGAACACCACGCGAATCTTGTTCCGTGGCAAGAGCTCTGCCGCCGGACCGGGGCCGACCTCAAATGGTATGGCGTCACAGACGAGGGTCGGATCGATCTCGATTCGCTGGCACTCGACGAGACGGTGAAGGTTGTTGCCTTCACCCATCAGTCGAATGTCACAGGGGCGGTCGCAGACGTTCCGGAGATGGTGCGCCGGGCGCGTGCCGTCGGCGCTCTGGTCGTACTCGACGCCTGCCAGTCGGTGCCGCACATGTCGGTTGATTTCCACGCGCTCGACGTCGATTTCGCGGCGTTCTCCGGACACAAGATGTTCGGTCCGTCGGGTGTCGGTGTGCTCTACGGCAAACGTGAACTGCTGGCGCAGCTGCCGCCGTTCATCACCGGTGGCTCGATGATCGAGACCGTCAGCATGGATGTGTCCACCTACGCTCCGGCCCCGCAGGGATTCGAGGCCGGTGTGCCCATGACCTCTCAGGTGATCGGACTCGGCGCAGCCGTCCGTTACCTGCAGGACCTGGGTATGGACGCAATCGCTGCGCATGAACTCGAACTCGTCGAAGCAACGCTCGAGGCACTCGGGAAGATCGACGGGGTCCGCATCATCGGTCCGGAGACAACCGATCGCCGCGGCGGTGCTGTGTCATTTGTCGTCGAGGGACTTCACGCCCACGACCTCGGACAGATTCTCGATGACGAGGGGGTCGCGATCCGGGTCGGGCACCACTGCGCATGGCCACTGCACAAGCGCTTCGGTATCGCGGCAACTGCACGTGCATCGTTCGCGGCCTACAACACGCTGAGCGAGGTCGATGCTTTGGCGGCAGCGATCGTCAAGGCGCAGCGGTTCTTCGGCGTGCACGAGGCCGGTGCCTGATGCGCATGGAGCAGATGTACCAGGAAGTGATCCTGGACCATTACAAACATCCCCAGGGGCGTGGGCTGCGCGACCCTTTCGGTGCCGAGGTGCACCACGTCAATCCGACCTGCGGTGACGAGGTCACCCTGCGGGTCCACTTGTCCGAGGACGGACACCAGGTAACCGACGTGTCGTACGACGGTCAGGGCTGCTCGATATCGCAGGCTTCGACGTCGGTGATGTTCGAACAGTTGGTGGGGCAGTCTGTTGAAGAGGCCTTGGCCACGGTCGACTCCTTCAACACGATGATGACCTCGCGCGGCAGGGTCGAAGGCGATGAAGAAGTCATCGGCGACGGTATCGCCTTCGTCGGGGTCAGCAAGTACCCGGCACGCGTGAAGTGCGCGTTGCTCGGATGGATGGCATTCAAAGACGCGCTGGCACAAACAGTTGTCAGCAAAGAGAATTCGGCCAGGGAGTCAGCATGAGTGAAGAAGTTGCGTCGGCGGGCGAAGTGCAGACTTCGCTCCCGAAAATCGAAGACATCGAAGAGGCCATGCGTGACGTGGTGGACCCCGAGCTCGGCATCAACGTCGTCGATCTCGGACTGGTCTACGGTCTCGACGTGAACAGCGACGCGGTGGCAAAGATCGATATGACCCTGACGTCGGCGGCCTGCCCGTTGACCGACGTCATCGAGGATCAGATCCGTTCGGTCCTGATCACCTCGTCCGGTCTGTGCACCGATATCGAGCTCAACTGGGTGTGGCTGCCGCCGTGGGGCCCGGACAAGATCACCGACGACGGCCGTGATCAGTTGCGCGCCCTCGGCTTCACCGTCTGACGGTCATTTCAAGACGCTCCACCAATACGAAGACGCTCCACAAATACGTGGAGCGTCTTCGCATTTGTGGAGCGTGTGCGGTTGGTAGGCGTGTCGGAGTTTCAGGACGTAGGCGATTCGAGGTCCGTCCAGCGGACCTCGATGGCTATTTGTGCGCCGGTGGCCGGGCCGAGCAGTTGGCCCAGACCCGCTCTCACGGTGTCGCGGACGTGGTCGCCGAGGACTCCGAGTTCGTCGTCGTAGCGTCCGACCAGATCCAGACGCACTCGTTGGATGATCTTTCCGTCGGTGTCGAAGTGCAACGCAGCGATTTCGCGTTGGCACACATCGCCGACGATGCGCGCGAGCGAGAACCGCAGCGCCCTGGTGTTGACCTCGATACCGGCGCTGTCTGTGGCGATCGGGACCCCGCGCCGCACTGTGGCGCGCAGCTTCGGCGCAAGCCTGTTGTAGACGTCGGTGTCGTCGGTGCGGTCACCGAGTTGGGCTGCGGCGTCGGCGATCCACAGATCGTTGTCGTTCGCGGGCTGTGCCATTACAGGTCATCCTCTCCGCTGTTCGGTCGAGCTCCGCTGCGTCTCACTTCGATCGTGTCTGTCCGGATTCCATGGCGCAAGTTGTTGCGCCAGGTGCGCCCTTGCTCGCTGCAGGTGGCCGCGCACCGAACCTCGTGTGATCGCCAAGGCTGTTGCGATTTCCTCGTGGGACAAGCCCTCGACCTCCCGTAGCCACCAGCACGCTCTGGCGTGGTAGCTCAACCGCTCCAACTCGACCTGCAACGCGTCGAACAGGGTTTGCCCGACGTACTGGTCGTACGGGTCGGTGTTGCGGCGGTCCGGGCCGTCCAGTCGGTCGTCCTCCGTCGGGATCGCCGAACGACGTCGGCGCAGGTCGATCGCCTTACGCGACGCGATCGTGAACAGCCAGGTGCGAAATGAAGAGCGCTGTTCGTAGTCGGGGAGGTTGCGCCAGGCCGCGATGAAGGTCTCCTGCGTGACGTCCTCAGCCGTCGTCGGGTCCGACACGAGGCGGGTGGCGTAACTCAACAGCGGTCGCAGGTGCCGCCGGACGAGCTCGTCAAAAGCGAGTCTGTCTCCGATGGCTGCGGCGCGAATCAACGAATCTTCGCCCTGTTCGTTCACTTGTTAAGCATGCCATAGGCGGTAGTGGTGGAAGTCACTTGTGGCCTCGCGTGCACTTTGCGCGGGGACCGTCGTCTAAGTAGATGGATCGGAAAGATTCGGGTCCACCGAGATCGAGACCCATCGACGCAAGGAGCCATTCACATGACAACTGCAGCAACAAAGACCGTTGGCGCAACGGGTTCGGCGCAAGACCGCGACATCGTCGCGTCGTCTATCGGCGGGGATGTGGTTGCGGGCGATCACGGCAAGACATCGATCGCCGACGTGGTGATCGCCAAGATCGCCGGCATCGCGACGCGCGAAGTCGATGGGGTCTACGACCTCGGCGGCGGAGCCGCTCGTGCAGTCGGAAAACTGCGCGAGACGATTCCGGGCGCATCTGCGAACGTCACCCAGGGTGTTTCGGTCGAGGTCGGCGAGCGGCAGGCAGCCGTCGACATCGGATTGGTCGCCGACTACGGCGTCGCCATTCACCAACTCTCGCAGGCAGTGCGCTCCAACGTGATCGACGCGATCGAGAAGATGACCGGTCTGGAAGTGGCCGAGGTCAACGTGACCGTGCACGACGTACATCTCGACGGCGACGAGATCGGGTCCGACAGCCAGTCCAGCCCGCGAGTCCAGTGAGCGGTGTGCCCACCCACGATGTGACCCCCGCCCAGCAGGTGGCGACCGCTGTGACCGGCCTGGACGGGGTCGCGGAGCTGCACGGAGGTGTCCTCGGGGAGGTGGCAACCTACTTGCCCGGCGGTCGGGTCAACGGTGTCCGGCTCGACAGATCCGGCGTCGAGGTCCACGTCGTTCTCTTCCTCGACGACGACATCAGAGCGGTCGCCGCGGAGGTCCAACGCGTGGCGTCCGACGTGGTCGGTGTGCCGGCAACCGTGGTGGTCGAGGATGTCGTCGCCAGGGTCTGACGCGGACCGCTTCTCGGATCCGGAGTACCGAGTGCGGCGGAGGCAGCTCATCCGCGAGCACCATCCGGATCGCGGCGGTCGGTCCGACACCATGAATGCGGCGCTGGCCCGCCTTGACGCCGAGTTCGAGACGAGGGCAAGGCGGGCCCCGCCCCCCACGTTCGTGCGATCCCGGCCGCGGCGAACGCGCTGGCGACAACTCCTGCCCCGGTGGGTTCCGGGGAGTGTCCGATACATCGATATCTGAACGAGCGATTCGAGAAAAGAGTATTTCCCATGAGCAATACCGTCTTAGGGCTGATCGTGGGCCTGATGTTGGCGTTGGCGGTCACCACAGGCGGATTCTTCGGCCTGCTGATCGCGCTGGTCTTCGGC
Organism: Williamsia limnetica; assembly: GCF_003217475.1. Classification (GTDB taxonomy): domain Bacteria; phylum Actinomycetota; class Actinomycetes; order Mycobacteriales; family Mycobacteriaceae; genus Williamsia; species Williamsia limnetica. Next base: position 389,284 of record NZ_QJSP01000001.1, on the reverse strand, counting down.
GCGGTCGGCCTCGCGGTCGGGGCGCACCGCGACGGTCGTATAGATCTCGGCGTACTGCTGCGGAGCAAGGGCCGTGGCTGACACCGCGGTGGCGCAGCGGTCGGTACCGCACGACCTACACGTACAACCTCCGGCGCCGCCCGCCGATCGGGGAGATCTGCACATCGAAGCGCGGGTCTACTCCCAGATCGCCCGGCAGGCCGCACTGGAGGTCCCGGGCGTTGTTGCCCACTCGGTGACGCTCGGATCGCTGACCGGCCGCAATCTGCCGAAAGCGCTGGCTGATTCCGATTCCCGGCATCCGTCCATCGCTGTGGAGATCGCGATCGGCTGGCCCTCGTCGGCCGCCGAGGTGTCAGCCTCCGTGCAGCACCACGTCGCGGACGTGTTGACGCGGTTGACCGGGCGACGGCCCGCACGGGTGGATGTGGATGTCGCGGCAGTGAGCCCATCGGAATTGCTGCTCACCGAAGAGGTGGCAGAAATCGTTGCTGTGCAACAAGATTCGCCTGAGCCCGTGATCGCCCGACATGACCGCACTCCGCGAAGCTACCCGGCCGCAGGATTGCTCGCCGCGCTGATCGGCCTCCTTGCGGTGCTCGCGGCCGTGGTGATCGGGCGCGAGTACGCGGTGGCCCAGGGCCACTACAATTCCGAACCCTGGCTGGCAGACGCCGCCGGATGGGTGTCGGGCACGCCCTGGCAGACCTGGATGGCCGTAGTGGCGATCGGCGCCATCGTGGTGGGACTCTGGCTGCTCTACAACGCCGTCAGGCCCCGCGCGCGCACCCATCGGGCCATCACGGCCGCACCCGGCGTGTGGACCCGGGACACCGACATCGCTCGACGGCTCAGCGCGATCGCACTGGACGACGACACCACGGTCTCCGCCGGCACCACGGTGAGCAGAGGCAGGGCGAAGGTGACCGTGCAGGGTCAACCCGGGTCGGACGGCGCCGAGCTACAGGAACGGCTCGATGACGCGGTGAGCTGGCTCGAGTCGCCGCCGAAGGTCGTGCTCGCGCACAGAGCGCCTCCACGCCCACCCGTCATCGCGGAAGGAGCTCCGGCATGAGGCGCACCGTACACACGATCGATCGACTGGTGGTCGCCGTCGCCGGACTGGCGCTGATCGCCGGCGGCGTGGTGGCAGTGCTGTGGTGGCAGGGTGTCGCCGTCGTCGTGGACGCGGTGGCGCGGGTGGACAACACCGCAATCGACACGGCACCGGACCAATCGTGGTGGGCGTGGGCCTTGCTCGCCGCCACCGTGATCCTTGCGCTCGCCGGCGTGTGGCTGCTGGCCGCCAACCTACGACCGAACCGGGTGCGTACGGTGTCGGTCGGCGCCGACTCCGTCGTGGTCGGTGGAACTTGCGCGGTGTCGGTCTCCGATGTGGGCAAGGCCGCTGCGAAGTCACTGGAGCGGCACCGTCGTATCCAGTCGACCCGGACCCGCAGTTACGTCGAGGGCAGCACACCGATCCTCGAACTCACGGTCACCGCAGACCCGACGGCCGACGGCCGCGACCTCATCGAGGTGCTCAGGGCTGTGCGGCATCAACTACAACTGTCGTTCGCGGGATCAGACGTCGAAGTTCAGATGCTCCTCCATCGCGGGGTCAACAAGTGAGTCTCAGCTGCTCGTCGAACGCATCGCGGATCGGATGATGGTGCCTGCCAGTTTCCTGTCCGCGTGCAGAGCGGTTCCGGCCATGGCACCGAGAGTTCCGGCCAGGTGGACACGGCCGCTGAGGTAAGCGCGCCGGTGACCTGCCGGAGCTGCGAAGAACGCTTCGAAGAATCCGACGAGTTCCGAGTTCGGCAGGTTGAGCAGAGCTCCGAGCCCGCGCACACGCAGGCGGTACACCGCCCGTGCCCGCCAGGGCCACAGCGCCTGCGTCGGATCGTCGCCGGTCGCGACGGCGGCGATCAGGTCATCGGCTGCGCTCAATGATTCGGCGACGCTGTAACCCGTTGCCGGATGCAGCATTCCGCCGCCGGCTCCGAAGCGCACAGGTCTGCCGTGTTCCCAGGGGAGGCGGACGGTGTCCACGAGCGGAAAACGCACCTTCTCCGTGTCGAACACCTCGAGTGCATCGATGTCCAGACCGAGATGCGCCAGGCGCGAGGTCAGTCGACCACGCAGCTCGCCGATGGACATCGCAGGCGCTGCGGCGAGACACGTTTCCTCCAGCAGCACCCGGTCGTCGTCCAATGGAATCACGTAGAGGAACGTGGGCGTCGAGTCACTCTGTGCGCCACGCCAATCCATGAGTATGGCCCCGGCGCCATCGAGCAGCGGTTCAGCCACCGAGCGTGCGACGACGATTCCGTACGCGGTTTGCGCGGGCGCGTCCCGATCACGCAACCCACGCGCGTCCACCACGTTTCGGGCGCGCACCACAGAACCGTCGTCGAGCTGCACCGAAGTTTCTCCGACGACGTCCGCACGGTGTGGATGAATGCGCACGCCCGCGAGTCCCAGCGATTGCTGCAGTTCGGCCGTCCCCAGAGTGACGTAGGGCCGGTCGAGCACCGTGCGTCCCGGCGTGTAGACCGCGATGGTTGGGCTGCGGGCGGTGATCGCGGACGGATCGAGCCAATCGGGAAGGTCGTCTGCCCATGCCGCGTAGGTGGGTTTCCACCGGGCGTCGACGTCGGGGTCGATCAGGGACACCTGCAGTCCCGCGGCCGCGCCCCGGTGGGCAAGTGCGCGGCCTGCGGGCCCGGCTCCGACCACGGCGAGGTCGACGAGATGGTTCGTCATACGGGCACCGTATCGTTTTGGCGTACACTGGCGCGTCGTGATTACGGCAACTGACCTCGAGGTACGCGCAGGCGTACGCACCCTGCTGAGCGCCCCTGGTCCGGCGCTACGGGTGCAGCCCGGCGATCGCATCGGGTTGGTCGGCCGAAACGGTGCCGGCAAGACCACAACGATGCGCATTTTGGCCGGTGAGGGCGAACCTTACGCCGGCTCGGTGACCAACAGTGGTGAGATCGGCTATTTGCCTCAGGATCCGCGTGAGGGCGATCTGGAGGTGCTTGCGAAGGACCGGGTGCTCTCGGCCCGCGGTCTCGACACCCTGCTGCGCGATCTCGAGAAGCAGCAGGCGTTGATGGCCGAGGTCGTCGATGAGAAGGCCCGCGACAAGGCGGTCGACCGCTACGGAGTCCTCGAAGATCGGTTCTCGTCGCTCGGCGGCTATGTCGCCGAGTCGGAGGCCGCACGGATCTGCAACAGTCTCGGGCTGCCCGACCGGGTGCTCGCGCAGCCGCTGCGAACATTGTCGGGCGGACAGCGTCGTCGCATCGAACTCGCGCGGATCCTGTTCGCCGCCTCGGATGGCAGCGGTGGCAAGTCGGGTACCACCCTGTTGCTCGACGAGCCCACCAACCACCTCGACGCCGACTCCATCACCTGGCTCCGTTCGTTCCTGCTCAACCATGACGGCGGTCTGGTCGTCATCAGCCACGACGTGGAATTGCTCGGCGACGTGGTGAACCGGGTGTGGTTCCTCGATGCGGTACGCGGCGAGGCCGACATCTACAACATGAGCTGGCAGAAGTACCTGGACGCACGTGCGACCGACGAACAGCGTCGCAAACGTGAACGCGCCAACGCCGAGAAGAAGGCGGGCGCACTGCGTGTCCAGGCCGCGAAGATGGGTGCGAAGGCGACGAAAGCCGTTGCAGCGCAGAACATGCTGAAGCGCGCGGAGCGCATGATCGAGAATCTTGACGAGGAGCGGGTGGCCGACCGCACCGCCAAGATCAGATTCCCGGATCCGGCCTCGTGCGGCAAGACCCCGCTGATGGCGTCCGGGCTGACGAAGATGTACGGATCCCTCGAGATCTTCGCGGGGGTCGATCTCGCGATCGACCGGGGGAGTCGCGTGGTCGTCCTCGGGCTCAACGGCGCGGGAAAGACCACGCTCCTGCGTCTGCTGGCGGGCGTCGAAACCGCGGAGCGGGGCACGCTGGAGCCCGGATATGGTTTGAAGATCGGCTATTTCGCGCAGGAGCACGAAACGCTCGATGATCAGGCCAGTGTCTGGGAGAACATCCGCCATGCCGCACCTGACGCCGGCGAGCAGGACCTGAGAGGGCTTCTCGGCGCGTTCATGTTCACCGGTCCACAGCTCGATCAGCCTGCGGGGACCCTTTCCGGTGGTGAGAAGACGCGCCTCGCGCTGGCGGGTCTGGTGTCGTCGGCTGCCAACGTGCTGTTGCTCGATGAGCCCACCAACAACCTCGACCCGATCTCGCGCGAGCAGGTCCTCGACGCGTTGCGTAGCTACAAGGGAGCTGTGGTCCTGGTGACCCACGATCCGGGTGCGGCAGCGGCGCTCGATCCCCAGCGGGTGATTTTGCTGCCCGACGGCACCGAGGATCACTGGTCGGCGGACTACCAGGAGATCATCGAGCTGGCTTAGTCCGATCTTGGTGGGTTCTGGCGTAGGTGACCTGCGGAAACGGTCGCCAGAACCCACCACTATCGGGGCCCGGGTCAGACGTACCGGGCCTGCAGCTCACGTTTGACGAGTTTGCCGGTCGGTGTGCGAGGCAGAGAATCGACGAAATCGATGCTCTTCGGCACCTTGTAAGGCGCAAGTCGTGACCGCGCGAAATCGATCAGCTCTACCGCCAACTCATCGGACGCCTCGGTTCCGGGCTCGAGTTGGACGCACGCCTTCGCGACTTCGCCCAGGTCCGGGTCGGGGATCCCGATGATGCCGATGTCGAAGACCGCGGGATGCCCGATCAGGATGTTCTCGGCCTCTTGCGGGTAGATGTTGACGCCGCCCGAGATGATCATGAACGACTTGCGGTCGGTCAGGTACAGGAATCCCTCGGCGTCGACGTAGCCGACATCGCCACTGGTGGTCCATGCCGGGTGCTGGGGATGCTGTGCCTCCCTTGTCTTCTGGGGGTCGTTGTAGTACTCGAACGGTAACTCGTCACGTTCGAAGAACACTGTGCCGATCTCGCCGACGGGCAGTTCGGTGCCGTCGTCCGCGCAGATGCGGATCACGCCGAGTAAGGGCTGACCCACCGAGCCTGGGTGGGCGAGTGCCTGTTCACTGTTGATGAAGGTGGCGCCGGAACCCTCTGTGGAGGCGTAGTACTCGTGAATGACCGGTCCCCACCATGCGATCATCGCCTGTTTGACCTCGGGTGGGCACGGCGCTGCGGCGTGGATCGCGATCTTGAGGCTGCTCACGTCGTACTTGGTGCGGATCTCTTCTGGCAACTTCAGCATCCGGATGAACATTGTCGGCACCCACTGGCTGTGGGTGACCCGGTACTCGTCGATCAGCTGTAGCGCGCCCTCGGCATCGAAGCGGTCCATCAAGACCACCGTGCCGCCGACGGAGTTGACCATGCCGCAATAGCGCAGCGGCGCAGCGTGATACAGCGGTGCCGGACACAGGTAGACGCACTCTTGATCGAAACCGTAGATGACCGAGAAGACCGCCGTATAGGGGTCGGGGATCTCGTTCACCTGACCGTCCTGCAAAGGCACCTTGATGCCCTTCGGGCGTCCCGTGGTGCCGGAGGAGTACAGCATGTCCTGGCCGCGTGGTTGATCGTCGAGCGGGGCGTCCGACGCCGCGGCGAGAATCTGGTCGTAGGACTCGAAGCCCGAAAGGTCGCCGGCCCAGGCGATGCGGTGCGTGAGGGTCGGCACCTGGCCGACGGCGGAGACCGAATCAGCGACCTCGGCCGAGGCGAAGAGCGCAACCGCGCCGCAGTCACCGAGGATGTAGTTGGTCTCGTCTGCGGTGAGGTGATTGTTGATGGCGGTGACATACATGCCCGAACGCACTGCCGCCCAGTAGATCACGAGCATCCTGATGTCGTTGGTGGACACCATCGCAATACAGTCGCCGCGGCGTAGGCCGAGATCGCGGAGATAGTGGGCGACTTTTGTCGAATCACGGTCGAGCTCGGCGTACGTGATCGACTCGCCTGTCGCGGGTCGCACGACTGCGACTTTGTCAGGTGTCGTTGCGACAAAATTGCCCGGGAACATTCATAACCTCCGGCTCTGGAGCGCGATCGACCTGACCGCATATGTTAACCAGAACTATCACATGGTCAGGTGCCCGCGAGGGCTTATCGCGGTCGTCGAACCGAAGCTTCTACGAGGTCGAGCACCGCGTGCAGATCGTCGGTCGCCGCACCGGTGGCCAAACGAGTGGTCAGGCCATCGAGGATGAGGTCGAGGTAGGCGACCAACACCGTCGTGGGGATGTCGTCGCGCAATCGGCCTGCTGTGCGCTGTCGTTCCAATCGCGCGAGCGTCGCCGACTCGAGCTCTGCGGACCGAGCCTTCCATTCGGTACGAAAACCGGGGTCAGTGCGCAACTTCCTCGCGATTTCCAGGCGAGTACCCAACCAGTCGAAATCTTCCGGCCGGTTGAGCATGTCCCGCATGACCTGGACCAATCCCTGGTTGGCAGCGACATCGGCCATCCGCTCGGCATCCTCGTGCGCCAGCGCGAGGAACAACGCCTCCTTGTCCCGGAAATGATGAAATATCGCACCCCGGGACAGGGCGGTTGCTTCCTCGAGCCGGCGCACGGTGGCGCCGTCGTAGCCGAACTCGGCAAAACAACGGCGCGCACCGTCGAGGATCTGATGTCGCCGGGCTTCCAGGTGGTCTTGGCTTACCTTGGGCAACGCCCCTAGCCCTCGGTCAGCTCTTGAGCATGTTGCGCAGGACGTACTGCAGGATGCCGCCGTTGCGGTAGTACTCGGCCTCACCGGGGGTGTCGATCCGGACCACGGCGTCGAACTCGATCTTCTCGCCGCTGTCCTTGGTTGCGGTGACCTTGACCGTCTTCGGCGTCCGGCCCTCGTTGAGTTCGGTGATACCCGCGATGTCGAACACCTCGGTGCCGTCGATCCCCAGCGACTTGTAGCTCTCGCCCTCAGGGAACTGCAACGGGACCACACCCATGCCGATCAGGTTTGACCGGTGGATGCGCTCGAACGATTCGACGATGACCGCCCGCACGCCCAGGAGCATGGTGCCCTTGGCCGCCCAGTCACGCGACGATCCGGAGCCGTACTCCTTGCCGCCGATAACGACGAGCGGGGTGCCCGCGTCCTGGTAGTTCTTCGAGGCGTCGAAGATGAACGACTGCGGTCCACCCTCCTGGGTGAAGTCACGGGTGTATCCGCCGCTGACGTCGTCGAGCAGCTGGTTCTTCAGGCGGATGTTCGCGAAGGTTCCGCGAATCATCACCTCGTGGTTACCGCGACGCGATCCCAGTGAGTTGTAGTCCTTGCGCTCGACACCGTGCTCGTCGAGGTACTGGGCCGCCGGGGTGCCGGGCTTGATGGCGCCGGCAGGGGAGATGTGGTCGGTGGTGACCGAGTCGCCGAGGGCTGCGAGAACGCGTGCTCCGGTGATGTCGGTGACCGGCTCGGGGTCCTTCGACATGCCGTCGAAGTACGGAGCCTTGCGGACGTAGGTCGAGTTCTCGTCCCACTCGAAGATGTCACCCTCGGGCGTGGGCAGATTGCGCCAGCGCTCGTCTCCCTTGAAGACGTCGGCGTACGACTTGGTGAACATCTCCTGGCTGATCGCCTGGGCGATGGTGTCCTCGATCTCCTTGGTGGAGGGCCAGATGTCCTTGAGGAAGACGTCATTGCCATCGGTGCTCTTGCCGAGCGAATCATTCTCGAAATCGAAGTCCATTGTGCCCGCGATGCCGTAGGCGATGACCAACGGCGGCGAAGCCAGGTAGTTCATCTTGACGTCGGGCGATATACGTCCCTCGAAGTTTCGGTTACCCGAAAGCACTGCGGTGGCGGTGAGGTCGTTGTCGTTGATCGCCTTCGAGACCTCTTCGGGCAGCGGTCCGGTGTTGCCGATGCAGGTGGTGCAGCCGTACCCGCCGAGGTAGTAGCCCAGCTTCTCGAGGTAGGGCCACAGGCCGGCCTTTTCGTAGTAGTCGGTGACGACCTGCGAACCCGGCGCCATGTTGGTCTTGACCCATGGTTTGGTGGTCAAGCCCAGGTCGACGGCCTTCTTGGCGAGCAGTGCAGCGCCGATCATGACGGTCGGGTTCGACGTGTTCGTGCACGAGGTGATGCCTGCGACGACGACCGCGCCGTGATCGAGGACGAACTCGCCCCGCTCGTCGGAGACGCACTTGACGGGCTTGCTCGGACGACCCTCGGCGCCGTTGGCGGCCGACTGCACGTTGACCGCGCCGTCGTCGGCAAACGAAAGCGTCGCCGGATCGCTGGCCGGGAACGACTCCTCGATGGCCTCGTCGAGCTGGGTGTGGTCGGTCGGGTGGTTCTCACCGACGTACTGGTGGATGTCCTTGCGGAAGGCGGTCTTCGCCTCTGACAGCAGGATTCGGTCCTGCGGGCGCTTGGGACCTGCGATGGACGGTACGACGGTGCCCAGGTCGAGTTCGAGGTACTCGGAGAACACCGGCTCCTTGGACGGGTCGTGCCACATGCCCTGTTCTTTGGCGTAGGCCTCCACGAGGGCGAGCTGCTCTTCGTTGCGACCGGTCAGACGCAGGTAGTCGACGGTGACCTCGTCGATGGGGAACATCGCGGCAGTCGAGCCGAACTCAGGGCTCATGTTGCCCAGCGTCGCGCGGTTTGCCAGCGGGACCTCGGCGACACCGTCCCCGTAGAACTCGACGAACTTGCCGACGACACCGTGGTTACGCAGCATCTCGGTGACGGTCAGCACCACATCGGTGGCCGTGACACCGGGCTTGATGGCGCCGGAGAGCTTGAAGCCGACGACGCGAGGGATCAGCATCGAGATCGGCTGACCGAGCATGGCAGCTTCGGCCTCGATGCCGCCGACGCCCCAGCCCAGCACACCCAGTCCGTTTTCCATGGTGGTGTGCGAGTCGGTGCCGACGCAGGTGTCGGGGTAGGCCTGGCCGTTACGCACCATGATCGACCGGGCGAGATGCTCGATGTTGACCTGATGGACGATGCCGGTGCCGGGCGGGACGACCTTGAAGTCGTCGAACGCACCCTGGCCCCAGCGCAGGAACTGGTAACGCTCGCCGTTTCGCTGGTATTCGAGGTCGACGTTGCGTTCGAAGGCGTCGGCGCGCCCGAACACGTCGATGATCACCGAGTGGTCGATCACCATCTCTGCCGGGGCGAGCGGGTTGACCTTGGTCGGATCGCCGCCGAGTGCGGTGACTGCCTCACGCATGGTCGACAGGTCGACGATGCAGGGGACACCGGTGAAGTCCTGCATCAGGACGCGGGCGGGGGTGAACTGGATTTCGATGCTGGGATCGGCAGAGGGATCCCACTGCGCGATCGCCTTGATGTGGTCTTCGGTGATGTTCGCGCCGTCTTCGGTGCGCAGCAGGTTCTCTGCGAGCACCTTGAGGGAGTAGGGGAGTTTTTCTGTTCCCTCGACCGCGTTGAGTCGGAAGATCTCGTACGAGTTGTCTCCAACGGTCAACGTGCCGCGGGCGCCAAAGGTATCGATACTCATCGCTTGCGTCAGCTCCACTCTTCGTGTTGTCGGCCGGCGGGGCTGCGCCGGTCATTGTTGTCGGCATTGTCGCCGGCGGGTTACCGGTGTCATCGCCTTGTCGCATCGACGGGCTGCCTCGATGCGTACTGCTACCGATTCTAGCAGTACAAGCGTACTGGTAAAAACTCAGGCCTCCCCGGCAGGTCTCCGAACGGCAGACAGGCGAGGCGGTACGTCGAGCCTCTTCAATTCTGTCGTATTGTGCTGCCATAGGTTGGCTACGCGATCAAAAAGTTCGAACGGAGATCTGAGGGACCCATGGCACCGACGCCACTCATGACGATCATTCCGCCCGATGTCAACATCGCCGAGCTACAGGCCGGCCTCGCCGACGACGGCGTGGTTGCACCGCCGGAGATGACGCCGCAGATTCTGCAGGTCGTCGCCGAGGGTCGTGACAAGGGTTACGACCTGCACTTCGTGGTCACCGACAAGATCTATCCGAGAATCACGTACTACCGCGATATCGCCACCGAGCTCCAGCAGGACACGGGCGGCACCGTCATTGTTCTGGGTGGCAATTACATCGGCTCGGCGAGTGACGAGTTCAGTCGCGTCCAATTGGAGCAGACGACCGACAATCTGGCCATTTCCAATCCGCCGCTGGCCGCGCAGCAAATGCTTGATCGAATGACCGAGCAGACCCAGGTTCCGTGGACCGTGGTGACCCTGGTTCTCATCCTCGTGGTCACGGCGGGAGCTGCGATTGCTCGCAAGCTGCAGCTGCGCAAGAGAACTGCCGCACGAGCGGACGCATCAGCCGCCGGCGTCGCCGAAGGGACCGCGACACCGCCGCCTTCGCGCGTCGATTCCACGCGGGGCGACACACCCAGCTGAATCACATTTGTGTAGTTCGGTCATATTCAATTTGTGACCTTTGCTATTTGTCGAGTTCACAGCGTTTCCGCAGGTAATGACCTCAATGTAATTTGTGACTCATGTTTCATTCGGGGTTGTAGTGACGTACGGTTCGTATGTCATCGGTGGTGCTAATGGGGAAGTTGATCACCGCCGTGGCGATGGCCGAGAGAGCGACCGAAGGGTTGCCGTCGGCTCGGTGCCAGATCTGCGAGGGAGTCATTTGTGAGTCGAGGAATGGCATTCATGCCGCGTCGACGTGGCGTTCGGTTGTCCTCCGCTGTTGCTCTGCTGGCTGCCCTCGCGGTGGCCGGTGCGCAACTATCGGCGGGTGTGGCAGTCGCCGAACCTCCGAGCAGTGCCGACAAGATCGCCACGCTGATCAATCAGATCGCCGATACAAACCAGAACATGGTGAACCTCGACGGAGATGTCGCCGTGAAGAGGGAGGCCGTGAATCGCGCCCTCGTGGATCTGCAGAACGCCAGGGAATCGCAGCGGCTCGCCGCTGTCGCAGTCCGAGGCGCTCAGGAGTCACTCGAGCAGGCCACGGGCGCGATTGCTCTCGCGGAGAAGGACTTCGACGCCTTCATCCGCAGTTTGTACACGCAGGGCAACAGCCAGGACTCCATGGGGAGCTACCTCTCGGGTGAACCCGGCGCCGTGCTGGATCGGGCTTCGGTCATCGATCAGCTCAGCAAGGACCAGCAGGCGACCATCACCCGGTTGCAGCAGGCCCGTAATGAGGAGGCCAACCGCGCCTCGACGACGCAGGCCACGCAGCAACAGGCCGCCTTTGCGACGGCGAACGCCGAAACGCGTCAGGCCGACGCGCAGACGGCCATCGCCGAGGCCACCGCGGCGGTCAAGGCAGAGCAGTCCCGCCGGGCGATGCTCGAGAAGGACCGCGCCGCCGCGCAGGAAGAGCTGAACAAGCTCCGGGGCCAGCCGACGCCGTCGACGGAACCGGGTGCGCAGACCCCCATTCTTCCCGAGCAGCAGGCTGCCATAGAAGGGCAGGCGCACCAGGACGCGCTGCGCGCCGCAGGCGACGCAGCAGGAAAGCTCGCACTGAACACGGCCCAGCAGACCCTCGCGGCCATCGTCGGCTCGCTGACGGCACCGCATACCGATATCGACGGCACCACGCCCCCGCCAACCACGACGCCACCGACGACCGATCCGAACGAGCCGTTCGACCCGACCCTGCCCACCGAACCCACCCTGCCCACCGAACCCAGCACGCCGACCACCCCGGCGCCGGGGACGGTCGATCCAGGGCTGTCCGGCTCGGCCGCAGTCGAGGTCGTGGTGAACCGCGCACTCTCGCAACTCGGAGTCACCTACTCGTGGGGCGGCGGCGATGCCAACGGCCCGACGCTGGGAATCAGGGACGGCGGGGTCGCAGACTCCTACGGCGACTACAACAAGGTCGGGTTCGACTGCTCAGGCCTGATGATCTACGCCTTCGCCGGTATCGGGATCTCCCTGCCGCACTACACCGGATATCAGTACACGTCCGGACCGCAGGTGCCGCTGTCTCAGATGCAGCGCGGCGACATGATCTTCTACGGACCGAACGCCAGCGAGCACGTTGCGCTGTATCTCGGTGACAACACGATGGTGGAGGCGCCGCAGTCCGGCGACGTCGTGAAGATCTCGCCTTTGCGTACCGGCGGTGCCATGCCGTACGTGGTTCGGCTGACCTGACGACGGGTCCGCCGCCGCGGGAGTGTCGATCCAACGGTGGCTTGCCGACGCGGCCGTCGTCGCCTTTTGCCAGTGGCCAGTACCCTCGGTGCAGTCAGTACAACGATCGAACAGACCCCGGAGGGTATCGGTGACCTCAGCGACCGACGACAGCAAGGCCTCAGCAGAGGAATTCAAGCTCACCCAGGCCGATGTCGCCTTGCTCGAGAAGGCAATGTTCGAGGTCAAGCGAGTGATCGTCGGCCAGGACCGGCTCGTGGAGCGCATCCTGGTCGGTCTTCTCGCCCGTGGGCACATCCTCCTCGAGGGGGTGCCGGGTGTGGCCAAGACCCTGGCGGTGGAAACCTACGCCACGGTGATCGGCGGCAGCTTCTCTCGCGTGCAGTTCACCCCGGACCTCGTGCCGACCGACCTCATCGGCACCCGGATCTACCGCCAGGGCCAAGAAGCGTTCGACACCGAACTCGGCCCCGTGGTCGCCAACTTCCTGCTCGCGGATGAGATCAACCGCGCGCCGGCCAAGGTGCAGTCGGCTCTGCTGGAGGTGATGGCCGAGCGGCAGGTGTCGATCGGCGGGACGACCTATCCGATGCCCGATCCGTTCCTGGTCATGGCGACGCAGAACCCGATCGAGAACGAGGGTGTCTACCCCCTGCCCGAAGCACAACGGGACAGGTTCCTGTTCAAGGTGCTCGTCGATTACCCGGCGGTGGAAGAAGAGCGGGAAATCGTCTACCGCATGGGCAATAAACCGCCCAAGGCGTCGCCCATCCTGGATCCGGTGACGATGGTTCGCCTGCAGAACACCGCCGCGAACGTCTTCGTGCATCACGCGCTCGTCGACTACGTGGTCCGCGTCATCAACGCGACCCGCCGTCCCGCCGAACTCGGCATGCACGACGTCGCGGGCTGGTTGTCCTACGGCGCATCGCCGCGCGCCACCCTCGGCATCATCGCGGCCTCGCGTGCGCTCGCCCTGGTCCGCGGGCGCGACTACGTGATACCGCAAGACGTGGTGGAGATCATCCCCGACGTCCTGCGTCATCGTCTGGTCCTGAGTTATGACGCGTTGGCCGACGAGGTCGACGCCGACGCCGTCATCACTCGGGTCTTGCAGACGGTCGGACTGCCACAAGTCAGCGCACAACCGTTGGCCACGGCGCCGGCGCCAGGCCAGCCGCCCGTACCCCAACCGCAGGGTGGATACCCGCAGCAGCCGAACGGGCTGACCAAACCTGCTGCCCCGCAGGGAACTTCGGCGCCGACGCAGGGGTATCAGACTCCTTCGCAGGCGAATCCGGCGCAGGGCAACCAGTCGCACTATGGCGGATAACGGCGCACTTCCCTCGTTCGGCGCGGGCACCCTGGAAGACCCCAAGCTGACTGCGGCTCTCAAAACACTCGAGATCGTGGTGCGGCGCAAGCTCGACGGGGTCCTGCAGGGTGATCATCTCGGTCTGATCCCCGGACCGGGCAGCGAGCCGGGGGAGGCCCGCGAGTATCAGCCGGGCGACGACGTACGGCGGATGGACTGGTCCGTGACCGCGCGGACCACCCATCCCCATGTGCGTCAGATGGTCGCCGATCGCGAACTCGAGACCTGGCTGGTGGTCGACATGTCGGCGAGTCTGGACTTCGGGACGGTCAACACGACCAAACGCGATCTGGCGGTCGCCGCGTGTGCAGCCATCGCGCATCTGACGCTCGGCGGCGGCAACCGGATGGGCGCCGTCGTCTGCACCGGTGATCAGGTTGTCCGGATCCCCGCCCGGAGCGGTCGTGCGCATGCGCTCAACACGTTGAAGACGATCGCGACCACCACCCGCTCCACGGACGGCGTTCGCGGCGATCTCTTCGCGGGCATCGATGCGCTGCGCAGGCCCGAGCGCCGCCGCGGCCTCGCGGTGGTGGTCAGCGACTTCCTCGGCCCGATCGACTGGGACCGGCCGCTTCGCGCGGTCGGGGGGCATCACGATGTACTCGGCGTCGAGGTGCTCGACCCCCGAGACATGGAACTCCCCGATGTCGGCGAGGTCATGTTGCGGGACGCCGAATCAGGTCAGGTTCGAGAATTGACCATCACGGACAAGGTTCGCGCCGATTTCGCGCGTGCCGCGGAAGCGCATCGCATGGAGGTGCAGCGGACCCTCCGTAAGTGCGGTGCTCCTACCCTGGCGTTGCGCACCGACAGGGATTGGATCGCGGACGTGGTCCGCTTCATCGCCCAGCGTCGTCGCGGTATGAACGCGGGGGCGACACGATGAGCTTTTTCGACCTGGCCTCCCCATGGTGGCTGCTGGTACTGCTCGGTGTCGCGGGCTTGGTCGGCGGCTACATATACATGCAGCGCCGGCGCAAGGAACGCGCGCTCAAGTTCGCGAATCTCGATCTGCTCAACACCGTTGCTCCGGCAACCCGGAATCGCAGTCAGCACATCCCCATCGCGCTGATGATCATTGCGCTGATCGTGTTGACCGTGGCGATGGCCGGACCGCAGGCCGATCGCAAAGTGCCCCGCAACAAGGCGACGGTGATGCTGGTGATCGACGTGTCGAGGTCGATGGATGCCACCGACGTGGCGCCCTCGCGCCTACGGGCGGCGCAGGAAGCCGGCAAGAAGTTCGCCGACGAGCTCACCGAGGGGATCAATCTCGGACTGGTCTCGTACGCGGGGACCGCGACGACGCTCGTCTCACCCACCCCTGATCGAGCGGCCACCAAGGCGGCGATCGACAAGCTCCAGCTCGACGACAAGACCGCCACCGGCGAAGGCATCCTGGCCGCAGTGACGCAGATCAAGACACTCAACGCCGTCCTCGGTGGAGACGCGGGCGCACCGCCTGCCCAGGTGGTGCTGCTCTCCGATGGCAAGGAGACGGTTCCCGACGATCCGGATGATCCGCGGGGTGCCTTCACCTCCGCCCGGAAGGCCAAGGAAGAGCAGATCCCGGTCAATACGATCTCGTTCGGTACCCGGGGCGGCACCGTAGACCTCGAGGGTGACCGTATCCCGGTCCCTGTCGACGACGACTCCCTGCGCCGGATCGCGCAACTGTCCGGCGGCAAGTTCTTCACGGCGTCGAGTCTGGACGAACTCAACCAGGTCTACGAGAACCTGCAGAATCAGATCGGCTACGAGACCAGGCGTGGGGACGCGTCCCGACCGTGGCTGATCGCAGGAACACTGATGGTGCTGCTCGCCGTCATCAGCGCCGTGGCCATCAACCGGCGCCTGCCCTGATGGGACCGGGTACACGTCCGCAGACCAGAAAGCGATAGGTTGTCCGTCATGGCTGACAGCATCCCAAAGGCATCTCGCTCGGTCCTGGTCACCGGTGGCAACCGTGGAATCGGGCTCGCGATCGCGCAGCGCCTTGCCGCCGACGGACACAAGGTGGCCGTCACGCACCGTGGGTCCGGTGTTCCCGACGGCTTGTTCGGCGTCGTGTGTGACGTGACGGACAACGACTCGATCGTCCGCGCCTTCAAAGAGATCGAAGAACATCAGGGACCGGTCGAAGTACTGGTCTCGAACGCGGGTATCACCGACGACACCCTGCTGATGCGGATGACAGAGGAACAGTTCGAGAAGGTCATCGACGCCAACCTGACCGGATCATTCCGGGTGGCGAAGGCAGCGTGTCGCTCGATGCTGCGTAAACGCTTCGGCCGCTTCATCTTCCTCGGCTCCGCGGTCGCGATGATGGGCACCCCGGGTCAGATCAATTACGCGTCGTCGAAGGCAGGCGTGATCGGCATGGCCCGGTCGCTGACCCGCGAACTCGGCTCACGTTCGATCACTGCGAATGTGGTGGCACCCGGCCTCATCGAGACAGACATGACGGCGGAACTGCCGGAGGAGTACCGGGACCAGGCCGTCAAACTCATTCCCGCCGCCCGGGTGGGTAGGCCCGACGAGGTTGCCGCAGTGGTCAGTTGGCTGGCATCCGACGACTCGTCCTACGTATCCGGAGCCGTGATACCCGTCGACGGCGGGCTCGGGATGGGTCACTGACCCCGGCGACTCGCCGGCTGCGCACACACCAACGATTCGATCGACTGCGAGGAGCAGACATTGAGCGGGATTCTCGACGGTAAGACGATTTTGGTCACCGGGATCATCACTGATTCCTCGATCGCATTCCATGCCGCCGCCATGGCGCAGGAACAAGGTGCCCGCGTGATCATCACGGGATTCGACCGGCTGCGACTGATCGACCGGATCGCCCAGCGCCTGCCCAAGGAGGTACCCCCCGCGCTGGAACTCGACATCACCAACGAAGACCATCTGGGTACGCTCGCCGATCGTCTCAAAGAAGTTGCACCCGAAGGCATCGACGGTGTGCTGCACTCCATCGCATTTGCACCCCGCACCCTGATGGGCCCTGAGGCCAAGCCCTTCCTGGAAGGCCCTGGTCCTGACGCCGCGCAATCGTTCCAGGTGTCGGCCTGGAGTTATGCCGCGCTGGCGCGCGCGGTGCTCCCCGCCATGAACGAGGGCGGGTCGATCGTCGGAATGGACTTCGACCCACGCACGGCCATGCCGTTCTACAACTGGATGGGTGTGGCGAAGGCCGCGCTCGAGTCCGTCAACCGCTATGTCGCTCGCGAGGTCGGCGCCGCAAAGAGAATTCGGTCCAATCTCGTTGCGGCAGGGCCGATCAAGACGCTGGCAGCGAAGGCCATCGCCGGGACCGCGACCGGCGACGCGAAAAAACTGAACCAGCTCAACGAATACTGGGACGGGGCTTCGCCCATCGGCTGGAACGTGGACGACCCCACCGTGGTCGCGAAGTCGATCTGCGCGTTGCTCTCGGATTGGCTGCCCGCCACCACCGGATCGATTGTCTACGTCGACGGCGGCGCCAGCCACAACACCTGGTTCCCGGAAGAGTTCTGACACCGGTGATGTCGGTGGAGGGCGGATTCGACGCCGTCATGGTGCTGTCCTTCGGCGGGCCCGACAAGCCCGCCGATGTCCGTCCCTTCCTGGAGAACGTGACACGCGGACGCGGGGTGCCGCCCGAGCGTCTGGATGAGGTGGCCGAGCACTATCACCACTTCGGTGGGGTGTCGCCCATCAATGCGCTGAACAAACAGATGATCGGCTCGCTCGAGACGGAACTCGGCCGCGTCGGTATCGACCTGCCGGTGTATTTCGGGAATCGGAACTGGCATCCGATGATCGAGGAGACGCTCGAGCAGATCTACGCCGACGGTCACCGCCGCGTCCTGGTGTTCCCGACCTCGGCGTGGGGTGGTTACTCGGGCTGCAGGCAGTACGACGAGGACATCCGGCGGGGTCTGGACGCACTCGGCGACAGGGCCGATTCGATGGTGCTGCGCAAGCTACCCCAGTACTGGGACCACCCGGCGATGACGGCATCATGGGCTGATTCGATCCGCGCCGCAAGCGCAGAGTTGCCGCCGGAACTACGAGACGAGGCCCGGCTGATCTTCACGGCGCACTCGATCCCGGACTCGGCCGACCGGGCCGCCGGGCCACCGCAGGACGGTGGACGGCTCTACAGCCGTCAAGTGGCAGACGCATCCCGGCTCGCGGCGACCGCGGCCGGCTTCTCGTCCTTCGACCAGGTGTGGCAGTCCCGATCGGGGCCGGCCCGGATTCCTTGGCTGGACCCGGACATCTGCGACCACCTCGACGACGTAGCAGCACAGGGTGTTCTTGCCGTCATCGTCTGTCCGATCGGGTTCGTCTCCGACCACCTCGAGGTGGTCTGGGATCTCGACAACGAGGGCCTGGACAAGGCGAACGAGCTGGGCCTGGGATATGCACGAGCGAAGACCGTGGGCACCGATCCGCGGTTCATCACGATGATCGTGGAGTTGATCGGCGAACAGCTGGCGGGACCCGTGGCCTTCCGGCAGGGCATGACCGACAACGGTGCACCGTGTGCGGTCGGATGTTGTGAACCGGTCCGCAGACCGGCCTGAGGTCACGCCGACGGGGCTTTCAAACCTTGTTGCCGTGCAACAGTTCTGAGATCACTGCGTTGGTCGCGCTCATCCGCGCCACTCGTACGGTCCTGCCCAGTTCTCTGAGGGCCCCGTCGCCGGTGTGTTGCCCGGCGGCATTGATCCCGAAGTCCGGCGCGGCTGCAGCAGCGACCGCAAGGATGGCCGCGACGTGGGCGGCCTGTTCGAGGATGCGTTCGGCGCGGGTGTTGACATTCGGCGGCAACTGCGTGGCGGCGAGGCGGGTGAGTTCCGCCACCTTGGCGCGCGGGTCAGGAAGCGGTGCCGATCTGGGCAATCGCAGGTCTCCGAGGATTTCAGCAGCTGAGCGGATACTCTCGCGCAGTTCGTATTCCACCTCACCGAGGGGCATCGTGACGGGAACCATGGGCGTCTCGAGGGTGTGGGCACCCCATCCGACGGTGTACCGATCGAGGCGGCGGGGGACCAGTGCGTAGTGGCCCGGGACGACGAGGAGCTCACCGGTGTCAAGCGCCGCAGTGGTCACCGGGCTCCGAGGGGGAAGGCCGAGCATGTCGCCGGGTGCCACGAGCAGGACGGCGAGGCCGTTCGGTGATCCCGCCCGTATCAACCTCAGCAGCGCGTCGCTCTCCTCGCCGCCGGCATCGAGCGAGAGTTCCTGTGCAGCAGCTCTGTCCGCGGGAATCACGCGATGCCTCGAACTCCACCAACTCAACACGTCGAGGACGTCGTCCGGCGAGCAGCGACCCGACTGCCACGCAGCACCCCACGCACCCAGAGCGCCACTGAGGCCCTGGGCGTCGCTCGGATACTCGGTTCCCGTGTCAGTCATCCATTCCCTTTGTCCCGTTTTCTCCGGGCCACTCTAGCGCCGAAACCCGATCCACGGCGTGGCATGTGCCGCGCCAAGTCGCGGAGCCCTAACGTTGTTGCGGTGAACAGCAATGGCTCTGATCGCTACGGCCGAGATGTGCTCTCCGGGCCCCGTCGCAGCTCCCGCCCGGCGACCCCCGAGGTCGTTGCCGAACGTGACCTGGTGGTCGAAGATGCCGCCTCCGGTTTTTGCGGCGCCGTGGTCGGATTCGAACGCAGCTACGACGGTGAGTTCGTCCGTCTGGAAGACCGCCGTGGGCTGACCCGGATCTTCGCGCTGCGGCCCGCGGCGTTCCTCATCGATGGTGCCCCGGTCACCCTGACCAAGCCGGTGCCCAGAGCACCTGCTGCGCCGACCAGGACCGCATCCGGATCGCGGACCGTTGCCGGGCAGCGCGCGCGTGTCGCGCGGGCGAGTCGGCTCTTCGTGGAGGGCGTGCACGACGCCTCGCTCATGGAGCGGATCTGGGGTGACGACCTGCGGGTCGAGGGCGTGGTGGTCGCCAGCCTCGACGGGCTCGACAATCTCGATGAGGCCCTCGCCGAGTTCGAGCCGGGCCCCACCCGGCGCGCAGGGATCCTCGTCGATCACCTGGTCGCCGGATCCAAGGAATCCCGGCTCACGGAGCGGGTCGGTGAGCATGTGCTCGTCTGCGGGCACCCCTACATCGACGTCTGGGAAGCGGTGAAGCCTGCCGCGGTCGGGATCAAGGCCTGGCCGAGAATTCCCCGCGGGACCGATTGGAAAACTGGCGTGTGCGTGGAGTTGGGTTGGGGGACACCTCGGGACGGGTGGCGCAGGGTCAACAATGCGGTCTCCAGCTTTCGCGACGTGGAGGTGCCGCTGATCCGGGCGGTCGAGGAGCTGCTCGATTTCGTCACGGCCGCAGAATGACGGGCATGGCAGACTCGAAGTATGGGAGCACTGTTATGGCTCGTAGCCGGATTGGTCTTGATCGGGGCTGAAGCACTCAGCGGCGATCTGATCCTTCTCATGCTCGCCGGCGGTGCCTTGTCGGCGGCCGGCGTCAGCGCTGTGTTCGATCCGCCTCTGTGGGTGGACGGGGTCGTGTTCGCCGTCGTATCCCTGCTTTTGTTGTTCACGGTTCGGCCTGTCGCAAAACGCCACATGTTCAGTCGGCCGCGCCTGGCGACCAACACCGAAGCCCTGGTCGGTCAGCACGGGGTGGTGGTCTCGGCGATCACCGAAGACGGTGGTCAGGTGAAATTCAGCGGCGGCGTCTGGTCGGCGCGTGCCGCCCATCCGGGTGATCGATTCGACGAAGGTGAAGCAGTGACCGTACTGGAGATCGACGGCGCCACCGCCGTCGTGTGGAAAGGATGAGCGACGCAATGTTGGTCGGCCTGATTGTCATCATCGTGCTGGTACTGCTGGTGGCGGTGATCCTGGCGAAGTCCGTGGCCCTGATCCCACAAGCAGAGGCTGCAGTGATCGAGCGGCTCGGTCGGTACACGAAGACCGTATCCGGCCAGCTGACGTTGCTGGTGCCGTTCGTCGATCGCATCCGTGCCCGCATCGACCTGCGTGAGCGTGTTGTCTCGTTCGCGCCACAGCCGGTGATCACCGAGGACAATCTCACCGTGCTCATCGATACCGTCGTGTACTTCCAGGTGACAACACCCCATTTCGCGGTGTACGAGATCAACGACTACATCGTCGGTGTCGAACAGCTGGCCACCACGACACTTCGCAACGTGGTGGGCGGCATGACCCTCGAAGAGACCCTGACTTCGCGTGACTCGATCAACGCCCAGCTCCGCGGCGTGCTCGACGAGGCGACCGGCCGTTGGGGTCTGCGCGTGGCACGAGTGGAACTCAAGAGCATCCTGCCGCCCCCTTCCATCCAGGAATCGATGGAAAAGCAGATGAAGGCCGATCGCGAGAAGCGGGCCACGATTTTGACTGCAGAAGGCCAGCGCGAGTCCGCGATCAAGACCGCAGAGGGCAACAAGCAAAGCCAGATCCTGTACGCCGAAGGCGCGAAACAGGCCGCAATCCTCAATGCAGAAGGTGACCGGCAGTCGCGCATCCTGCAGGCGCAGGGTGACCGTGCAGCGCAATATCTGCGAGCGCAGGGTGAGGCCAAATCGATCCAGAAGGTCTTCGCGGCGATCAAGGCGGCGAGACCGACCCCGGAACTTCTCGCTTACCAATACTTGCAGCAGTTGCCGGAGATGGCGAAGGGTGAGGCCAGCAAGGTGTGGGTGGTCCCGAGTGACTTCGGTTCCGCACTCCAGGGCTTCGCGAAATCATTCGGCGTCCAATCCGACGACGGCGTCTTCAGGTACGAGGCCCCTGCCGACGACGGGACCACCGAGGTCGACGAATCCGATATCGCGGACTGGTTCGAGACCGCGGCGGATCCGAAAGTGGCACAGGCGGTGGCGGACGCGGAAGCGGTGGCCAGGACCCCCGTGGCGGATCAGCCGCCGCTGTCGGCACGCCGCTCGGACGCGGCTCTGGAGAAGGAACCGTACAATTCGCCCGCGGCTCCCGGATGGCAGACGCCGCCTGAACCCCAGAGCGACCCCCAGTAGTACACGCAGCTGGGAGCACGGTGGTCAGTGCAGTAGTAGATATCCGGTGCCCGCGACGGCTGCCGCCCAGACCACGGACGCCAGGGTGCCGATGATGAACTGTTCGGCGGCGCCGGGCTCGCGAAGTTCCGGGTAGCGTCCGAGACCCTTGACCGCCAGCACGACGGCGATGGCTTCGGGCCAGTTGAGCCCGAGCGCCGCGACCACCACTAGTCGTTCGAGGTAGCCGATGACCCGGCCCCCGCGCAGCGGGGTGGGAAGTGGTTGACCGGCTGCGGGCTCCGAGGGATCAGGCGCCGGTGGCGGGGTGTCGAGTTGCCAGGGTTCGATGCCGCCGATGAGCAGCGAACCGCGCACCATTGCAGTACCGCCGGTGATCGCGGCGGTCGCCACCAAGATATGGGTGAGCACAGCGCCGAAGTCTTTGGCGGGGCCGCTGACCAGGGTCAGGACGGTCGTTGCACCGAGCAGACCCAGTACCAGCCCTGCAGCTGCGTAGGTTCGCCACGCCTGGTGGCCATGGACGAACCTGATGAGCGCCACCGGTGCGGCGGCTACCGCAGCGAGCACGATGAGAGCCGCAACGATCATCGCGCGGCCGCCAGAAGTCGAGTGGCGAGCATCCGGGTGTCCTCCTCGAGGTGCCAGTTGGCTGCGCGAAGTCGTTGGGACATCGCCTGTGGTGTGACGCCGAGTGTGGCAGCAGCCTCTGACTGTGTCCGGGTTCGCCGCATCTCGCGGACCGCTGCATGGCCGGCTTCCGAGCGTTCACCGATGATGAGGGCGAGCAGTCGAGCGGCGGTCTGCGCAGCTACAGAGGTGTCCTGGTCCGGCCCGACGACCGCGACCGGTTGAGGGTTGCGCTTGGCGGTGGTGACTGCCGTTCGGGCTCGTTCGAATGCCGTTCCGCGCCCGGCGCGGGTCTGCTCGGGAAGGGGCATGTCGACCTCACCGATCCCGATTCCGATGCTCCAGTTGCCGAGTTCGATGAGAATGGCGACGACGTCGATGACAGCTGCCGCGGATTCGAGGACGGCCTGGAATTCGTCGCCGGCCGTGCGGTCGAACGTCCGCAGGGTCCGCACGCCTGTCAGCGCTGCGAAGGCGTCGGGCACTCGGTCGGAGTCTCGTCGGCTGTGTTGCTGATCGATCGTCATCACGAACATAGGAACTACCTCGCCCTCAAGGATTTAAGGTTGATAGCAAGGTATCAAGTTCTATAGCTTTAATTCAAGAAATCCAGTCCAGAGGCTTTCGCACAGTTCAACTCGATCGCCATGGGCGCCCACGCGGACGCTCGCAGGCGGTCAGCTCGCGCGGGGCGAGAGTTCATCGGTCGGTTCGTCGGCGTTGGCCGCATCGTCATCAGCGGTTTTCGGTACACCGAGTCGCGCGTCGAGGATCAAACCGATCACCCCGAGGCTGAACAACGACGCCGACAGCGCGAGTGCGCCCGCACTGCCCTCGCCGGCGAGGGCGTTCCCGAGGATGACGATCGCAGCCGTGCCCGGCATGACGCCGATGACGGTGGCGAGCGCATACGGGACGAACTTGATCGAGGAGAGCGCTGCCACGTAGTTGGTGACGGAAAACGGGAACGCCGCGATCAGTCGCAGTGAGCCGACCGCGAGCCACCCCCGGTGCTCCATGCGCAACTCGACCGCCCGTGCCGCCGGGTGCTGCAGATAAGGCCGCGCAATCTTCCTGCCGAAGCGGCGGACCAGCACAAATGCCATGATGGCGGCAAAGGTTGTCGCGAGCATCGCACCGACGAACCCGACCGCTGGGCCGAACAGCACCCCGGACGCAACCGTGAACGCGGACCGCGGCACCGGGAAGATCGCGATGATGGCGTAGCCGATGAAGAACATCCACACGAATCCCGGTCCGAACGAATCCGCCCAATCTCTCAGGCGTGCGACCGACGGCACCGGAATCAGGTAAGCGCACAACAGCACGGCCAGCACCACCACGAGTCCGAGCAAGGCCCGGATCACCGCTGTGCGCCGGGTGAGTCGGCCGCCTCTTTTCACGGTCTCAACCTTACGGGCGATCGGGCTCTTCACGGTGGGCCGCGCTCGGCGATCGGTGCTGCACGAGTGTGCCCGATCCCACTCTGCGAACCACCGGCCTCCCCGTTTGGCCCGAGCGATTGATCGGCTACTGTCGATCCACGTCCAGATGCGACAGACATCACGACGTCACCAGATGATCGAAGGGCTCACGACGAATGCCGGATACCGGACCAGACTTCCAAGACCTGGAGGCGAACTACGAGCAGTGGTCCGCCGCTGCTGCGCAGGTACTTGCCAAGTCCAAGCGTGTCGACGTCGCGGATTTGCGCGACACCCCCGAGGCGTTGTTGTCGACGATCACGCCTGACGAACTCGTCATCAAACCGTTGTACACGCGGCGCGACGAACTCGATGAGCCAGGATTGCCGGGTTCCTACCCCTTCGTCCGCGGGAGTGATCCCACTCGCGATGTGAACATGGGCTGGCGCGTCACGGAGCGTTTCGGTGACCCGGGAGACGTAGCGAAGCGGAGCTCGACCAGTGACCCGGGAGACGTAGCGAAGCGGAGCTCGACCAGTAGTCCGGGAGATGTAGGGAAGCGGAGTTCGACCGATGAGCCGAATCGCGAACCCCAGGATCCGGCCGCGCTGAACTCGGCGATCCTCGAGGCGTTGAACAACGGGGCCAGCGGTTTGTGGTTGACCGTCGGGCCCGATGCGATCCGAGTCGATCAGCTCGCCGCGGTCCTCGAGGGTGTCCTACTGGATCTGATCCCTGTCACGCTCGACGCCGGCGCCGCAGGCATCGAAGCCGCACAGGCCCTCGCGCCGCTGTTGCCCGAGACCGCGACCGTCGGCACTGTCTCGTCGTTCGGTCTGGCCCCGCTCACCGCTGCCTACTCCGGCCGTCCCGCCGTCGCGCTCGACGCCGCGGTGCAGACTGCGGTGGACGCCGGCGCCGGGGTTCGCGCGATCCGTGTCGATGGCACCGACTTCGCGCTCGGCGGCGCAACCGATGTGCAGGAACTGGCCTTGGTCACCGCCGCGGGTGTCGATTACCTGCGTGCTCTGACCGCGGCGGGTATGTCTGTGGACACAGCGCTGTCGCAGTTGAGCTTTGCGCTTTCAGCCACCGATGACCAATTCGGCACGATGGCGAAGTTCCGGGCGATCCGGCGACTGTGGGGCCGGGTGGCCGAGGCCTCGGGCGCACCCGCAGCGGGCGCAGCGGTGACCCACGGAGTCACGGCGCTCGGGATGATGAGCCAGCGAGACCCATGGGTGAACATGCTCCGGGTGACCACCGCGACGTTCGGCGCAGGGGTGGGCGGTGCCGATCAGATCACCGTGCTGCCGTTCGACGCCGCCTTGGCACCGGCTGATCGCACGACGAACCCGAGTTTTTCGCGCCGTATGGCACGCAACACGCAGTTGTTGCTCCTCGAGGAGTCGAACGTCGCGAAGGTCGTCGACCCGGCAGGCGGTGCGTGGTTCGTGGAATCACTCACCGACGACCTGGCATCGGCCGCATGGGCGCTGTTCCAAGACATCGAGTCGAGGGGCGGCTACCAGCGGGCGCTCGCCGACGGCTGGATCGGTGAACAGATCGCCACCGCACTGGCCGCGCGGGAGAAGGCTGTCGCCCATCGCACCACCGCACTCACCGGCATCAACGAGTTCCCCAACCTCGGCGAGAAGCCCCTCAACACACCGGAGTCCGCAGACTTCGCCGACCTTCCGTCGGCAGCACCGGTCCTCGCTCGTATCGCTCGGCCATTCGAGCGACTCCGGGATCGTTCCGACGCCCATCTGGCCGCACACGGCCGACGGCCGACTGCGATCATGTTGCCGCTGGGTTCGGTCGCCGAACACAACGGCCGCACCACGTTCGTCGCCAACCTGCTGGCCGCCGGCGGTATCGAAACCGTCAATCCAGGTCCGGTGGACGGGGCCTCCGTACTCGGCGCCATCGAGGCGGCCGGGACTCCGTCGGTCGCCGTGCTCTGTGCGGCGAACCCGCGGTATGAATCCGACGGGGCACCTGCGCTCGCCGCTGCGCGGGCCGCAGGCGTGTCCACCGTGTTGCTCGCCGGACCACCCAAGGCGTGGACCGATGAGTCGGACAAGCCGGATGGATTCCTGCAGATCGGGATCGATGCGATCTCGGTGTTGACCGAACTACTCGACACGATCGAGGCGAAGAGCTGACATGACCAGTACCCAGAACAAGTCGAACCAGAACGCAGGGTCGGAGACATCGGTCCCGGCGAACTTCTCGGATGTACCGCTCGAGACTCCCGCGGTCGCCCCGGCGGCGGGGGAGAGCGACCAGCTGATCTCGGATATGGCAGGCGCGCACGGATACTCGACCGAGCAGGTCACCTGGAACACCCCCGAGCAGATCGACGTGAAGCCGCTCTACACCCGGGCCGATCGCGACGCGGTGACCACCGGCGGTGAGCACCCGTACCCGCTGGACACCATCCCCGGTTCGGTGCCGTATCTGCGTGGCCCGTATCCGACGATGTACGTGAACCAGCCGTGGACGATCCGCCAGTACGCCGGGTTCTCCACTGCGGCTGAGTCGAACGCCTTCTACCGCCGCAATCTCGCGGCCGGCCAGAAAGGCCTGTCGGTCGCGTTCGACCTCGCGACCCACCGTGGCTACGACTCCGATCATCCGCGCGTCGCCGGAGACGTCGGTATGGCCGGCGTGGCCATCGACTCGATCCTCGACATGAGGCAGCTGTTCGACGGCATCGATCTGGGATCGGTCTCGGTGTCGATGACCATGAATGGTGCCGTGCTACCGATCCTCGCGCTCTACGTGGTCGCAGCAGAGGAGCAGGGGGTGCCACCGGAAAAACTCGCCGGGACCATCCAGAACGACATCCTCAAAGAGTTCATGGTCCGCAACACCTACATCTATCCGCCGAAGCCGTCGATGCGGATCATCTCGAACATCTTCGAGTACACCAGTCTCAAGATGCCCAAGTTCAATTCGATCTCGATCTCGGGCTATCACATCCAGGAAGCCGGAGCCACAGCCGATCTCGAGCTGGCCTACACCCTCGCCGACGGCATCGAGTACCTGCGGGCCGGTGTCGACGTCGGGCTGGACATCGACAAGTTCGCGCCCCGCCTGTCCTTCTTCTGGGCCATCGGGATGAACTTCTTCATGGAGGTCGCGAAACTGCGTGCGGCCCGGTTGATCTGGAGCGATCTGGTCGCCAAGTTCGACCCCAAGAATGTGAAATCGTTGTCGCTGCGTACCCATTCGCAGACGTCAGGATGGTCGCTGACCGCGCAGGACCCGTTCAACAACGTTGCCCGCACGTGCATCGAGGCGATGGCCGCGACCCAGGGACATACCCAGTCGCTGCACACCAACGCACTCGACGAAGCCTTGGCGCTGCCGACAGACTTCTCCGCACGTATCGCCCGCAACACGCAGCTGTTGCTGCAGCAGGAGTCGGGGACCACGCGTCCGATCGATCCGTGGGCGGGCTCGAACTACGTCGAGTGGCTGACTCACGAGCTGGCGACCAAGGCACGCGCTCACATCGCCGAGGTCGAAGAAGCCGGAGGCATGGCACAGGCCATCAACGAAGGCATCCCGAAGCTGCGCATCGAAGAAGCAGCAGCCCGGACACAGGCCCGCATCGACTCGGGGCAGCAGCCGGTCATCGGCATCAACAAGTATCAGGTCGACGAGGATCAGGAAATCGAAGTTCTCAAGGTCGAGAACTCCAAGGTCCGCGTGGAGCAGCTCGAAAAGCTCGAACGCCTGCGCGCCAACCGGGACACCGAAGCCGTCGAGGCGGCGCTGGCTGATCTGACCCGGGCCGCCGCGGCCACCGAAGGCGGGCTGGAGAACAACCTGATGGCTCTGGCCATCGAGGCCGCTCGGCATCAGGCCACGGTCGGTGAGATCTCCGAAGCACTCGAGAAGGTCTACGGTCGCCACCAGGCAGAGATCCGCACGATCAGTGGGGTGTACCGACATGAGGCCGGTCAGGTGAAGAACATCGACGCAGC
This sequence comes from Williamsia limnetica, assembly GCF_003217475.1. Classification (GTDB taxonomy): domain Bacteria; phylum Actinomycetota; class Actinomycetes; order Mycobacteriales; family Mycobacteriaceae; genus Williamsia; species Williamsia limnetica. The sequence goes on along the minus strand of NZ_QJSP01000001.1, from coordinate 361,728 downwards.
GATCGACATCGTCAACAAGTTCGCCGAGGCCGAAGGTCGCCGCCCACGTGTGCTGGTCGCCAAGATGGGGCAGGACGGACACGACCGCGGACAGAAGGTCATCGCGACCGCGTTCGCCGACCTCGGCTTCGACGTCGACGTGGGCCCGCTGTTCCAGACCCCGGACGAGGTGGCGTTGCAAGCAGCGGACAACGACGTGCACGTGGTCGGTGTCTCGTCGCTGGCGGCTGGTCACCTCACCCTGGTGCCCGCCCTGCGCGACGCACTGGCCAAGGTGGGACGAGGCGACATCATGATCGTGGTCGGTGGCGTGATCCCACCCGGCGATTTCGACGAACTCTACGAAGCCGGTGCTGCGGCGATCTTCCCTCCCGGCACCGTCATCGCAGATTCGGCCGTGGAGCTGATCAACAAACTGGCCACCGAACTGGGGCACGAGCTCGCATCGTGATCGAGTCCGCACATGCCTAGGCCCCCGGTAGATCTGGCGGCCCTGGCCGACGCCATTCGTGCCGACAAGCGCTCTGACCTGGCTCGCGCCATCACCTTGGTCGAGTCGACCCGGGCCGATCATCGAGCACAGGCGCAGGAGCTGCTGCTGTCCCTGGGAACCGACACCGGCGACTCTTACCGCGTGGGGATCACCGGAGTCCCCGGGGTGGGCAAGTCGACCACCATCGAAGCCCTGGGCATGTACCTCATCGAGCAGGGGCACAAGGTGGCGGTGCTGGCCGTCGACCCGTCCTCCACACGGACCGGCGGATCGATCCTCGGCGACAAGACCAGGATGGGCCGGCTCTCGGTGCACCCGCGGGCCTACATCCGGCCGTCACCCACCTCGGGCACCCTCGGCGGGGTCGCAAAAGCCACCCGCGAGACCATGGTGCTGCTCGAAGCAGCCGGATTCGACGTGGTCCTGGTCGAGACCGTCGGCGTGGGGCAGTCCGAGGTCACCGTGGCGAACATGGTCGACGTCTTCTGCTTCCTCACGCTCGCCCGAACCGGAGACTCCCTGCAGGGCATAAAAAAGGGTGTTCTCGAACTGGCCGACATCGTTGTGGTCAACAAGGCCGACGGGAATTATCAGCGAGAAGCCCAGAACGCTGCGCGGGAGCTTCAAGGAGCGCTGAAGCTCCTCACACCCCACGAGGCGATCTGGCGACCCCCGGTGCTGACCATGAGCGCCATCGAGAACTCCGGCGTCGACGAGTTCTGGCAGACAGTCCTCAAACACAAAGAGGTGCTGCGTGAGGCAGGCGAGTTCGAGGCCCGCCGGAACAGGCAGCAGGTCAACTGGATGTGGGCGATGGTCACCGACCAACTACTGCGGCGTCTCGATGCGGATCCGGAGGTGCGTGCGATCAGGGACCGCGTCGAGGACGAGGTGCGCGCAGGGACCCTCACACCGGCCTTGGCCGCCGCCGAAATAGTCGAGGCATTCGACTCGTAACATTTGTTCGCTCCGCGCGCCCGCGTTCCTCACTGCATCCCGCGCGGACCACCCCTGCGCTCACGGGCAAACGCCGCGACACGTTCGATCAAGTCGTCGAAGAACAGATCAGCGTCGGTCGTGGTAGCTATCCCGGCGTTGACCGGCCGTCCCCAGAATCCCCGCTCGTCGGCGACCGTCGTTCCGCGCGTGAGCGATCCGGTCGTCTCCACATCCACGCACGCTGGGCGTGTCTGCGTGATGGACGGGTCCAGCGCGACCGCGGCGGCGAAGGGGTCATGCATGTGGGCGATGTAACCCTCGGATTGTGCCTCGTGGAACTCGAAGTAGAAACGGATGGCGTCGACCAGATGTCGGACGATCGTATTGTCTGCGACGGAACGGGTTCCGGGTTCGTCGTCCGGGCCGGGCTGTTCCACCGGACTCGACTCGGCGAGCGCGGCGAGCCGGCCCAGGTGGTCCGGCGTCATCCGGATGCTCTCGGTGAGGTCGAGCGGACAGATGATGGGCCGCGGCGCACCGTCTGTGCCGAAGGCCGCGAACACCTCTTTGGCCGCCTCCGGGTCGACCGCGATGTTCCATTCGCTCGTCGGAGTGGTGTTGCCGCCGTGGTGGAACACCCCGCCCATGATGACGAGTCTGCGTAACCTCGTCGGCAGCAAGGGGTCCCTGCGGATGGCCAGCGCCAGGTTGGTGAGGGGACCGGTCACCAACCCCACCATCTCGCCTGGGTTGTCCATGGTCAGGTCGATCCACGCATCCGCAGCGTCCCGCGAGGACTTCGTCGATGTGGGGACCGGCAGCTGGGCATAGCCGATGCCGAGCGGGCCGTGAGTGTCCTCGGTGGTCATCAGCGGCGCCTCGAGCGGCGCGTCGGCACCGAGGCACACTTCGATGTCATCGCGTCCGCACAATTGCAGCCAGGCGAGGTTGTTGCCGCAGACGACGTCGGTCGGGACGTTGCCTCCGGTGGACAGGACCGCACGCAGATCTGCAGCGGGATGGGCCAGCAAGTACACCAGCGCGAGCGAGTCGTCGATGCCGGTGTCGCAGTCGAAGATCAGGGGAACGGAAACCACCTGCTGACCGTAGTTGACCCGTTGTCTGTAGAGAACTCGACTGTCTGTAGAGAACTCGACCCGAACCCTGTCGGAATGCGGCGCCGGCTGTTAATCTGACCACAACCGTTTCCTGATGAGAGGTTTCACCATGACGATTGCGGAGTCGACACCCCGTCAGCGCATGTCCGCCCCAGGTGAGGGCGAAGACCATCTGATCAACAACACCGACAGCGAGATCGAGCTCGTACCGCCGGGTTCGATCACGGCCGAGCAGACCGGCCGCTTCACCTTCCTGCCCGTCAACGGGGCAGCATTCGTCATGCAGGTCATGCACCCGGTGATCGGCGACGTCGTCGGCAAGTACTCGGTTTTCCGGACCGACCCCGGCGGACGGGCGATCCGGTCGATCGACTCGGTGCTGCGCTGGGTGTACGGCGGCGAAGAGGCACTGGCAGAAGGCAAGAGGCTCCGGAAGATGCATCAGCCGCTGCAGATGAAGAACGCCCAGGGGAAGCACATCAGCGCGCTCAATCCCGAGGCCTACCAGTGGGTCATCGCGACAGCGTTCCCGACCACCTTGTCAGCGGGGCCACTGCTCATCGGACGTGAGTTCGATGGCAAGGAGAGACAAGAGATCTTCCGCGACAACCGCCGCATCGCGAAAATCGTGCAGGTGCCGATGAAGGGGTACCCCGAATCCATCGAGGAGTTCGACGAGTACTTCGATGACTTCATCGAGAACAAACTCGTGGCGCACGAAGTGGCGCTGGAACTCATCGCGCAGATGCGCCAGGCACCGCCCATACCCGAGTCGGTGCCGGCGGCGCTGCGGCCCGCAGCGATCAAGGCGGCGAAGATCGCCACCTCGCCCATCCAGAACCTGAATTACCTGACCACGGTCGGGGTGATGGATCCCCGGGTGCGCGAGATCCTCGGACTGAGTTGGAGTGACCGTGAGCAGCGAGATCTCGAGCGGATGCATCGCGTGATCCGACGCTCTTACAAAGTCCTGCCGGAGCGGCTGACCTACTTCCCGTTGGCGTATCACGCCCGCCGCCATCATGCAGCGATCCTTGCGATGAAGAAACGGGAGAACGCCGGCGCCGCATACCACGTGCGCGAACGTCAGGACTGAGTCAGCAGATCCCGTGTCAGTTCGAGTTGGCCCAGATGCTGGGCCAACTCGCGCTGTATGTGGAGCAGCACCCACTCGGGGGTCGCAGTCGCGGCATCGCTGCGAGTGGATCCTTTCGCCGACCGGTCCCGGATCCCCTCGGACACAGCGATCTCGACCCATCCGGCCAAGCGGGACCGCACGTCACCCACCCGCTCGATGAGGTCGTCGACGGGTCCGGACGCGGTGAACTCAGCCGCTCGGTCCCGCGGTATCGACTCGCCGCCGATGACTGATCCCGCCCAGTGCTCCAGCATCCCCACGCAGTGGAACACGATGGCGTAGGGGCTGTTCGCGCCATCGAGCGGCGGACGGCGGTTCGCCCGCCCGTCGCCGAGGTCCCCGAGAATCGTCGTCATCGCCTCGAGAGACTCGCCCGCGATGCTGAGCGCGGCCTCGGCCAACCTGGTGGAGACCTGCGCTTCGTTCACCACGGATACGGCTCGAAATCCTTGAGGAAGACCCCGTACAGGTCGACACCCAACTCGCCTTGAACCACCGGGTCGTACACCCTCGCTGCGCCGTCGACGAGATCGAGTGGTGCCCGGAATCCCTCCTCGGCGAGCCTGACCTTGCTGGTGTGGGGGCGTTCGTCGGTGATCCAACCGGTATCGACGGCGGTGACCAGGATCCCGTCGTCGAAGAGATCACTTGCACTGGTGCGCGTGAGCATGTTCAACGCGGCTTTGGCCATGTTCGTATGCGGATGGCCCGGTCCCTTGTACCCCCGCGAAAAGATGCCTTCCATCGCCGAGACATTGACCACGTACTTCCGTCTTGCCGGGGACGCGCGCAGGGCAGGGGTGAGTCTGGACAACAAGATGAACGGGGCCACGCTGTTGCACAGTTGCACCTCCAGCAGCTCGAGCGGGTCGACCTGATCGACGGTTTCCACCCAGCTGTTGCTGTCGACGAGGTCCGGCAACAACCCACCGGCGTCGATCGCGGTGCCATCGGCGATCCTCTCGACCGTCGCCGAGCCTGCAGTCATGGCAAGGGCGGCAAGCGCTTTGGCAGCGGAATCGGAATCGCCACCAGAAGCCAGCGCTTGGGGGTGCAATTCACTGCTGTCGCCCATCGTCAACACCGGGACCGTCGCGGCGGCTCCGGTCAAGGGCGCCCGCTCGGCATCGGCGAGTGAACTGTACGCGCCGGGGGACCGGCGCACCGTCTGTGCGGCGTTGTTGATGAGGATGTCCAGCGGACCCGCTGTTGCGATCGAATCGGCGAGATCGGTCACCTGGGCGGGATCACGAAGATCGATGCCGACGATGTGCAACCGATGCAGCCACTGCTCGGAGTCGGGTTGCCTGGCGAACCGGCGGGCGGCATCGCGGGGGAACCGCGTCGTGATGGTCAACTCCGCACCGTCGCGCAGCAGCATCAGGGCGATGTACATCCCGATCTTCGCGCGGCCGCCGGTCAGCAGAGCGCGTCGTCCGGTGAGGTCGGCGTGCTGGGTTCGTTTCTCCCGATTCTCAGCAGCGCAGTCGGGGCAGAGTTGATGGTGAAACGCGTCGACCCGCGTGTACTCCTGCTTACAGATATAGCAGTTCTGGGGGCGGATGAGGGTCCCGGCACTGGTTCCCGGCGCACCGGTCAACGGTAAGCCGGCGGTCTCGTCGTCGATGCGGTCGGGCGAACCGGTTGCCGTCGCTGCCAGCACTTTTCGGTCCGCGTCCAGGCGCACCTGGTGCTTTTGTTTCTTGCGGCGCCGCTTGGCCTGTTTGAACATGTGCGCGACAGCGCGCTGGACCTGGATCGAATCCGGATGTCCGGCGTCGAGCTCTGCCGCCTGATCGAGGACACGGCGGAACACCGCCATGTCGGCGATGTCGATGGAATCAGTGGGGGCTTCGTGCACGCATCGCATTGTAGTGACCGCTCGCGGCCGTCAGATCCGCCCGCCCGGCGTTCACGCCGCGGGGGCCGGGGGAGGTGCCTGGTGGGTTGCCTCGACAGCGCGGCGCGGCGTCATGGCCACGAACCAGGCCTCCTGAACGCCCAGGATCACGATGATCGTCAGCAGCAGGCCCTCGACCTCTATGGGGGCCAGCGTGATGTTCAGGGCGTCGACGAGCGCAGGAGAGATCGCGACGACGAAGACCAGCACGTACAGCGGTACTCCGAGTCCGGCCAGGATCCACGGCATGACCTTGCTGTCGGTGTTGGCGCGGAATTGGATCGCCAGCATCACCACCCCGATGGCCCCGACGACACCTGCGAAGGCGAAGCCGGTCCGCCAGATCGCGCCGATCTGCGGAGCGACCTGTGCGAAGAGGGAGACCGCGGCGGCGACGACGAACTGCAGTGAGACCAGGTAGGCCATCTGGCCGCCATGGCCGTCCTTCCCGGTGAGATCGTCGCGATCCTTGATGGCCACCCACCACAGACCGAGCAAGGTGAAGTTCGTGGCTGCTACGACTCCATAGAAAGCGGACTGGTCCATAGCGGAACCATAATCGCAGGTGAGGACGCGCGGGTGGTACTTGCGCGGGCAAAAGACAAACCGTGGCCCACTTTTCAGTGAACCACGGTCTTCTGGGTGTCCGAGGGGGGACTTGAACCCCCACGTCCGTTAATAGGACACTAGCACCTCAAGCTAGCGCGTCTGCCATTCCGCCACTCGGACCCGAGTCGCTGTCAGGGCGTACCTGCCAGCGCCGGATAACATTAGCCGACTGGCCGCCCTCAACCCAAATCGCCAGCACAGCCCCGATATCAGCGGCGGTTTGCTACCAATGATCCATGGATCGGTCGACGATGATCTGCCGCACCTGCGCAGTGGAACACAGCCAGGATCTGCCGCCCCGGTGCCACATCTGTGCGGACGAGCGTCAGTATCTGCCACCCGGCGGCCAGCAGTGGGTCTCCCTGGCGCAGCTGGCCAATGAGGGGCAACGGACCGGCGTCGGCGAACTCGAAGCGGGGCTTGTCGAGATCCACACGACCCCGGGCGTCGGGATCGGCCAGCGGAGCAAGTTGGTCTGTACGCCCGCCGGAAATCTGATGTGGGATCCGCCGGGATTCATCGATGATGCCGGGGTCGAGGCGGTGCGATCGTACGGCGCGGTGGTGGCGATCGTCGCCAGCCACCCGCACATGTTCGGGGTGCAGGTGGAGTGGAGTCGTGCGCTCGACAATGCACCCGTGCTGGTGGCCCGCGCGGATCTGGGGTGGGTGGCCCGCCACGACCCGATCATCGAGCCGTGGTCCGGAGATCTAGATGTGTTGCCGGGAGTGACGCTGACGCAACCGGGTGGGCATTTCCCCGGGAGCGCGATCGCGCACTGGGGTGCGGGTGCGGGCGGGCGGGGTGTGCTGCTCACCGGCGACACCGTGTTGCCCAACCCGGACCGGGCCAGTGTCAGTTTCATGCGCAGCTATCCCAACCGGATACCGCTGTCGGCGGCAGTCGTCGACAGGGTCACGACCCAGTTGGAGAGGTTCGAGTTCGACAGGATCTACGGCAACTTCGCAGATTTCGTAGACAGCGATGCGCGAACGATTCTGAGGCGCTCGGCCGACCGTCACATCGGTTGGGTGCAGGGTGATTTCGACCATCTGACCTGACCGCACGCGGAACGCCCGATCTGCGGGGCCACCGCGAGACCCTGCTGTGGTGATAGGAATGAGCAGGTGAACGACGAAGCGAAGCGTGCCACCGACGAAGTCGTCGAGTTGGTCAGCAGGCTGATCCAATTCGACACCAGCAACACCGGCGAACTGGCGACCACCAAAGGCGAGGCAGATTGCGCCCGCTGGGTGCAAGAGCGGCTCGACGAGGTCGGATTCGAGACCGAGTACGTGGAGTCGGGGCAACCCGGGCGCGGCAACGTGTTCGCGACGCTGCCGGGGGCCGACCGTAGGCGGGGCAAACTGCTCCTTCACACCCACCTCGACGTGGTGCCGGCAGAACCTGCGGACTGGAGCGTGCACCCGTTCTCGGGTTCGGTGAAGGACGGTTACATCTGGGGCCGAGGTGCCATCGACATGAAGGACATGGTCGGGATGGCGCTCGCGCTCGCCCGGCAGTTCAAGCAAGAGGGCACCGTACCGCCGCGTGACATCGTCTTCGCGTTCCTGGCGGATGAGGAAGCCGGCGGCAAGTGGGGGTCACATTGGCTGGTCGCCAATCGACCCGATCTGTTCGAGGGTGTCACCGAGGCCGTCGGAGAGGTGGGTGGATTCTCTCTGACCGTCGACCGACCTGACGGTACCCAGAAGCGCCTCTATCTGGTCGAGACGGCCGAGAAGGGCATTGCATGGATGAAGCTGACCGCGACGGCGACCGCGGGCCACGGATCTTTCCTGCACGAGGACAATGCCGTCACGATCCTGTCCGAGGCGGTGGCGAAACTCGGCAGGCACCGCTTTCCACTCGTGATGACCGAGTCTGTGTCGCAGTTTCTCGCCGCGGTATCCGAGGAAACGGGGCTCGAACTCGATCCCGACACCCCGGATCTGGAAACGGTGTTGTTCAAGATCGGGAGCATCGCGCGGATCATCGGCGCGACGCTGCGCGACACCGCCAACCCGACGATGTTGCAGGCCGGCTACAAGGCCAACGTCATCCCGCAGACGGCCACGGCCGTCGTCGACTGCCGGGTGCTGCCGGGCAGGCAGGCAGCCTTCGAAGCCGAGGTCGACGAACTCATCGGGCCTGCGGTCACCCGCGAATGGGTGACGAAGCTGGACTCGTACGAGACGACCTTCGACGGTGATCTCGTCGACGCGATGAACAACGCGATCTTGGCTCACGATCCGCAGGGCCGAACGGTGCCGTACATGCTGTCGGGCGGCACAGATGCAAAAGCCTTCGCGCGCCTGGGTATTCGCTGTTTCGGATTCGCCCCTTTGAAACTGCCGACCGATCTCGACTTCGCCGCGCTGTTTCACGGTGTCGACGAACGGGTACCGGTCGAGTCGTTGTTGTTCGGGACCGAGGTCCTCGAACATTTCTTGCTACACAGCTGAATCGGTGCACCAGTGCGACCGCCTCACGCATGATGGAGTGGCCACCTACGGAAAGGACGCGAACAACGATGTCGAGGTACAACCCGTACGACGCACTACCGAGCTTGCCGGCTTTCACCCTCACCTCCGAGAGCATCACCGACGGATCGTCTCTGAGCACGCCCCAGGTGTCAGGGATCATGGGCGCGGGCGGCGACGACGTCTCGCCGCAGTTGAGCTGGTCGGGATTCCCCTCCGACACCAAGAGCTTCGCGGTGACGGTCTACGACCCCGAGGCACCGACGGCATCGGGCTTCTGGCACTGGGCCGTCGCCGACATCCCTGCTGCGATCACATCGCTGACGGCCGGTGCAGGTGATGGTGAGCCGGGATCGTTGCCGGTGGGGGCGGTAGCTCTCAACAACGATGCCTCCGTACCGCGTTTCATCGGCGCGGCGCCGCCTCCCGGTCACGGGGTGCACTACTACTACACAGTCGTCCACGCGGTGGACGTCGAGAGCCTGGGATTGCCGGACGGCGCGACCCCGGCGTACCTGGGTTTCAACCTGTTCTCCCACGCGATCGCCCGCGCGATCATCACCAACACCTACGAGCGTCCTGACGGCGACTAGTAAAGACTGAACCAAACCCAGTCTGTTCAGGCATTTCCAGGTGTTGCAACACCTGGAAAGCCCTGGACGGGCTGGGTGTGTTCTGTGTGGCTCAAGGTTTCGTGGCTGCGCTACCCACGGCGTCGGCGATCGAACCGTAACCGGCCGCGCGCACCCGTTGGGCCAGACCTCGGTGTATCTCCCTGGTCCACAACGGGCCTCCGTAGATGAATCCGGTGTAACCCTGGATCAGGGAGGCGCCCGCGCAGATGCGCTCCCAGGCCTGCTCGGGAGTCTCGATCCCGCCGACACTGATCAACGTCAGACGGGTACCGACCCGGGCGTACAGGCGACGCAAGACGTCCAGTGAGCGATCCGCGAGCGGCGCACCGGACAACCCACCCGGACCATGACTTTCAACCTCCGCGGCGGGGGTCGCGAGTCCTTCGCGACTGATCGTGGTGTTCGTACAGACGATGCCCGCAAGACCCAATTCGAGTGCGAGGTCGGCGATGTCGTCGATGTCCGCATCCGCAAGGTCGGGCGCGATCTTGACCAGCACCGGGATCTCGACCGCGGCCTGGACCGCTGCGAGCAAGGGCCTCAACGATTCCACCGCCTGCAGGTCTCGAAGCCCGGGCGTGTTGGGTGAGCTGACGTTCACGACGAGGAACTCGGCGAGTGGCGCGAGCAGACGCGCACTGACGAGGTAGTCGGCGACCGCGTCGCTCGCTGCGACGGCCTTGGTTTTCCCGATGTTGGCGCCGATCGGCACCATCGTGGGGGTCGCCTTGCGTTGCTTGAGCAGGTTGGCTGCGGCGCCGGCGCCATGATTGTTGAAACCCATACGGTTGACGAGCGCCCTGTCCTGCGGAAGCCGGAACAGACGCGGCGCCGCATTCCCTGGCTGCGCTTCGGCGGTGACCGTGCCCACCTCGGCAAAACCGAATCCCAGGGCACCCCACGCATCCACGGCCTCGGCATCCTTGTCGAACCCGGCAGCCAGCCCGAGCGGTGCCGGGAAGTCGACTCCGAAGACCCGGGTGCGCAGCACCGGATCGTCGACGACGAGCACCCTCGCCACGAGAGCCCGGAGCGGGTTGATCCGTCCCACCACGCTGATCAGCCGCGCCATCGCCCGGTGGATCCGCTCCGGTGGGATCCGGAACATCACCGCCAACAGCACGGCATAAAGCCGCCGGAACAGCTGATCCATCACGCGCTCATCTCGGTGTTCGGCTGGTCGGTCGATGCCAGTCGCGGACGCCGTCTGCGGAGCAGTACCTTCCGGCTGCCGTCGGCATACAGTCGCACCCGGGACAGCTCCCACCCACCGAACTCGGCCTGTATCGACAGCCGCATCGATGCCGTGACACGGGTCACTTCCGGAGGGAGGCGCAGCGGGATGTACTCGTAGTCATCCGTCGACATGTCCCATTCCCGCGGAAAACCTCTGGTTCGCTTACCTGCCACCACGACCACCCTTCACTGCCACGAATGCCACCTCACTGCTGGTCGGAGCTGATGACCTGCAGGCCCTCGCCACGCGCCGAGAGCAGATACACCGTCCCATTGCCGGGATCCACCACTATGGAGTCGGCCTGTCCGACCGTCGTGAACTGACGCGTCTGCACCGGGGTGCCGGTGGCCAATTCGTAGGCTGTCACCTTGTTGTCGCCGGTGGTCGCGACCCACGCCAGGTTCTGGGTGTCGTCATAGCCTACGGCGTACGGACCGAACGGCACCGGATAGCGGAACTTGTTGACGAGCGGGTCGCCACTGAAGGCGAGGAACTCGCCTCCCTTGGTGTCCGTGCTCAGGAAACGCCCGAAGTGATCAACTGTGAGGTTTGTCGCACCGTCGCCCGATCGCAGGGCGACCCCCAGATCTCCGTCGGCGACGTCGACCTGCGTCACCGACGATTGCGCACGGTCGAGCGCGACGACCTGGCCGTCGTGTTCGGCAAGGTCGTCGACCCGGACCAGGCCCGCGATCGTTTTCTGAACGCCTCCGTCGGCACCGATGACGGCGATTTGTCCGAGATCGTTGCCGACCAGCGTCTGGCCTTGCGAGGTCAGCACCGCCGACAGCGGCGTACCCGGCAGATCGGTTCTGACCACGTCTCCGGTGGCCGAATCCACGGTGAGCAGAGCGCTGGGAATGAGGACCTGGAGTACGCCGTCGGCGAAGGTTCCGAATCCGGATGCCTTGTCGCTCAACTCAACAGTGCGGGTCGGCGAAGTCAGCGCTGCGGTCGGGCGGAACTCCACCGACCGCCCGTCTGCCGACAGGACGGCCAGCTGCTCGGTACTGGGGCAATAGGCAAGGGCGCCGCCGGCGTCGGGCATCGGGACGACCTCACCTGCGGGCGCGCCGGCCTCGACGATCGGCGCGGCGATCGGCGTCTGCGGCGCGATCGTCGGGACGTCGGGGGTGTCTCCGGAATCGGAACATCCTGCGAGCACAAGCACCAGAGCAGCTGCCGCCGCCATCACCACGCCAGGTCTCCCGCGCACATTCATGACACCCATCTTGCTGGTTCGGTGCGCGTGCACCGAAATCCGGTGCGCCGGATGTGTCCGAGAGGGAGGGGACGGGGGATTCCAGTAGCATCTGCGCAGTGACAGACACGATGAGTTGGGCCCAGTCGATCGTCCTGGGGGCTGTTCAGGGACTGACCGAATTCTTGCCCGTGTCGTCGTCCGGACATCTGCGGATCGTCTCGGAGATCTGGTTCGGACAAGACGCCGGTGCATCGTTCACCGCCGTCACCCAGCTCGGAACCGAGGCCGCAGTGCTGGTTTTCTTCGCAAGAGACATCGTCCGGATCATCACGGCGTGGTTCCGCGGTCTGTTCGACGCCGCCAAACGCGACCTCGACTACCGGATGGGTTGGTATGTGATCATCGCCACCATCCCTATCGGCGTCCTCGGCTTCCTGTTCAAGGACCAGATCCGGACCGGTGCCAGAAACTTGTGGTTGGTCGCGGCGATGCTCATCTTCTTCTCGCTCGTCATCGCTGCTGCGGAGCACTTCGGACGCAAAGAAAGGCCGATCGAGAAGCTGACCACCCGGGACGGCCTCGTGATGGGATTCGCGCAGTGTCTGGCGCTGATCCCCGGCGTGTCGCGCTCCGGTGCGACCGCCAGCGCCGGCCTGTTCCTGGGCCTCAAACGCGAAGCAGCGGTCCGCTTCTCGTTCCTGCTGGCCATACCCGCGGTCACCGCATCCGGCTTGTTCAGCCTGCCTGATGCGTTCAACCCCAGCGGTGACGGGATGGAGGCGCCGGGGCCCCAACTGTTGGTGGCCACGGCCATCGCGTTCGTGGTCGGATACGCCGCCATCGCCTGGCTGCTCAAGTTCGTGGCCAACCATTCCCTGTACTGGTTCGTGGGGTATCGGGTCATTCTCGGCGTCGTGGTCATGGCGTTGCTCGCCGGCGGCGTGATCAGCGCGACCTGATCGCACCCCCGTCCGGCTCGGCAAGCACCGCTGCCACCCGTCTGACCTGCGCCACCACAGGTGGGTTCCCAGTTCCGCATAAGGTGAAATACGTGACGGTCATATTGCTACGCCACGGACGCTCGACCGCGAACACCTCAGGTGTGCTGGCCGGCCGGACCCCAGGAGTCGATCTCGACGAGCACGGCCGCTCCCAAGCGGCCGCGATCGTGGAGCGGATCGCTGCGGCGGGGCCGTTGGCGGCCGTCGTAAGGTCGCCCCTGCAACGGTGCGAGCAGACGGTGACGCCGCTGGTGCAGCACCTCGGCATTGACGAGATCGTCGATGAACGACTCCTCGAGGTCGACTATGGGCAGTGGTCCGGCCGCCCGATCAAGGAACTGTTGTCGGAGCCGTTGTGGCGGGTGGTGCAACAGCAGCCGTCCGCCGCGATCTTTCCCGGCGGTGAAGGGCTCGCGCAGGTGCAGGCACGCGCGGTCGCCGCGGTTCGTGAACTCGACGCCCGTTTCTCTGGTGAAGACGGAGCAGGCGTCTGGGTGGCATGCTCGCACGGCGACGTCATCAAGGCGGTCCTCGCAGACGCGATGGGGATGCACCTGGACTCGTTCCAACGGATCGTGGTCGAGCCCGCATCGATGAGTGTGGTCCGATACAGCGTTGCGCGACCCTACGTGCATGCGGTGAACTGCACTTCGACATTGCAGAAGCTGGCGTCGGCACCGAAGTCCGAGGCGAAGACCGAAGGCAAACATGCTGATGAGGCCGTGGTCGGCGGTTCGACCGGAACCTGAACGCACGCACTGGCCGCTCGGGCGGCCCGCGCGGAACGTCCTCGGTATGGGCGAACCCGCCCCGGATGGGGATAATCAATTTCGAAGAACGGAGGTGCCATGGCCAGAGCGATACACGTCTTCCGCAGTCCGGACCGTTTCATCGCCGGAACGGTCGGCCAGCCCGGTGACCGGACCTTCTATCTGCAGGCGGTCCACGAGACCCGCGTGATCAGCGTGATGCTCGAGAAGCAGCAGGTTCAGATACTCGCCGATCGAATCGGAGCCCTGCTGGAAGAGGTGCACCGCCGATTCGGTACACCTCTGCCCGCAGAGCTGTCGCGGGTCGAGGATCTGAGCCCATTGGTCATGCCGGTCGATGCCGAGTTCAGGGTCGGGACGATGGGTCTCGGGTGGGATTCGGAGTCCGAGGCGGTGGTGGTCGAACTGCTCGCCATCACCGAAGGAGAGTTCGACGAGAGTGTTGTCCTCGACGACACCGAGGATGGGCCGGATGCGGTGCGGGTCTTCCTGAGCACTGGCGCGGCCCGTGAGTTCGCGACGCGATCGTCGAGTGTCATCTCTGCGGGTCGCGAACCATGCCCGCTGTGCGGTGACCCGCTCGATTCGGCCGGCCACATCTGCGTCCGTACCAACGGATATCGGCGCGACGCCGAGTTCGGGCCTTCGCTCGAATTCGTCGATCCCGATCTCTTCGACGACCCGAGCCTGGGCGACGACGACACCGATGAGGGTCCGACCGCAGGTCCGGACAGGTAGCGCACACGTGAGCGCACCAGTGCCCGAGCCTGAATCGCTCGACGTGGCGCAGATCCTCGCCGATGGCGAACTCGAGCTCATCGGACAGATTCGTTCGGCGAGCAACGCCACCCTGGTGTGCGACGCCATCCTCGGCGACGACCGCCTTCGTTGTGTGTACAAGCCGGTCCGTGGCGAGCAACCGCTGTGGGACTTCCCCGACGGCACTCTCGCCGGTCGCGAGGTCGCCTCCTTCTTGGTCTCCGACGCCCTGGGCTGGTCGGTGGTGCCGGTGACGCTGCTGCGGGACGGGCAGTTCGGCCCGGGCATGGTGCAGCGGTGGATCGACACCCCTGAACCGACCGACGGGTTGCCCGCGCGCCTGGATCTGGTCGACCTGTGCTCGCCGGACCTGATCCCCGAGGGATGGAAGCTGATCCTGTCTGCCGTCGACGGGCGCGGTGAGGATGTGGCGTTGGTCCACGCCGACGATCCCCGGCTACAACGGATGGCGGTCCTGGACGTGCTCATCAACAACGCGGACCGAAAAGGCGGGCATGTCCTGGAGGGCCTCGACGGCCAGGTCTACGGCGTCGACCATGGCATCTGTCTGCACACCGAGGACAAATTGCGAACCGTGCTGTGGGGTTGGGCGAACCAGCCGATACCCGCTCATCTCATCGAGGACGTCGAAGGATTGCTGCACTCGCTCGAGCAGGTCTCATCGCCACTTCGGGGACGTTTGGTGGACCTCATCACCCCCGCGGAGATCGACGCACTCATCGTGCGCGCAACGGTGATGGTCGCCGATCCGGTGATGCCTGACGCCAACCGGTCCCGGCCGATACCCTGGCCTGCATTCTGATCAGACCGTTCATCGTCGAGCGATTCCGGCAGCCCTGACAGCGGCCGCCGCCGGCCTCGCCTTAAGGTGGAGTCCATGCAGTCGTGGTCTGACACCGTCGTTCCGTCCGTCCCCGGTCGGGGTCCGGCGCTGAGGCTTTTCGACACCTCTGATCAGCAGGTGCGCCCTGTCGTGCCCGGTGCCACCGCAACAATGTATGTGTGCGGCATCACTCCCTACGACGCAACGCATCTCGGCCACGCCGCGACCTATCTCGCGTTCGATCTCGTGAATCGGATCTGGCGTGATCTGGGTCATGATGTGCATTACGTGCAGAACATCACCGACGTCGACGATCCGCTGTTCGAGCGCGCCGACCGGGACGGCATCGATTGGGTCGATCTGGGGCAGCGGGAGATCCAGCTCTTTCGGGAGGACATGGCGGCGTTGCGGGTGCTGCCGCCGCGGGACTACATCGGTGCGGTCGAGTCGGTCGACGAGGTCGTGGAGGTCGTCGGCAAGCTGGTCGCCTCGGGTGCCGCGTACATCGTCGACGATGCCGAGCACCCTGACATCTACTTCCGGACCGACGCGACCGAGCAGTTCGGTTACGAGTCCGGATACGACCTCCCGACGATGCAGAAGTTCTTCGCCGAGCGCGGCGGCGATCCAGACCGCCCGGGGAAGCGGGATCCGCTCGATGCGCTGGTCTGGCGAGCCGCCCGCGACGGCGAGCCGTCGTGGGATTCACCCCACGGTCCTGGCCGACCCGGATGGCATATCGAATGCGCGGCAATCGCTTTGAACCGGATCGGATCCGGTTTTGACGTGCAGGGCGGTGGGAGCGACCTGATCTTCCCGCACCACGAGTTCTCCGCGGCACACGCGGAGGCGCTGACCGGCGATCGCCGGTTCGCCAAGCACTATGTGCACACCGGGATGATCGGCCTCGACGGCGAGAAGATGTCGAAGTCGCGGGGCAACCTCGTGTTCGTGTCGAAACTTCGTGCAGCACAGGTCGACCCGGCCGCCATCCGGCTCGGGTTGTTCGCCGGTCACTACCGCCAGGACCGGGCGTGGACCGATGACGTCCTCGACGACGCCGTCAACAGGCTCGCCCGGTGGCGACGCGCCGCCACCAATGACTCCGGCCCGGCGTCGGCACCGACGATCGAGCGTCTGCGCCAGCACCTGGCCGATGATCTGGACACCCCCAAGGCAATCGCCGCCATCGACGCCTGGGCAGCCGACGTACATGACGGATTGGGTTCGGACACGGCCGCGCCCGGCGAGATCGCCGCGGCGGTCGACGCGTTGCTGGGCGTTCCGCTGACCGAGCCCCGGTAAGGTCTCTCATCGTGGCGAACGTTGAGGAGATCGACCCCGGTACGGCGCAGGGCGTCTGGACCGTGCTGACCCGTACCTCGACCTATCTGCTCGACTTCGGTGAGATGACGCTGCTACGCGCACCCGGGGTCGGTGGCACAGACGATGAATCATGGTCGGTGAGTCGGCTTCGCCGAGATTCCGAGGACATACCACTGCTCGGCGTGAAGTCGTGCCGGGTAGGCGAGTCCGCACAGTTCTGGGTTCGCGCCGCGGACGACCCGGATGTCCGTACCTGGCGGATCACCACCCCCGTCGTGTCGATCGAGCGGATCTCCTGACCCTTCGGGTCGCATCAGGTCCAGAGGTGGATCTCACCGTCGCGTATCTCGGCCTTGAAGACCGGCAGCGGCTCGACATCGCCATTGGTGCAGGCACCGTCGGCGAACGCGAACGTGTACTGGTGCAGTGGGCACATCACCTTCGTCGCGTCCGTCTGACCGTCGGCGATCGGGCCGCCTCGATGCGGGCACCGGGCTCCGAGGGCCCGCAGGGTTCCGTCGCCCAGCAGGAAGACCGCGACCTGCTGACCGTCCACCACGTAGGTCCGGCCCTCGCCCACGGTGAGATCGGTGATGGACCCCACCACGCTCGACGTCGGCGCGCTCATCGGACCGGTACCAATGGCAGCTTGATGAGCGGCAACGACGGGCTGAACTGTGCGGGCGATTTCGGCGCGAGACGTTCTTTCCATGGATCGGTGTAGGCCGCAGCGGAGGCGTTGATCCGGTCGGTGAGACCCGCCACCAACCCATCGCGGTCATCGATCAGGATCGCCTTCAGCTCGTCGATCCCGACGCGCGGCACCCACGCGTAGGTCCGTTCGAGCCACTTCGCCTGTTCCCGGTAGTACTGGATGAACACCCCACAGATCCGGATGACCTCGTCGGCGCCGTGGGCTGTCGCGAGCAGGTCACCCTTCCGGATGTGGGCCCCTGCCGCGCCACCGACGTAGATCTCCCACTTCCCATCGCCCACCGCGACGACGCCGAAGTCCTTGCACAGTGCTTCAGCGCAGTTGCGCGGACATCCGGTGACCGCAAGCTTCAGCTTCGCCGGCGACTCCAGGCCCTGGTACTTCTCCTCGATGGCGATCCCGAGTGCGGTGGAGTCGTCCAGGCCGAAGCGGCAGAAATCAAGTCCGACACAGGTTTTGACCGTGCGGAAACTCTTGCCGTACGCGTATCCCGACGGCATGTCGAGGTCTGCCCACACCTTCGGCAGGTCTTCCTTCTTGATCCCGAGCAGATCGATCCGCTGACCGCCGGTGACCTTGACCATCGGTATGTCGTATTTCTCCGCGACGTCGGCGATACGACGCAACTGCGCCGGGTTCGTCACGCCGCCCTTCATCTGCGGGACCACGGAGAACGTGCCGTCGCGCTGGATGTTCGCGTGTACACGGTCGTTGATGAAGAGTGCGCCGCGTTCGTCCTCCCAATCGGCACCCCAGATGATGCGCAGCAACGACGCGATGGGCATCTTGGCCGTCACGTCGTCGCCCGAGGGTGCGAGTTCGCCGAGGACCGCGGACACCGAGCGCAGATTGCGCTCCTTGATCTGCGCCATCAGTTCCGGCTTGTCCATCGGGATGGCCGGGACATACCAGTCCGCCGCCGGATCGACGGCGAGATCGCCGCCGGCCGCGCATGCGACGATGTCACCGACGAGGCCTTTGCAGGAGCCGCAACCTTTTCCGGCCCGGGTCTTGGCAACCACGTCGCCGACGGTCTTCGCACCCGAATGCACGCAGGCGACGATGTCGCCCTTCGTGACGCCGTTGCAGTTGCAGACCTGCACGTCGTCGGCGAGCTCTGCGGCGCCGGTCTGCGCGCTGGGCGTCCCCATGTCGAACAACATGCTGATGCGTTCGTCGGGCAGGGGGACCTTGTCGTCGAAGGCCTGGGTCAAGAAATTGACCTTGCTGATGTCGCCGAGCAACATCGCACCGATCAGCTTGTTGTCCCGCACCACGACCGACTTGTACGTGCCGCTGCGAGGTTCGTAGAACTGCACGAATTCGTCGGTGTCGCGTTCCGGCCCTTTGACACCCATCGCTGCGACGTCGACCCCGGCGACCTTGAGTTTCGTGGTGAGTCGCGAGCCGTGATACGCGGCGGTGGGATCGGCGCCGGTCAGCACGTCGGCCAGTACGACGGCCTGCTCCCAGAGCGGCGCGACGAGGCCGTAGACCTCGCCGCGGTGCTGGCAGCATTCGCCCACGGCATAGATGGATCCCTCGTCCTCGCAGCGCATCTGATCATCGACGACGATGCCGCGTTCGATGACCAGCCCGCCGGCCCTGGCGAGTTCCACGTTGGGCCGGATACCCGCTGTGACGACGATCATGTCGGCGGGTAGCGACGTGTCGTCGTTGAAGCCGACCCCGGCCACCTGGCCGGCCTCGTTGCGCAGCACTGTGGTGGTGCGCTTGGACGTGTACACCCCGACACCGAGTTCCTCGATCTTGTTGCGCAGCACTCGTCCGCCGCGTTCGTCGAGTTGTTGGTTCATCAGGTGCCCGGGGGAGTGGACCACGTCGACGTCGATGCCCTGGGTGCGCAGTCCGTAGGCCGCTTCGAGACCGAGCAGGCCACCGCCGATGACCACTGCGCGCATGTCGTCACGCGACAGGGCCATCTGGAGCATGCCGTTGGTGTCCTCGATGGTCCGGAAGCCGAAGACCCCGCGTGCCAGGCGTCCGTCGGGTTCACGCAGCCCGTCCATGTTGGGGAAGAAGGTATTGCTGCCCGTGGCGATGATCAGGGTGTCGTAGTCGATGACGCGGCCGCTCTCGCAGGTGATCGATTTCGCGAACCGGTCGATCTGCATCGCTCGATCGCCGGAGAACAGTGTCACGTTGTTCTCGCGATACCAGGCCATCGGATTGAGCATCAGGTCATCGTCGTCGATCGAGTTCTCGCCTGCGAGGACGTGCGAGAGCATGATCCGGTTGTAGTTGCCGTACGGTTCGTCGCCGATCATCGTTATCTCGAACCGGGAACCACCGCCGCGCGACAGGATCTCTTCGACCGTGCGGGCACCGGCCATACCGTTGCCGATCACCACCAGGCGGTCGAGCTCGGGTTTGTCTGTCATCAGAACTCCGTGAACCCGAAGTCGACGACCAGCTCACCCGTGCATCCTTCGGGCGCGGCGAACACCAACTCGAGCAAAGTGTCCGGATCGACATCCTCGACAACGCGCAGAGGGACGTTGACCGACGACTTCGCGCCCATGGGGAACCATCGCATCGGCTGTTGATCGCGGAGCAGTGTCACATAGACCAACTCGTCGCTGCTGTTGCCGCCGCGGAAATACAGAGGCTGAACGGTCATGCCTGCCGGGACCTGGTAGGCCAGCGAGGGATCCAAGGGGGCTGCCTTGGTCAATCCGGTGCCGGTGAAGGAGAAGACACCCTGCAAGAACTTCGGGGTACTGGACATGGGAGTCAGTGAACGGCAACCGGATGAACCGCTACTTGCAGCGGCGTTACGAACCGATTGTCAGGTACTCACCGTCACTGCGAACCCGGCGTGATCACGCCCCGAAGCTGCCTCCGGGCCCGCGGCGGCGCAGATAGCGTTCGAACTCGGCGGCCAAGGCGTCACCGTCGATCTTCGACAGCGTCTCGTCCACGGACACCTCGGCATCGCCGCGTTCTTCGAGGCCGCGCACATAATCGGCGATCTCATCGTCGTCTTCCGTCATCTCGGTCACGGCGCGTTCCCACTCCTCGGCCTGCTCGGGCAGCTCTCCGAGCGGTACCTCGACATCGAGGACCTCCTCGAGATGACTGAGCAACGCGGCCGAGGCCTTGGGGTTCGGTGGGGTGGACACGTAGTGGGGGACCGCGGCCCAGAAGGAGATGGCCGGGATGCCTGCTTTGACGCATTCGTCCTGCAGGACCCCGGTGATGCCGGTCGGGCCCTCGTATCGGCTCTCCTCGAGTTTGAACTGTTTCGCCGACTCACCGCTGTACGCGGCACCGGTGACCGGGACCGGCCGGGTGTGGGGGGTGTCGGCAAGCAGCGCGGCGAGGATCACAACAGTGTCTACCTGCAGCTCACGGGCGATCTCGAGGATTTCGTTGCAAAAACCTCGCCACCTCATGTTGGGTTCGATTCCCCGGAGGAGGACGATGTCCCGGTCCGCACCGGGCGGCGTACAGTACGAGATCGAGGTGGTCGGCCAATCGATCCTTCGGGTGACGCCATCGATCTGTTTGATCATGGGCCTGTTGACCTGAAAGTCGTAGTAGTCGTCGGAATCGATTTCGGCAAGAGGTACGGCGTCCCAGACGAGCTCAAGATGTTCCACAGCTCCGCTGGCCGCGTCGCCGGCGTCATTCCAACCCTCGAAGGCAGCAACTAGCGTGGGGCGGCGCAAGCGTGGAAGGTTTGCGTTCACTGAACCAGCCTACGACCGAACACCGAGTGAGAGCGAACTACCCTGATAACCATGTCGTCAGCCACTTCACCAAACTTCGATTCGGGATTGCTCACCGCCATGGGCAAACGCGTCTTGATCGGTGATGGGGCCATGGGCACCATGTTGCAGGCAGCAGACCTCACCCTTGACGATTTCATCGGTCTCGAGGGCTGCAACGAGATCCTCAACGACACCCGTCCCGATGTCCTCAAGGAGATCCACCGCGCCTATTTCGCGGCGGGCGCGGACGCGGTCGAGACCAACACGTTCGGCTGCAACCTGTCGAACCTCGGCGACTATGACATCGCCGATCGCATCCGGGAGCTGGCGTACAAGGGCACCCGCTTGGCGCGTGAGGTCGCCGACGAGTTCGGTCCCAGTGCCGACGGAACCCCGCGCTTCGTCCTGGGATCGATCGGTCCGGGCACCAAGCTCCCGACCCTTGGTCATACGACGTTCGGCGTGATCCGGGACGCGTACAAGGAATGCGCGCTCGGAATGGTCGACGGCGGCGCCGATGCCATCTTGATCGAGACCTCCCAGGATCTGCTGCAGGTGAAGGCCGCCATCCTCGGGTCGCAGGAAGCATTCTCCGAACTCGGTCGGCGCATCCCGATCATCGCGCATGTGACGGTGGAGACCACCGGCACCATGCTGCTCGGTTCGGAGATCGGAGCGGCCCTCGCCTCGCTGGAGCCACTCGGTATCGACATGATCGGTCTGAACTGCGCCACCGGCCCCGCAGAGATGAGCGAACATCTGCGCTATCTGACGAAACACGCGCGAATCCCCGTCTCGGTCATGCCCAATGCCGGGCTGCCACAACTCGGTCCGAACGGCGCCGAGTACCCGCTGACGCCGGAAGAGCTGGCCACCGCGTTGAGTGGTTTCGTCTCCGAGTTCGGCCTGTCCTTCGTCGGCGGGTGCTGTGGCACCACGCCCGAGCACATCCGGCAGGTCGCCGAGGCGGTACGCGGCACCACCAAGGCCCAGCGCACGCCGGAGCACGAAGCCGAGATCTCGTCGCTCTACAGTTCCGTCCCGTTCGCGCAGGACGCCAGCATCCTGATGATCGGTGAGCGCACCAACTCGAACGGCTCCAAGGCGTTCCGCGATGCGATGCTGGCAGAGGACTATCAGAAGTGCCTCGACATCGCGAAGGATCAGACCCGCGACGGCGCGCATATGCTCGACCTCAACATCGACTACGTAGGCCGTGACGGTGCTGCGGACATGTCCGCATTGGCAAGCCGCCTCGCCACGTCGTCGACGTTGCCGATCATGCTCGACTCCACCGAGCCCGAGGTCATCGAAGCCGGCCTCGAGCATCTCGGTGGTCGGTGCGCCGTGAACTCGGTGAACTACGAGGACGGCGACGGACCCGATTCGCGCTTCACGAGAATCATGAAGCTGGCCAAGAAACACGGCGCAGCCGTGGTGGCACTGACCATCGACGAAGAAGGCCAGGCCCGCACTGCCGAATGGAAGGTCCGGGTCGCCGAGCGGCTCATCACCGACATCGTCGACAACTGGGGGATGGAAGAAGAGGACATCATCATCGATGCCCTCACATTCCCGATCTCGACCGGTCAGGAAGAGGTGCGCCGGGACGCGATCGAGACGATCGAGGCGATTCGCACCCTCAAGGAACGGCACCCGAGGCTGCATTTCACGCTGGGCATCTCGAACGTCTCGTTCGGACTCAATCCGGCCGCGCGCCAAGTACTGAATTCGGTCTTCCTCAACGAGTGCGTGCAAGCCGGTCTCGACACCGCGATCGTGCACGCGTCGAAGATCTTGCCGATGGCGCGGATCCCGGACGAGCACCGCGAGATCGCCCTCGACCTGGTCTATGACCGTAGGCGTGAGGGCTACGACCCTCTGCAGAAGCTGATGCAACTGTTCGAGGGTGTTTCCGCGGCATCGGCACGCGAATCGCGGGCCCAAGAACTGGCCAAGCTGCCCCTCTTCGAACGGCTGGAACGACGTATCGTCGACGGCGAGCGGGCGGGACTCGAAGACGATCTCGACGAGGCCATGACCCAGGTGCCTCCGCTCGACATCATCAACAAGACGCTGCTGTCGGGGATGAAGACCGTCGGCGAGTTGTTCGGCTCCGGTCAAATGCAGCTGCCGTTCGTGTTGCAGTCGGCCGAGGTCATGAAAACCGCTGTCGCGCATCTCGAACCACACATGGAGGCCACCGGCGAAGACGGCAAAGGCCGTATCGTGCTGGCGACCGTCAAAGGCGACGTGCACGACATCGGCAAGAACCTCGTCGACATCATCCTGTCGAACAACGGCTACGAAGTGGTCAACATCGGTATCAAGCAACCGATTTCCACGATCATCGAGGTGGCGCAGGACAAGAACGCCGACGTGATCGGTATGTCCGGACTGCTGGTGAAGTCGACCGTGGTGATGAAGGACAACCTCAAAGAGCTCAACACGCGGGGGCTCGCCGAGAACTATCCGGTGCTGCTCGGCGGCGCGGCGTTGACCCGCTCCTACGTCGAGAACGACCTCAGCGAAACCTATGAGGGCGACGTGCATTACGCGCGAGATGCTTTCGAAGGTCTGCGGTTGATGGACGACATCATGCTGACCAAGCGTGGCGGCGGACCCGATCCCGACAGCCCCGAGGCGATTGCGGCGGCCGAGAAGACCGCCGAGCGGAAGAAGCGGCATGAGCGGTCGAAGCGGATCGCCGAAAAGCGTAAAGCCGAAGCCGAACCGATCGTGGTCCCGGAGCGTTCGGATGTTGCTGCCGGACTACCTGTTCCGACGCCTCCGTTCTGGGGCTCGCGCATCATCAAGGGTGTTCCCATCGCGGAGTACCGCACCCTGCTCGACGAACGCGCACTGTTTTTGGGTCAGTGGGGACTTCGCGGAGCCCGGGCCGGAGAAGGGCCCAGCTACGAGGATCTCGTCGATACCGACGGCAAGCCACGGTTGCGGTACTGGATCGACCGGCTCACGTCGGAGAACATCCTGCAGCACGCGGCCGTCGTCTATGGCTACTTCCCGGCGGTCAGCGAGGGTGACACGGTTCACGTGCTCACCGAACCGCGTCCCGACGCCCCGGTCAGGCACAGCTTCGAGTTCCCGCGCCAGCAGCGAAGCAGATTCCTGTGTATCGCGGACTTCATCAGGCCGCGATCGGAGGCGATCGAGACCGGTGTCGTCGACGTCTTGCCGTTCCAGCTGGTGACCATGGGTCAGCCGATCGCCGATTTCGCGAACGCCCTCTTCGCCGAAGACGCTTACCGCGACTATCTCGAGGTACATGGCATCGGGGTCCAGCTCACCGAGGCGCTGGCCGAGTTCTGGCATCAGCGGGTTCGAGAGGAACTCCGGTTCGGCGACACCGCCATGGCCGCGGAAGACCCTGACAATGCGCAGGACTTCTTCGACCTCAAGTATCGCGGTGCGCGGTTCTCGTTCGGCTACGGTGCGTGCCCGAATCTCGAGGACCGGGCGAAGATGATGGATCTGCTCGAGCCCGGACGCATCGGAGTCGAGCTCTCAGAAGAGCTGCAGCTGCATCCGGAGCAGTCGACGGACGCCTTTGTCCTGCACCATCCCGAGGCGAAGTACTTCAACACCTGAAACGCCCATCCGTGCCGGCTTTCCGTTTCCGTACCGGCGTCGTGACACCGGCGCGGAAACGGAAAACCGGTGGGGAGGGTGTCAGCGCGGTTTGATTCAGCGTGAATCGAACTGGTGCCTTCATCGCGCGGGTGACCAACACTCGTGGCATGACGATCACAACTGACGCCACCACCGGCTCTGTCACCGACGACGAACTCGACGCCCGCTTCCGCCCCGTCTTCGAAAGCATCTCCGCTGGCGCGACCGAACGGGAGGTCGACCGTCGACTCGCCTTCGACGAGGTGCACAGACTTCGGGAAGCCGGGCTGGGAGCGCTGCGCGCACCAGTGGAATTCGGGGGCCTGGGCGCGACTGTGCGGCAACAGTTCCGGCTGCTGATCGACCTCGCGGCCGCTGAGTCGAACCTTCCTCAGGCGCTCCGCGTGCACTTCAGCTTCGCCGAGGATCAGCGGCTGGCGGAACCCAGCGACGAGCGCGACACCTGGCTGCGAGCTGTGGCCGGTGGCGTTCTCGTCGGCAACGCCATCACCGAGCCCGGTGTCGGCGCCGTGGACCGTTATCGAACGCGCCTCACGGCAAAGGGTGACGGATGGGTGTTGAACGGCACCAAGTACTACAGCACCGGGTCGCTGTACTCGAACTACATTCTCGTCGCCGCAGACCAGGACGGGCAGCGAGTGTCCGTCCTGGTCGACGCAGACGCCGACGGGATCACACAGCATGACGACTGGGATGGATTCGGCCAGCGGCTCACGGCCAGCGGCACCACCGAGTTCAGCGACGTCGCCGTGGCCGCAGACCGGATCCTCGGCCCGGGATACGGGGCAGCGGGCAAGACATACGCCACCTCGTATCTCCAGCTCGTTCAACTCGCCGTCCTCGCGGGTATCGCCCAACGAGCCACCGACGACACCGCACAGTGGGTGCGCGACCGCACTCGCTCGTACACCCACGCGGCAGCAGATCTGCCCCGTGAAGACCCGTTGGTCCAGCAGGTCATCGGCAAACTGTCCGCGGCAGCATTCACCGCCCGGACAGCAGTTCTCGCGGTCGCCGACCTTCTCGACGAGGTGTTGGTCGACGCGACGACCGCCGCCGACCCGGTTCTGCTCGATCGCGCAGAACTGGCCGCCGCCCAGGCCCAGATCACCGTGAGCGATCTGGTGCTCCGGGCCACGAACGACCTGTTCGAGGTCGGTGGCGCGTCCATCACCTCCGAGAGCCTGCGGCTCGATCGCCATTGGCGCAACGCCAGAACGATCTCGGTGCACAACCCGACGATCTTCAAGAGCCAGGCCATCGGCGCGAACGTCCTCAACGGAACCGAGCTGCCGTTCGCCTGGAGCGCCGGCAACCGCTGACCCGCACGTTCGTCACCGATTTCGGTCGAGGCCGCCCGGTCGGCAAGGATGTGGGGGTGAGTGATCTACCGAAAGCCGCGCTGTTCGACATGGACGGCACCCTGCTGGACTCCGAAAAGCTCTGGGACATCGCGATGGGGGATCTCGCGGTCGATCTCGGCATCGAGATGACGCACGAGCTCCGCGAGTCCACGCTGGGCAACTCGATGAACGATGCACTGACAAAGGTGTTTGCCGCAGCCTCAGTCCCTGTCGACGACAGGGACTATCCGGGGCGTGGGGCTTGGCTACGCGATCGGGTGTCGACCTTGTTCACCGCCGGGATCCCGTGGATGTCGGGCGCGCGGGAAGCGCTGGACATGATTGCAGCGCAAGGCATTCCTCTAGCTCTGGTGACCAACACCGAACGTGTGCTGACCGAGCAGGCGCTCGACACCATCGGCCGGGACCGCTTCGCGGCAACGGTCTGTGGTGACGAGGTGCCGGTGGGCAAGCCGGCGCCCGACCCATACCTGCGGGCGGCCCATCTGCTGGGAGTCGACGCGGCCGACTGTCTGGCGTTCGAGGATTCCCCGACCGGCACCCAGGCCGCGACCGCGGCGGGATGTGCGGCGATCGTCGTACCGTCGGCGGCCCCGGTTCCCGCGGGTCCGCGCCGAACGATTCGTCGAAGTCTTCTCGGGCTGACCCTCGCTGAGGTCGCGGCTGCCTTCAATGGGACAATGGGGCACCGTGAAGACCTTCGATGAGCTGTTTGCCGAACTGACCGACAAGGCTGCTACCCGTCCGGAGGGCAGCGGCACGGTCGCCGCCCTCGACAAGGGCGTGCACACCCTCGGCAAGAAGATCATCGAGGAGGCCGGCGAAGTGTGGCTTGCTGCCGAGCACGAGTCATCCGAGGCGCTGGGTGAGGAAATATCTCAGTTGCTCTATTGGCTCCAGGTGATGATGATCAAACGCGGTCTGACCACAGACGATGTGTACAAGCATCTGTGATCGCGATACACCCCAACATCTGCCTCACCACAGCGTCTGACTCACTTCTGCCGATAGGACCCACCCATGCTGCGCGTTGCCGTCCCCAACAAGGGGGCTCTCTCCGAGTCGGCCGCCGAGATCCTCAGTGAGGCCGGCTACCGCCGCCGCTCGGACTCCAAGGACCTGACCGTTCTCGACCCGGCCAACGAGGTCGAGTTCTTCTTCCTTCGCCCCAAAGACATCGCGATCTACGTCGGTTCCGGCGAGCTCGACCTCGGCTTGACCGGTCGCGACCTCGCTCTCGATTCGGGTGCCGATGTGGACGAGTGTCTCGCCCTCGGGATCGGGACGTCGACGTTCCGTTATGCCGGACCCAACGAGAAGGAGTGGACCGTCGCCGATCTGGCGGGCAAGCGCATCGCCACCTCATACCCCAACCTCGTCCGTGCCGATCTTGCCGCGCGCGGCATCGAGGCGACGATCATCCGATTGGACGGCGCGGTCGAGATCTCCATCCAGCTCGGCGTGGCGGATGCCATCGCCGATGTGGTCGGCTCAGGCCGGACTCTGAAGCAGCATCAATTGTCGGCGTTCGGTGAATCGCTCTGCGACTCCGAAGGCGTACTGGTTCAACGTGCCGGGGCCGAGCGCACCAAGGCTGCGCAACGCTTCATCGCCCGCGTCCAGGGCGTCGTCTACGGGCAGCGCTACGTCATGCTCGACTACGACTGCCCCAAGTCGTTGCTGGAGGCGGCGATGAAGATCACTCCCGGTCTCGAGTCGCCGACCGTCGCCCCGATGGCGGACGACAACTGGGTGGCCGTCCGGTCGCTGGTGCCTCGGAAGCAGCACCAGAATCTGATGGACGAGCTGTCCGAACTCGGCGCGAAGGCGATTTTGGCCTCAGACATCCGATCCTGCCGCTTCTGACCCGGAATTGGTGGGTTCTGGCGGACCTGTCCAGGGGAAACAGTCGCCACAACCCACCAAGATCGGGATCAATTGAATGGGCGGATGAGCAAGGTCTGAGCTGAACGGGCCACCGCACC
This sequence comes from Williamsia limnetica, assembly GCF_003217475.1. GTDB lineage: Bacteria > Actinomycetota > Actinomycetes > Mycobacteriales > Mycobacteriaceae > Williamsia > Williamsia limnetica. Next base: position 333,823 of record NZ_QJSP01000001.1, on the reverse strand, counting down.
CGATTCGTCGAAGAGTTCGGCGCCGGTCATCCCGTAGCCGCCGGGCCCCACGGCCATCCGGGCGTCGATCCCGGTCCAGTCGCCGACAGGCTGCCGGTAGAGGTGGACGGTGGTGTCGGTGTTCATGAACGACCACTTGCCGAACTCGAGTCGCGATCCCACACCGTTGGCGACGTCGAGCACGGTGAAGAACTTCTCGATGTCCGTGGTCTGCTCACCGGCGACCAGTGGGAGCAGCGGACGCACCCACACCCGGCGTCCATCGCCACCATCGTCGGGGACCATCCTGGCCTCCAGGGTCCCGACGAAGCCCTTCGTACCCCAGTCCCCGGTCAGGGGGCCCAAGCCGGAGAAGCCGATGGTGCCCTCGAGATCTTGTGGTCCGGGGGCCAGCGACCCGGCGGGGTAGTGCTCGATCGCAGAAGTGGTGTCCGTGGCGAGGCGCCAGCCCTGGGCTCGCGCCACCGGTCGAAAGGTCCCGTCGTCCCGGCGCACCGACAACTCGGCTTGAACGAGGCAGATCTGGCGACCTGGACGCAACACGGTCGTCGCGACCCGATTTTCGCCGAGACCGATCGCTCCGAGGATGTCGACGGTGATCCGCGAGAACTCGTGGGTCGGGTCAGGTTCGTGGCGTACGAGGGCTCGGGTCAACAACCCGATCGGGGGTCCGCCGTGCTGAAGTTCGTCGCCCCACACGCTGACGGTGTTCTCGGTCGGGGTGAAGTGTTCATGATCGCCATCGCGACCCAGCGGAAGGTAGTAGGCGCGTTCGTCAGACATTTGCCTGACTCTAACGACCTACTCGGCGACGGCTTCCGCGTGGCTCGTCTCGCCGGGAGCACTGGGCCACCCGGGGTAGGGCAGGAGGGTGCCCCCGAACTCGGGACAGTGGGCCTTGTGGTCGCACCATTGGCACATGCGGCTCTTCTTGGGCGGGAATTCGCCCGTGGCGCCTGCCTTCTGAATGGCTTTCCAGATCGCTTTGAGGGTCTTGGCGAATCGATCCAGTTCAGCCTTGTCGGGGGTGTAGATCAGCGATTGGCCATCCGCCAGATACAGCAACTGCAACCGTGCCGGGACGACACCGCGTAGGCGGTAGATCGCCAGTGCATAGAACTTCATCTGGAACAGGGCGCGAGACTCGAAACTCTCGCCGGGGGAGCGGCCGGTCTTGTAGTCGACCACCCGAACCCTGCCGTCGGGAGCGACATCGATGCGATCGACGAACCCGCGCAGCAGGACCCCGTTGTCGGATTCGTCGTCGGCGACCAGATCCACCTCGACGCGTAGTTCGCACGATTCCGGCGTGAATGCGGTCGGGTTCTCCAGCGTGTAGTACGTCGAGATGAGCTTGTGGGCGTCCGACAGGAATTTGTCGACCTGATCGTCGGGAACGAGCTCACGCAGCTCGGGCGATTCCTCACAGAGAGCACCCCAGGCACCGTCGACCAAGAACTCAGCGGATTCCGGCACCCGAAGCCCGGCGGGCATGTCGAAGAGGTTCTCGAGCGCGGCATGGACGACCGTGCCCTTCACCTGTGCCTGTGTGGGCACCTCGGGTAACCGGTCGATCGCCCGGTATCGGTACAGCAGCGGGCACTGCTTGTAATCACCCGCCCTGCTGGGCGAGAGCGCAGGCGTCCTTCTGGCAGAGGGTGGGTCGACACGCACAGGCGGGTCTGCATCGGGGCGGGATTCGGTACTCACACTCACACCTGGCAGGGTATGCCTGACCAACGACGTCGCCGCTCATTTGCCGTCAAAACAATGTGCACCGATGTTCGACCGTGAACCAGGAAGGCCAGCCGCCGCATGTCAACCACAGGTCCGTTTGCCGTCGGCGACCGCGTCCAGCTCTCCGATGCCAAGGGCCGCAAGTTCACCGTGCGGCTCGAGGCGGGGAAGAGTTTCCACACCCACAAGGGCGGCATCGCCCACGACGACCTCATCGGGGCCGACGAGGGGATCGTGGTCACGTCAACGTCCAACACCCCCTATCTCGCGTTGCGCCCGTTGCTCATCGATTACGTCCTGTCCATGCCTCGTGGGGCACAGGTCATCTATCCCAAGGATGCCGCCCAGATCGTGATGGAAGGCGACATCCACCCCGGTTGCACTGTCCTCGAAGCAGGTGCCGGGTCGGGTGCTCTCACGTGTTCGCTGCTGCGCGCGGTGGGGGATCACGGCAAAGTGCTCTCGTACGAGGTCCGCGACGATCACGCCGAGCATGCGGTCCGCAACGTCGAGGAGTTCTTCGGCGGGCCCCCGCCCAACTGGGACCTGACCATCGCCGACCTCGTCGATTACCCCGGAACCGGCGACGTCGACAGGGTGGTGCTCGACATGCTCGCGCCCTGGGAGCCACTCGACACGATCAAGCGGGCACTCAAACCCGGCGGTGTTCTAACCATTTATGTGGCTACTGTCACCCAGTTGTCACGCGTCGTCGAGGCCATCCGCGAGCAGCAGTGCTGGACCGAGCCGAGAGCATGGGAATCGCTCGTCCGAGACTGGCACGTGGTCGGTCTGGCTGTGCGCCCAGGGCATAAAATGCAAGGTCACACCGCATTTTTGATCACCACGCGCCGGCTTGCCGAAGGCACGGCACCGCCTCGACCACACCGCCGTCCCAGCAAGGGCGGACCCGCCGTGGTGTAGCGTCGGAAAACCTTGTGGCGACACACAATTAACATGGCTACAACAACGCGGTCCGCGGGGTGCAGGGCGAGGCTGCCGATTCGCCGGTAACCTCGGGAGACGGGTTCGACCGTACGTACATCACGAGGTGGTGGCGACGAGTCGACTCGGGGAGAGGAGTCAGAAATGACGGAATCCAGTAGTGACGAGCCTCGGAACAGCAGCGGTCAAGAAGACACCGCAGCATCATCCGAGTGGGGCTCGGCCTCGACCCGGTCCGCGAAGGCGGGCGCCACCTCCGATGCCGGCTCGTTCGGCAAGGCCGTGGACCCCGACCTCCAGGCCCGCCTGGACACGCTGACCACCCGCAACGCGAAGCTGCTCGAGACCCTCAAAGAGGCTCGACAACAGCTCATCGCTCTGCGCGAAGAGGTGGATCGTCTCGGGCAACCGCCCAGCGGCTATGGCGTCCTGCTCGGGGTCTTCGAGGACCTCACGGTCGACGTGTTCACTTCCGGCCGCAAGATGCGACTCACCGTGTCCCCCAACATCGATCTGGACACACTCAAGCGTGGACAGTCCGTCCGCCTCAACGAGGCGCTGACCATCGTCGAGGCGGGCGACTTCGACTCCGTCGGCGAGATCAGCACCTTGCGCGAGGTCCTCGACGACGGACAGCGTGCCCTGGTCGTCGGGCACGCCGACGAAGAGCGCGTCGTCTGGCTCGCCGAACCGCTCAGCGAAGCGTTCCTCGCCGAGATCGAAGGCAACCGTAAGCTCCGTCCGGGAGACTCGCTGCTCATCGACACCAAGGCCGGGTTCGCTTTCGAACGCGTCCCCAAGGCCGAGGTCGAGGATCTCGTGCTCGAAGAGGTTCCCGACGTCAACTACGAGGACATCGGTGGTCTCGGTCGGCAGATCGAGCAGATCCGCGATGCCGTGGAGTTGCCGTTCCTGCACAAGGACCTGTTCCGGGAATACGATCTGCGTCCGCCGAAGGGTGTTCTGTTGTACGGCCCTCCCGGTTGCGGTAAGACGCTGATCGCCAAGGCGGTGGCCAATTCGCTCGCCAAGAAAATCGCTGAGGTTCGCGGCGACGATGCGCGCGAGGCCAAGTCGTTCTTCCTCAACATCAAGGGACCGGAGCTGCTCAACAAGTTCGTCGGTGAAACCGAGCGGCACATCCGCCTGATCTTCCAGCGGGCCCGCGAGAAGGCCTCCGAGGGTACTCCCGTGATCGTGTTCTTCGACGAGATGGACTCGATCTTCCGCACGCGTGGTTCGGGCGTGTCCTCCGACGTGGAGACCACGGTCGTACCGCAGCTGCTCAGTGAGATCGACGGTGTCGAGGGGCTCGAGAACGTCATCGTGATCGGTGCCTCCAACCGCGAGGACATGATCGATCCGGCCATCCTCCGGCCGGGCCGGCTCGATGTGAAGATCAAGATCGAGCGCCCGGATGCCGAGTCGGCGATGGACATCTTCTCCAAGTACCTCGTACCGACGCTCCCGATCCATCCAGACGACATCGACGAGTTCGGCGGCGACCGCGGCGCCTGTGTCAAGGCGATGATCGAGCGCGTGGTGGAGCGGATGTACGACGAGTCGGACGACAACCGGTTCTTGGAGGTGACATACGCGAACGGTGACAAAGAGATCATGTACTTCAAGGACTTCAACTCCGGTGCGATGATCCAGAACGTCGTCGACCGGTCCAAGAAGTACGCGATCAAGTCGCAGTTGGAGACCGGCCAGTCCGGTCTACGAATCCAGCATCTCTTCGATTCGATACTCGACGAGTTCGCGGAGAACGAAGACCTCCCGAACACCACCAACCCTGACGATTGGGCTCGGATCTCTGGCAAGAAGGGGGAGCGGATCGTGTACATCCGCACCCTCGTCACCGGCAAGAGCGCCGGCGCGAGCCGGGCAATCGACACCGAGACCAATACTGGTCAGTACCTGTAAGAACATCGATCGACGGCGGGGCCGGAGCATATCGCTCCGGCCCCGCCGTCGTCGGTCGTACCTTCCGGTGGGCCCGTTGCGTTTCCCGTGTCGTCCGACCGGCTGATCCTCGTGCCCGCAGAAGCGGGTCTGAAGCCATCGGCAGACTAAGGTGATGCGTTAATGAATGCATCCCCAACGCCGCTGCGGATCTGGGTGGACGGCACCGAGCAGAGATTGCGTCCGGCCGGGCGATTCACCATCGGACGTACGCCGGACAACGACATCGTCGTCATCCATCCGCTGGTGTCCCGCCGGCATCTGGCGATCGAGTGGCACGGATCATTCTGGACCGCTGTCGATCTGGGCAGCACCAACGGTTTCTACCTCGACGGTGCTCGGATGCGCGGTCTGGAACTCCGCAGCAACCAGCGCATCCGTCTGGGGGACGCCGCCACCGGTCCTCTTCTCGACATCGCGGTCACCCCACCGGTCGCGCCCGGTGCTCAACCGGTGCCTGCTACGCCCTCGGGCCCGATGAACCATTCCGGCCCGATGAGCAGACCTGCACAGGCGGCTCCGCCGTACGTACGGCAATCCGATCCGGCGTTCAGTGGGGCCGCGGGTGCACCTCATCTGCAGGCGCTGCACCAGAACATGTCCGCGGTGTACCAGGTCAGCCCCGACGGACAAATTCACCCACAAGCCTCCCCGCAGCGGCAGGCGATCGACATGGGCGGCTCCGCACGTCTGAGCATCGGACGGACGCCCGACAACGACATCGTCGTCAGCGACGTGCTGGCGTCCCGACGTCACGCTCGACTGCTCTCCACCCCACAGGGTCTCGCGATCGAAGATCTGCAGTCGGTGAACGGCACCTATGTCAACGGCCAACGGATCAGTCGGCAGATGCTGGCCGAAGGCGCGGTGGTCACCATCGGTAACAGTGACTTCGTGGTATCGGGAGGCACCCTCATCCGGGGCCAGGCCCAGGCTGCGGTCGCCGACGGATTACACGTTCACACGGTCGGCCTGAACATCGATGGCAAGCAACTGCTCCACGATGTCGAGTTCGCGGCAGGCCCGGGAACACTGACGGCTGTGATCGGCCCTTCGGGTGCCGGGAAGTCGACCGTTTCGAAGATCGTGGCGGGCGCGGCCAACCCGTCGACCGGAAGTGTCACCTTCGAGGGTCGCAGCGTGCACGCCGAATACGAGGCACTGCGTACCCGCATCGGAATGGTGCCCCAGGACGATGTGTTGCACCGTCGGCTCACCCTTCGGCAGGCGCTGCGATACGCCGCGGAACTGCGATTGCCGCCGGATATGAGCACATCCGACCGCGACAACGTCATCACCGGAGTGCTGGCCGAACTCCAGCTCACCGAACACCTCGACACCCGCGTCGACAAACTGTCAGGGGGCCAGCGTAAGCGTGCATCCGTCGCGATGGAGCTCCTGACCGGTCCTTCGCTGCTCATTCTCGACGAGCCCACTTCCGGCCTCGACCCGGCGTTGGACCGTCAGGTCATGTCGACGCTACGTAGGCTCGCCGATGCCGGCCGTGTGGTCATCGTCGTGACCCACTCGCTGACCTACCTGTCGATGTGCGACCAGGTGCTGTTGCTGGCGCCGGGCGGCAAGACAGCGTTCTGCGGTCCACCGTCAGCGGTGGGTGCCGCGATGGGGACCGAGGACTGGGCGGAGATCTTCGCGTTCGTGGCGGAACAGCCCGATGCTGCCCATCACCGCTACCGTTCACGCAATCAACGTCCGCCGACCCGGCCACCGAGTCTGCGGACCGGTTCACCGGTGCGACCGCCCCAGACGAGTTTCGGTCGGCAGACGTCCACCGTGTCACGGCGTCAGGTCCGGCTGATACTCGCCGACACCGGTTATCTGGCTTTCCTCGTCCTGCTGCCGATCGTCCTGGGTGCCCTGTCGCTGGTGATCCCGGGCACGGCGGGTTTCGGACTCAACAACAACGACAGTCTCGGCGAGACCGTGCAGATCCTGGTCGTGCTGGTGGTGGGTGCGAGCTTCATGGGTGCCGCGCTCACGGTTCGTGACCTGGTCGGCGAGCGCGCGATCTTCGTGCGTGAACGGGCCGTCGGCCTGCGACCAGGGGCGTACCTGTGGGCGAAGATGGTGGTGTTCTTCGTCGTGTCGATCCTGCAGTGCGCGGTGATGATCGCCATCACCTATGCGGGCAAGGGGACGCCGGGTCCCGGGTTGCTCACTTCGGGAGCGATCGAACTGTTTGTCGCCGTTGCGTTCTTGGCGTGCGTGAGCACGCTGATCGGCCTGGCGATCTCGGCGGCGGTGAACTCCAGTGAGCAGACGATGCCGCCGCTGGTGGTGGTCGTGATGGTGCAACTGGTGTTCTGCGGAGGTCTCTTCCCGCTGGCGGGGCGACCGGGTCTGGAACAGTTGTCGTGGATCTTCCCCGCCCGCTGGGGATACTCCGCGGCAGCGGCCGCCGTCGATCTGCGCCAGGTGTCGCCCGGTTCGCCGTCAACGCAGAAAGAAACCATCTGGGACCAGACCGTGGCGAACGTCGCTCTGGCGTATGGCGCGATGACAATCATCGGTCTGGTGCTGATCTGGTTCACCTACAGCAGGCTGATTCTGAAGAAAAGAACCCTTTAGGCCGCGGTCCGGGCCTTACCCGAGAAACGATGTGTGTTCGGAGCACGTTCGACTCACTGATGAGCGAACGCGACGACGCCGAGTTCAGCGTTGCTGGTGAGGAAGCGGTGTTGTGGCATGACCCTCACGGTGTATCCGATCGGCCCGGTCATCGGTAGCCCGATCGCGACCTCGAAGATCGGCTCGCCCGCCGGTCCCACTCTGCCGGTGACCAAGGGCATTGTCGTCGTGGCCGTCTGCGTGAGGTTCTCGTCATCGTCGACGCGCCCGATCACCGCCTGCACGAGCACCTGGTCCGGACGGAGGCCGGCCAGATCAACATGTGCGGTGAGCGTCATCGTGGACCCGAGCAATGGGATGTCTTCCAGTCCCGCGCTGTCGACGTCGAGCACTTTCACCCCGGACCAGGCTGTCTCGACCTGGTGGCGGAACTGTGCGAGTTCGCGTGCCCCGCGGTAGTTGTCGTCGGCGACCTCGCGTCCCGAGATCGCCGCGGGTGCGTAGTACTCCTCGGTGTAGTCGCGCACCATCCGCGAGGCCAGCACCTGCGGTCCCAGGGTGTGCAGAGTGTGGCGCACCATCTCGACCCACCGCGTCGGGACGCCATCGGAACCGGCGTCGTAGAACTTCGGCACCACAACGTTCTCGAGCAACTCGTACAGCGCTGCCGCCTCGAGATCGTCGCGGCGCGCATCATCGGTCACTCCGTCGGCGGTCGGAATGGCCCAACCGTTCTCGCTGTCCGACATCTCGTCCCACCAACCGTCGAGAATCGACAGGTTCAGGCCGCCGTTGAGTGCCGATTTCATGCCGGAGGTTCCACAGGCCTCCATCGGACGCAGCGGATTGTTCAGCCACACGTCGCAGCCGCCGTACAGGAATCGTGCCATCGACATGTCGTAATCCGGCAGGAACACGATCCGGTGCCGGACATCGTTGGCGTCGGCGAACCGCACGATCTTCTGGATGAGCGCCTTGCCGCCGTCGTCCGCCGGATGTGCCTTGCCCGCGACGACGAGTTGCACGGGGCGCTCCTTGTCGAGCAACAGCGACTTCAGTCGGTCGGTGTCGCGCAGCATCAAGGTGAGACGCTTGTATGTCGCTGCGCGCCTGGCGAACCCGATCGTCAGCACTCGCGAACTGAAAACGCCTGCTGTCCAGCCTAATTCGGCGGCGGAGAAACCTCGTTCGAGGCCGGACCGGCGGAGCCTTCGCCGAACCTCACCGATCAACTCGGTACGAAGTAGGTTCCGGGTCGCCCAGAGCTGTTGCGCTGGGACATTTTTCATCGCGGCGAGGGTCTCTGTCTCATCTGGAGTCCCGCCGTTGCCGTCGGTGGCCAGTTCGGTCCAGCGCCGAGATGACCAGGTGGGGGCGTGCACCCCGTTGGTGACCGAGCCGATGGGTACCTGCGCGGCGTCGAAACCCGGCCACAGCGGGCCGAACATCTCCCGACTGACCGCGCCGTGCAGTTTGGACACACCGTTGGTGCGCTGCCCGAGGCGCAGACCCATGTGCGCCATGTTGAAGACCCCGGGATCACTCTCGCTGCCCAATTCCAGGATTCGGGACACTTCGAGCCCCGGCAGCAGGGTGGACTGTCCCTGCTCGTCGCCGAAGTAGTGGCGCACCATATCGAGAGGGAAGCGGTCGATACCTGCGGGGACAGGCGTGTGCGTGGTGAAGACTGTCGACGCACGCACCGCCGCGAGTGCGGTGTCGAAGTCGAGTCCGGCACCGGTCGGTGACACGAATTCTCGGATCCGCTCGGCGCCCAGGAACCCCGCATGCCCCTCGTTCATGTGGAAGACGTCGGGGTCGGGCAGTCCCTGGATCCGGGTGTACTCGCGTACCGCGCGCACCCCGCCGACCCCGGCCAGGATCTCTTGCTTGATGCGATGGTCCTGGTCGCCGCCGTACAGCCGGTCGGTGACACCACGCAGATCGGTGTCATTGTCCGGTATGTCGGAGTCGAGCAGCAGCAAGGGGATTCGTCCCACGTCAGCCACCCAGAGACGGGCCCGCAACACCCGGTTGTCGGGCATCGGAACCCGAACGGTGACCGGGTTTCCATCCGCGTCGTTGACGGTGCGGACCGACAAGCCCTGCGGATCCAGATTCGGGTAGCGCTCGGTCTGCCAACCGTCGGCAGTGAGTGACTGCCGGAAGTAGCCGCTGCGGTACAGCAAGCCGACGCCGATCAGCGGCAGTCCGAGGTCGGACGCGGCCTTGAGGTGGTCGCCGGCGAGGATCCCGAGTCCACCCGAGTAGATCGGGAGTACCTCAGAGACACCGAACTCCATCGAGAAGTACGCGATACCGGTGGGGAAGCGGTTCCCGGAGGTCACCTGCTGCTGGAACCACCTGGGTTGGCTCAGGTAGGCGTCGAGGTCTGCGGCGAGCTCGTCGAGGCTGCTCAGGAAGTCCTGATCTTCCGCGAGTTCACGCAGGCGACCCGGCCCGACGTCACCCAGCAAGCGCAGCGGATCCCTCGACTCCGCCCACAGGTCCGGGTCGATGGAGGCGAAGAGATCTTGGGTCGGCGGGTGCCAGGACCAACGCAGGTTGGTCGACAGATCCGCCAGGGCCTGGAGGGGCTCGGGCAGGTGGGCGCGGACGGTGAAGCGGCGCAGTGCTTTCACGGCGCAAACCCTACCGACGACCGGCCGCCTGCGCGACCGCGATGGTCAGATGTACATCTGGACGTAATCCGAGGGGGCCGGCGGCGAGGAGCGCGCGACGGGCCTTGTCCGGTGCACGGCTAGGCTCGGGGAATGCAGCGCATAATCGGAACCGAAGTCGAGTACGGGATCTCGGCACCGAACGATCCCGGTGCCAACCCGATCATGACCTCGACCCAGGCTGTTCTCGCCTACGCGGCAGCCGCAGGCGTTCCCCGTGCGAAGCGGACACGCTGGGACTACGAGGTCGAATCACCGTTGCGAGATGCACGTGGTTTCGATCTGGGCCGAAGCTCGGGCCCGGCCCCGATCATCGATGCCGACGAGGTCGGCGCCGCCAACATGATCCTCACCAACGGCGCTCGACTTTACGTCGATCACGCCCACCCGGAATACTCCGCGCCTGAGGTCACCGACCCGCTCGACGCCGTCATCTGGGACAAGGCGGGCGAACGGGTCATGGAGGCCGCGGCGAGGCACGTGGCGAGTGTTCCCGGAGCCCCCAAGCTGCAGTTGTACAAGAACAACATCGACAACAAGGGCGCCTCCTACGGCACCCACGAGAACTACCTGATGGCGCGTTCCACTCCGTTCACGTCGGTCATCACCGGGCTCACCCCGTTCTTCGCATCGCGTCAGGTGTTCACTGGGTCAGGCCGGGTCGGCATCGGCCAATCCGGCGATGAGACCGGCTTCCAGCTCAGCCAGCGCGCCGACTACATCGAGGTGGAGGTGGGCCTGGAGACCACGCTCAAACGCGGCATCATCAACACCCGGGACGAACCGCACGCCGACCCCGAACGCTATCGCCGTCTCCATGTGATCATCGGAGATGCAAATCTGGCCGAGACGGCGACATATCTGAAGGTGGGCACAGCCTCCCTGGTCCTCGACCTCATCGAAGCGGGCGTCGAGCTCAGCGACCTCGAACTCGCCAGGCCGGTGCACGCCGTCCACGTGATCAGTCACGATCCGACACTGCAGGCCACCGTCGCCCTCGCCGACGGGCGGGAGATGACGGCGCTTGCGCTGCAAAGGATCTACCACGAGCGCGTCTCGGCTTTCCACGATGCCAATCACAGTGACGACCTGCGGGCGAAGGACGTCATCGACACCTGGGCGGATGTGCTCGACAAACTCGAGCGCGACCCGATGGAGTGCGCGGATCTGCTGGACTGGCCCGCGAAACTCCGATTGCTCGAGGGTTTCCGCCAGCGCGAGAACCTGGCCTGGTCTGCGCCGCGACTACACCTGGTGGACCTTCAGTACTCCGATGTCAGGCTCGACAAGGGTCTGTACAACCGGTTGGTCGCCCGTGGCTCCATGAAGCGTCTGACCACCGAACAGCAGGTCATGGATGCGATCGGGACCCCACCGGAGAACACCCGGGCGTACTTCCGCGGCGAGTGCTTGCGCAGGTTCGGCGCCGACATCGCGGCAGCGAGTTGGGATTCGGTGATCTTCGACCTCGGCGGCGAGTCACTGGTCCGGATCCCCACGCTCGAACCCCTTCGGGGGAGTCGGGCTCACGTCGGTGAACTGCTCGATTCGGTCAATTCGGCGGCCGAACTGGTCGATCAGCTGACCAATCCGTAGTGCGGCCCGCGTCTGCATATACCGGGCGGGATCGCCTTTGCCCGGTAGGGTGAACATACGAACGGTCCCTGCGGGACCGTGGTCTGAAGGAGGCAGCGATGGCGCAGGAACAAACCAAGCGCACGGGCGGTAACGACGACGACAACGAGTCCGGTCCCGATTCGGGTGCCGGCCAGGAACGCCGTGAGAAGCTGGCCGACGACACCGACGACCTGCTCGACGAGATCGACGATGTGCTCGAAGAGAATGCCGAGGACTTCGTCCGTGCCTATGTCCAGAAGGGCGGCCAGTGACCGATCGAATACGGTCTCTCGGCCAGGACATCTCATCGTTTTCCGACTACCTGCGTAATCACGCTCCAGACTTGTTGCCCAAGAACAGGTTTCCAGAGGGGGCTACCGCGAATATCCCGCACGGCACCACGATCGTCGCGATCACCTACCCCGGCGGGGTGGTGATCGCTGGTGATCGGCGTGCCACTGCAGGCCACCTGATCGCCAGCCGCGACATGCGGAAGGTGTTCATCACCGACGAGTACTCGGCGGCCGGTATCGCAGGCACCGCCGGTGTGGCCATCGAGATGATCCGGTTGTTCGCCGTGGAACTCGAGCACTACGAGAAGATCGAAGGCGTATCGCTCACGCTCGACGGCAAGGTCAATCGCCTCGCGTCGATGGTCCGCTCGAACCTGGAGGCCGCGATGGCCGGTCTGGCAGCGATTCCGCTGCTCGTCGGCTACGACTCGGACGCGGTCGATCCGCAGCGACCCGGCCGCATCTTCTCGTTCGACGTCGCGGGCGACCGACACGAAGAGCACGGCGGCTACCAGGCCATCGGGTCGGGCTCGGTGTTCGCGAAGTCTGCGATCAAAAAGCTGTACCGCCACGACATGACCGCGGCGCAAGCGCTCGAGATCGCTGTCGAGTCGCTCTACGACGCGGCCGACGACGACTCCGCGACCGGTGGACCCGACATGGTGCGTGGGCTCTATCCCACGGCGGCAACGGTGGGTCCCGATGGCGCGACGGTGGTCTCGACCGAAGAGATCGAAGAGGCGGCGCGGTCCGTCATCGCCCGTCGTTCGGCCGGATACGGCGTTCAGCAGAGCTCGACCGGTCCGGTAAATGGCGACAACGCAGGTGGTGAAGCGTGACCTTTCCGTATTACGCCAGTGCCGAACAGATCATGCGCGACCGTTCGGAGTTGGCCCGCAAGGGTATTGCGCGCGGTCGCAGCGTCATAGCGCTCACCTACGCCGACGGTGTGCTGTTCGTGGCCGAGAACCCGTCGAACACGCTTCGCAAGGTCAGCGAGATCTACGATCGCATCGGTTTCGCGGCCGTCGGTAAATACAACGAGTTCGAGAGTCTGCGCAAGGCCGGCATCCAGCATGCCGACATGCGCGGCTATCAATACGATCGGCTCGACGTCAGCGGCCTGTCCTTGGCGAACGCTTATGCGAGCACGTTGGGTGCGGTGTTCACCGAGCAGCCTAAGCCTTACGAGGTGGAGTTGTGTGTGGCAGAGGTGAGCCGCCCCGGCAAGCCCGGCCCGTCGCAGCTGTACCGGATCACCTACGACGGTTCGATCGTCGACGAGGCCAAGTTCCTCGTCATGGGCGGTACGACCGAGGCGATCTCGGCGTCGATGAAGGAGTCGTACGACTCGGAGGCGGATCTGCGGAGCGCCGTGGCGTCCGCGATCGGTGCGTTGCAGACTCCGGCCGCCTCCAACGGGTCCGGTTCGTCATCGTCGTCATCGTCATCGTCGACTCAGGCACCCGCTGCGGAGCCACGGAAGCTCGAGCCGAGCGACCTCGAAGTCGCGGTGCTCGATCACAATCGTCCTCGTCGCGCGTTCCGGCGACTGACGGGTTCGACACTCGTCGACCTTCTCCCGGAAGGCTCGACCGAACACTGAAGCACCACCCACCAGGACACTCGACGGTAGGTTGAAATCGTGGAACGACGAATAATGGGTATCGAAACCGAGTTCGGTGTCACGTGCACTTTTCACGGGCATCGTCGGCTCAGTCCCGACGAAGTTGCGCGGTATCTCTTCCGCCGGGTGGTCTCGTGGGGTCGCTCGTCGAACGTGTTCCTGCAAAACGGGGCGCGGCTCTACCTCGACGTCGGGTCGCACCCGGAGTACGCGACCGCGGAGTGCGACAACCTGCAGCAGTTGATCGAACACGACCGGGCCGGCGAACTGGTGCTGGAAGATCTTCTCGTCGACGCCGAGCGGCGCCTTGCCGACGAGGGGATCGGCGGCGACATCTACCTGTTCAAGAACAACACGGACTCGGCAGGCAATTCGTACGGGTGCCACGAGAACTATCTGGTGGTCCGGGCCGGGGAGTTCTCCCGGATCTCGGATGTTCTGCTCCCGTTTCTGGTGACCCGCCAACTGATCTGCGGTGCGGGCAAAGTCCTGCAGACTCCGAAGGCCGCCACCTTCTGCTTGTCCCAGCGAGCCGAACACATCTGGGAAGGCGTCTCCTCGGCGACCACGCGCAGTAGGCCGATCATCAACACCCGAGACGAGCCGCATGCTGACGCCGAGAAATACCGGCGATTGCACGTCATCGTCGGTGACTCCAACATGGCCGAGACGACGACGATGCTCAAGGTCGGATCGGCAGCACTGGTTCTCGAGATGATCGAGGCGGGCGTCTCGTTCCGGGACTTCGCCCTCGACAACCCCATCAGGGCGATCCGGGAGGTCTCGCACGACCTCACCGGTCGTCGTCCGGTACGACTGGCCGGCGGCCGGCAGGCGAGTGCGCTCGACATCCAACGCGAGTACCACGCGCGCGCCGTCGAGCACCTGCGCACTCGCAAGCCCGACCAGAACATGACCCAGGTGGTCGACCTCTGGGGCCGGATGCTCGATGCTGTGGAGCAACAGGACTACGCGAAGGTCGACACCGAGATCGACTGGGTGATCAAGCGCAAATTGTTCCAGCGCTATCAGGATCGCTACTCGATGGAACTGTCCGATCCGAAGATCTCGCAACTCGACCTTGCCTACCACGACATCAAACGGGGTCGTGGTGTGTTCGATCTGCTGCAACGCAAGGGGCTGGCTGCTCGGGTCACCACAGACGAGGCAATCGCCGCCGCCGTCGACACCCCGCCGCAAACCACGAGAGCGAAGTTGCGTGGCGACTTCATCGCGGCCGCACAGAAGGCGGGCCGCGACTTCACGGTCGACTGGGTGCACCTCAAACTCAACGACCAGGCCCAGCGAACAGTGCTGTGCAAGGATCCGTTCCGCAATGTCGATGAGCGCGTCGAACGCCTGATCGCGTCCATGTAGACCTCGCAGCACTAGTCTGGGCGCGTGGCGAAATCGGTGAACACAGTCGCGGGGAGCGGGATCGGCGCAGGGCCCAAGCCAAAGGCGAAGGTCGAGCGGCAGATGAATCTGGTCATCTGCCTGCTGTCGACCCGCCAGTTCCTCTCTGCCGAGCAGATTCGAAAGATCGTCGGCGGCTACGAGACGTCCAAAACAGATGAAGCGTTCAACCGGATGTTCGAACGGGACAAGAACGAACTCCGGGATCTGGGGATTCCACTCGAGACCGGGCGCAGCTCGGGCCTGGCGTCCGTCGACGGCTACCGCATCGACCGTGACGCCTACGAACTCAGTGATATTGATCTGACCGAGGAAGAGGCCGCTGCGGTCGCCCTGGCTGCGGCGCTATGGGATTCGCCGGGGCTTGCCGCCAACACTCACAGCGCGCTGATGAAGTTGCGCGCCGCGGGTGTGCAGGTCGATACAGACGCCGGCTTCGAGGATTCTGCGCCCGCCATCCATGCCTCCGCCCCGCGCGGGATAGGTTCCCAGGAAGTACTCACGACCCTGCTTGCGGCTGTCGATGCGCGCCGCCAGGTGCGATTCGAACATCGCTCTGCCAGGAATCAGCCGTACCGGACACGGACGATGAAGCCTTGGGGAGTCGTCACCCACCAGCGTCGTTGGTATCTGGTCGGCCACGACGAGGACCGCGGTGAGCCCCGGACGTTCCGGCTCTCCCGCATCGCCTCGGTGGAGCCGTTCGGCAGACCGGGTGTGGTGGTGCAACCTGCCGACGTCGATCTGCGGGCTATCGTGGCCGATGCGGTGACGGTGTCCGGTCCGCCTCGGATGGCCAAGATCTGGGTGGCGCGCGACCGCGCGGCGGGTCTGCGGCGGATCGCGGCGACGTCCTCACCGGGTGCCTTCGCGGGCCGCGATGGGACGGTGCTGGACATCGCGATGAACTCGGTCGACGGTTTGTCGCGGCAGGTGCTGGGCGCCGGAGCCGATGCGGTGGTCCTGGAACCGGCGGAACTCCGGGAGAACGTCGTCAGAGAACTCCGTGCGCTGGTCGGGGGACGAGCATGAGTACCGCAGCTGCCACCTCTCACCTCACCCGACTGTTGGTCATGGTCCCGTACCTGCAAGCTCACCCCGGGGTCAGCGCCGCGACGGCTGCGCGCGATCTGGGGACCACCAGCAAACAGATCATGGACGACCTCAACCAGCTGTGGATGTGCGGGTTACCGGGATACTCGCCCGGTGACCTGATCGATCTGTCGTTCACCGAAGAAAGCATCGAGGTCACCTTCTCGGCGGGCATCGATCATCCACTTCGCCTGACCGCGGCGGAAGCAGCGCCTCTCCTCATTGCATTGAGGGCATTGATCGACACCGCGGGGGTCGTCGACACGGGTGCGGCGCGGACCGCGATCGCAAAGATCGAGGCGGCGATGGGCCCGTCGTCGGGCTCGGGTATCACGGCGCCCAAAGACGCCGGGCCGGCCGAGTCCGATGCGGTGGTGGTCGTCCGCGCCGCGGTTCGCGACAAACGTGCGCTTCGCCTGCGCTATTACTCCGCGTCGCGGGACGCGGTCACCGATCGAATCGTCGATCCCGTGCGACTGCAGGTGGTCGAGGGGAACGGGTACCTGGAAGCCTGGTGCCGCGACAGCGACGGAATCCGTCTGTTCCGGTTCGACCGGATCGACGAGGCGGTTGTGCTCGATGAGCCGGCGACCCCGCCTCCCGGCACTGACGATTCGGCCGCGCTCGGCCTGTTCGAATCCGATCCGGCACTGCCGTCCGCGTTGATCGAGATCGATCCAGACGTGATCTGGGTGATGGAGTACTACCTGATCGAACCGGCCGATCCCGATGCGGTCCCGGACTCGACCAAGCCGCTTCTGGCGACCATGACCTACGGTTCGGCCGAATGGCTGACCCGTTTCATCGCCAGCTTCGGCGGGAAGATCCGTGTCCTCGACAACCCGGATGTCAGCACTGCGATCAGTGACCGGGCGGCCGCGGCTCTGGCTATGTACCTCCAGGAACCATCCGATTCCCTGTGAACGTTTGGCAAACCCGGTCGGGTACGCCAGGCCGCGTCGGCAACTCCGGTAGCATCAATCCCATAGGCGATCTTGCCCATAGTCGATCGTGTCAGAAAGGTAGTTCAATGACTGGAGCACTCAGCTGGTGGCACATCGTCATTGTGGTCGCCGTATTCATACTTCTGTTCGGTTCGAAGAAGCTGCCTGACGCCGCACGCGGCCTCGGCCGTTCCATGCGCATCTTCAAGAGCGAGATCAAAGAGATGCAGAACGACGGCAAGCCCGAGGGTGAGACACCCTCCGCCGACGGTGCTCCGCAGATCACGTCAGGCCCCGACGGCGCGACCCCATCGCAGAACAAGCCCGAGACCGAACGTCGATCCGCCTGAGCCGATCGCGATCCCGTTGGCAGTCAGGGCTGCAGTTCACCGTTCATGAGACTTCGGTGACCGAGCCGGCTCGGTGCCAATCCACCAGCTACTGATCTGAAAACAGTCCACCAGTGCGCATTCCTCTCGACCCACGGCGCCGCAAGCGCAAGGTCAACCCCGACGGCACCATGTCGTTGGTCGACCACCTCCGCGAATTGCGGACCCGGCTGCTGATCTCGGTGGCCGCGATCGCCTTCACCACGATCCTCGGTTTCCTGTGGTACACCCACGGAGTTCTCGGTATGGATTCACTCGGTGACCTGCTCCGACAGCCCTACTGCGATCTGCCGGCGTCCTCGCGGGCGAATCTCACCACCGACGACGCGTGCCGACTGTTGGCGACAGGGCCGTTCGATCAGTTCATGCTTCGCCTCAAGGTCGCCCTCACCGCAGGCTTCGTGATGGCCTGCCCGGTCTGGTTCTACCAGTTGTGGTCGTTCATCACTCCAGGCATGCATTCCAAGGAGCGCAAGTACGCAGTGTCGTTCGTTGCCGCCGCGGCCGTCTTGTTCATCGGTGGCACAGTGCTCGCGTACCTGGTCGTCAGCAAGGCCTTCGAGTTCCTGCTCACCGTCGGTGACAATGTGCAGATCACGGCGCTGGCCGGCGACCACTACTTCAATTTCCTGCTTCATCTGTTGCTCATCTTCGGTGTCAGCTTCGAGATACCCCTGCTGATCGTCTCGCTGAATCTGATCGGGGTGCTTCCCTACTCCAAGTTGAAGGCCTGGCGTCGCGGACTGAACTTCGGGATGTTCGTCTTCGCGGCCGTGGCGACCCCCGGCAACGACCCGTTCACGATGTTGGCGCTCGCGATCGCCCTCTGCATCCTGCTCGAGTTCGCGATTCAGATCGCGCGCATCCACGACAAGCGCAAGGCCAAGCGTGAAGCACTGGAGTGGGGCGACGTGAGCGACGACGAGGCCTCTCCGATCACACCGGCATCGCCTGCCGAACCGGCGACTGGTCCGGTCCGGTCACCTGCGCCGGTATCGGCTACGTCCTCGACGAGCGGAGTCGATCACTACGATGACACTCTCTGACACCCGGGCAGAACTGGAAAGGTTCTCCGCCCGTCAGGCGTTCGCGCTCGATCCGTTCCAGCTCGACGCGTGCGCGGCGCTGGCCGATGGTCACGGTGTCCTGGTCTGTGCACCGACGGGCGCAGGCAAGACGATCGTCGGCGAGTTCGCGGTGCATCTCGCACTCGCCGCGGGAAGTAAGTGTTTCTACACCACGCCCATCAAGGCTTTGAGCAATCAAAAGTATGCGGACCTCGTCCGTGTGCACGGTGCAGATTCGATCGGATTGCTGACGGGTGACTCGTCGGTGAACTCGAACGCGCCGGTCGTGGTCATGACGACCGAAGTGCTGCGCAACATGATCTACGCGAACTCGCCTGCGCTGGAGCATTTGTCGCACGTGGTGATGGATGAAGTGCACTTCTTGGCCGACCGTTTCCGCGGAGCCGTCTGGGAAGAGGTGATACTGCACCTGGCGCCATCGGTGCGCGTGGTCAGCCTGTCGGCGACAGTCAGCAACGCCGAGGAGTTCGGCTCCTGGATCCAAACGGTCCGCGGCGACACAACGGTGATCGTCGACGACCACCGGCCGATTCCTCTGAGCCAGCACATGATTGTCGGGAACAGGCTGTTCGACCTGTTCGACAGCAAGGAACCGAGCGCTCCGAACAAGAAGCCAGCGGTCAACCCCGAACTGACCCGATACATCAGGCACCGTGAGTTGGCCGCCCGCCGCGAGGACGACTACACGCCGCGTGGACCGCGAGGCCGACGTGGTGCATCGCAGCGCAACGATCCGCGACGCGGCGGAACCCGGCCGATCTCGAGGCCTGACCTGATCGCCCGGCTCGACCGCGACGGGTTGCTGCCCGCGATCGGGTTCATCTTCTCGCGTGCCGGATGTGAGGGCGCGCTGAGCCAGTGCCTTCGATCGGGGCTGCGCTTGCTCGAGCCGCACCAGGCCGACGAGGTCAACCGCATCGTCGACAAGTACGTCTCTGAACTGTCGGCATCGGATCAGGACATCCTGGGGGTGCCCACCTGGCGGGAAGGCCTGACCCGGGGGTTCGCCGCGCATCACGCCGGGTTGCTGCCCGCGTTCCGCCACGCAGTCGAAGAGTTGTTCGTCAAGGGCCTGGTGAAAGCCGTCTTCGCAACGGAGACGTTGGCGTTGGGAATCAACATGCCGGCCCGATCAGTGGTGCTCGAGCGTCTGATCAAGTTCAACGGCGAAGCGCACGTCGATCTGACGCCGGGGGAGTACACGCAGTTGACCGGCCGGGCAGGCCGACGCGGCATCGACATCGAAGGACACGCTGTCGTCGTCTGGACCGACGATCTCGAGCCCACCCGGGTGGCCGGCCTGGCCGGGGCGAGAACCTTCCCCCTGCGGAGCTCGTTCGCGCCCGAATACAACATGGCGGTGAACCTGATCGGCCGACTCGGCCTTGCCGGTTCCCGCAATCTCCTCGATCGTTCATTCGCACAATTCCAGGCCGACAAGTCGGTGGTGGGTCAGGCACGGCAGATCGACACCGCGCGTCGGCAGCTCCGCAAGATCGAGGTCGAACTCGAGAACCGGGCGGAAGGCCGCGGGCTCGATGGCGGAATCGATGGGTTCCTCGGCTATACGCGGCTGCGTGAAGAGATCCGCTCCCGTGAGCGCTCGCTGAAGTTCGAGGATCGAATGGCCACCCAGCAGAGCACAGTCGAGGATCTGTCCGCCCTCAAGCGCGGACAGGTGATCGGATTACACGGAGGTCGGCACCGCGGATTGGCAGTGGTCCTCGAGGCCGCGACCGATCTTCGCGATCCGAAGCCGCTGGTGATTTGTGAAGATGCCTGGTGTGGCCGCGTCGGGCCTCGCGATTTCCTCAACCCGCCGCAGGTTCTCGGGAACATGCGCTTGGCGAAGCAGGTGGACCGACGAACCGGACGCGGCAGGCGAGACCTCGCGTCCGCATTGAGGTCGTCGGGCATCGACATGCCGAGGGGCAAGCAGAGCAAGCGTACGCAGGCAGCCGACGACAGGGGACTGGCCCGGCTTCGTGCCGAGCTCCGCGAGCATCCGGCACATCAGATACCGCAACACGATGAGCTGTTTCGACTCGCTGAACGGCGCAATCGCGTCGCACGAGAGATCACCGCGCTCGAAGAGTCCGTCGCGCAGCGCACGTCCACCTTGTCGATCAATTTCGACCGCATAGTCGGGGTACTCAAAGAACTCGGGTATCTCGAACAGAACGCGGGCAAGTCGAACGGCGACCTCATGGTGACCAAGGCAGGGGACACGCTGAGCCGCGTGTACAGCGAAAGTGATCTGCTGATCTGCGAGTGCATCCGGTCGGGATTGTGGGATCAGCTGGGAGCCGCTGAACTCGCGGCAGTCGCGTCATCCGTGGTGTACGAGTCGCGGCGCGATTCCTACGGTGGCGCGGAACTGGTCACCGGTGTCGCGAGCGTCCGAGAAGCGCTGAGCCGCACCCATGCGGCCTGGCAGACGCTCACGCGGATCGAGATGAGTCATCTCATAGAACCCACCCGTGAGCCTGACGCCGGATTCGCCACCGCCATCTACTTGTGGGCATCTGGTCGCAGCCTGACCGAGGTACTGGCTGCCGCCGGCGAACGCGGTACATCCTTGCCTGCGGGTGATTTCGTGCGGTGGAGCCGGCAGGTCATCGATCTGCTGGAGCAGATGCGTACTGCGGCAAGTCTGGAATCGTCCGGCGAATCGCGTTTGACGAAGTCGGCAACAGCTGCGATCGCCGCTATCCGCCGTGGTGTGGTGGCCGTCGAGCTCGGCTGACCACAGCCGATGGCGGGAGTGCGACATCGGTCGCGCCCAGCTTGAGCCTTCCGAATCACGCCCGGGATGTGCGGTATGTTCGGGGTCGGTGATCCCCGTTACTTCGGTGCGGTGAGGACAAGCGGAGGGACGACATGAGCGGGCCACACGACCCCAACAATCCGGGCAGCACGGGGGCGCCTGACGCGTGGCAGCAGGGCGGCCAGCCCGACCAGTGGGGCCAGACGCAGTATCAGCCGCCCCGGCCGGGCGAACAACAGCCGCAGGGGCAGGCGCCGCAAGGCCAACCGCCGCAACAGGGTTGGGGCGGACAATCGCCCCAGCAGTATGCGCCGCCACAGACCGGGTACCCGCAGCAGGCTCCCGGAGGCAACTACGGTCAGCCTGGTCAGTACGGTTCGCAGCCGGGGCAGTACGGCCGGCCCGGAGAGCAACAGTTCGGTGCTCCGCAGAACGCGCCAGGTCAGTACGGTCAGCCAGGTCAGTACAGTCAGCCGGGTCAGTACGGTCAGCTGGACCAAGGCGGCCAGTACTCGCAACCCGGACAGTTCGGCCACGGCGGGCCCGACCAGTTCTCGAACATGGCGCAGCCTGAGTCGAAGAAAAACCTGCCGCTGTTCATCGGAGCGGGCGTTGTGGCGTTGATCGCCGTCGTACTCCTCGTCACGGCCTTTTTGGCGCCGGGTTTCGCGGTCACGAAGGTTCTGAGCCAGGACGCGGCACAAGAGGGTGTGAAAACGGTCCTCGAGACCGACTACCAGGCGAAAGATGTCCAGAACGTCCAGTGTCCCAAGGACAAAGAAATCAAGAAGGGCGACACCTTCACCTGCACCGCGACCGTTGCGGGCGCCAATCAGCAGGTGAAGATCACGTTCCTCGACGACGATGGCAAGTACGAGGTAGGACAGCCCACCGCTGCTTGATACCGAGAACCGTGCTCCGGTCGGGGGTCAGCCGACCTGCCAGCCGAGCGCTTTGCTCAATCGGCCGACCGAGGAACCTATTCCCAGTTCCTCGATGAGATCGGCAAGAGCAGCGGGATCTGCTGGTTCGGAGGGCAGGTGATCGTCGCCCAATCCGACGATGTCGGCGTCTGTCCGTACGAAAACGACCGTGCGGGCCGCGGTCAGATAATCCGCCCCATCGGCAAGTGACTTCCGTTGCCGGGTCGACACCCGCTTGTCGGCCGCCCCGGCGGCACGCTGGAGGCCATCCAGGTCGCCGAACTGGTGCAACAACTTCGACGCGGTCTTCTCGCCGATGCCCGCGACTCCGGGCAACCCATCGGACGGATCGCCGCGTAAGATCGCCATCTCGGCGTACGCAGATCCGGGGTTGGTCGTCGGTAGGTCGTATCGCTCTGCGACCTCAGCCGGGCCGTACATCTCGGCCTTGGCGAGTCCACGTCCCACGTACAGCACCCGCACCGGTACGGGATCATCCGCGACCACCTGCAGTAGATCTCGGTCTCCGCTGACCACGATGACCGGATCGGTGCTCTCGGTGTCGGCCAGCGTGCCCAGTACGTCGTCTGCCTCACAACCCTCTGCCCCGGCCGTCGCAATGCCGGCGGCGGCAAGAACTCTCATGATCATGTCGACTTGAGGAGTCAGGGTGTCGGGAACCTCTTCAGATCCGTCGGTGGCTTCTTCCGCCACTCGATGCGCCTTGTAGGACGGGATGAGGTCGGTGCGGAATGCCGGTCGCCAATCGAAATCGAGGCATACCACCAATCGGTGCGGGTGCTCGCGGGTCACCAGCGATGCGATCATGTCGACGAAGCCGCGCACCGCGTTGACCGGCCGGCCATCCGGCGCCGTCATCTTCTCGGGCAGGGCGTGGAACGCCCGGAACCACAGACTTGCACCGTCGAGCAACATCACCGGAGAGCTCATGGGCTCATCATGCCGGATCAGCCACCACCCGACGGTAGCGGCGCTACGTGGCGCTTCGCTCGTCGTTTCCGAGCGCATCTAGTACCGCGTGCCGGGTTCCGCTGTCCCCGGTCAGCGGTTTGACGGAAGGCCCTTGCCGCAGTGCCGCTTTCACATCGTTTCGGGAGATCACTGCCGGATTGGTGGCGCCCACGAACGTGAAGAACAGATCAAGGAAACGCTCTGGATCGTCCCGGAACGGGAAGTGACCCGCTCCGTCGAAGACTTCGAGCTGAGATCCCGGCATCGCGCTGTGCAGCATGTGGGCGTGCGCGACAGGGATCACCTGATCGTCCGAACCCCACACGATCAGCGTCGGGATAGCCGCACTGAGGTAACAGCGGTCGAGCATCGTGACGACTTGCCCGCGCCAGTCGACCGCTGAGCGCAGGGTGCGCGCGAACACCTCCGCCGAACCCTTCTCCGGCATACGTTCGAGAACCCGCACGATTTCGTTGTTGTCCGTGAAAAGGGTGGTCGGGATCAAGTTCTGCAGGGACTTGGCGGCCGTGGAGAACGTCGCAAAGACCGCTGGGATCGACATGAGGCCGAGAATGTACTCGGAGAACGGGAGCGACAACGCGCGCAGCGCGGGGTTGACGTCTTTGGTGACGCCACCGGTTCCCACCAGGACGAGGCGTTCGACGAGTTCGGGATATTGATAGGCGAACTGCCCAGCGACTCCGCCACCGAGCGAGTGCCCCACCACGGTCACCCGCTCGATGTCGAGGTAGGTGAGCAGGTCGCGCATCCCGTTCGCAAACGCCGACACCGAGTAATCCGCACGAGGCCGATCCGAGAATCCATGGCCCAGGAAATCGGGCGCGATGACGGTGTATTCTTCGCTGAGCTGCGCGAACAGCGGTTCCCACGCCAGCGAATTGTCGCCGATCCCGTGCAGGAGAAGTACTGCAGGCCCGCTACCCGCTCTGCGATATGCGCGCTTGTACCCGTGCAGCGTGGCGAACTGCACTTGCGTGGCGTCATTCGGAACAGCGCGAAGACGTCGCGGTGTGCCTTCACGGTCCACGGTGACCTCCTCGTTGTATGTTGCGTCTATCTTGGGGGCAACCGGCCGATCTCGCCTGTTCAGTGCGAGAACTGGATCCTTCGCCGTTTTCCCGCGCGCGCTCGGACGCGATGGCGTTCGATGCTTCATCTGGTGTTCACGATGCCACATCCTGTTCAGCCACTAACCTTGGGTGCATGGTTGAGCAGAGGTTTCCGGCATCGGTGTACAAATCGCGACTCGAACGGGCGCAGAAGCTGACCGCAGAAGCGGGGCTGACCGCGCTCTTCATCACACCGGGGCCCGACCTCCGCTACCTGACAGGCTCACGCGCAGCCACGTTCGAGCGGCTGACCGCGCTCGTGATCAGTCCTGTCCACGAGGCGCATGTGATCGTGCCGCGGCTCGAGCTCGCGGCGCTGCGCGAGTCGGCGGTGGGCGAACTCGGTCTGCCGATCCATGATTGGGTAGACGGCGAGGATCCGTATGCGCTCGCCACCGATGCTGTGGGCGGCGACATCGGCAGATATGCCGTGTCGGATGCTGCGCCTGCCCTGCACACGGTCCCGCTGGCAACCCGAATCGGGACCGGTCCGGAGCTGGCCACCGCGGTGCTCCGCGAGTTGCGAATGGTCAAGGACCAGGCCGAGATCGACTCTTTGCATGAAGCGGGTGCAGCCATCGACCGCGTGCATGCACGGGTTGGCGACTGGCTCAAGGCAGGGCGCACCGAAAGTGAGGTTGCCGCTGACATCGAGGCGGCCATCGTCGCCGAGGGACACACCGGCGCAGAGTTCATCATCGTGGGCTCCGGTCCCAACGGTGCAGATCCCCACCACGAGGTGTCCGATCGGGTGATCGAGAACGGTGACGTCGTCGTGGTCGACATCGGTGGACCCGTGGAACCAGGTTACAACTCCGACTGCACCCGGACCTATTGCGTCGGAACACCTTCGAGCACCGTCACCGAACAGTACGCGATCCTGCAGCAAGCGCAGGCCGCGGCGGTGGCCGCAGTCCGGCCCGGGGTTCGCGCCGAGCAGATCGACGCTGCAGCCCGAGACATCCTTGTCGATGCAGGATTGGGGGAGCAGTTCGTGCACCGAACCGGACACGGCATCGGTTTGTCAGTGCACGAAGAGCCGTACATCGTCTCCGGTAACGACATTGCACTCATGCCGGGCATGGCGTTCAGCATCGAGCCCGGCATCTACTTCCCGGGAAGCTGGGGCGCCCGCATCGAAGACATCGTCATCGTGACCGAAGACGGTTGCGAACCGCTCAACAGGCAACCACACGAATTGAAGGTCGTCTGACTTCCCTACGACACTCCCGCTCGTAGAACTCGGTCCCGCTTGCTCCGTAGAGTGAGCGGGACCAAGTTCTGCGAGCGCCGTCGCGGGTCACGCCGCTTCGGTGGCCTATTCGGGCTTGGTCAGCAAACTCTGCGAGCCGAGGATGCGTGCGATGCTGATCTCGATGACCACTCGCCGTGGGTTGACTTTCGGCTGGCGATAGCGCAGCGCATAGCGCCGCACGCCCTCGGCGATCGAATCGTCGTCGCGTTTGACGGCTGCCGAGCCCTCCAGCGTGAGCCACCGAGGACCGTCGACCTGGAATACTGCTGCGTATCCGGCTCGTTCGACGTTCTTGACCTTCTGACTGCCCTCGAAAGTGATAACTCGGACGACCTGCGCTTCGGAATCGTAGGTGAAGCCGACAGCAACCACATGCGGGGTTCCGGCCGCTCGTACCGTGCTGAGGCTCCCGAGATGGCGGTCGGTGAGGAACTCGAGGGCTGCGGGGGTGAGGTCGTCTGCGTTGCGGGGCATGAACCGAGCGTAGTCAGCCATATCTAGGACGGACGCACGCCGGAGCCCTCATTTGCCGTTTGGGATACTGACCCGGTGAGCAATGGTCAGGTAGTTGTCCTGTTCGGCGGACGCAGCGAGATCGGGATCGAGGTCGCTGCGCGGATCGCTGCCGGTGCCACCGTTGTGCTGGCTGCCCGGCGCCCTGATGACCTCGAGGAACAGCGCGAACGTCTGACGAGTGAGAATGCTGCCGCAGTACACACGGTCGAGTTCGACGCCAACAACACCGAGCAGCATGGCGCGCTCATCGAACAGATCGTCGCCGAGCACGGTCGCATCGACGTCGCGATCGTCGCATTCGGGATTCTCGGCGATCAGGCTCGCGCCGAGACAGACGTGACTCACGCTCTCCAGATCGCTCACACGGACTATCTCGCACAGATCAGTGTCCTGACACCCTTGGCGGGTCTGATGCGGGCAGCCGGGCGCGGCGACATCATCGTCTTCTCCTCCGTGGCCGGGGTGCGAGTGCGGCGCGCCAACTATGTCTACGGGTCTACCAAGGCGGGCCTCGACGGATTCGCGAGCGGGCTGTCCGATGCCCTTCACGGCAGCGGGGTTCACCTGCTGCTCGTCAGGTCGGGATTCGTGATCGGGAACATGACCCGGGACATGATGGCGTCCGGTGTGAAACCCGCACCGATGTCGAGCACGGCGCCGCAGGTGGCGGACGCCGTGGTGTCCGCGATGCACAAGAAGAAGGCTGTCGTCTGGGTTCCAGGGAAGCTACGCCCCGTCTTCTTCTTCATGCGACTGCTGCCGCAGGCGATCTGGCGCCGGATGCCTCGATGAGCGAACCCCGATTTGTCGTGGTCGGTATGGGAGCCGATGGCTGGGACGGATTGACCCCTGCTTCCCGGCGTGAGCTTCAAGACGCCGAGGTCATCTACGGGTCCCGGCGACAGCTCGATCTGCTCGGATCGGTCACTGCGGCGTTGCGCCCCTGGGGGTCACCCATGTCGGAGCACCTGGCGACTGTTCTCACCGAATCTCAACCACACCCCGTTCACATCCTCGCGTCCGGCGATCCGATGTTCCACGGGGTCGGCGCGAGCGTTGTCAAAGCCGTTGGAGCGAGGAATGTTCGCGTCTTTCCGGCCGTGTCCAGCGTGAGCCACGCCGCGGCCAGGCTCGGATGGGACCTCGCCACCACCCGGATCTGCAGTGTCGTCGATCGACCGCTGAGCTCGATTCTCACCAACGTCAGTGACAACGTCCAGTTGCTGGTGCTCAGCCGCGACGAACAGACACCCGAGGCGCTCGCAAAACTGTTGACCGCGCACGGTTTCGGGTGGTCGCACCTGACGGTCTTGGAGCAACTCGGCGGGCCTGCTGAACGCATATACGGCGGAATTGCCCGCACCTGGGATCACTCCGCCGGCGACAGGCTCAACCTCGTCGCCGTCCAGTGCGTGGGCCCGGCGGTCAGCGCGCAGGCGGGACTACCGGACACCGACTTCAGCAACGACGGGCAAATGACCAAGCAGGCGATCCGCGCCTTGACGGTCACCGCGCTGCGTCCCGCTGCGCGTCAAATGTTGTGGGACGTCGGCGCGGGCGCGGGAAGCGTCGCGATCGAATGGTTGCGTACCGACCCCTCATGCAGCGCGATAGCCTTCGAGTCCGACAGCGCACGACGCCGCCGAATCGAGCACAACGCGTCTGAACTCGGTGTCGCGCACGGGCTCACAGTGCTCGAATCCGCGCCGGCGCAGTTCGGGCAGGCACCCGATCCCGATGCGATCTTCATCGGCGGCGGCGTCAGTGCTGGGGGAGTTCTGGAAGGCTGCTGGGAGGCACTGCTCGAGGGGGGCCGCATCGTCGTCAACGCTGTGACCATCGAATCCGAAGCGCTGCTGATCAGCTGGCATGCCGCAGTCGGTGGGACGCTTCGTCGTTTCCAGATCGATCACGCAGAACCGCTAGGCTCGATGACTGCCTGGCGACCGACCCTTCCGGTCACGCAATGGATAGCCGACAAGCCGGCGGTGACAACGTGACGGTCTACTTCATCGGCGCCGGACCCGGCGCGGCAGACCTCATCACCCTGCGTGGTGCCCGCGTCCTCTCACAGTGTGGCACCTGCCTGTACGCCGGATCGCTGGTTCCGGATGAGATGCTCGAACATTGCCCACCCGAGGCGACTCTCGTCAACACCGCGAAGATGCCGTTGGCGACAATCATCGATCGCATCAGTGATGCACATCGCGCAGGAAGTGATGTGGCGAGGCTGCACTCAGGTGACCCGGCCTTGTATTCAGCTGTCGCCGAGCAGATTCGGCATCTCCAGCAACTGGGCATCGACTACGAGATCGTTCCGGGGGTTCCCGCCTTCGCTGCCGCCGCGGCCGCACTCAAGCAAGAACTTACTGTGCCCGGGGTGGGGCAATCGTTGCTGATCACCCGGGTCTCCACCCTGTCCACAGACATGCCCGACGGCGAACAACTCGAAGAACTCGCCCGCACCGGGGTCACGATGGCGCTTCACCTCGCCGCCCACCGCAGCGAGCAGATCGTCGAGGCGCTCGTCCCTCACTATGGACCGAACTGTCCTGTCGCGGTGGTCGCGTTCGCCAGTCGCGACAACGAACAGGTCCTGCGCTGCCGCCTTGAAGACCTGACCGTGCACCTGTCTGCCAACAACATCGTGCGTACTGCGGTGATCTTCGTCGGGAACGTGCTCGCAGCGGAGCAGTTCCCCGACAGCTACCTGTATTCGTCAGCGCGAATGTCGAAATTACGCAACGACTCTCAGCTGCCGTGAACGCCCGAAAGGTCCTGATACTCGGAGGTACCGCCGAAGCCAGATCCCTTGCGGTTCTGCTTCACGACGCCGGGGTCGACGCTGTGTCCTCGCTGGCAGGCCGGGTGAAGAACCCCGCACTACCGGTCGGACAGGTGCGCGTCGGTGGTTTCGGCGGAGTCGACGGTCTCGTCGCGTGGCTGAGACAGCACGGGTGCGCAGCGATCATCGACGCCACACATCCCTTCGCACGTGTGATCTCGGCGAACGCGGCCCAGGCGGCAGCCTGTGCCGGGATACCGCTACTCACCTTGCGTCGAGCGCCGTGGGAGACGCAACCCGGCGACAACTGGATCGATGTGGCCGACTTGACCG
Source organism: Williamsia limnetica (assembly GCF_003217475.1). GTDB lineage: Bacteria > Actinomycetota > Actinomycetes > Mycobacteriales > Mycobacteriaceae > Williamsia > Williamsia limnetica. Next base: position 304,759 of record NZ_QJSP01000001.1, on the reverse strand, counting down.
AGGCCGCACACGCCGTGACCGAGATGGCCGCAGCGCGAGATGGGCTGCGAGTATTTCTCACGACGGGACGGCAAGACGTCGATGCCTTTCGTGCCGTGGACGATGCGTGGTTCCTGATTCGTCTCGTCGATCCACCGGAGCGTGAGGGTCCTCGGAGGAGCACCATCATGCGCAGTCGAGGACCGTACACGCTCGACGGTGAACTGGCTCTGCTGCGCGAACACCGCATCGACGTCGTCGTGACGAAGAACAGCGGCGGGAACCTCGTGAGGGCCAAACTCGATGCAGCCCGCACACTATCGCTCCCGGTGATCATGGTGCGGCGTCCGGAGGCCGCCGCCACCGGGCCGCGGGTCCTGACGGCTGCCGAGGCTGCTCAGTGGGTAGAGGGGCTAGCTCCGTAACGACGATTGGTGAACACGGCCTGGCCGCCCACGCGGTCGACAACAGTGGTGGTGGTGGATCCCACGATCAGCAGCGTCCGCATGTCCACGCCGGCCGGATCCAGGTCCGACACCGTCGTGATCACCAAAGACTGCTCTGGCCCGCCGACGTCGCGCCCGAGTACCACCGGCGTTGTTCCCGCTATCTGCTCCAACAAGATGTCTTTCAACTCCGCCACCTGCCAGGTCCGGCTGGCCGACCCTGGGTTGTATATCGCCAGCACCAAGTCGGCGCGCAGAGCCGCCCGCACCCGTTCGGCCACGACATCCCAGCTCTTGAGGCGATCAGACAGGGAGATCACCGCATAGTCGTGGCCCAGGGGAGCCCCAGCCAGACTCGCGACGGCGTTGGCGGCCGTCACTCCGGGCACCACCCGAACCGGGACCTCACGCCATTGTTCATCTGCGGCTTCCTCGATGACGGCCGCTGCCATGGCGAACACGCCCGGATCACCGGAGGACACCACCACGACACGGGCTCCGGCTTTGGCGAGATCGAGTGCCATGCAGGCGCGTTCGGACTCGACCTTGTTGTCGCTGGGGTGCAGTCGCTGACCGGGGCGAGGGGTGACCCGATTCAGGTACGTCTTGTAGCCGACGAGGTCGGTGGCCTGGGCGAGTTCGCCGCGCACCTCGGGAGTCGTCCAGCGGTCTGCCCCGGGCCCGAGGCCGACCACGACGACCTGACCACCGCCGCCGCTCGACTCGGACAGGAGTGGGTTGTTCAGTTCGCCGGGGATGACGATCATCGAGAAGTACGGAACGGTTTCGGCCTCTACGTCCACGACCGGTATCACCTTCTGAGCTGCCGTCGACGCGCGTTCTACGTACCAGGCCTGCTCGAGCCGACCCGACTCCGTGAGTGCCGCAACGACATCCGGGAAGGTGCGGCCGAGCTTCATGATGGCCACCGCGTCGCTGTCCCGCAGTCGACGGACCAGTTCCTCCTTCGAAAGTGTGCCGGGCAGCACCGTCAGTGTTTCGTCGGCCTCGACGAGCGGCAACCCGGTGGCAGCCGCTGACGCACTCACCGAGGTGACTCCGGGAATGATCTCGGTGTCGAAATCCACGACCAGTCGTTTGTGCATGTGCATGTACGAGCTGTAGAAGAGCGGATCGCCCTCGGCAAGTAGAGCGACACTGCGCCCGGCCGAAAGGTGTTGTGCGAGAGTCTGCGCCGCAGCGGTGTAGAAATCGGCGAGTGCACCCCGGTAGCCACCGGGGTGATCGGTGCTCTCGGTGGTGACCGGGTAGATCAGCTTCTCTTCGATCTGACCGCTGCGAAGATAGGGTGCGGCGACCGACCGGGCGATGGATCTGCCGTGCCGGGCCGAGTGATATGCGACCACATCGACCTCGCCGATGATTCTGGCGGCCTTGACGGTGACGAGTTCACTGTCTCCTGGGCCCAGTCCCACACCCCATAATTTGCCGGTCATGGTCTCTCTCTATTCCGCTGTCGAGGCGAGCGCGTTGATTGCGGCTGCGGTGATGGCCGAACCCCCGCGGCGGCCGAGCACGGTGAGGTACTCCAGGTCGCTGCGGTCCGCGAGGGCCTGACACGATTCGGCTGCTCCGATGAACCCGACAGGCGCGCCGATGACCGCAGCGGGGCGAGGTCCGCCCGCGTCGATGAGCTCGAGGAGGGCGAACAGTGCGGTGGGCGCGTTACCGATCGCGACGACGGCCCCGTCCAATACCGGACGCCAAAGCTCTATCGCTGCAGCTGTTCTCGTGGTGTCGAGCTCGGTCGCGAGCGCAGGGGTACGTGGATCGCGGAGCATGCACAGGACGTCGTTGTCGGCAGGAAGTCGCTTTCGGGTGACTCCGGAAGCGACCATGTTGGCGTCGCACAGAATCGGGGCACCGGCCTCGAGTGCCCCGCGAGCGGCACTCACCACGCGATCACTGGCACGAACATCCGAGGTGAGATCAACCTGGCCGCAGGCATGGATCATTCGGACGACCACCGGTGACAGGTCATCGTCGAACCCACCGAGGTCTGCCTCGGAGCGAATTGTGGCGAAGGACTGACGGTAGATCTCAGCGCCGTCTCGAATATAGGAGTACATGGTGTTTGCCACGATAGAGGTCGCTCAGATCCGCTGGCGAACGTACCCGTCGTCGGTGGCCTCGACCCGGGTGTGAGGGCCGCGGGGTGAGCCACAGCCGCGTTCGCAGCCAACCCAGTGCTCATGATCGGTGATCTCGACGTCGGGCGCGCGCAGGAGCAACTCGAGGTCGCCGCGAACGTCTGCACGAGACTTGTCACAGCCAGGGGAGCCGGCGCACGCGCTGACCCGTGTCCACGGTGAGTTCGCATCGAAGATCAGCCCCATGGGCGCGAGCACCCGCAACACGGTGTCTGCCATGCCCTCCGACAGGTCGACGACGACGATCTCCTTGCGCGGCGTGAAGTAGATGTCGCGTTCGATCGCCGCGAGGAACTCGGCGATGCGTGATGACATGCGACCATGTGCCACGACAGCACCGAGGGCGACGAGTCCGTCGTCCTGGTCGAGCCAGCCGACCAGCGGTTCGGTCGGAGCGGAAGGCACCCGGTGAGGGGGCGCGGGGTCGAGGGCTGCGACCACCTCATCGAGCTTCGGGTGCTCGCCCAACGCCTCGATGCGCCATTCGTCGGTTCGATCGACCAGGAATGCGTGCGCCACCGCCAACAGCGTCTGCGCTGCCTGTTCGCGGGTGGTTGTCCGACCGGTCGGAATGCCGCCGATCACCACTTCCAGGGCGTCACCGTCGATGGCGACCAAACCGGCGTCAGGCGCTTCGTGCACGATGTCTCCCCGGCCGTCGTCGATGCCGAACAGGAAGCGGGCAGGAAGGTGAGCAAGCCCGGCGTCGGCACGAAGACCAACATCCAGGGCGTCGAGGATAGGTCGCGCATCGAGCAGGCCGCCGCGGCGTCCGGTGAGGGCTGACTGTTGCAGATTGCGCACCCGCTCGTGGCTCGGGGTCGGTATCAAGCCCGCGTCCACGATCAGGTCGGCGGCACCCTGGAGGTCTGAGATGCCCCTGAGCTGGAGATTGCCGCGGGAGGTGAGCTCCAGGTGGGCATCGCCATAATCGTCGGCCACCGCCACCAGTGCCTCGAGTTGCGCGGGAGAGACATGTCCACCGGGTAGCCGGATCCGCGCGAGATGACCGTCTGCGGCGGGGTGTGCAGAAAACACCCCCGGGCACCGGTCGGCGGGTCGACTCATGAGTTCAACGGTACTGGCTCCGCAAATGCTCGGCCGTCGACGCCGTGCCCCTCGGCGTTCGAAAGGCCAGGTGGGGTTCGCAGGAACGGCCGAGTCGCGGGGACGATACTCTGATCGACAGACCTGCGACAGGGAAGCCGGTGCGATTCCGGCGCGGTCGCGCCACTGTGTCGGGGAGACCCGAAGTCAGACCCCTGCCGCTCCACCGCTGCAATACCCGCTGGGCGCGAATCCCCGGCAAGGAGGTTCCACCCGTGATCTTGCTGCTGTCCACCTCGGACACCGATCTGCTGACGGCCAAGGCGTGCGGCGCGGACTATCGACTCGCCAATCCGTCCCGATTACTGATCGGTGAGGACCTTCCGGTGCTTCTCGCCGACATCGACCTGGTGGTCGTACGGATCCTGGGCGGTCGAAAGATCTGGGAAGAGGGCCTCGAGACCGTCTTGGCGGCGGGGTTGCCGACCGTGGTGCTCTCCGGCGAACAGCTTCCTGATCCGGATCTGATGTCCATGTCGACGGTGGCGCCCGGTGTCGCCGCGGACGCCCACAATTACCTGGCGCAAGGCGGTCCGGAGAACCTCGCGAATCTGCATGCGTTTCTCTCCGACACGGTCCTGCTCACCGGTCACGGTTTCGGGGGACCCGTCACGACAGCGCAGTGGGGACTGCTCGAACGCCCGGAATCTGCTGCCGCCTCGGGCCCGACCATCGCCGTCCTGTATTACCGTGCACAGCACCTGGCCGGTAACACGGCATACATCCATGCCCTGTCCGACGCGATCGAACGCAAAGGCGGTCGGGCACTGCCCATCTTCTGCGCATCACTGCGAACGGCACCCGATGACCTTCTCGAACAACTCGGTGCCGCAGACGCTTTGGTGGTGACCGTGCTCGCGGCCGGTGGTGCCACACCCGCCACTGCCTCGGCGGGTGGCGACGACGACAACTGGAACATCGAACAGCTGGCCCGCCTGGATGTTCCCATCTTGCAGGGACTGTGCCTGACGTCGTCGCGAGAGAAGTGGGCAGCCAACGACGACGGGATGTCCCCGCTCGACGTGGCGACCCAGGTTGCCGTGCCCGAGTTCGATGGCCGGATCATCACCGTGCCGTTCTCGTTCAAGGAGATCGGGGATGATGGTCTGCCCTGGTATCGGCCCGATCACGAGCGCTGCGATCGCGTAGCGGGAATCGCCGTCCGCCACGGCAGACTGCGGCATATCGCTCCATCGGAGCGCCGTATCGCCATCATGCTCTCGGCGTACCCTACAAAACACTCGCGAATCGGCAATGCCGTGGGTCTCGACACCCCGCAGAGCCTGCTACGACTGCTCGACGCGATGCGCGAGGCCGGTTACGACATCGGGCCGGTTTCTGGTGAAGGATCAGTTCCAGGCCTCTCGGAGAACGACTCGGACAAGCTGATCCACACACTGATTGCCGCGGGCGGCCAGGACCCGGACTGGTTGACCGAAGAGTCTTTGGCAGCCAACCCGATTCGGCTGTCTGCGGCGGACTACCGCGAGTGGTTCGCCACCCTCCCCGACGACCTGAGGGAGGGCATGGTCAAGCACTGGGGCGAAGCCCCCGGCGAGTTGTTCGTCGATCGATCCGCCAACCCAGAGGGCGACATCGTCATCGCCGCAATGCAATTCGGCAACACCCTACTGATGGTCCAGCCTCCTCGGGGATTCGGCGAGAACCCGGTCGCGATCTACCACGACCCGGACCTGCCACCGAGCCATCATTACCTGGCGTGTTACCGCTGGGTCGCGGCCCAGCACGGCTTCGACGCCGATGCCGTCGTCCACGTGGGCAAACACGGAAACCTCGAATGGCTGCCCGGTAAGACGCTCGGGATGTCCGCCTCCTGTGGCACCGACGCGGCGCTCGGCGATCTGCCCATGATCTATCCGTTCCTCGTCAATGATCCGGGTGAGGGCACCCAGGCAAAGCGCCGCGCGCATGCGACCCTCGTCGACCATCTGATCCCGCCGATGGCTCGCGCCGAGAGCTACGGTGACATCGCCCGCCTGGAGCAGTTGCTCGACGAGCACGCCAACATCTCTGCGCTCGACCCTGGCAAACTGCCGGCCATCCGCCAGCAGATCTGGACGCTGCTGCAGGCCGCCAAGATGGATCACGACCTCGGACTCTCGGAACGGCCCGAGGAGGACGTCTTCGACGACATGCTCTTGCACGTCGACGGCTGGCTGTGCGAGATCAAGGACGTTCAGATCCGCGACGGGCTACACATCCTCGGACAACCGCCCGAGGACGACGTCGAGGTCGATCTGGTCTTGGCGATGCTGCGCGCCCGGCAGCTCTGGGGCGGCAAGCAGAGCCTGCCGGGACTCCGGGAAGCGCTGGGACTCGTCGAAGACGGCACCGCGGGACGCACTACGACCGACGACATCGAAACCGTCGCCCGTGAGCTGGTGGCCGCCTGTGCCAAGGATGACTGGGACTCCGACACGATCACTCGGGTCGCGGCCGGCCATCCCGTCGACGTCCACAAGATCCTCGAGTTCGCCGGTACCGAGGTCGTGCCCCGCCTGCGGCAGACCGAGCAGGAGATCCCGCGGATCCTGCACGCGCTCGACGGTGGTTTCATCCCGGCCGGGCCCAGCGGATCACCGCTGCGTGGCCTCATCAACGTTTTGCCGACCGGACGCAACTTCTATTCGGTCGACCCGAAGGCGGTGCCCTCGAAGCTCGCGTGGGAAACCGGCCGCGCGATGGCGGATTCGCTGCTGGAGCGTTACCTCACAGACCACGGGGAGTACCCGCGATCGGTGGGCCTGTCGGTGTGGGGAACCAGCGCGATGCGCACCTCCGGCGACGATATCGCCGAGGTCCTTGCCCTGCTGGGCGTCATGCCGATCTGGGACGAGGCGTCTCGGCGGGTCACCAAACTCGATCTCATCGACCTCGGCGAACTCGGCCGTCCGCGTATCGACGTCACGGTCCGGATCTCGGGCTTTTTCCGTGACGCATTCCCTCACGTGGTCACCATCCTCGACGACGCGGTCCGGATGGTCGCAGCTCTCGATGAGCCCGATGAATCGAATTACGTTGCCGCACATGCGCGGGCCGACGTCGCCGAACACGGTGACATCGATCGCGCGACCACGCGGATCTTCGGTTCCAAACCCGGAACCTATGGGGCCGGGTTGTTGCAACTGATCGATTCGAAAGACTGGCGCAGCGATGCCGACCTCGCGGAGGTCTACACCGCGTGGGGTGGTTATGCGTACGGTCGGGGGCGCGACGGCGTCGCCGCCGTCGAGGACATGCGTTCGGCCTATCGCCGAATCGCAGTGGCGGCCAAGAACACCGATACCCGTGAGCACGACATCGCCGACTCCGACGACTACTTCCAGTACCACGGCGGTATGGTCGCCACGGTCCGGTCGCTGACCGGCCGAGATCCGGAGGCGTACATCGGGGACAGCACCACGCCTGACAATGTCCGCACCAGGACCCTGTCCGAGGAGACCACCCGCGTCTTCCGGGCCCGTGTGGTCAATCCGCGATGGATCGCTGCCATGCAACGGCACGGATACAAGGGCGCGTTCGAGATGGCGGCGACCGTCGACTACCTCTTCGGCTACGACGCCACCACGAACGTGATGGCCGACTGGATGTACGAGCAGTTGACGGAGTCCTACGTCCTCGATCAGACCAACAATGACTTCATGACGAAGTCGAATCCGTGGGCGCTCCACGGGATCGCCGAACGGCTTCTCGAAGCGGCGCAGCGAGAGATGTGGGCGGCTCCACCGCCGGCGATGCTAGACGAACTCCGGCGCGTCTTCCTCGAGACCGAAGGCGACATCGAGGGCGGCTAGCCGATCATGGTGGATTCTGGCGACCATTTCCGCAGCTGGGCGTCGCCAGAAGCCACCAATTCCGGGAGGCGGGAGAAAATCGGACGTCCCGTGCGTTGAAGGTGTGTACGCACAGCCGATAGTCGGGATGGTTCCTCATGAAGTTCGCGCTCTTCCTCCTCTACGTGGCAATCGAGATCGCCGCCTTCGTGGGGCTCTGCTACGCCATCGGTTTCGGCTGGACCCTGTTGCTCGGCCTGGCAACAGTGATCGGCGGCTTCTGGCTCTTGCGCCGACAGGGCGCCAAGGTGTTCCGCAACCTCAGGGAAGCAGGCGAGAAGGCCGCCAACGGTCAGCCTGCCGGCCCCGCCGAATCGGCGGCACCTGTCGCCGACACGGCGCTACTCGCCGCGGCGACCATCGCCATGATCATTCCCGGGCTGGTCAGTACTGCGGTCGGAATCCTGTTGCTGTTGAAGCCTGTTCGCGTGCTCCTGCGTCCCGTCGTCATCGCGCTCGGCACACGTAAGGTCGTCGGGGCGATGGAGAACTACGCGCGGTACGGCCGCGGCATGGCAGGCGTCACCGTCGTCGAGGGACAGGTGGTCGACACCACCGAGTACGGCCCGGCCGGATACGACCCCACCCGCCCGCAGTTGCGTAAGCCACAGACAGAGCTCTGACGGCGCCGGTTCGCGGCCCTGGCCACACCGAGTCGGCGACTGACAGGCAGACTGGACCGTCGTGGACAGTCAACTGCTGATCGGCGGGCACATCTATTCGCCGTCGGCCCCCGATGCAACCGCCATGGCGATCGAAAACGGTGTGGTGGTGTGGGTCGGATCCGACCATGTCGGACGCACCCTGCATCCGAAAGCACAGATCGTCGACCTCGCCGGCGCGCTCGTCGCTCCGGCCTTTGTCGACTCGCATGTACACCTGACCTCGACCGGCCTGGCGATCCGCGGTCTGGATCTCAGCGCGGCGGTAAGCCGGGCCGATTGCCTGCAGCAGATCCACCGATACGTGGCCGAGAACACCGACACCGATCTCATCTGGGGTCTGGGCTGGGACGAGTCGACCTGGCCGGACCTGACCTGCCCGACGACCGCGGAGATCGATGCGGTGGTCGGTGACCGGCCGGTCTATCTCGCTCGAATCGATGAACACAGCGCTGTCGCCTCGACGGCTCTGCGTTCGCGTGCCGACGGTCTCGTCGGCGCTCAGGGCTACGACGCACAGGGTCCTCTTACGGCGGATGCCCACCACCGCGTGCGCGGCGCCGCTCGACTGCTGCTGTCACAGTCCGGCCGCAGTCGAGCGCAGCACGCGGCGCTCGACGACGCCGCGTCGCATGGCATCGTGGCCGTCCACGAGAACGGTGGGCCCGACATCAGCGGACTCGACGACTTCCTCTCGCTCGCGGACCTCGATCACGCGGTGCAGATCCGGCGTTACTGGGGAGCGCCGGTCGCCGACGCAGAGCAGGCGACGTCGCTGCTCACGGCAACCCGCGCCCATGGGCTCGGCGGCGACCTGTTCATCGACGGGGCGATCGGCTCCCATACGGCGTTGCTTCGTGAGCCCTACACCGACGCTGACACCAGCGGAGTCTGCTATCTCGACGGCCACGCGATCACTCGGCACATCCGGGCATGTACCCAAGCCGGTATCCAGTGCGGATTCCACGTCATCGGTGACGGTGCGACCGATCTGCTGGTCGAGGGCTTTTCGGCCGTTGCAGCAGAGCTCGGAGCGCCCGCACTCGCGCGTCTGGGTCACCGCATCGAACACGCAGAGATGATCACGGCCGAGCAGGCAGCCATCTTGGCCTCGTGCGGCGTCATCGCGAGCATGCAGCCGCTGTTCGACGCACTCTGGGGCGGCCCTGGTCAACTCTATGAACAGCGGCTCGGGCTACCTCGCGGACGTTCGCTCAACGATTTCGCGCAACTCGCGAGGGCCGGCGTCGGGTTGGCCTTCAGTTCGGACGCCCCGGTTACGTCGATGCGCCCGTGGGAGGCGATCGCAGCCGCCGCACACCACAACAATCCCGCGAGTGCGATCTCGGTGCGGGCGGCCTTCGCGGCAGCGACCCGAGGAGCTTGGCGAGCCGGGGGAGAACGGGACGGTGTCGCCGGAACGCTGGTTCCCGGCGCTCGCGCCGACTATGCGGTGTGGGAGGTCGATGAACTCGTGGTCGCGGGGTCGGCCGATCCGGCTGTCGCTCGATGGTCCACCGACCCGCGGTCCCGCGTACCCGCCTTGCCGGATCTGCGACCGGGCACCCGCTTGCCCGAGTGTGTCCGGACGGTGCGCGCCGGCACGCCGATCTACGATCGGGCAGGTTTGTGACAGCCGTGGCCACCGCGACGGACAGTCCCGGGTTCAGCGGCAGGATCGGGTTCATGGGGACCCGTGAGTTCCTCGTGCGGACCGCAGCCGCCGTGGCGGGCGGAATCCTGATGTGGGCCGCTTTCCCGCCTCGCAATCTGTGGTTCCTGGGCATACTTTCCCTGGCATTTCTCGCCGGCTCGCTCAGCGGCGTCGTTCGATTTCGTGAAGGGTTCTTGTACGGCTTCGTCTACGGCTTGGCGTTCTTCCTGCCGCTGCTCCCGTGGATCGGCGTCTACGTGGGACCGCTGCCGTGGGTGGCTCTTGCCATCGTGCTGTCGCTGTACACAGGTCTGTTCGGGGTCCTGGCGATACGGACGACCACCTTGCCGCTGGGGCCACTGTGGTTCGCGGTCACGTGGGTTGCGGTCGAATGGGCACGGTCGTCGTTCCCCTTCGGCGGCTTTCCCTGGGGCAGAGCCGCATTCGGGCAGATCGACGGCCCGATGCTTTCTCTTGCTTCCATCGGCGGTGCGCCACTGGTGTCGTTCGGGGTCGCACTGACCGGAGCAGCGCTCGCAGCCCTCGCAGGCGCTCTCCTGCGTGCGCCACGCCGCTGGCAGACGGTGGCGCCCGTGACCGCGCTGGTCTTGGTGGCACCGCTGTTCGCAGCAGCACTCTGGCCGTCGGTGAACGGACGTGACTCCTCGGACAACACGATCACGGTCGCAGCGATCCAGGGCAACGTGCCCAGGCTCGGGCTCGACTTCAATTCGCAGCGCCGCGCCGTGCTCGACAATCATGTCCGAGAGACGATGCGGCTCGCCGACGCAGTCAAAGCCGGGGACTCGCCCCGGCCCGACATCGTCCTGTGGCCGGAGAACGCCTCCGACATAGACCCCACCGCCAACTCTGATGCCGCAGCCGAGATCACCGCAGCGTCGATCGCCATCGACGCCCCGATCATGGTGGGCACCCTCGTACGGAACCCAGACGGTCGACCGACCAACACCGTGTTGGTGTGGGACGGGCGGTTGGCGGCCGAGGGGCAGCAGATCCGCGGCAGATACGACAAGCACATCATCCAGCCGTTCGGCGAATATCTACCGTGGCGGAGCTTTTTCACTCATTTCTCGTCGTACGCGGAACAGGCGGGCAACTTCAAGGCGGGCACCGGTCCGGGTGTGGTCGACGTCGACATCGCGAACGGCCGGCAGGTGACGGTTGGGGTGTCGACCTGCTGGGAGATCGCTTTCGACCGCTCGGCCCGTGGGGCGGTGCAGTCAGGTGCCGAGTTCTTGTCGGTCCCGACCAACAACGCCACGTTCGGCCGCACACAGATGACCTACCAGCAGCTGGCCATGTCGCAACTCCGCGCTGTCGAACACGGCCGCGCCGTAGTTGTCTCCGCGACCAGCGGAGTCAGCTCGATCATCGCCCCCGACGGCCACAGCATGTCGCGGAGCGGGTTCTTCGAGCCCGCAGCTCTGGTGAACAGAATCCCACTCAACACCGAGCAGACGATCGCCACGACAATCGGTCCGTGGCCGGAGAGATTGGCCGTACTCTTGGGAATCTGCGCTTTTTTGTACCTGCTGGCGCCAGGCGTTAGGTTCAGGGGATGGTCGAAGGAGGAGCATGGTGACGGGGCCTGAAGACAAGTCGCGGGGGACACAGGCCGTGGTCGGTGTGGACGGGGCGGGCACTCTGGTGATCATCCCGACTTTCAACGAGATAGAGAACCTTCCGTTGATCGTCAAGCGGGTTCATGCAGCTCAGCCCGCTGTCCATATCCTCGTTGTCGACGACAGCAGCCCCGATGGGACCGGCGAGCTCGCCGATCAGCTGGCCGACACCGATGGCGCAGGCCGTATCCACGTGCTGCACCGCACAGTGAAGAATGGGCTCGGCGCCGCGTACATCGAAGGTTTCAACTGGGGATTGGCACGTGACTACGCCGTGCTGGTCGAGATGGACGCCGATGGCAGCCACGCACCCGAAGAGCTACACCGCCTACTCGACCGTCTCAACGAGGGTGCTGATCTGGTGATCGGTTCCCGTTATGTACCCGGCGGGACCGTGGTGAATTGGCCTCGTCGTCGGGAGATTCTCTCCCGAGGCGGCAACGTCTACTCTCGACTGGCTCTCGGCGTCTCGGTCAAGGACATCACCGGCGGCTTCCGCGCCTACCGTCGTGAGGTACTCGAGACCCTGGACCTCAGCGCCATCGAATCGCACGGATACTGCTTCCAGGTCGACCTCGGCTGGCGCGTGATCCAAGCCGGATTCGACGTGGCCGAAGTACCGATCACCTTCACCGAACGCGAGCTGGGCGAGTCGAAGATGAGCGGCAGCATCGTCCGTGAGGCTGCGTTCAAGGTCCCGCGATGGGGACTGACCCACCGCCTCAGCAAGCTGCGGAAGAAGAAGCCCGCCTGACAGGTCGTTCATGACGCAAGCAGATGTCAGGGTCGTTCACGCTGCCGATCGAGAGCACTGGCGTAGCGATTGGCTCGAGTCTCGGCAGTCGTTCCTGGCCACCGGCAACTTTGACCTCGCGGCGGGCGCTCACGGCATGTTGATGGTGCACAACGACGATGTCGTGGACGCAGGCGAGGGCTTCGACACCCATCAGCACCACAGTGTCGAGATAGTCACCTGGGTTCTGGAGGGCACCCTGGTCCACCAGGATTCTCTCGGACACTCGGGTTTGATCTACCCGGGACTCGCGCAACGGATGAGTGCCGGGTCACGGATCATGCACTCGGAGAAAAATGGCGCCCTACGACGCGACGGCACGCCGCTTCGCGTCGTGCAGATGTGGCTTCCACCCGACAACGCCGGTGGACAGTCGAGCTACCAAGAGCTCGACGTCGCCACCGACTTACGCGACGGGTCGTTGGTCACGATCGCATCCGGCATGAAGCGGGACCGGAACACCACCGCGATCGGCATCGGCAACAGTCACGCCGCGCTCCACGTCGCCCGCCTGCAGCCAGGTCAGTCCGTGACGATTCCCGATGCCCCCTATGGCCACGTGTTCGTAGCCATAGGGGATCTGGCCTTCGAGGATATCGGCGACCTGGGTCAGGGTGATGCGGTCCGCATGACAGCCACCGGCGGCCACCGCGTCACTGCAAGGACTGCCACCGAACTGCTGATCTGGGAGATGAACCGCGGGTTCGAGACACAGCAAAACGCCGCAGCACCGTGACGGTGCTACGGCGTTGCGTTTCGACCCGCCGGGTCGAGACGACCTAGCTGGAGGTGCCGCGGCGACGTGCCTTGAGCAGGTCGAGACGCTCGGTCAGCAAGACCTCGAGCTCGTCTTCGCTTCGCCGTTCGAGCAGCATGTCCCAGTGCGTCCGCGGTGGCTTGACCTTCTTCTCCTCGGGCTCCGCGCCCTCGAGAATCGTGCCTTCCATACCGTTCTTGCAGGGCCACGTGGACGGGATCTCGGCGTCGTCCGCGAACGGGACGTCGAAGATCTCACCGTTGTCGGTGCGGTACTGCACGATGCGGCGCGGTGCGAGGTCATGATCGCGATCGGTCTCGTAGCTCACCGCTCCGAGGCGGCTGCCGCGTAGAACTCGATCTGCCATAACTTCTATCCTCTCGTTGGATTACCTATCCATCTTACGCGCGTCTGGAGACTACTGGCCGCAGGCGGCGCAACCGCATCCGGCTGTGGTGGATCAGCCTGCGGGTCTGGCGAGGTCAACGGGCGCCGACCGACCCGTGTTCGGCCCGGTTACCACCGTTGCCTGCGGACGCCGAGTAGCGTCTCAGGATATGGAGCAGGAGGCCGCCCCTCGCCGCAATCGGGCGCGTAACTCGTGTGCGTGGTGCGGTCGCGAGATCGTGGAATCGGAGATCGGACGCCGCCGCAAATACTGCAAGCAGTCGTGCCGCCAGCGGGCCTATGAACAGCGGAGCCTGGTCGCCGGTTCGTCCATACCTGCCGACGCAGTGGTGTTGAGCGCTGGTGAAGCCGATGACCTGATCGAGCGGTTGTTTCGCCTCCGATGTGCGGCGGAGGACATCGCCACGGCTGTCGACGAGAACGCCGCCAAATCCGAATTGGCAAGCTTGGGTGCCGAACTCGTCGCCCTGGCCAAGGAGGCTGAACGATGGCGTTAGTGAATCAGGCGTTCGGGTTGACACCGGAACGGGGTTGATGGCTGCTCAGGGTGGCAACGATCTGTCTGGCCTGCACGCCCGCGGGATCTATGCGCTCGGCCGACACCGACCACGGCAGACCCACCCACGGGTCGTGAGCGCGGGCCTCCTCGGTGACCGGGATCACCATTGTTCGATCCGCGATGGTACTCACCAAGGGATCGCTGTCGTTGTCGTCGAGAGGTCCCGCGAATACGAACGCCCAGCCGAGTTCGCTCCCGCGGTCTGCTATTCGCAGCAACCTTGCCATCGCAGCCACGTCCCACCCGAACGGCAAATCCGCGATGAGCACCACGCGCGTGTCGATGTCGTCGATTTCGCCGGCCTGCAGCGCCATCTGCGTGAGGTCGATCGAGGACTCCAGCACCGACAGCCGGTCGGCAACGGACTCCGGTGACGTGATCGCGGGAGCGGTGAGCAACGGAAATAGCATTTCGGTCATCGGAGCGAGGGACCCGGTCAGATCGAACACGTCGATCAGCACACGCCCCCCGTCGGACGTCGCCCGGGTTCCGGGAAAAGGCACCCGGGCAGCGACCACGAGACGCAACACCAACGAGGTCACAACGGACAGCACGGGTTCGCCGGCGTCGAGCACCCACAGCGGCCGGGCAATCGGTGTCGGAACGCAAAAGGGAAGTCGTAGTTCGCCGCGTTCGGGAGCGAACAACTCGCCGAGCCGCAACCCACCTGCGGACGGCGACCCGGCACGATTCCAGACCGGCGACGCCCATGACGCCATCGCCGGCGGCAACTGCGGATCCAGCGCGGCCAGCTCTGCCATCAACACCGCCGAGTCGGCGTCGAACCTGCTCCTGGCAGACGCCACGAGATCGTCGCAGCGCTGCTGCGCGGCGGCCCGCGCCCGGTCGGCGACAGGCGAGTTGCGTTGTGCAGGATCGGCCAGGAGCTCGCCGAGTTCTCGGTCGAGCCGATCCATCGCGAACGCCTCCGCTTGGACGTATCCGGCGGCTGACCGGGCCGCGTCCTCGAACACCACGTGCGCACGCGCAACGGCAGCACCGTAGTCGGACCCGAGGGCGACCGTCGCCGGTGGCACGGACTTCGCGATCTGCGGTGATTCTGTGGCCTGGGGCCCGGCCGGATCCTGGGAACCGACAGGTGAGTCGGCGGCCGGAGGTGGCGCGACCTCGGGCGCGTCGTCGACGTCGACGCCGTGGGCGGTCAGCAGTGCGGCGAGACCACCCCGGTAACCCTGTCCGAGTGCACGCACCCGCCATTGCCCCGACCGCTGGTACAGCTCGAAGCACAGCAAAGCTGTTTCGCCATGGATCGGGCGCAACGGGAAGGTGTATCGCGAGTCGTCCGGCGCACCCTGGAGTTCTGCTGTGAGCCCAGGCGCCAGGGTTGCGTCGGCATCGCCACTCAGAGCACACAGCACAGTCGAACCAGCTGCCAGCGCCCCGAACTCGACGATGATGCGGCTCCCCTCGAGACGCACTCCCGCCGCTCGGGGCTGATTGTAGAAGACGACCCCATCTGAATCGCTTGCCCGCAGATCCGGGCCGACCACCAGCCCGACCAGATCGATTTCACCGATGACACCGCTGACCGAGAACACGACCGTGGTGGCCGTCACCGGGAGGTTCTGGCCAGGAACCAACTCGCTCATGCTGCGAATGTATTCAATTGCGGCTACTTCATGAAGTCGTTCGACAAGAACCGCTGCAGCTGCGGGACGGCTTCACCCGGGTGCTTCGCGTTGATGCCTTCACCGATCGCCTGCAACTTCCAGGTGGCGTCCTCGCGGAACACTTTCGCCATCACCACGCCGGTGTAGGCCATGCCGCCGGCGAGGGTGTACCGCGCGAGCTCGACGTTGGTCGTCTGGTCGACCAGCCGGCAGAAGGCATTCTGCACCTGTTCGAATGTCTGTCCCTGGTAGGACGTGACGATGAAGATGATCGCGTTGACGTGCATCGGAACGCGGGTGAGGTCGACCGTGACCACCTCGTCGTCGCCCTCACCCTCGCCGGTCAGGTTGTCACCGAGATGCCGGATCGAACCGTCCTTGGAGGTGAGCTGACCGTAGTAGGCGACATCGGCCAGCTGGGTGTCGGCGTACATCACCGCTGAGGCGTCGAGGTCGATGTCGGCGCCGCGGCTGCCGAACATCTTCTTGACCATGACAGGGTCCCATCCGAGTCCCATCTGGATGTTGGTGAGCGCAACCCCACCGTCTTTCTTCAGCGAAACACGTTGTCCCTTGGACAGACTCACGGGTCGGTCCTTGGTGAGGCTGACCTCGGGACGGCCGGTGGGTGCCGGCGCCGCGTAACCGGGCTGCTGGTTGTACGTCGGTTGCTGACTGGGAGCGGGCTGCTGCGGAGCCGGATACGCCGCAGGCGCCGGCTGCTGCGGCGGGTAATTCTGGGCCGGAGGCTGCTGCGGTGGATGGTTTTGCTGGGGCGGTTGCTGTGGTGGGTAGTTCTGGGGAGGCGGCTGCTGTGCCGCCGGCGCGGAGGGTTGGCGGGAGTAGCTCGGCGGCGGACTGTTCCGGACAGGGGGAGGAGAGGGCGCAGCCGGGGGCGCCGGTGCGTCGTCGACCGAGACACCGTGGTCGGTCACGAGTGCGGCGAAACCGCCCGCGTAGCCCTGCCCGACGGCGCGAACTTTCCAGTCTCCGCCGCGCCGGTACACCTCGAGCGCGATCACGATGGACTCACTGGCCAGGCCGTCGATCCGGTATTCGTACAGCGATTGACCGCCGCCGGTTACCCGGGCAACCGGCGGGGCCACCGCGCCGAAGGTTCCGTTCTCGAGCGTGATCACCGCCCGCACTTGACTGATGTCGGCGGGGACGGCTCCCAAAGAGATGGACAGTGTCCCGATCCCGGCACCGGACTGCAGCGATACCCCGGGCCCGTTGGGTTGGTTGAAGAAGACGAAATCGGCGTCGGTGCGCACCTTGCCGTTGTCTGTGACCAGCAACGCGGACAGATCGCCTGCCGTGGCCAGGTCGACGGTGATATCGACTGTCGCCGCGTTCAGCGGGCCGTTTTGCCCTTTGACCAGAGTTGTTGTCATCACCTGAGCCCTTCGTTGGGTATGGATCTATCAATGGTCGAGCTCCGTAGTACTTCGTCCCCGGCTCCGAGCATCTGCGGAGCGAGGGCCGATTTGTCCGGTTCGTCGGCGTCCACCATTGTGCCTGCCCGGGTCAGGAGCCACGTCAGCATCTCTTCGGACGCCGCCAGGCCCCGCCCCTCCGTCACCGCGACATTGGAGTGCCGCCACCCGAGTTCCTCCAGTTCACCGTGCCGTGGACGAATCGCGGCGTCGGCGCCGACAAGCATCGGCTGATCGAGGACGCCGTCGCCCGCTGCGTAACTCGATGACGGTCGGTTGACCAGTCGCGTGGTCACCTCGTCGACAGCCAGTTGTTTGGTCACAGGATCCGGCATCACGTAGATCTTCCGGCCTTGACGAGAGACGTTCCAGCCGCGTTCGGCGGCCCAGCTCGCCCAGGCCGGAACCACTTGTGGGGGAAGCAGGTCCAGTTCGACGACGACGTAACAGAAGAGACCATCGGCAATCCGCATGGTGCGCAGCCACGGCGCACCGGCGGCATCGGCCTCGAGGCGCTCGAAGACCGCGTCGACGCCGACGGCAAGGGTGCCCAGAAGGTCTGCGACCCGGCGCGACCAAGCGACGTCGGGAACTCCGTCGACCAGGATGTTGCCTCCGTTACTGGTGATCGCAAAGCGCGGGGTACCGATCGGCAGCGTGATGCGCCGGTATTGCTCCATGGTGCGGGTGGTCGTCGGCACCACCTCGGCCACCCCGACGAGCTCGGACAACAGGGCCATCGCCGCGGGCGACATGAACGACTGCGGCCGCCCATCGTAGATTTCCACGCAGCGCGCCGTGGCGGACAATGCTGCGGCAGCGGCGTTGTCCGGCGCCCCCTCTGCGATCGCGGCGGCAGAGTAGATCAGCGTGCGATCGAGGTCGATTGTGGCAAGTGGGCGTCCCCGAGGCGGTGTCGCCACGGCGTCGAGTGCGTTCACGAGATCTCTTTCACCAAGCCCATGCAGCTGTATGCGAGGTCCGGGACCACCTCGACGGGAACGCCGCGGGCGGTTGCCAGCGCGCGGATGTGCTCGTGTTCCGGGTCATTCGCACTCCGTACCAGAATCATCCAGGGGACTCTGCGCAACAGGACACGGGTGGTCTCGCCGACCCCGGGCTTCACGAAATTGACCGACGAGATGCCGTGACTGATGCGGACCTCCTCAACCGACCGCCATCCGGACCAGGTCGGGATGCGGTCGGTGCGTTGAATCTGTTCTCGGCGAGTTCTCGCTTCTGCTGCTGCTGAATCGAACTGGGCAGTGACCGCATCGAGAAGAACGGCCGACATGTCCTGATCGGCGAGCTCTGCATAGAACTTGGCGCCGTGGAAGTCGTCGGGACCGATGAAGTCGGCATTCAGAACGGTTCGCGAGACCAGTCCGGACACAGTCGAGTTCAGGCACGCCGATGCGATCAGGAAATCGTCGCGGGTGCCGAAGGTGCGTACGCACGAGCCGGGGTCGGCGAGCACCGCCAGGTCAGGGTTGAACACAGGACCGTCATCGACCGCCAACGCTGCGAGGGCTTCGGTGAGTTCCCTGGTGATGGCGCCTTTGCCGGTCCATCCATCGACGAAAACCACCTTCTCCGGATCATGATGAGCAGCAAGGTACTTCATGGCGTTCGCATCGATGCCGCGGTCTCGGACGATCGATACGGCATAGTGCGGCAGGTCAAGTCCGTGGTGGTGCTGGGCCCAGCGGCGCATCAGTACCCCGACAGGCGTGCCCGCCCTGGCCAGAGAAGCCAATACGATGTCGGTGCCGCGCTCTGCCAGCACGAGATCGGTGACCGCGCCCACCGCGACAGCCAGGCGGTGCGCACTGCTCGCCAGTACTCGTCTGAACAATTCCTGGTAGGCGGCATCCGGCTGGAACTCGACGGGCAATGATTCCGCGTAGTGGGCCAGTCCGGCCTGGATCCGCTGCTCCCGCGCGGCGAGGTCGCCTTCGAGCGCCAGCGCGGAGAGGTCCTTGAGGAGCCACTTCACCTCGTCGGGGCCGTAGCTGCCGAAGTCGGGTCCTGTGAGTGGCCCGGGGAACACCCTCGTGACGTGACCGGGATTCACAGCGTCTCCCTTGCTGCTCGGAGGGCCCCGAAATCGGTCCCCGGCACAACCACGAGCAAGACATCGACGCCTGCACCGCTGAGAGTGTCGACGAGTCCGCCGGAACCTGCCAGTGATTCGGTATCAGCAGGCGAATCTACGATCATCACCACGCGCGCGTCGGGATCGTCATGAACTGCGTTGTACAGATACCGATCTCGTGCCTCATCTGGTTCGGGAGCGTTGAAGTGATATCCACGCCGAAGTGGGTAACCCTCACGATCGATCACGTGTGCGGGGGAGCGGGTGGTGGTCTGACTCAAGATCGGGGCCTCGACGAATTCGGCAAGACTCGCTGCGACCCGTTGCGGCAGATACATCAACTCTTCGTGCCCGACCACGACAATGGATCGACCCGGATCCAACCGTCCGGCCACGACCCTGGCGACCTCGGAGATCGCCTCGTCGAAGTCCGGCCAATCTTCACGCCGGAAACCGTGTCGACCGCCGTCGGGGACCGACGCCGGCCACGGAACCTCCAGCCGTTCGATCGAACCTGCTTGCGCGACCGACGGCGGGGGCGTTGCAGGCGGTAGATCGACGACCTGCGCGGGCAGTCCCTCGGGGATATGGGTGCACCCCCGGGCAAGGCTGATGAACTCGACCTCGGTGCCCAGTTCCTCGGCGCGCTGACGGCATCGGCTGATGTCGTCTTCTGTACGCATGTCGACCAGCGATGACACCAGGTACAGCGGTCGCCGGTGAATGCGTTGCATGGAAGCGATGGCGTCCAGGGCGGTCGCGCCCGTCGAGATCTCGTCATCGACGAGCACAACGGGCAAATCTGTGAGCAGGGTGTCCGGGTCGGTGGGCACGATCAGGTGGTCGGTGGCGTGCGAGTGACCCTCTTCGAACCGGGCGATCACCGGCACTGCGATGTTCTCGCGCCGAGTCGATTGCAGGTAGTGCCCGGCGTCCATCTGGTGCGCGACCGCATGCCCGAGGCCCGTCGCGGTCTCTGCGAACCCGAAAACGAGGGAGTCGGTGAGACCGCGTGCACGCAGGGCGGTGGTCGACAGCACGCCGAGATCGGCTGCCGCGGCGAAGATGACAGCAGGCGGTACAGGAATGTGTTTCCCGAGCACGGTGGACACCCAGAGGTGAGCCCGTTTCGGATTGCGTCGAAGACCCGGTCGAACCAGGTCTTCGACACGCCAGTCGTCGACACCGGATATGTGCTCGGCGCCGAGCCCGAATCGTTCTTGTGCATAGGGCTCGATACCCGATGCCTCTCGATTGTCGACGATCATCGAACCACCACGGCCGTCAGCAGATCGACCACACCGATGTCCGGTCGCAGCACTCCGAACGCCTGGGACCGGATCAGCGTCTTGATGGCCCAATTCCGATGCGGGCGGCGCTCGTTCATCTTGTTCCGGTACGTCGATGCCAGCACACCGCCGGTGTCGTCGACCCCCAGGACCGCAACGGCGTCGTCGTACTCCTCGTGCGGAACAGCGCTCATCGCGTTCACGACGTTGACGTGTGATGGGTGGATGACTGTCTTGCCCTGCAACCCGTTCGCGCGGTCGAGAACCAATTCGCGCAGTAGGCCGTCGAGGTCGCGACTGACCAGATGCGTCCGAAACCGGACCGCATCGATCTCTTCGAATGGAGTGTTGCGTAGCAACGGCCGGAACATCCGGTCATGGGTGTTGTAGTACTCCCACACCGGTCCGGTGATCGTGAAGCCGGTGCCGTCGGCCCTGCCGAGCACATTGACGATGGCGCCGATGACCTCTGCGACGGGGTGGACGTCGTAGATGGTCAGGTCGGGATCCCGCCGGATGCCGAGCGCTCCGCACATGTCGGTGCCGCCGATTCTGACGGCCAGGATCTTGTCCCGGTGCTTCCCGAGGACCTGCCTGATCGACTCCAGCGCAGAGGCGCGGGTCTCGAGATGGAGCACAGACGTCGATTCGATGATGGGCATCGCGTACAACGCTCGCCCGATGTGTGCCTGCGCGGCATCGATCCGACCGAGGTAATCGTCGCCGTCCACCCCGGTGAACTTGGGGAGCACGAACCCGGCGAGGCTGTCGACGCCCTCGCCGATCCGGGCGAGCAATTCGTCGATCTGCTGGGGACGCCGGACTCTGACAAAGAGCAGCGGTGCGGCCTGACGGCCCGCTGACAGCTCACGGAGTGCATTGGCGAGATTGGTGATCGCCGCGTCGACGTCACCGTCGGCGATAGCATCCTCGAGGTCGATGACCATCGACGTCGAACCACCGCGGCGCTGCCTCAGGATCAGTTCGGCAAGACGGTCACGGCTGGCCGGGATGTACAACGTGGCGCCCAACGCGACGCTGAGCAGCTCTGGCGGGGCGTCGATCCCGATCGGTTCGGGAACGCGGAAGAACATGCGTTCACGTTCGGCGTCGTCCAGCGCAGTGAAATGTTGTAGCTGCATTGTTCCCGCGGCATTCGCAGCGCTCGAGTTGATCGTCACCGTCTCGCCTCGTCCTTCATTTTGCTCACGACACCGGACACGAAGTCGGAGATGGCACGCAGGTCCACCAGATACCCCCAATAGTCAGGATGCCGACCGGTCAGTGCTGCAACGGCTCGATCCACTCTCAGGACTTGCGCGTCCAGGACCGACCCCCATTGCTTGACCACTCCGAGGTTGACGGCCAGCAGCTGTGCGTCCCGGATCTGAAACCGAACCCTACCGGCAGCTGCCGGTGGATCCCGCTGAACAACCCGAAGTTCATTCAAACGATCAGTGACCCCGTCCACCAATTCCTCGGCTTCCGACAGGTGTGCTCGAGCCCGGGTGACGGCCGCGAGCGCAGCTTCGGGATCTGATCCCAGTGCGCTTGCGGCCGAGTCGATCTCGCTGGAGGCGAGTTCGAGATCCTGTGCACTGCGGCGTTCATGACCGACGAGGTCGCGAGAGCACTGGGCACTGAATTCGCGGAGCAGCGCGGAGTACGCCTGCGGCATCCTGGCGCTCCTGTTCTGGACCGCCGACAAGCGGGTTCGGACCGACGCAAGCGCCGCGCGCGCGTCCTCGGCCTTGCCCGGAGCTGCAGCGATGGCCTGTTCCAGCTTCTTGACGGCCTCGCCGAGCGCTGCGGTCTTGGCCCGGAGGTCCGCCCGGTCGCCGCCTCCCTGGGAGACTGCCAGCTGGGCGGACTCGAGTTCAGTGAGATATTGATCATGTTGTTGAACAGCAGTTTTCACGGAGGTGTACGCCAGTTGATCGGCAGGTAGCGAAGCAAGCCGATCAGCGAGGCGATCAGAATCGGAACGCACGCGAGCCGCTTCGTCAGGTACTGCTGCATACGAGACCCTGGCGTGCTCGAGCTGGGTCGAGTGGCGTTCGTAGAATTGGTCGAGCGCGCGGATCGAATCGGTGATCAGCGACATCGTGCGCTGATAGTCGGCCAGGGGTGCAGGCGGCCCATCCGTTCCGCTCAGGGTCAGGTACTGGTTGATCGTCTCGTAACAGGAGTCCCGGATGGGTCCGAATGCACGGACCAGTTCGCCACCCGTGCCGAGTACCTCGGCAGCTGCCACGGAATCGCTGATGATGGACAATCGCTGATCCAGCTGGAGAAACGCAGTGACCATGTCGTTTCTGGCATGTTCGACGGCGCCAGTGGACCCGCCACCGGCGCTGCGGTCATCTCGTCGAAACCAGCCCCTGGCCACACCGCGCATCCTACTGGGGTTCGGGCGACCGGCTTCGCCGGTGGACTCGGGGGTCCGGGTGACCGGCGTGGCGACGCACCGCCGAAACGGGAGTCATTCAATCGGTTCAGCGTTCGGAGTTGTCGCCCCCGTCGATGTCCACTTTCACGTACGGTTACATCCAAGGACTGGTTCTGAGCAGAAATTGCTCCGACCTCTGGGCCTCATCTACTCACGAAGACAAACTCAGGAAGGGTACTGACATGGGCGTCAGCTTGAGCAAGGGCGGAAACGTTTCGTTGACCAAGGAGGCTCCGAACCTGACCGCAGTGGCGGTCGGTCTCGGCTGGGACGTGCGTTCCACCACGGGCACGGACTTCGACCTGGATGCGAGCGCGATCGGCGCCGGAGCCGACAAGAAGGTCGTCTCCGACCAGCACTTCATCTTCTTCAACAACCTGCGCTCCCCGGATGGCTCCATCGAGCACACCGGCGACAACACCACGGGCGAAGGTGAGGGTGACGACGAGGTCATCAACGTCGACCTCGCAGCCGTTCCGCCGAACATCGAGTCGGTCGTCTTCCCCGTGTCGATCTACGACGCCGACGCGCGTTCGCAGTCGTTCGGCCAGGTCCGTAACGCATACATCCGTGTCACCGACCGCTCCAACGGCAACGAACTGGCTCGCTACGACCTCTCGGAGGATGCATCCACCGAGACCGCGATGGTCTTCGGAGAGCTCTACCGCAACGGCGCCGAGTGGAAGTTCCGGGCGATCGGTCAGGGCTACGCCTCGGGTCTCGCGGGCATCGCGCGTGACTTCGGCGTGAACGTCTAGCCCTTCCGGCGACGCAAGCCAACTGCATAGAAGTACACTTGCGCACTATCGCGGAACCATCCCCGGTTCCGCGATAGTGCTGTCACTGGCCCGAAAACTAAGGAGCACGAGTGGTCATCCGCGTATTCGGCATTTCGATCGCTGTAACGATCGTCTCGCTGGGCGTTGCGTACCTGTATGGCGGGTGGACTGCGCTTGCTCTGTGCGCCATCCTCGGCATCCTCGAGGTGTCACTCTCGTTCGACAACGCGGTCATCAACGCGACCGTCCTCGAGAAGATGAGTGAGTTCTGGCAGAAGATCTTCCTCACCATCGGTATCCTCATCGCCGTCTTCGGAATGCGGCTGCTGTTCCCACTCCTCATCGTGTGGGTCACGGCCGGACTCAATCCGGTGGAGGCCTTCGACCTCGCGATGAATGTGCCAGAAGAGGGTTCCGGGCAGCAGTCGTATGAAGAAATCCTCACTGCTGCGCACCCGCAGATCGCCGCATTCGGCGGGATGTTCCTCTTCATGCTCTTCCTCAACTTCATCTTGGAAGACAACGAGATCAAGTGGTTGACGTGGCTGGAGAAGCCACTTGCCGTCATCGGAAAGCTCGACCAGCTCGCTGTTGTCATCGCCGGCGGCAGCCTGGTACTGATCGCCGAGTTCCTCGCCGACGACGACCACATCTCGACCGTCATGGTCGCCGGTGTGCTCGGCATCATCACCTACATCACGGTCAATGGTCTCGGACAGCTTTTCCACACCGAAGAACTCACCGCGGAGCACGAGGAAGCGGTCAAGTCGGGCGGCCCGTCCACCTTGGCGAAAGCGACCGGCAAGGCCGGGTTCTTCCTGTTTCTCTACCTCGAGGTGCTCGACGCGTCGTTCTCGTTCGACGGTGTCATCGGTGCCTTCGCGATCACAGCGGACCCGATCATCATCGCTCTGGGTCTCGGGTTCATCGGCGCCATGTTCGTCCGGTCCATCACGGTCTACCTGGTGCGAGCCGGGACGCTCAACGAATACCGGTATCTCGAGCACGGCGCACACTGGGCAATCGGCGCTCTGGCGGCCATCTTGTTCTTCTCGATCAAGTGGCACATCAACGAGATCATCACCGGTCTCGTCGGCGTGGCGTTCATCGGTGCGGCCGCACTCTCGAGCATCGTGGCCAATCGCAGGGAAGCTGCCGCAGCAGGCAGCGCTTCGTCCGAGAAGGACTCGCTCCCCGCGAAGTAGTTCGCCCGCCAAGATCGCACCCGGCGAACTCCACTGACGCTGCGGTGTACATGTGTACACTCGAATCCACATGCACGGCTGTGGTGGCGCCCCTCTGGGCGTCATCACAGCGGTGAACAAGGAGCGGAGTGTTTGTGGACCTGCTGAAGTGGAGTAAGCGCCCCGCCGCCGGGGTGGAAGCGACCAAACCTCAGATCAATGTGCTCAGAGGGCTGGTGGCGCGCGCTACGACCCCACTGCTGCCCGACGACTATCTCCACCTGCTCAACCCGCTGTGGTCCGCCCGCGAGCTACGTGGACGCATCGTGGCAGTGCGCAAGGAAACCGATGACACGGCCACCGTGGACATCGAGACCGGCTGGGGTTTCAGCCATCGCTATCGTCCTGGGCAGTACGTCGGGATCGGCTTGCAGGTGGAGGGCCGATGGCACTGGCGGTCGTACTCACTGACGTCAATCGCGGGTGACGACAAAGTCATCTCGGTGACCGTGAAGGCGAATCCGGACGGGTTCTTGTCCAGTCACCTCGTAGACGGTGTGCTGCCGGGAACGGTCATCCGTCTGGCGGCGCCCAAAGGCGACTTCTCACTGCCCAGTCCGCCTCCGAAAAAAGTGCTGTTCGTGACCGCCGGTTCCGGCGTCACGCCCGTGATGGCGATGTTGCGCGGTCTGCGTTCTCGCGGCGATATGCCAGATGTGGTGCATCTGCACTCGGCGCCGAACCGCGAATCCGTCATTTTTCACGACGAACTGGTTGCGCTACAGGAGGAGTCGCCCTCGTACCATCTGGAGATGCAGTTCACCAGGGAGGACGGCAAGATCGACCTCCACGATCTGGGGTCTGTCGTACCGGACTGGCAGGAACGGGAGTGCTGGGCCTGCGGGCCGGTCGAGATGCTCGACGTAGCCGAACAGGTCTGGGAAAAGGCCGGGCTGCATGAGAGCTTGCACATCGAGCGGTTTGCGATCGCCCGCACCGACAAGGGCGGCGAAGGCGGCACCGTCACGTTCAGCAAGACGGGTAAGTCGGCAGAGATCGACGGTGCGACAACGCTCTTGGAAGCCGGCGAGGACTTGGGCATCCAGATGCCGTTCGGCTGCCGAATGGGCATTTGTCAATCGTGCGTCGTACCGCTGTCCGCGGGCTACGTTCGAGACCTGCGCTCGGGGGACGAGCGCCGAGAAGGAGATCGAATCCAGACGTGTATCAGCACCGTGTCTGGCGAATGCACACTCGACCTCTAGGAGGAACACATAGTGGCGATCACTGATATAGACCTGTACGCACACCTGACCGAAGCCGACGTCGAAGCGCTCGGCAAAGAGTTCGACGCCATCCGGCGTGATATCGAAGAATCGCGGGGCGAAGAGGATGCCCGCTACATCCGCCGGGCGATCACGATTCAGCGCAGTCTCGCCGCGGGTGGTCGTGCGGTGTTGTTCGCGAGCCACAAGAAGCCCGCGTGGGTCGCCGGAACGGTGATGCTCGGTCTGGCGAAGATCATCGAGAACATGGAACTCGGGCACAACGTGATGCACGGGCAGTGGGACTGGATGAATGACCCCGAGATCCACTCGTCGTCATGGGAGTGGGACACCACCTGCCCGAGCAGTCAGTGGAAGCACTCCCACAACTTCATTCATCACAAGTACACGAACATCGTCGGAATGGACGACGACGTGGGCTACGGAATCCTCCGGGTGACGCGCGACCAGCCGTGGGAATGGTGGAACCTCGGAAACCCGATCTTCAATCTCACCCTGGGCACGTTCTTCGAGTACGGGGTCGCGCTGCACCACGTCGAGACCGAAAAGGTCCGCAAAGGGGAGAAGAGCCTCGGAGAGGTCGCCAAGGACCTCCGCATCATCGGTCGCAAGGTGGGTAAGCAGGCCGCGAAGGACTATCTGATCTTCCCCGCGCTGTCCGGCCCCAACTGGAAGCACACCCTGACGGCCAATGTCACGGCGAACTTCATCCGCAACTACTGGACGTATGCGGTGATCTTCTGTGGTCACTTCCCGGACGGGGCCGAGAAGTTCACGAAAGAAGAGTACGAGACCGAGGATCAGGCTCGCTGGTACCTGCGGCAGATGCTGGGTTCGGCAAACTTCCGCGCCGGCAGGCTGATGCGTTTCATGTCGGGCAACCTCAGCCACCAGATCGAACACCACCTGTTCCCGGATCTGCCGAGCAACCGGTACGAGGAGATCGGTGTCCGTGTCCGTGAGCTGTGCGAGAAGTATGACCTCCCGTACACCACCGGCACGATCTGGCATCAGTACATGCTGACCTTCCGGACGATCGCGAAATTGGCCCTGCCGAACGCACTTCTCTCGGCGAGCAGCGACGATGCACCTGAGACGGCATCCGAACTTCGGTTCAACATTCGAGATGGTGTGCAGTCGAGTTTCGGTGCGGATCCGGAGTCCGGTAAACGGCGAGGTCTGCGCACGGCACTGAAGGAGCTCCGCGACTCGAAGGTGAAGGCGGCCTGAGTTCATCACGCATGGATCTCGTCGTTCTGATCAAGACGGTCCGCATAGACTTTCACCGATGAGCAAGATCAACGATGGCGACAGCGATCTCTCCAGGGGATCAGAACAGGTCCGCCGGGGCGCCGGCAGGATCGGTGATTTCCTGGTTCGCGCGGATGGCAGCGAGGGGCTGGTTCGCGTAGCGCGCGCAGCCCGCCGAGTGGCTCCCGGGGCTCGCCCCGACATCGATCCCGATCGCCTGCGACACTCCGAACGCATCGCGGGCCTGATCGCGCAGGCCCGCGGTGAAAGGCCCAGTGCAGTGCGGGAACTGGCGCTCGCCGCAGTCGAGTCGTGGCAAGCGCTGGTGACCCGCCGGCGCAGCGACGTTCCCGAGGTCGGCGGACCCGTGACCATCCTGTTCACCGATCTGGTCGGCTTCTCCACCTGGGCCTTGGGAGCCGGGGACGACGCCGTGCTCGAGCTCCTTCGGCAGGTCAACGAGTCGAGCACCGAGATCATCAACAGGCGTGGTGGCTCGGTGACCAAGCACCTGGGTGATGGACTGATGGCGGTCTTCCGGGACGGCGCAGTCGCCATCGAGGCCGCGCATGAAGCTGGTGTGGCGGTGTCGGCCATCACCATCGACGGCTATCGCCCCGCCCTGCGGGCCGGCTTGCACACCGGGGAGCCACGGCAGGTCGGCGACGACTATCTCGGGGTCGATGTCAACATCGCCGCCAGAGTCGCCGACGCGGCGTCGGCGGGGGAGGTGCTGGTGACCGAGGCGACCTTGGCGGCGACGGACGAGACCAAATACATAAAGCGCCGCAGACGGTTTCGAGCAAAAGGCACTCCCAAGGATCTTGTTGTGTTCGCGGTGTTGCCGCGCTATGACGGCGCACCTGGCGAGCTCGATCAGCCGACAGTGTGACTCAGGGCTGCTGCAACGCCCTATAGAGGATCTTGAGCTGCGCGGCGGCAACATCGAGTGACTCGACGTCACGTTGGCTACGGCATTGGATGATCGCGCCCTCTACCGCATTCACGACGAACAGAGCGAAGCTCTCCGCGTCGGGCGTGGACAGTCCGCCACTGCGTGCGGCATCGGAGACCAATCGGCGCCAAGCATCGAAAGCGACGTTGGCGGTAGCCGCGATCTCCGGCTCGTCGGGTCCGGCCATGGCGGCCGCCGCCACCGGGCAACCGAGAGCAAAATTGCTGTTCTCGAGCTCGCGCTTCCACCACTTCACCAGAGCGTCAACGGCGTCCAGTGGCGCTCTGGTGGTCGTCAGATGCTCTATGAACGCAGTCATCTGGTCGCCGGATTCGGCGGTGGCTGTTGCGATCAGTCCGGACTTTCCGTTGGGGAAGTGCTGATAGATCGAATTTCGCGCCGCACCACTTCGACCAAGTAGGTCGGCGACACTCGTCGCGAAGACACCGCGCCGCCGCACCAGATCTATTGCGGTCGAGATCAGACGGTCACGAGGTCCCGCTGATGCGTCGAACTCCTGTAACGGCAACTCCTGATTCGGCAACTCCTCATTCGATTTGTCAGCTGTCACGTGCCCCTCTTTTCGCGCGCTGTGTAGACCAATCGGTCCATCGCCGTGTTACGCTCCCGCTCATGGACCATTTGGTCCACAACGCTACCAGGAAGGAGCCTCATGACGGGGCCACTCACCGAACAGGGCACAGCCGACTCGCCGGATCAGATCTCGATCGGCGACATGACCGGCTTGGAAGTCCTGCGGTACATGACAGGGCTAGCGGAACGGCCACCGAACATCGCGCAGCTCGTGGGCATGGACGTCGACTCGCTGGATGAGGGCCACGTCGTCTTCAGCCTGCGTGCGCGGCCGGACATGACCAATCCGATCGGGTCACTGCACGGCGGCATCTGTGCAACGCTGCTCGATTCGGTGATGGGTTGCGCTGTGCACACGACCCTCGGTGCCGGCGTCGGCTACGGGACACTTGAACTCAAAGTCAACTACATTCGTTCCGTCCCGACCGACGGGCGCCGAATCATCGGTTCCGGCAGAACCATTCACGTGGGACGTCGGACAGCGACCGCCGAGGGCGAGATCCGGGACGAACAGGACAAGTTGATCGCGCACGGCACCACCACCTGCATCATCCATCAGCCCGGTCGAGTCGACCCTGCCGGTCAAGGGCGCCCGGTCCGCGAGAGACCCTAGACTTCGTAAGGTGCACTCTCCCGAGTTACCGCGTCGTCTTTCCGGCAACCGAGGTTGGACCGAGCCGGTGATGCGCAATCTGACACTGTCGGCCAACCACGGGAAATTGTGGTTCGCGGTCGCAGGTGTCCTGGCAGTGTCGGGCAAAAGGCACCGTCGCGCAGCCGCCCGCGGGTTGGGGTCGCTCGCCGGCGCCAGCCTGCTGTCCAATTCCGTGATCAAGCCGTTGGTCGGACGCAGCCGTCCTCCCGCAGACCTGTTGCATCCCCATCGACAGCTGCCGAGGATGCCCTGGACATCGTCTTTTCCCAGCGGCCACAGTGCCTCGGCCGCCGCATTCGCAGTGGGGGCTGCGATGGAGCGACCGCGCACCGCGATAGCACTCGCCCCCCTAGCTGCCGCCGTCGCGTATTCCCGGGTGTACGTCGGCGTGCACTACCGAACGGACGTTGTGGCCGGAGCAGCCGTCGGCACGGCGGTGGCCCTCGCAGGCCACTTCCTGTGGCCGGCAACGCCGCTTCGCGCGGCTGAAACCGCCCCCGGTTCTGCTCCGGCCCTCACATACGGCGAAGGTCTCGTGGTTGTCGTCAACGCGCAGTCCGGGTCAGCCGCCGACGCTCCTGCGGCCATCGCCACTGCGCTGCCCGGTGCGACCATCGTGCAGTGGGATGTGGACCGGCCACTGGCGGAACAAGTACCCGACCGATTTCGCGCGTTGGGTGTCGCAGGCGGAGACGGCACTGTCGCAACGGTCGCGCAGCTCGCGCTCGACAGGGGAGTGCCGTTGGCCGTGTTCCCGGCGGGGACCCTCAACCACTTCGCCCGATCGCTCAACTTGGAAACCTACGCAGACACCGCACGAGCCGTGACCACGGGCACGGCGGGCACTGTCGACGTCGGCCGGATCGATGGCCGGGTATTTCTCAACACTGCAGGTCTCGGTGGCTACCCGGAGATGGTTCGGCTGCGTGACCGACTCGAGCATCGCATCGGAAAATGGCCCGCCGCAGCGTTTGCGCTGTATCGGGCGGTCAAGGGTCGCAAGCCGGTGGACCTCGTCATCAACGGACAGCACCGTTCGGTCTGGGCAGTATTCGTCGGCAACGGCGTGTACCGTCCCCGCGGGTTGAGCCCGGCGCGACGCTCCGACCTGGCCGACGGCGTCCTGGACCTGCAATACCTACGCGCCGACAGGAGACTGGGCCGCACCACGGCAATCATCGCGTCGCTGTTCGGCACCGTCGAGCGATCCAGGGTCCTCGGTTCAGTGCAAGCCGCTCGGCTGGAGATCGCCAGCGCATCCGGGCCGCTGCTCACCGCACACGATGGCGAAGTCACCGGACCTGTGGACAGTGTCGTACTCGAGGTCGATGAGCAGCGGCTGACGGTCTATCGCTGAACAGCTTCAGATGACCGTCGGCCCGGGACTGGGCTCCGGCGGCGACGGCTCCGGAAACGCCGGGTCGGGTGTCGGATGCTCAGGCCCCGGTGCGGGTGGGGGCTCCGGCGTCGGATGGGGTGACGGAACCGGTTCAGGCTCGGGCACGGGCGGAATGGTGGGCTCGGTGCCCGGTGGTTCTGGGCGTTCTGGGGCCGGAATCGGTTGTCCCATGATCGATCTCCTCACCTTCAGGGTGACTGCGTGGAGCGCGGACAGCGGTCTGCATCGGGCGCTCTGCTTCATGCTTACCAGGGCTGGGCCTCGGTTGACGCGCGATCAGGCGCAGATACGTCCGCGACACAGTTGGCCAGTGTCCGTTTCGAGCCGGCATGTCGGGTAGACAAGACGTATGGAGGTTCTCAGCGGTCGGATAATTCTGCGTCCATCAGATCCGGAGGCGACGACTCGCTTCTATCGCGATCAACTCGGGTTGGCAGTCGCACGCGAGTATCCCGGTGGAACCGTCTTCTTCGCCGGCGCAGCGCTGATCGAGGTCGCCGCGCACATGGGTACCGATGGATCACCACCGAGTACCAGCGTCCTATGGCTGCAGGTGCGAGACATCGCCCTGACCGAACGGGAACTAGGCACAGCAGGGGTCACGATCACGCGCGGGGCGAGGACCGAACCCTGGGGGCTCATCGAAATGCACACGGCAGATCCCGACGGTACCGAGATCATCTTCGTAGAGATTCCAGACGATCATCCTCTGCGTCGTGATGGTAGGACACCTGCCTGACCCTCTGGTTTGCCGCTGATGCCGGTTGGGTATTTCGGACGTATGGATGACCAGCCCTCATCGAGACCTGTCGCTGTGCGCTCCGCCCCTGTTCGAGCGATCGGATTGCAGGTCAACGGAGATCACTTCGATATCGAATGTGATCCCCGGACAACGCTATTGGACGCCCTGAGGGACCATCTGGGGCTGACGGGATCGAAAAAGGGTTGTGATCGCGGGCAGTGTGGTGCCTGCACCGTGCTCGTCGATGACCGTCGGGTGGTCAGCTGCCTGATGTTGGCCGTGTCTGCTCAGAATCGCCGGATCACGACGATCGAGGGAATCGATGAAGTCCCTTCCGGGGCGACGATGCAGCAGGCGTTCGTCGATCATGACGGGTTCCAGTGCGGCTTCTGCACTCCCGGACAGATCTGCTCGGCGGTGGGCATGCTCGACGAGGCCAAACATGGATGGCCGAGCTCCGCAACCGCAGACGTCAGCGAGCCGCACAACGGCGTACTCGACGACGACGAGATACGGGAGCGCTTGAGCGGCAATATTTGTCGATGCGGTGCGTACGTGAACATCCTGGCAGCGGTTCGCAGTGTTGCAGGCGATGTCGCAGCCGGTGAGGAAAAGTCATGAAGACCTTCGACTATGTGGCTCCGGACAGCGTGGATACCGCGGTCGAGCGCCTCGGCGCAGACCCTGACTCGACAATCCTGGCGGGCGGCACCAACCTCGTCGACCTGATGAAGCTCGGCGTGTGCACCCCCGACACCCTGATCGATATCGGTGCTCTGCCCCTTGATCAGGTGCAACTCGCCGAGTCTGGTGAATTGCAGATCGGCGCAAATGTCCGCAACAGCGATCTCGCCGCCAACCCGGTCGTACGGACGCGGTATCCGGTGCTGTCGCAAGCACTACTCGCCGGAGCCTCCGGACAGTTGCGGAACATGGCGACAACCGGCGGCAACCTTTTCCAGCGCACACGGTGCCCGTACTTCATGGACACCGGCAAGGCGTGCAACAAGCGCGAGCCCGGATCGGGTTGTTCTGCCGTCACCGGGGTCAACAGGGATATGGCGATACTCGGCGCTTCACCGCAGTGTGTTGCGACCCATCCCTCTGACATGGCGGTAGCGCTGGCCGTCCTCGAACCGCAACTCGAAGTGCTCGGACCGGCGGGGCAGCGATTCGTCCCATTCGACGCCCTGTACCGACTCCCCGGTGATCACCCTGAATTGGACACCATCCTCGAGCGCGACGATCTCGTCGTCTCGGTCACCGTGCCCCAGCTGCCGGCAGCCAGGTCGTCGACCTATCGAAAAGTCCGCGATCGTGCGTCTTTCGCATTTGCTCTGGTCTCGGTGGCAGCAGTCCTCGAGGTCCAGAACGGTGCGGTCTCAGCAGTTCGTATCGCGCTCGGCGGTGTCGCCCACAAACCGTGGCGAGCGCGCGCCGCGGAGGAGCGGCTGATCGGCCGAACAGCCAACCGTTCGGAATTCGCTGCCGCCATCGACCTGGAACTGCAAACTGCTCAGGCGCTGTCAGACAACGGGTTCAAGATCCCGATGGTCCGTTCGCTCGTGACGCAGACCCTGGTCGAGCTCGCAGATGATGAAGAGGCGAAGCGATGACCGCCCTCGGCGTGCCGCATCGTCGACTCGAGAGCGACGACAAGGTCCGGGGAGCAGCCGCCTACGCCGCAGATCAACGGCCGGCAGAAGACGGCGTTGCCCATTGTCACCACGTCGGCGCACAGATCAACCGCGGTCGCGTCGTCGCCGTCGACGTCGAGTCGGCACTGTCGCGGCCCGGCGTCCTCGCGGTGTTGTGGCATCAGAACGCGCCGACGCTGGAGCAGATCGACGACGCCGAATTGCTGATCTTGCAGTCAGCCGAGGTGCACTACCGTGGTCAGATCGTCGCCGCGGTCATCGCCACTTCCGCCGAGACCGCTCAGGCGGCCGCAGCGGGGCTCGACATCAGCTATGAGCGCGCACCCGACTTCGACAACGCACTGCAGCGAGATCATCCGAACAACTACACGCCCGACGAGGTCAATGCCGGCTTTCCGGCCGACGCCAAACGCGGTGATCCCGAGCAGGCACTGTCCG
Organism: Williamsia limnetica; assembly: GCF_003217475.1. Classification (GTDB taxonomy): domain Bacteria; phylum Actinomycetota; class Actinomycetes; order Mycobacteriales; family Mycobacteriaceae; genus Williamsia; species Williamsia limnetica. Next base: position 270,885 of record NZ_QJSP01000001.1, on the reverse strand, counting down.
ACGCCACACACGTTGTCGACCACTGGTATTCCACTCCGGCCATGCACAACAATGCGATGGAGCCGCACGCGTCCGTCGCCCGATGGCATCGCAACGACGGCGGTGCCGAGGTGACGGTCTGGGACTCCACCCAGGCACCTTCCGGGGTACAGGGGGACCTCGCGACGCTCTTCGGTCTGAAACCCGAACGGGTTCGAGTGATCGCCGAACACGTTGGCGGCGGTTTCGGGGGGGAAGGGGAGCACCCGGCCGAACGCAGTACTGGCTGTGATGGCGGCCAAGCACCTGCAGGGTACGGTCCGCGTCGTCCTCCCACGGTCGGCCACGTTTACTTTTGTCGGTTACCGAACCCCGACCTTTTCACGTCTGGCACTGGGCGCCGATTCGCAGGGGCGACTGTCGGTCGTCTGCCACGACACCGTGCAACAGACCTCCAAGATCGTCGAGTTCGTCGAGCAGACGGCCGAGGGAACCCGACACATCTACCGGTCGGACCACAGTAGAACCACGCATCAGGTTGCCGCGCTAGATGTTTCGACCCCGAGGTGGATGCGTGCACCTGGTGAGTCGCCGGGTATCCACGCGCTCGAATGCGCCATGGACGAGCTCGCCTACGAGCTCGGGATGGATCCGATCGAACTTCGTCTGATCAACGAACCCGACGCGGACCCCGCGACAGGCACGCCGTTCAGTTCGCGCAACGTGGTACGGGCGCTCCGGGTGGGGGCGGAGAAGTTCGGTTGGCATAAGCGCAACCCGAAGCCCGCGGCAACCCGGATCGGACGGAAGCTGTGGGGCACCGGCGTCGCTCTCGCCTCGTATCCCACCCTCACCTCGCCCAGTACAGCGCGGGCCCGTGCGAACAGCGATGGCAGCTTCGACGTGTCGATAGCCGCATCGGACATCGGTACCGGCGCGCGCACGGTCCTCGCGCAGATAGCCGCTGATGCGCTCGAGGCACCGTACTCGACGGTTCGCCTACACCTCGGCGACAGTTCATTGCCGACGGCTCCCGGCGCGGGCGGCTCAGCTGGCACATCGTCGTGGGGTTTTGCCGTGGACAAGGCGTGCCGGGAACTGCGCATCCAGCTCGAGCAAATCGGTGTAGCGACGACCGTCCTCGAAGTGACTGCCGACACCGAAGACGAACTCGCGGCCCGATCGCAGATGCCGCGTGAAGCCTTCGGCGCACAATTCGCGCGGGTGAGCGTCGACGTCGACACCGGAGAAGTGGCCGTGGACGAGATGCTCGGGGTGTTCGCAGTCGGACGGGTACTGAACCCGCGACTGGCCCGGTCTCAGTTCATCGGCGGCATGACCTTCGGACTCGGGATGGCGCTGCTCGAAGAGGGGGTACCCGACCACGAGTACGGCGGATTCGCGAACGAGAACATGGCCGACTATCACGTGCCCGCGCATGCGGACGTCAGGAACATCGACGCGATTTGGATCGACGAAGAAGACAACGAGCTGAACCCGATGGGTAGCAAGGGGATCGGCGAAATCGGGAATGTCGGTTCCGCGGCCGCGATCGTCAACGCGGTGTTCCACGCAAGTGGGGTGAGAGTCAGAGATCTGCCGGTGCGTCCAGACAAATTGCAGACTCTCATAGATCCAGCGCTACGCGAATGACGCCGAGTGAGGAGCGGGGCGAGCACAACGCCGACAAACCTGGCAGCATCGCTGTGGTGGGATACGCCGAGCAGCTGAAAATCCTTGCCGACCGATGTGGTGTCGCCACGTCATACGAGGGCTGGGACAAAGAGCGCAAACAGGTGTCCGAGGCCAGTTTGCAGCACATTCTCGGCGCGCTGGGAGTGCCGTGCGACACCGCCGACAGCATCGCGCAGTCCTTGCAAGACATGGACGAAAAACCCTGGCGCAGGACGCTGCCGCCGGTCCTGGTCGTCGTCGAAGGGTCGGACCACCAGATACCGGTACACGTTGTCCACGACACACAGGTCCGAGTGTGGGTCACCACGGAGCAGGGCGACCGCGTCGAAGTGGACCAAATGGACGTGTGGACGGAGCCACGCGAGCTCGACGGCGTGCTGATCGGGCGGGCGACCTTTGCGGTGCCCCCGACGTTGCCCACAGGATGGCACTCAGTACACGCCGAACCCGAGGGCGCGACACCGGCGCTCTGTTCGCTTGTCGTGACACCGAAGAGACTGACAACCGCCGACAAGTTCGCTTCCGATCAGCGCTGGGGATTGGCTGCTCAGCTGTATTCGATCCGCTCCCGCCGTTCGTGGGGGATCGGGGACTTGGCCGACCTGTCAGACATCGCCCACATCGCGGGGTCGGTGCACGGCGCCGACTTCGTGTTGGTGAATCCCCTGCACGCCGCCCAGCCACAACCACCACTGGAGCGGTCTCCGTACCTACCGACGACCCGGCGCTTCGTCAATCCGCTCTACATCCGGGTCGAGGACATCCCCGAGGCGGCACTGCTGCCGGAGACCGCGCACCGGCAGATGCACGACTACGCGGCCAAATACGCGAAGAACAACGCCGACCCCAATCGAATTCGCCGAAACTCCGTGTACCGCGCGAAACTTCAGGTCCTCGAAACCATCTTCCGCGTCCCGTTGAGCCCGCACCGGCGCGGCAGCCTCGATCGGTACCTCACCGCTCAAGGCAACGGCCTGCAGGAGTTCGCGACATGGTGCGCGCTGATCGAGAAGTACGGCGCAGCAAGCCCGAAATGGCGTAAATCTCTACGCGATCCCAGTGGCCTCGCCGAATCGAAGATAAAGCTTGCAGACCGGATCGCGTTCTACAGTTGGTTGCAGTGGGTCTGCGACGAGCAGCTCGCGTCCGCACAGCAGGCCGCTCTCGACGCGGGTATGAGCATCGGGATCATTCACGATCTCGCGGTCGGGGTGCAGCAAGGTGGGGCCGACGCATGGGTGCTCGGCGATGCTCTCACCACCGGTGTGTCGGTGGGGGCTCCGCCCGATGCGTTCAATCAGCAGGGTCAGGTGTGGAATCAACCGCCTTGGCACCCATGGCGTTTGGAGGAGCAGGGTTACGTCCCGTTCCGGGATATGCTCAGAACGGTCCTGCGCCGGGCAGGTGGGCTACGGATCGATCACATTCTGGGCTTTTTCCGCCTGTGGTGGATTCCAGAGGGGGAATCTGCGGCCGCCGGCACCTATGTTCGGTTTGATCACGAAGCCCTGATCGGCATCTTGGTACTGGAGGCGCAACGCGCCGGCGCCGTCGTCATCGGCGAAGATCTCGGTGTCTTCGAGCCCATCGTTCAGGATTACCTCAGTGCGCGTGGGGTTCTGGGGACATCGATTCTCTGGTTCGAACACGGCGAGTCCGCACCGATCCCGCCGGAGGAATACCGGACCCTGTGTCTGACCTCGGTGAATACGCACGATCTACCGCCGACCGCCGGGTACCTGGCCGGTGAACACATCCGGTTGCGAGCAGAACTCGGATTGCTCGAGCAAGACGAAGCCATCGAACGCGCAGATGATGCCCGCGACCGCGAAGCGATCCTCCAATTGGCCCGCGACCGTCGGTTACTCGGGGACGACGCGGACGAGGAACAGACCGTTGATGCGCTGCATGCGCTCATCGCCCGCAGTCCGTCGATCTTGTTGTCGGTTGCGCTGGCCGATGCCGTGGGAGAGCGGCGGATACAGAATCAGCCGGGAACCGACGAAACCCAGTACTCGAACTGGTCCATTCCGCTGGCCGACGGCGAGGGCAGAGTGGTCGCCGTCGAAGACCTCATCGACAACGCCAGGTTCTCGAGGTTGGTGCAAGCCCTCCGCCCGAACCCCGTTGGCGGCCGGCCAGTGGCCGATCAAGATGGTCTATGAGGACTCCGCGGTGAACGAGCTCTAAACAGGTTGCTCACGCGTCGCGGGCGTCAGGGCCGTGCTTCATGGTGGCGCTTACCAGCGGTGCGCCGACGTTCCTTCATCTCGGCTTCGAACACATGCCTGACTCCGCCTTGGAGCTTGTCCCGGGTACGCCGCTCGTGGTCGCGGAACGGCGCCCAGTAGTTGTCGTCGAAATCTTCGACGATCTGAAACGTCCAACGTCCTTCGAGGACGTTGCGGCCGACCAATTCCTTCTCCAGTTCGTCGGCGACCTCGCCGTGACCCGCCTCCCGCAGTTCGTCCACAGCGTCCCCGAGGAGAAGGTCGGTGTGACCCATCATCTGATGGAACGAGTAGAGGTGGCCGCGTGCGCGCTCCAGACACTCCAGCGCTTCGGACAGTTTCCCGACCGCGGTCACGGTGTCGTCGGAGACGCCCTCGGGACGTCGCTTCTCGAGCGATGCGGACTCATGTTCTTCGGCTTCACGAAAATCTGACACTCGCCAGGAATACCCAGCCGCACGCAACTCTATGCACCCGGTCGAGGGCGGTGTGGTCATCGGGTGACGTGCGTAGCCTGGAACGGTGACTCGTAGTCCAGCACCGTTGTGGCTCTTCGCCGATCAGCTCGGTCCGCACATCCATTCCTCCGAGGACAACGCCGGGCGGGATGTAGTTCTCATCGAGTCGTCCGCCGCCATCCATCGTCGAAATGGTCACCGGCAGAAGGCCCACCTTCTGCTGTCCGGGATGCGCCATTTGGCAGATGAACTCGGTGATCGCGCCCAGTACATCAGAGGCGTGGGCTACCGAGATGTGCTCCGCGAACTGCCTGGGCCGGTCGCAGTCCATGAGCCGACGTCTCGGGCCGCCCACGCCTTCGTCCACCGTCTCGCAAACGAAGGCTTGGTGAGTGAAATCCTCCCCAATCCATCGTTCGCGCTGCCTCGCGAGGACTTCGAGCAGTGGGCCGGAGCCCACACGTCCTTCCGCATGGAGACGTTCTATCGGCAGCAGCGGACACGTTTCGACGTACTCATGGACGGTGACCAGCCCACCGGTGGCACCTGGAACTACGACCACGAGAACCGCAAACCCCCACCCAAACGACGCACGCTCGGAGTGGACAAGCCATGGTGGCCGATCGAGGACGCCATCGACGAACAGGTTCGGACGGATCTCGATGCTCTGAACGCCGACTGGTCCGGCGTCGATGGGCCGCGGCTGTTCGCGGTGACAGCGGAAGAGGCCCAGGCGGCGCTGCGGACCTTCATCGACCACCGCCTCGAGACATTCGGCCCATACGAGGACGCCATCATGGGCGACGACTGGACGATGTCACATTCGCTGCTGTCCGTCCCGTTGAACCTGTCCCTCCTTGACCCACTCGACGTCGTCCACGCCGCGGAGCGTGCAACGCGGGAGGACGGGGTGTCTCTGGCCAGCGCCGAAGGGTTCATCCGCCAGATACTCGGCTGGCGCGAGTTCATCTGGCATCTCTACTGGCATTTCGGCGCGGACTACACCGCCAGCAACGAGCTCGATGCGACCGAGCCGCTTCCGGACTGGTTTCGACACTTGGACGCCGATGCGGTGACCGCGCGGTGCCTCTCCGATGCACTGTCCGGTGTTCGGGACCGGGGATGGGTCCATCACATCCCACGGTTGATGGTGCTGGGAAGCCATGCGCTGCAACGAGGTTATGACCCAGCCGAGCTCACAGCCTGGTTCACCGCCAACTTCGTCGACGGGTATGAATGGGTGATGCCCGTCAATGTCGTCGGGATGAGCCAGCACGCAGACGGCGGGTTGATGGCGTCGAAACCGTATACATCCGGCGGCGCATACATCAACAAGATGTCGGATCACTGTGGCGACTGCGAGTTCGACCCCAAGAAACGTCTCGGCGACGATGCCTGTCCGTTCACCGCCGGGTACTGGTTCTTCACGCACAAACACCAAAAGCTGTTGGGAGACAATGTTCGAACGCGCCGACAGGTGTCCAACATGAACAGGCTCAGCGATCTCGACGCGGTGATCGAGCAAGAGCGTGATCGCGACCGATTCTGACTCGTTCAGCGCAGGACGGATCGATCCAGCGGCTCCCACCTAGGTCAGGGTCCCGTTCAGGGATATCCTGGATGCGCAGGCCGGGCGTTGTTCGTACCGTCATAGTCATGCAGAGTCAGCCAGTGGGCCAGCACATTCCGATTGCATCACTTGGGTTCGCCGCCGCTGCCGTGGCGGGACTACTTCATGGCACCGCGAGCCTCTACTGGGCGATCGGCGGGCGCTGGCAACTCGAGTCGGTTGGCGACTGGGCAGTAGAATTGGTTGACGACCATCCGGTCTGGTCAGGTGTCGGGCTTGGTCTGCTCGCCGTTCTCAAAGCTTTTGCCGCGATCGTCCCGGCTCTCAACGAGAGGCAAAAAGGCTCCGGTTACCGGGCGATTCGGTTGTGCAGCTGGGCCGGTGGTGTGCTTCTCGTGGCCTGGGGCGGGTTATCGACGATGTCGGCCTGGGCGGTTCTGGCGGGGGTGATCACGCCTGACGGAGGGTATGACCGCGCCACGATGGTCGGTCACGCCGTCGCGTGGGACCCACTGTTCCTGATCTGGGGCGGCGCTTTGTTGATCGCTCTATGGACGAGTCGCAGAAGGACCCCAACGAACCGCCTCTTCGGTCAGCACTGACCGTTACTGTGGCCACATGCATTGCGTAGTCGTTGGTGGGGGACTGGCCGGACTCGCCTCGGCGGTATGGCTGTCGGAAGCCGGCCATCGGGTGACGCTCCTGGAACGACGGGGGTCGTTGGGCGGCCGAACCATCGCAATGCCGGTCGCCGCAGTCGACGACGTGCCCGACAATGGACAGCACGTCTTCGCGAGCGGATATCAGCACCTGATGCGGTATCTGGACAGCGTCGGCACCCGGAAATATGTCGAGTTTCCCGGGCACATGACCATTCGGCTGCCCGGTGGCGGCACCCGCGTGTCGGCGTTCGGAGGTGTGGCCGGGTTGCGGGCCGCGTTCGGAGATCTTCCCGGCGTCACCGGTCTCGACCGATTGCGCACGGCACGGGCGCAGATCACGCTGATCCGGCAGGCCATTCGTCAGCCCGCCTGGCTCGACGACATTACTGCAGACGACTGGTTCCGGCGCATCAAGATGCCACAGTCGGCCCGCGACGCGCTGTGGGACGGGATCGTGATCGGACTGACTGGCGACAAACCCGACATCACGTCGGCGAAGGTCCCGGCCGACTTGCTGGTGACCGGCATACGACGAGCGCGCGAGACCAAGACACCGATCTCAATTGGGTATCCGACCGTCGACCTCAACACCCTGTTCGTCGACGGCGCAGAGAAACTGTTCGCCGACGCCGGCGTCGATATCCGTTATCGGGCAGTTGTTTCGGCGGTCGACGTCGCCGGCGGCGCCGTCGTGGGGGTCACTCTCGTCGACGGTGAACGGGTCTCGGCCGACGCAGTCATCTGTGCCGTGCCGGTGTGGAGCGTGAGAGGACTGCTCGATCAGGTTCCCGAACACGAACGAATCTATGCGGCAATCGAGCAACTGACGCCGGTACCCATAGTGAGTGTCAACTTGTACCTCGATCGCTCGATCGGTATGGCCGACTGGGGAGAGATTCTCTTGGGTGGAGAAGGGACCCTCGAGCAGGTCTGGGATCGTCAGCGCATGCACGGACGGGACGCATCTCGGCATCACCTTTACTCCACCACTGTGTCGGCGGCCTATGAACTGACCAACAAGACGAACACCGAGATCACCGACATCCAGATGAATCAGCTGCGCAGGTACTTCCCCGGCGCCGCGCATGCCGAGGTGGTCCACAGTCATGTCGTCAGGATGCCGAAGTCCACCTTTGCCCAACGACCAGGAACCGCTGGTATTCGCCCAGATCAGCGCACCTCTGTCCAGGGGCTCGCATTGGCAGGCGACTGGACCCGGACCGACTGGACCACAACAATGGAAGGTGCGTGTCAAAGCGCAGCGCGCGCCGTCGAAGTAATCTTGGAACACGCCAGACGTTTCGACGCTCGGCTCTGACACGTCCTCAATCGAGAGCAATGGGAGTCAACGGTGACCCGGTGTCGACATACAGCGTGCCGCCGGGCATGACAGCTCTGCGGAGGTTGACCAACGCAGCCCTCGACGGCACTGCTCGCCGTCTCGATCGCCGACGCACACGTGGCTGCGGCAGCGATCGAGGTCGGCCACGTTCGTGACGGCCAGGTTCGTGATCAGGACGTAGCTGCGGCAGCCAGACGACCGAGCGTGTCTGTCAGCTGGGTCTCGGTGACGAGCGGGAACTTCAACTGTTCGAGCAGCTTCTTGTCGGTGACCTTCGACCAGTCATAGGTGTGCCGAACCAGGGTCTCGTTGGGCCCCTGTGATTCGAGCTCCCACAACCATTCCCACCCGGGGGGCTCCGTGCCGGCGGGTGCGGTCTTCCAGGCCAGGAGCTTGTCCTTGGCGTACCCCGTCACGTGGTTGTCGGTTTTGTACTCGCCGCCTACGTGGTCGCCTTCCATGTTCATGGTGAACACTTCACCGACTTTTTGGATTCGATCGGCGTGGTCCACGCTGCGGATGAATCCCGACCCGTCCAGCTCCACGTGGCGCTCAGGATTGGAGAGGACGTCGAAAACCGCGTCGACGGGCGCCTCGATGGTGCGTTCGACAGTGACTTTTGTGTTTTCGCTCATCGCTCCACACTGCACAAAGATTCTCGGCTCGGCAATGTTGCCTGGTGGCGCGCCGGGAAACAGCGCGTGCCGATCGCAAAATATTCGCACGCATGTGCGAATATGGTCACCGTGAACTCGCGTAAACCGACCGGATTGACCCCCGAAGAATTGGAATCGCTGTCCGCGGCACTCGCCGCGGGCAAGCGGGTCACCGTCTACCTCCGTGATCCGATGCCATCGCTCGATCTCGCAGCCGGAGCGTCGGCACGCGTGATCGCCATCGACGGGTCGACGGTGATGGTGAGCCCGAAAGGTGTCGACGATCAGCTTCCGTTCGAGGCCGACGAACTCCAGAAGTCCCGGACCCCGGTACCCGCCCCGGCTCCTGCGCGTCAGCGCCCGCTCAAGACGACGCCTGCACCGCCGGCTCCCACTCGGCCTCTGAAAACCGTCTCGGCGATGCCGAAGCGCGAGCCAGAACCTGCGAATACGGTTCCGACAGATGTGAAACCCGCCCCGCCCAAAACAGCGCGACGTACCAAATCGCCGACCGCAGCAGTCAGTGTCACCATCACGTCGGTGGGCGAGAGCACCTGGACAGTGTCGGTGGCGCACGGTAACAAGCGGCAGGGCAAGCCCGCCGAGGTCACGTCAGACCGGGTCGCACGAGCGATGCACGCGCTCGGTGACGACGCGGCGATCACTGCTGTCGAGGCAGTGATCGAGTCGGCGCGTGCCGCTACCCAAAAGAGAATTGACGAACTCAGTCAGGAGCTCGAGGCTGCACGCGCGGTGCTGGCGCACCTTGACGAACAGGCAGCTGACAGCTGACGGCGGCGGCGATCCTATGACTCAGGATGGTTACGACGCCATGGCCGATCTGTACGCAGCGACCATCCCGACGGCCTATCAATTTCCCATCGAAGCGCATGCGGTGGCCGCGTTCGCAGAGGTGGCCAAGGACCGCGATGGCGTGACGGTCGACGTTGGATGTGGGCTCGGCCATGTGACAGCGGATTTGATTGATCGCGGGCTCGATGCGATCGGCTGCGACCCCAGCACGGGAATGCTCGACCATGCGTGGCGCACATACCCCGACCTGCGCTTCATCGCGGGCGATGCGACTTTGACGGTGTTGTCCGAGAACACCCGGATCGCCGCGGTCATAGCCCGATTCAGTCTGATCCACGTCGAGCCCGATCAGGTTGTCGAGGTTGTTCGCATCTGGTCTGACAGGCTGACCGAGGGCACGCCGGTCCTGATTGCGTTTCAGGCATGCGACGACCCCGGGCCGCCTGTTCCGTTCGACCACGTGGTTGCGCCCGCGTGGCGATGGCACCCCGACGAGTTCAGCCGACTACTGAGGAGTCACGGTTTCGCCGAAGATTGGCGAATCATCTACCGGGACAGTAGTTACAGATTCCCGATGGCCAACCTACTCGTGCGCCGCACTTAGCCGGCAGAGGTCAGCAGCCCAGTTGTGTGGCCAGATCGTCCATTCCGGTGACGTGGTAGTCATCGAGTGGGTTGACGGGCTCATCTTTGTGCTGCGTTCCCCACTCGCGAGGTCGTTCGACGTACGCGGTGCGTAGACCGCAAGATCTGGCCGCCTCGAGGTCAGATGCGTGGGTGGCTACCATCAGCACCTCATGTGGTTCGACGCGCATGAGATCGGCAATTCCGAGATACACCTCGGAGGCCGGCTTGTAGTGACGCCAAAGATCGGCGCCACCGATGAAGTCCCAGGCGAAATCGTTGAGCTTGGCCATCTCGGTGAGCAGCGCAACGTTGCCATTGCTGAGCGCGCACACGGTATATCGCCGTTTGAGTCGGCGCAGACCTTCAGCGGCCTCGGGCCAGCCAGGGATCGTGTGCCACGCGTGCACAGCCGAATTGATCTGATCGGCAGTGGCGTTCACAACGCCACGGTCGTGGAGTAGTCGCTCGAGTGCTTCGCGGTGCAGGTCGTCGAGCAACGTCCAGGGTCGAGCGCCGGCTTCCACTTCAGCAAGCGCAGGGCCGTAGGTGCGTCGCCAGTCGAGCGCGAGTTCAGACCCGTCGATGTCGGGGAACAATCTGTAGAGCGCCGCACTGACGCCACTGTGCCAGTCCGTGACGGTGCCGAACGTGTCGAACGCCAAGACTTTGACCATGTCCACCTTTCGCTGAGCTCTAATACGGTCCATCGTGCCACCCGCCAAGCCGGTCATCCGCGCGTCCGCTGATAGCCGACGTCGGCCGGCGGCCGCGAACCGTAGCGTTTGTCGCCGAAATCTTCTGCCAGAGAGCGGTCGGTGGGTACAAGATGCAGGGCGAGGGTGTGAACATACACCGCGAGTCCGAGCCGGATGATGGTGTGGATGATGGGTCCGGGGACCGGTAGGCCGTGGACGTCACGGAGTCGCGGGGGACAGAAGGCGCCGATGATGTGGGCATCCCAACGGCGGAGCGGAGCCGGCAGGCAGCGTTGTCCGAATGCTCGCACGAGCGCTGCCACGATCTGGCGGCCGTCGTCGCTGGGAGCATATTCGGTTTCCTCGTACTGCTGTGCCCAGGTGCGCAGTTCGGCGCGTGTCTCGGGTATTCCGTAGAGGTGTTGCCGCTCGGCCACTTGCCGCCAGAACAGCCAGTGTGATCCGAGTTCGGCCGGGGTGAACGGTGAGTGTCCGAGTGCAGCGGTCAGGTCGTGTGGATCGAGCGCGAGCGTCGACAGGGTGTACAGGGAGTCGGAGTTGCGGAGGGGGAAATGCGCATGTATCTGATTGAGTCGTTCGATCCAGTCACGGCCGGTCGGTGAACTCGGTCCGTGGTCGAGCAGCTGCCCAAAGAACACGATTGTGTCGTCGTTGCGTTTGATGGTTTGCTCGACGATATCGCCTGTGCCGCGGCGATAGAGTGTGCGTGCCATGGCAGGCACGGCAACCTGTTTGATGAACGCCACGGTGAAGAGTGTGTAGACGAGGCGACTCTTTCCGTTGAGCGTGACCAGCGACAATCTCGCGATCTCGTCCGCATCGCAGGTCGGATCAAGTGCTCGCATCTTCCGCCGGACGTTCCAGCCCAAGGTCCGTTTCACAGCTGCGGTTCCACTTTCAGTTCGGTCCGACCACCGAGATCGATTGTCAGGAGAAACGTTCCGTCGGTGTCCGCGCATGCTTGAGATTCGTGGGCACCTCGTACTCGGTAGGTTCGGTGGGGCTGCGCGCGGTCGATGGTGAGTTTCACTCGCCTGGCACCTGCGCCGGGGTACAGAACACACTCGAGTGCTGCTCCGTCGTTGACGGCGCGGGCCACGAGCACGTCCGGATACGACGCATCCCCGAGGCGCGGCCCTCCATGCCAGGTGGATTGCGCTCCGTGGCCGATGAGATCGCGGAGACCGGAGTGCCGGCCGAATCGCGCCATCAGTGAGTACAAGTTTCCTTGCGTGGAGGTCTGGGTGAATGTTGTTGCTTCGTTGATGGTTTGGATGGGTTCGTGGTGATCGAGGTGGTCCAAGACGTTGGACGCGACTTCCTCGTCGCCGATCTCACGCGCTGCCATGGCCAGCATTATCTGGCCGAAGGTGTCACGACCGAACGAGTAAGAACCGGCATCGCAACGATTGGCCAGGGTGCGCGGTAGGTGGAACCGTTCACCGTCGTGGCGAAGTACGTTCTCGCGCATCAGCTGCCAGGAACGATGCGCAAGGTCGGGCAGGGCGGCGTGCATCCAGTAGGTGGTGGGCAACCATACTCCGTCGCCTGACCACGGGCTCCAGGAAATTCCCAATGTCTCCGATCTCACGCCGATGATCCTCCCGTCGGGACGGTGGAACTCCTCGAGGTACGCCCGTCTGATGGCCTCCTCGAGGCCCGCGAACATGTTGGTCCCGTGAAGACGGTCGTGCAGCACAAGGGTATTGACGCCAAAGGTGTTGCACACCGGGTAGATCCAGCGAGGTTCGCAGGAGTACAGCGTGTACGGCGATCTGCGCATGTTCCCTTCAATGGAGACTGCGAGAGAGTGGAAGTCGTTGGCGTACGACTCGGTATCGGACCACCGGTATGTGATTGCCCCGGGCTGGGAGAAGCGGTCGTCCTCCAGGCTTTCGAACATTCCTACGGAGACGCCCTGCCACCCGGTGAGCATGATGTTGTCGGTGTTGTCGACCGGGTCGCGGCCCGGTTTCATTCGACCCCATGCGTTTTCCAGAGCCCAGTATCCCCACACTCGTCGGTCACTCATTTTCTGGATCGAGCGGGCTCCTGCTTCGGCAAGGTACCCCGAGAATGCTGGCGCGTAGTTGTAACGGTAGGTCGAGAGCGTATATCCGAGGATGCTGAGCTGGTATCGCAGCGCAGCCTCGCGAAACTGATCGCGTCGGTCGAAGCCATCAAATCGATCGATGGGTTGCAGGGCAAGGTCGAAGGCAAGCCGAAGCCGAGCCAGATCCTCGGGTGTGGCTTCGCCGACGGGTAGCACGGCTCGGGAGGGCACTCGCGTCACCTCTACGGGGCGGGCACTGAGGACGTGATTGGTGCGGGCGGCGGTCTCGAGCCGCCGCCGGTGACGTAACCCGTGGGCAATCGCAGCCAGCGCGACGACCGCGGGCACGACGGTGGGCAGGACGGCCAGTGCGGTGTCGTCGTGGTGGTGTCCACTGGCCATTGCAACCGACCACGCGAGGTCGATTCCCCACACGATGAACGGCGCGACGAATGCACCCACCATCCACCACAGCAGCACGGCCACAGCCACTGCGGCGAGGGCGACGACTCCGAAAGCAATGTGACCGTGTGCGAAGTGGGCCCCGCCCGGCACGAGCAAGCCCGCGCCCAGCATCTGTATACGGCCGGTGCCAGAAAGAATGAGAATGATGCCGACAAGCCAGAGGATTGCATAGGAGAGTGCGGATCTCGCGATGATTCTGCGCGTGACGGGCGGAAGGAGGCGGGCATGTTCGTCGAGGAGCGGCATGACCATCGGCCGGGTCAGAAGGGTAGGAGAGTGGTCGTGCGTCACTGTAGTGCTCCCGACTTCTCGGCATGCTGAGCCGTGTATTGAGCTGTGGGCAACGTGCAGCTGTCCTGCGTCGTGCCACGAATCCAGGACAGCGGTGCAACGACGAACCGCGTCAGGACGGCAAGGACAGCGACGGCGGCGATGCAGCACACCATGAAGACTCCAATCAGGAACTGCTACGTAGCAGTTCCTGAATGCTCGCATGCGTCGCCGATCACTGTCAAGATGTCTTCATGAACACAGCCGATGGTTTCGGACGCACGTACGGTGGTGTGTCGCAGGCGGAACGTCTCGTTGATCGTCGCGAGCGTCTGCTCAGCGCCGCACTCGATCTGGTGCATGAGGGTGGCGTCGGCGAGCTCACCATTGGCGCCGTGTGCACCAGGGCGGGCTTGGCCAAGCGATATTTTTACGAGAGCTTCACATCACTCGACGAACTGCTATCGACCGCACTACAAGGTGTTTTTGACCGCATCGCAGAAGCCATCGAGTCGGTACGAAGCCCCGGCGACGTCACACCCGAACAGATCCTCGAGGTTGCAATCGACGCCGTCTTGACGGCTATGGACGACCCGCGCGCGGCACGACTGTACCTGGAGTCGGCCGCCAGTCCGGCGTTGCTCGCCACGCGCGATGCTGCTGTCGATGGCTACGTCGACCAGCTCTTGGGGCTGATGGTCGCAGACCCAGTCAACGACGCCGACGCCAAATTGGTGGCGCACCTGCTCGTGTCCGGCTCGACACATGTCGTGGCGATGTGGCTTCGCGGTGCACTACCGATGGAGCGCGACGAGTTCGTCTTACGCCTGATCGATATCGGCGCCACTGCGGTCGCCGGCCTCGCCAGCAAGTAGTCATGAGCGGAGCGGGTCCAAAGGGCGTGAGCCGCAGGTGAATTAGTAACAGCTGATCACCAGGTTTCGTCACGTGTGACGTTTTGGTGCCTAACAGCGGGCTCTGTGCAGCCCATCCATACTGAGGGCCGTCGCCGAAGAATGTCACCGAAGGATGACCGCAGCCGACTCGGGGGTTCGCATCCAGTGTCAACTTGCCCGTAGTCGCCGCGGGGCGGCTCAGCGCTCACCGAGTATTTGGGTTGTGACGCGGTCGTTGCGTCGGCATCGACCGCAGAGGCTCGCAACAAAGCGACTCGGGCTGCAGCCGGCCCTAGGCCCCTGGCCTGGTATTAGTTCCGCGCCGATAAGAAACATTATGTCAAGTAATGCACTCAGTTTCATCCGATGAATCACGGACCGAGCGTGTCGATGATCAGGCAAAACAACAACTCCGCGGGCTCGCCTACTACTACGAATCTGGCACCGATGACCCGACTCCATCATGTGGCGGTGCCGCCGGACGCTAGACTGCGCGGATATGCGCAGGCGGCAGATGGGCAGGCGGCAGGTAGTGACGGCGCTGGCCATCGGCCTCGCACTCGCCGGGTGGACCGCCTTCGTCGGCATCTATGCGACGTTTAGTAGGTTCGCGGTGTCCGACACCAGCTGCGACGGAGGCAAGTTGCGGCCGTCCACGCTCGGTGTTGTGTATCTCATTGTCGTGGCTTCGGTGTGGATGGTTCCGTTCATGGCGCTGGCCATCCGAACCCGGTCAGTTGCGGCGGTTGTGCTCGTCGTGGTCGCGGCGATCGTGGCGGCGGGAGTTGTTGCTACAACTCTCGCCAACCCCGGCGAGTTCTGCTTCTGAGCGAGCCCCGTGAATTGTCCTCACTGCAGTCCTCCGCGATACGGACACCTCGACGATCGGGTCCAAGTGCTCGCGGTGGCGTGTCACTCGAGGCGGCGCAGGAATGTGGAGTGCAGCCGCGCGAGCGCCATGATCGGCTCGGTCGCGAGGTGCTCGGTGTTAAGGCGGTAGGTGTGGGTCCGACCACTTCGTCGTGCAGCACTACGCCCTGAGTGGTGAGCCGGTTGAGGACCTTGCGGATGCCCTCCCCCGACACGGTGGTGAGGATGCGCTGGACCTGGCCGATCGTGTGTAACGTCCGAACTCGCCAGGACGGCGAGCACGTCACCGTCCAGGGTTGGCGTCGCCGTAGCGAATGGCTTGTTGAGCTGCATGGTCCGCACCCCTGTTATTAACTAATGTTGGACTAACACAACTATAGTTGGCGAGCGCTGGATGGCGGAGCGACCTCGTGGGACCGTGCTCATCCTAGATCGGGCTTCGTTTCGTCACAGGTAACGGAACACATTGCACCACAGAGCGATACGCCGGGATATTTAGATTTTGTCAAGTAAAGCTGACCAACGGCTGGCAGGGCATTGCGCCATGCCGCGTACTGGAGTGCGAATTGAGGCAAGGGGGCTTTCATCGTCAAAGATGGACCGCTCTCCCTGCAAGGGCTCTCGATCACAGCTATGCCAGGGTTCCTCTTTGCGTGGATCCTTGGAGCCGCGCTCGGGATGCCGCGCGGCGGGAGTGCGACTTTCGACAAATCGACTACACACTCACAGCCCTATTCGGACGCGCCGCCTTCGAACACAGTGCCGTTCGGGTGACAGGGCGCAGTAACCCTCACAGAGCCTGATGGGCGTCGGCCTGTGCTGGCGTCGTGCGAGATGCGGCGAGACGCCTCTGTGCAGTGGCTTGGGTGGGTCCGATCGGTCTGTGTCCGACTGCCTCGGCAAGCCCCCAGGGTGGCATTCCGGCGTAGATCGTCTCGTGTTCGCCGATGACGTACGTTTCGTGCCAGATACCAACACGGTTGCGATCGGCCAGGCGCTTGGAGTAGCGGCGCCAGGCGGGCAGATGCGGTGCGGAGGTGTCGGCCGCGAAGCGGCGCAGGTCTTCACCGGAACGCCAGTACGACACCACCAGTATCGAACCGCCGAAATACATGCGACTGGCGAGCATTCCGGCGTCGCGATGCCTTCGAAGATGCCACAGCATCGGCGGCATCTCGATCATCACCGATAGCCACGAGAGCGGGCGCCACGGCCGTGTCACGCGCATGCCGATCAGGAACAAGGTTGTTCCCTGTGAGGGAGATTCGGCGGTCATCCGTGTCGCCTCGGTCTGGACCATAGCGCCTACCCCTGGTTTCGAAACGTTGTTACGAAACGATGTTATGCAACTATGGGAGTTGTGGCAAGACCAAAAATGCACACGGACGCGGTGGGTGACCGGCTGGTGGACGAGGCGATGAGGATCGTCGCGGACCGCGGCATAGCGGCATTGTCTGTCCGCGAGGCCGCGAGCGCTGCCGGCACCTCGACCTCCGCGGTCTATTCCCTGTTTGGCAGCAAGGACGGTTTGGCGCGAAGCGTCCTGGTCCGGGCGTTCGAATCTTTCACCCAGGCGCAGGTGTCCGGCACCCAGTCCGGCGAGGCGTCTACTGATCTCGCGGGCATGGGTGTGATGTATGTGGCGTGGGCGCTGGAGAATCCGCGGCTGTATGAGCTGATGTTCGGGCAATCAGTTGTTGGTATCGCGGAAAGTCCTGAGACCAAAGCTGCCTCGGCCCGCGCGATCGCGCCGCTGAGGGACGGTGTGCGGCGGGCCATCGCCGCCGGCATCTTTCGGTCGGCTGAGGTAGATACCGTGGTGGCTTCGCTGTGGTCGCAGGTTCATGGGCTAACCACGTTGATGCTTGCCGGTCACTTTCCGGAAGGGGCCGATCCGGGTGCGTCCGCCATGGCCGTCATTGACGGATGGCGCGCGGCCCGCCCCTGACCTGTTCCACGGACCCCCGCGAGTGCAGGTCTCGCTCTGGCTATGCGGGGCGACTGGCAGGTGACCTGGACGCTTGGACGAGTCCCAGTGTGAAAGTGTTGCTGTGAAACACTTCCGGATGCAATGGAGTTTCGGTGGCTCGCTCGGCGAGGGCGAGGGTGGCTGCGTTGACTGGAACATCTCGAACATCGCGCGAATGGGTGAGGTCGAGGCCAGCCTCGCTCATGTCCTGGAGGTAGTCGTCGGGGTGAGCGCCGGTGCGGGTGATGCCGGACGCGAGAGGTTCGAAGTGCAGTTCTAACGCCCCGAAGCGGACCCACCGACGCAGGCACCACCGCGGTCCGAACCAAGCTCGCCCAAGTGCTCACGGTCGGTCTGCGGCGCGAACACCGTTCCGCCGATCAGTCTGCTGCGGCGTCCTTTCGCGAGTCCACCTACCGGCCGGTGGTCTTCTCGATGAGCTCGTAGGCGATATCGGTCCGTACTCCGTCCGGATTCTCGAGATCGGCTTCGTCGTACCACGACTGGTCAGCTTCGGGGTGTGGGCCGCTGACCCCGACCTTGCCTTTCCCATAGGGCGCGACCATGACTGCGGCGATTCCGTTGGGGTAGGTCGCCAGGACTTCGGCATTCGAGTTCGGCTTGACGGTGAACGCGGGACCGTCCTGGAAGTACATGTGCCGCTTCTGTCCGCGGTAGGTGACATCGACGACGGTGTCCCTGTCGTTGTGCACAGTGGCGCCGGCGGTGTCCGTGTACCCGCCCACTGCGGCAGGCAGCAGGTCGAAACCGGGATCGGCTCCCGCCAGGTAGCCTCCGAAACAAACGCCGAGATAGCTACCTCCGCCGCTGATCCACGCGCGCAGGTCGCCGGCCACTCCCTTGAGGTCGTCCCAACTGGACTCGAGATCCTGGCCTCCCCCGGGTTGCACGTACAGCGACGCGGTGGCCAGAGTGGCCGCGGTGAGAGGGGTGCCGGTGCCGGGACCCACATATTTGGTCCGGAACGGTTGCGGCGCGTTGCGCAGGAGCGTCGCGATGGAGGGCGCGCAGTCGTCGCACCCTTGAGGACCGTTGTAGATCAGCGCGAGGGGAAGTTGGGGGTCCGGCGCACTGGTCGCAGGAGCGCAACCCATCACCATCACCAGTGCGGCCAGAGCCGTCGCGACCAGCGCTCGCATACTCGTCGAGCGGAAAGGACGCGTTCTCCCCTGGCGGCGAGCGGGCAAGTCGTCTCTCCTCGCGGACGGCTCGCGGCGGCGACCACGAGCGGGTGACCCCGGTGTTTGTTCGATCAGACAGCAGTTTAGATGGTTTCGGCTGTTCGGGCCGGAGATCGACGACCACGATCGCGGGCCGAAGACCCACGGATCTCGGCGGCTCTTCGCCCGTGTGAGTCGGCGGATCAGTTGACGATGGTGGTGTCGTAGTAGCCGTCGCGTCGGTGCGCGTTCTTCGGCGATCGCTCCCGGGTAGTCCTGTTCGATCAGAGCCAGCCGATCTCGGCGGCGCGGGTGGCTCGTGACGGCAGACAAAACGATGGCCGGCACGCGGCTTAGGTGGGTCGTACCCAGGAGCTATTCGGAAGTTCAGTGGTTCCGCGGTGGCCCTCCTCCACGTTCGCTACATCTTCGGCCAATCGCGCAGAAAGCTTGACAACACCTTTACCTTTCAGTGATAGTTTTCCTATCGCCGATAGGAGTGTAGATGTCAGGCACGCAGACCGACCCCCGCCAAGCGAGGCGAGAGGCCAAGATCGCTGGGATCCTTGCCGAGGCTTGGCTGTTGGCTGAGCGCGACGGGTTGGCGCTGATCTCGCTGCGCGACTTGGCCGCCCGGGTCAATCTGCGTCAGCCGTCGCTATACGTGTACTTCGCCTCCAAGCTCGACTTGTATGACGCCATGTTCGCCGACGGGTACCGCCGTCTCGCAACGTATTTGGATGAGCGGCCACTGCCGGGCGAGCCGCGAGCCGCGGTCGAGCACTTCGTGGTCGAGCTCGTGCGTTTCGCGAGTGCCGAGCCGGTGGTTCACCAGCTGCTCTTCCAGCGCGTGATCCCAGGGTTCGCCCCGTCGACCGCGTCCTGGGAGGTGGCCCTGGACTTCTACCACCGGGCCCGAGGGGTCCTTGCCGACGCAGGAGTCGAGCACCAGGACGACGTTGACATCTTCAGCGCGCTGGTCGCAGGTCTGTGCGACCAGCAGATGGCCAACGACCCAGGCGGCGACCGGTGGGTCGAGCATGTGCCCCGCGTCGTCGCCATGTTCCTCGCCGGCGCAGTCCGTCCGGCCACCTGATCGACCACACTCCAGTTCGCGCCCGTTCACCCGAAAGGCAGATCATGACCAGTCCCACGAACACCGACGTCGCCGCGATCCCGCGGATCAAGCACCACGAGGCGATGCAGATCACCGCTGTCGAGAACGGCAAGTTCGCCGCCGCGCTACGTGCCCTCCGGACGAGCGACTGGGGCAAGCCTACGGCCTGTCAGCTGTGGGACGTGCACGCCGTCGCTGCCCACATTGTCGGATCGGCCGCCGGCCAGGCATCGCCGCGTGAGTTCGTCCGGCAGGTCCGTAAAGGCAAGCCGCTGGTTGCCGAGGTCGGTGGGCAGTATTGGTGGGACGGCATGAACGAGGTGCATGTCCGCGAGCGGGCGACCAGCTCGCCTGAGGAGTTGATCGCTGAGTGGGACGCGATAGTTCCGAAGGCACTCAAGTCCCGCACGACGCTGCCTCGCCTGATCGCCAAGTTGCCGCTACTCAATCTGCCGGCCCCAGTGGGGCGTCAGCCGGTCGGGTACTTGTTTGATGTCGGGTTCACCCGAGATGTCTGGATGCACCGGGTGGACATCGCGCGTGCTGCGGGGACCGAACTCGACGTCGACGCCGAGCACGACGGCCGCCTCATCGCCGACATCGTCGCCGAATGGGCGGGCACTCACGGTCTGCCGTTCAACCTGACGCTGACCGGCCCTGCTGGTGGCTCGTACCGCGCCGGCGACGGTGGTGAGGCCATCGAGATCGATGCCATCGAGTTCTGTTCGATCTTGTCCGGGCGCGGCGAGGCGACCGGGCTACTCAACCACCCACTGCCACTGTGATCGAAGGACACGCAATGACATCGAGCAACCGAACCGCCCTGGCGACGATCGCCGCGGTCGCAGTGCTAGCCCTGAGCGCGTGCACATCGCAGTCACCGACCGGCGCCGCCCCCACCGCCGACACATCGACAACGTCAGCCCAACCCGCCTACTCGACCCAGCTGCAGAGTGCCGTCCCTACAGTCATGGCAGACAACGCCATCCCGGGCGTCGTCGTCATGGTGCAGTCGCCCTCCCGGGGAGACTGGACATCGACATTCGGCACCGCTGAGCTCGGCGCAGATGTGCCGATAGCCATCGATGACTACCTGCGCATCGGCAGCAACACCAAGACCATGACCTCGACCGTCATCCTGCAGCTCGTCCAAGAGGGCAGACTGTCCCTCGAGGACCCGATCTCGAAGTTTCGGCCCGATGTACCTGGCGGCGACGACATCACCATTGCCAATCTTTCCGAGATGCGCAGCGGGCTTTACAGTTACACCTTCGACCCCACTTTCAATGCCACGCTCGATGCAGAGCCACAAAAAGCGTGGACGGCCGATGAACTGCTCGCGATCGCCTTCTCACATCCGGCCAATGCCGCTCCCGATCAGGTCTTCGAATACAGCAATACCAACATCGTGCTGCTCGGGGTGGTGATCGAACAGCTCACCGGCATGTCGGCCTCGGAAGCGTTCGACAAGCGAATCTTCGAACCGCTCGGCCTTACCCACACCCACCTGCCGGCGCCGGACGATTCATCGATTCCCGACACCCATCCGCAGGGCTACCAGTTCGGCACGAACGTCGAAACGATCGACTCGTACGCAGTACCCGCCGCGCAACTGCCCGATGCGCTCGATGGAACCCTCAAGCCGATCGATCAGACCGATGCGAACCCATCATGGGCGTGGACGGCGGGCGGCGCCATTTCCACCCCCGCTGACCTTGCTATATACGTGAAAGCCCTCGTCCGCGGCGGTTTGCTCGACGACACAACCCAGAAGCTGCGACTCGACAGTGTGCAGCCTATGACCCCAGGCTCAACGAGCGGCGTCGGCTATGGCCTCGGGATCGCACAGTTCGCCCCCGGCATCCTCGGTCACGACGGTCAGCTACCCGGGTTCTCGTCGTTTATGGCCTACAACCTCAACACCGGTGACACCATCATTGTCGGCACGAATCTCTCGGCCTCCCCGGTCGATGGAGAGAACGCCGCCGTAGTGGTGGCGAAGTCGATCATCAGCACGCTCTACGGACCAACCAACGTACCCGGCGACCCAGCCCCCACCACATCAACTGCCACCTCGGAAGCACCCAGGTGAAACCGCACCAAACACACTCGCAGACGCAATGTAACCGAGAGCGGGGGAAGATCTTCTCCAGCACATTCGGGCCTCACCTCAATCGGTGAAACGCAATGCTCATCAATCTCACCCAGCGCAGTAGCGATCACTGACGAACAAGCACCATCAACGAGCACAGGGAACATTATGGAAACCGCCGCAAACATCCTCCTCATCATCGCGGGCATCCTCTTGGCCGTCGCAGCGTTCTCGTCGTACAAATTGCACGCCAGAAGCAACCGCACCAACAGTAGCGACATCAGCAACCGCGACAACAGCAGCGACGTCCTCACCCGCCGAGTACGAGCACTCGCAGCCGGAGTCGCAGCGATCGTCCTCGCCTCGTCAGCAATCCCACTGAACTCCGACGCCACCGGGATTTGGATCGGCGGAATAGTTCTCATCGCCATCAGCCTGGCGACCATCGCACGAGCATCGACCTCGAACAGCATGTACTCCCGAACGAATATCCATAAGGACCACTGACCCCACTGCCATCGTCAAAACTCTTTGCAGAGAATGAGACTCACTCCAATGAGGGGGCAACATGTCTCAAGCCGTCGCTGAAAGAACTTTTCCCCCAGCCCTTTCAGGGCGCCGATAAAGTGGATCTTTTCGAGTATCCGCCTTGAGTGGCCGCTACAGCGCGTCAGACATATCGAATGATGATGCCCGGCGCCCGCGCCCGCGCCCAAGTGTCGAACGGCGACGCGCGGTTCTACATCTGCACGCTGCGAAGCCTCATCGAGCGGACACTACTCAATGTCATTAGGCAAGGCTCACCTGCGTTAAGGTGATTGTCATGGTGACCTCAGTGATGGACCGCACGAGCATTCGTACGAACGACAGGGATATAGACCCTGCCTCATGGGAGTCGTTGGTCATGGCTCTGACCCGACGCCAATTCGGTTTCGGCATCGGTGCAGCGGCGCTCGGTGCGGTGGTCGTCGGCTGTGGAAGTTCAAGTGAGTCAACCGACGGGGGCAAGACTCGGTCGATCTCGCATGCAATGGGCACGTCCGAGGTGGTCATCAATCCCAAGCGGGTCGTGACGTTGGACAGTCTCCCGATCGATACAGCGGTCTCGTTGGGGTTCTCCCCCGTCGGCGCAGCCCAGGCCGGTTCTGCAGACACGTTGCCTCTGTATCTCGGTTCAGCTCTGGACCCCACCGAAATCGTCGGATCCATCACTGACCCCAGTCTCGAGGCGATCCTCGCGCTGGAGCCGGATCTGATCCTGTCGAACAAACAACGGCACGGCGATCTGTACGATGCACTGTCGGCGATTGCTCCCACAGTTTTCGTGGCGTCGCCGGCAATCGACTGGCAAGGATCGGTGCGAACGTTCGGCGAGGCGCTGAACAAGGCCGACGAGGCAAACGCCTTGCTGGCCGACCTGCAAACTCGCGCCGACACCATGTCTGCTCGGGCGACCACTGGGCGAACAGTTCATCTCGTCCGAGTTGTGGACGGAAAGCTGCGTCTCCACGGACCGCAGACTTTTGCCGGATCGGTGCTCACGTCTGCCGGCTACACGATCGCTGAGCAGCCGTGGGACCCCAAGAACAATATGTCGGAGATCTCGATGGAGTACATCTCCCAGATCGACACTGACCAGGTGTTCGTAGCGAATTCCTCTAGTGCCATGGAGATCCCGGAAACGCTCCTCGTGAATCTCGACGTGTATCGCCGGGGCGAGATCCACATGGTGGACTATCGCACCTGGATCACCGGAATCGGTGTGACTGGCGCAAATGCCATACTCGACAAGGCGAGCACGCTGTGATTCGCAATCGAATGATGGTGATCGCCGTGATGGCGGTCGCGGGCCTCCCAATAGGTGCGGCGACACCCGTGAGCTCTTCGATGGGATCGCTGACATCGCGCCGGCGATCGTGGGCGTCTACGCGCCCGATCGGTGGCAGCAGACATTGACGCAGCTCGCTGAGTTCCGTGATTGCTCTGCGCAGGCGCAGTCCTTGCTTTCCGATTGCAAGATCACCGACATGTCAGATACCCGCGATCCGGATAACCTCGAGCGCTTGGTAATTCGCGTCCGAGCCGAGGCCGATTCGGACACCGAACATCAGGTCGTCCGTTCGATCGGCAACCCATTGTTCGCGGTCGCCGCGTCTTCGATCACGACCGCTCCGTCGGCAGAGTTTCTGTTCGGCAATGTCTTGTCAGCCAACAGGCTTCTCGACACCATTGGCGGCGGTACGGCGTGACCGCTCTCCCCACCCGACCCCCTGCCTGCACTCAGATCGCCCGTACCCTGCGGGAGCCACTTCGCGGTACCGCTGCCCGCGCTGCTGGATGGCTGCTGATCGAACAGACGGGCCCGTGGTCCCGAGATGCATTCACCCACAGTGTTTTTGCTCAGGAGGTCGTTGAGGAACTGAAGGTGCGCTGTAGGGCGGCGGCAATCCGTCCTCAACTGATCAGGCCGACCGTCCGCAAACCCGCGGATGACAAGGCCATCACAGTATTCTTGGCTCACTCCGGCCGCAAAGGTCCGTGGCTTCGCTCACGCACGCTCGCGGACCCGTTGGACGTCCTGTCCCTGGATATCGAGGCTGCTGCGAGCCCTGTGCCGGTGGCTGGTTGGAACGCTGTCGAGGCCGCTCTCTACTTGGTTTGTACTCACGGAAAGAAGGACGCATGTTGTGCGGTCTTCGGCAAACGGGTCACCCGGGCCCTGCGTGATCGCGGCGATCGTGCGTGGGAGTCGACCCACCTAGGCGGTGACCGTTTCGCTGCCGGTGTGGTCGGATTGCCGGAGGGTATCTATTACGGGCATGTCGACGCTGCCACTGCGCCCGAACTTCTTGACGAGCACGATGGCGGCGACATTCGACTCGATCTCTACCGGGGTCGGTGCGTTGACGAACCCGTCGAACAAGCGGCCGACGCACTCGTCCGGGAACATTTGGGTCTGACTGGGATCACCGACGTGACCCCACACCCGGCCACGTTCCTCGGCAACGACATCTTCGTCGTGGTCGACACCGCCCACCGGCGGTACCGGGTTCAACTCGCCTCAGCCCCAGCTCCCTCACGTTTGACGTCCTGCACCACTCCCACCACGGCGCGCCCTGAGCACTATCGACTGGTGGACGTCACCGAAGTTCGATGACAACTGTTTTGGGATGTTCGTCTCCTATATCAGCGCTGCCTTGGTCGGCGACTCCCATCTGTGGGCTCGGACGTCATCGCAGGACCAGCAGCGGCAGCCGTTCTCAGCACGCATTCGAAGCGTCACCGACCGTGTCAAAACGAAGCGCTGTCCCGGCGGCGGCGCAACGAACAAGGCTGTTTCCAGGGGCGATTCGCCTCAGACGGACCGGAGTTCTTTCGTGGGATTAAGTCGCGTCGGTTTCACCAGACGTCTTGAGCATCCGCACGTGCGGGATTCCCGCTTCTTGGTAGTTGTCGCCGATGCGAGCGAAGCCAAAGCGGCCGTACCACTTCTCGAGGTGGGACTGTGCTGAGATCTCTACTGCGCCGGGGTAAGCCCGCAGAGCGGCCCTGAGAAGTTGCCCGGCGTAACCGCGGCCCCTTGCGGCGGCCGCCGTCGCCACGCGCCCGATGTGGACCGGGTCGTGGTCGGCGAGGACGCGCAGAGTGGCTGTCACCTCGCCGTCGTCGTTCTGCATCCAGAACAAGTCTGTTGTGAGCAGTAGGTCCGCGCCGTCCAGCTCGATTTCATCGACGATTCCCTGCTCGTGCACGAACACTGCTATCCGCAGAGCCATGATGCGGTAGAGGGTGTGTTGGTCGATTCGAGCGAGTGGGGCGTGATGGAGGGTGGGCATTTCGGATCCGTTTCGTCGGTGCGGGGTAGTGGTCTCGTGTGTGGAATCGGCGCCCGCGTATCGACACGACGGAGCACATGGTGAGCCCGAGTAGAAGCAAGTAGAGCGGGAACGCGACGGTGGTGACGTCGAGCACGGGCAGGCTCAGCAAAGCAATTGTGCCGTTGGCAGTGCCGAGCAGGTAGACAAAGCCCCGCTCGGTATCAGGTTGTCGCCATGCTTTGACCACGGTGGGAATGCCGCCGATGGCGTCGGCGGCGACCGCAGTGAGAACAGCAAGGACGGGATTGTCGAGAGCGAGCCAGAGCAGCAGGGCAATCACGGCGCCGACGCCGCACCACAGGTCAAATCTGCTTACCCGCCAATAACTCGACGGATTGACGAATGACGCGCAGAAGATGAGGAACGGGCCTAGGCCGACAGCGAGGGTGGTGACGGCGGCAAGCCCGACACCGTCGCTGATTTGCGCGCCGAACGCTACGGCGGGTGCGGCTGACCACAAGAACCACGAGACGCGGTTGGGGCGCACGACACCACGCAGGGTGAGCAAGGCGTACCACGAGCTACCGAGCATTGACAGGGCCGCACCGACCAGGACAAACCGAGGATCGATCACAGCCGGTCACTCCCGATCCGGTTGACCACGTCGGTGATCGTCTGGTGTAGCAGCCGTTTCTGCCGTGCCGGCGGATACATTGTGTCGTCGAGCACCGCCAGGACTGCGGCGCCCTCGACGACGGCAATGATCTGTTGGGCGTACTCGGTGGCGTCGGCATCGGTGACGTCCGAATCGAGACCGGCGACAAGGTTCGTGATGCGAG
This sequence comes from Williamsia limnetica, assembly GCF_003217475.1. Taxonomy (GTDB): domain Bacteria; phylum Actinomycetota; class Actinomycetes; order Mycobacteriales; family Mycobacteriaceae; genus Williamsia; species Williamsia limnetica. Next base: position 244,566 of record NZ_QJSP01000001.1, on the reverse strand, counting down.
CGAGCCACTGCCGCGTGTTGTGCACGTGCAGCTCTCGCAGGTCGGCATCGGCGATGGAGGCTGCCGCGAAGCCTGTCCAGATCCGGGCTTCTACGATGCGTTCATCGTCAAGCGGCAGCGCTGTACAAGCGATGGCGAAAAGACGCTCGGCCGCAGAGGTGGCCCTTGCTTCGGCGACGCTGTCGGCCCGCGCTGAGGTGCGCTCGAAGAGCATCTGTCGCGCATGGACCAGCATGGCCGACCGAGAGCCGAACCGGTGCATGATCAGGCCAGTGGTGCAGTCGGCGCGGTCCGCGACGGCACGCACGGTCGTCGCTTCGATTCCTAGTTCCGCGACCGTGTCCCACACTGCACGGGAGATACGGCCTCGCGCGTCGTTCACTTTGGCGGCCAGTTCACTCACCTCCCGTCTCACGCTCGTAACAGCTGTTACAAAGATCGTAACAGCTGTTACGAGCGGCCCCGTATCGGGAGGGCGTCTTGCGGGTCCAAACCGCTTGGGTGTGGGTTTCAGAGCAAGCGCTCTGTTATGGTGGCTCCATGGCACGCCCCCGCGTTCACGATCACGACCACCTGTTGGATGTCGCCGAAAAGCTGGCTGTCGATGCAGGGCCGGCCGCTGTCACCATACGCGCGCTCTCTGAGGCCACCGCGGTATCAAATGGCGCTATATACAACGCTTTTGGGTCACGGACCGGGTTGGTTGGGCGGGTGTGGTTGCGTGCGGCCGGACAGTTTCTCGCGCTGCAACGCGACTCGGTTGACCGAGCACTAGCCGAGGGCTCTGGCCGCGAGAGCGCGGTCGAGGCGGTGGTCGCGGCCGCCGATACCCCTGCCCTGTTCTCGATTGAGCACCCTATCTCGGCACGGTTTCTCCTCACCGTGCGACGTGAGGAACTCCTGGGTTCCGGCGACATTCCGGCCGACATAGCCGAGGATCTGCGCTTGCTCGACAAGACCTTGGGCGACCTACTCATCCAACTGTCTCAGGTGATGTGGAACCGTGCCGACCGACTCGCGGTTGCGGTCATCCGAGACTGCGTCGTCGAACTGCCATCCGCTTTGCTGTTGCGTCACAAAGACACTCACGATTCCCTGGCACGAGAACGACTCGCCGCCGCCGTGCGAGCAGTGTTGACCGTTTCTCCGCCTACCGCCAGATCAACCAGAAAGTGAAGTGAAAGGACGTCCTATGACCGCAACCCTTGAGTACCACGACAAGATCGCCGTACTGAACTTCGGCGACGACGAAAACAGGTTCTCACCGGACTGGCTCGAGACAGTCAATACACACCTGACCGCCGCTCACACCGACGCCCAAGGACTCATCACCACCGCAACGGGAAAGTTCTACTCCAACGGACTGGACCTCGACTGGCTTCTGGCACACGGTGACCGCGCCGAATGGTACGTCGATCAGGTACACGCGCTGTTCAACCGGATCTTGACCTTCCCATTGCCTACGGTGGCGGCGATCAACGGTCATGCCTTTGGCGCCGCAGCCATGCTTGCGACCGCCCACGACTATCGGGTGATGCGAGACGACCGCGGCTACTTCTGTTTCCCCGAAGTCGACATCAACATTCCCTTCACGCCTGGAATGGCGGCCCTCATCCAAGCAAAGCTGAGCCCCCAGACGGCAGTCACTGCCATGACGACCGGCCATCGATATGGTGGCCCAGAAGCACTGACCGTCGGCATCGTCGACGACACCGCGCCAGAAGCCGACGTCGTGGACGCCGCAATCGGCCGACTGTCACCCATCATCGGGAAAAGCCCGGACACGTTGGGAGCAATCAAGACCACCATGTACACCGCAGTAACAGCAGCGTTGCAGCAGGGCCAAAACTGATCCCCCGCGAAGTCGTCCCACATGAAGCTGCCTCAACCAGTAGCGGGACGGCGATCGGGCAATCGCTGACAGGCGTCGGGAAATACTGAGCTGCCTGCCGCGCTCAGAGCGCAACGAGATAGGCAACGACGATGAAGGCTGGCACCGCAAGAACCACTACCAGCACTGCGATCACGATGACGACCGCAACAAAGGCGCCGGTTCCCGCGACTTTACAGCGGTTCTCGGGTGAAGGAGGTGTCTCATTCATCTGAACAGTCCAATGGCGCGCCGCCTGGCTCGATCGTCCGTACTGCCAGTTCCCGTTTGATGATATCGCGGGGCCGGGGGCTTGCCGCAAGACCCCGGACGTCGTGCACAATCACCCGGCAACCGACATGCGGAGGGGTTTTCGATGGCAGATATGGCAGACACGCCAGAACGCTTTTTGGTGCACGAGTCAGGGAACTACTTCCACGGCACCAAGGCCGATCTTCAGGTAAGTGACTTACTCGTGCCCGGTCATCGCTCCAATTACCGCGCCGATCACATCTCGAACTACGTCTACATGACAAAGGTGTTGGATGGCGCGGTGCTGGCCGCAGAAATGGCGGTGGGCGATGGAGCCTGCCGCGTCTACATCGTGGAGCCCAACGACGACGTCGAAGACGACCCGAATGTCACCGACAAGAAAATTCCCGGCAATCCGACTCACTCCTATCGGAGCGCCCAGCCGGTGAAGATCGTTGGGGAGATGACCGACTGGGTCGGGCATTCTCCCGAGTACCTTCGTCAGTTCCGCGCCGGGCTGGACGCGCTACGACGCCGCGGCGGTGCAGTCCTCTACGACTAGTGCGCGGCAAATCGCACAGCCACCGTGGTGCGCCGGTTATTGCATGCTCGTCGACGGGAGTGTTCGCTTCCACAATCCCCGTATCCCTGCAGCCACGATTGCCAGCGCCAACGTCGCTACCGGAGTCAGGTCTTGATCGACGATGACACCCGGTGTGGCCAGTCCCAGGACCACGAGCGCAGCGAAGGGGACGGTGACAGTTGCCGCAGCCGTGACCACATCCCGGTAGGTACAGGCTTCCCACAAGGAAGCCGCAACCACGACGACGAACGCGGCCAAAGAGTAGAACGCCGGGTTCAGCCACCAGCTGGTGGTCCCGTCCCCCGTGGAAGCCTCCGTTATGGCCACACCGACGAAGCTGGAGTACGAACCCGAGTACGCCATATCGGAACCACTCATGACGGCCGAAGGGGGCACGAACTGCACATAACGCTCACCGGCGAGCCATGTCACGCCTCCCGCGATCAGGCTGGCGACGATGAAGACCCACCACGCCGCATCGCCCACCGTTCGAGCATGACCGGGCTCAGTCACCGCAACTCAACCGTCCTGCTCTCGGCGTCGACGTTGCAGCTCTGCCTGTCGGCGTTGTTCGTCGGCTCGTTCACGCACCTGCCGCAAGAACTCAGCATCGGCCGCGGGATCTGCCGGCTCGAATCGGCCCGGTTCGTCATACTCGGGAAACCCCAACGCACTCGCCCGGCCCGAACCCGACGGATGCCGATGACCACCTGCGACCGGCCGGCCGGCCACGAACCAGACAATCGACCCCACCAACGGCAGCACTATGACCAACAGCAGCCATCCCCACCGCGGCAGACCTCGAATACCGGCCTCACTGCCGACAATGTCGATCAATGCCGCAATCATCACTACAAGCACGATCAAACCCATATAGGGCATCGCCTGTCCCCCTTCGACGCGAAACTTCAAAAATACTGTCTCACAGAGGTACTGGCCGCATCGAACCTAGTCGGGTGGACATGTTCACCTGTTTGAAGGACGCGCATTGGGGCTTTCCTGATGTGAAGAGCGCACGCAAACGCCAACAAAGGCCGCAGCCAAATCGCTATGAAGACGTCTTGGTTCGACCGTGCTGATGCTCAGTATCTGCGATCATCACCCGGTGCGGTTCTCCCGGATAGTGCCCGTTGTCATCGCCGCGCTCGTGGTCCTGACATCCTGCTCGGACGACGCACGGCCAGCGCCAACACCGGTTCTCATCGCCTTCGACGACGGGTGGGGCCAGGTATTCGTGGCAGACGTGGACGGCAGTGGCCTACGCCAGATCACCCCGACATTGGGCGATGACACCGACATGAGATACGCGAACTTCCCCGCACTGTCCCCGTCCGGCGAACAACTCGCGTACACCCGGGGCGGCACGGTCATCGAACTCGTCGACCTGAAGTCAGGCAAGTCGAAGACTATTCGCGACGGCGGCTACCAACCGGTCTTCTCGCCGGACGGTTCTGTGATCGCGTTCACGAGCAATGGCTCCATCCACGTCATGAACAGCGACGGTTCTGATGTGCGTGTCATCGCGCAGAACGACGGGGCCTCCGAACCGGCATTTTCTCCAGACGGTTCACGCGTGATCTTCAACGTCGCCGGGTACCTCGTCGAGGCACCAACGACAGGCGGAGAATCGAAAGTCGTCTTGCGCGACCAATTCTGGAATGCTGATCCTGCCTACTCCCCCGACGGATCGACCCTCGTCTTCTCTAGCAACCGCGGCGGAAACAATGGATCGGAAATCTATTCGATGCCCACCACGGGCGGTGAGATCAGGCAGCTCACTGACACCTACGCAATACATCCGGTATTCACGCCCGATGGATCGCGCATCATCTACACCCGGGCCACCACGGAAACCGGCGAGCTCGTCACAGATATAGCCATCCCGAGTCGGGCTGAGCTCGGCTCCATGAACCCCGACGGGTCCGATGAGAAGCGGCTGACGCCGCGGTCCATCACCGCTCAGTGGCCAAGCGTCGGGGGCGGACAATGAACAGGCCGTAGAGCCGGCCTGCACTCGAGCATGCGGCTCCACTATTCCTGACCATGCAGGGTTGCAAGTGGACCTCTGCGTACTGCACCGGATACCCCGGGCCATCGCGCCTATCGTTCATGACATGGACTGCGATGGTGGACGACGACTCTGGCCGAGGCCTCCTCTCCTACCGCGCCCGATTGTCATGGACCAACGCTGGGAACGGCTTGTGTTCTTGCACTGGCGCGTCTCCGGCGACCTTGTTGCTCCGCTGTTGCCCCACGGCTGTATCCCTGATGAGTTCGACGGCTCGTCGTGGGTTGGGCTGATCGGGTTCCGCATGGTGGGCGCCGGCCTGGGATACCGGCGTCCTGTTCCCTATCTAGGCACATTTCCTGAGATCAATGTTCGGCTGTATTCGACGGACTCAGATGGCCGACGTGGCGTCGTATTCCGCTCACTCGAAGCGAGTCGACTCGCTGTAGTCCTGGGCACCAACCTCCTTGGTGTTCCATACCGCTGGGCATCCATGGCAATCGCTGACGACCGATCGGCGATCTCCTACCGAAGTTCGCGCTTGGCGCCACCACTCCGCGGCACCACAACGGAGTTCGGGGTGGTTCGTGGATCGCGGGACATGTCCGACGACGCGCTCGCCGTGTTCCTCACGGCGCGTTGGGGTTTACACACATCGCTTGCAGGGCGACTTCTCTACGTACCGAATGTGCATCGGCGCTGGGAACTGTCAGACGGTACGGTCACCCACTGCAACGACCAACTCGTCGGCGCAGCAGGACTTCCGAACGTCTCCAACCGGCCACCCGACTCGGTGCTGTACTCGCCCGGTGTCTCCACACAATTCGGCCGGCCGTACACCGTGCGCACCACCGGCGCTAGCTGATCGGAGCCAGCGGGTCGCTCCATCATTCGCGACTCCTGCTAGCAAGCAACGAAACCCCCGACCGCGATCATCAGTCCACCGATCATCGGTGTGAACAACGCCGTGAATCCCATTTGGTCACCATCGCACGGTGGGTCGTAGGCGGGTGGTGGTGTGGCCGTGAACGACGCCGCGCACCATCGGCCTGGTCAGGAACTCGTGCGGAAAACCGTGCTCGATTGCACTGATCCGATCGAGCTGGTCGATGTGCTCAGAATCGAGGTCGATGTCTAGGGCCGCGAGATTTTCGTGCAACTGGTGCAGTGTTCGGGCACCGATCAGCGAGCTCACCACTGCCGGGTTGTGGAGCGTCCAGGCCAGAGCGACCTGGGCCGGGCGCACTCCCAGTTCGCCGGCGACCGAGACAACGGCCTCGGCGATGTGCAGGCCGCGTTCAGTGAGGGTGCCATTGACCTTCGCGTGGTCTCGACGTGTGCCACCGGCGCGATCAGCCGGCGGTGCGGTGAGGTCGGCGGAGGTGTATTTGCCGGTGAGGACGCCCCCGCCCAGCGGCGCCCAGGGCACCACTGCCAGACCGAGTTCGGCGGCCATCGGGATCAGGTCCCGCTCGGTGGTGCGTTCTATCAGGCTGTACTCGACTTGCAGCGCGGACAACGGCGCCCAGCCGCGTAGTTCGGCGATGGTTGCCATCTTCGCGACCTGCCACGCCGGTGTGTCCGATATGCCGAGGTAGAGGACCTTGCCGCTGCGCACCAGATCATTCAAGGCTGCGATGACCTCATCGCCGGAGGTCAGACCATCCCAGGCGTGGACGTAGAGCAGATCGATATAGTCGGTGCGCAGGTTGCGCAGGCTTGCTTCTACCGAGGCGACGAGACTTTTGCGATGGGCGCCTCCGGCGTTGGGATCGCCGGGGTTGCGTGTGCCTGAGTATTTGGTCGCCACCACCACCGATTCGCGGCGGGATCGGAGGAACTCACCGAGATACTGCTCGGATTGGCCGTCTGTGTAAATGTTGGCGGTGTCGATCATATTGCCCCCCGCCTCCAAATAAGTGTCGAAAATCTGGCGGGCGGACGCTTTGTCGGCTCCCCACCCCCATGCGTCACCGAAAGTCATGGCCCCCAACGACAGTGGCGAGACCCGTAGTCCGGACCGTCCCAGTAGTCGATAGTCATCGAGTCTTGTCACTGAATGCTCCCTGCGGTGTGTTTGTTAGCGCCGACAGCCATTGCGTCGTCTCTCGTTGACGGTGCCCGACGTGGGCGTCGGCAGGTAGGCCGAAGTCATCCTGGGTCAGGGCGTACCAGGATAATTTCTGCCAACCGGCATAGCGTGGACTCGTGAGCACCACATCGCCGGTGGCCCGGCAGGAACTGGCGGCGTTGCTGCGTCGCCGCCGCGAAGCGCTCCAGCCCGTCGACGTGGGGTTGGCTCCGCGCATCGGGGCGTCGCGCACACCGGGGCTTCGCCGCGAAGAGGTCGCGGCGCTGGCCGGAGTCAGCGTCGACTACTTGACCCGTCTAGAGCAGGCCCGCGATGCCAGGCCCTCTGTACAGGTGGCCGAAGCCCTCTGCGCGGCTCTGCACCTAGACAACGATCAACGCGCATACCTGCTGACCTTGGCCGGACACCGCGTGCCCCAACGCGACACCGTGCCGCTCGTGCCGGCCAGCTTGGTCCAACTCGTCGACGATATCTATCCGCGTCCGGCGATGATCGTCAACTATCGACTCGACATCCTGGCGTGGAACGAGGTCATGGCCGCCCTGCTTCTCGACCTCGATGAACAACCCGCACGTTCGCGCAACGTCCTGCGCATGTGTTTTCTCGACCCGCGATTCGACGGGTTTTATCGAGGCCGGGAGGATGTGGTCCTGGGGGCGGTGGCCGACCTACGCGCGGCGTGGGCCGCGCACGCCACCGACATCGAACTCGCCCACCTCATCAACGAACTCGAACAGGGCAGTGCCGAGTTCGCCGGCTACTGGCGCTCACGCGCCGTCGCGGTCCGCGCTCGCGGCGACAAACCGATGCGGCATCCTGCGGTGGGCGATCTGACCGTGTCGTTCGACGTCCTCAACCCCCTGGGCGATCCCGACCTGCGGCTGATCATTTACCGCGCGGCAAACGCGCAGTCGCAGAACGCGCTCGACAATCTTGCCCTGCACCGCATACAGGAGGCAGACCGACACCTGCGCGTGCTTTGAACACTCCGTCCACGAGGCCATCGGCGCCCGCGGGTGGTCGGATCGTGTTGGTTACCTCCCGACGAATTCATCGAGTGGCTGAAGTCCGAGTAGCACCACCACATCGGCGATCTGTCCCGAGTTTCAGTGCCCGCGACAGCAGCACTGCGGCAGCGATCGTGCTGAGTATCGCGCCCGGCGATTGCCCCAGCGCGAGCACCATCGCCACAGTCCAAGCCGCAACTCCAGCAATGACCACGATCGCGGTGCTGAGTGCTGCTCCGTCTTGAATCCGCAGTCCCACGTTCACCTGGATGACGACCAGCGCAGCTAGTGAAGCGATTGCCGCCAAGGTGTAGAACGCAGCGGCCGCCGCCGTAGGCAAAACACTTGCTGTCCACGTCAGAGGAGGAGTTGCGCTCAAGACGGCGATCACTGCAACATCACGCGTTCTGATGGGTTGCGCCTCGTCTACGGTTTGCCTGCTCACGTCAATCTCCTTGGTGTTACTCCGGCAGCGTTTACGTGCTCCTGGCTCTCTGTGTTCCGGTATATCAAGGTGTGAGCCTAAAAGTTAGTATGTACATTTCTGTCCATATGGACGAAAATGTTCCTATGGATGGGATGACAGCAGACCTCGGAAGCGGCATCAGGGGACCCGTGCAGCGCGCCATGGACGTGTGTCCTGTGGAAGTTGCCATTGCCGTTCTGGGCGGCGCATGGAAGATGACGATCGTCAAGCACCTCCTCGAGGGTTCGCTGCGTTACGGGGAGCTTCGCCGCCGCGTGGGAAACGTCACGCCACGAGTGCTCACGCGCCAACTGCGTGAATTGGAGCAGGACGGGATCGTAGTGCGGCATGCCTATGCCGAAGTCCCACCACGAGTCGAATATTCGCTGACCGTCACGGGCGAAGGTCTGAAAGCTTTCGCACTTGAACTCAATCAGTGGGGCGGCGAATACATCAAGGCTCTGTCGACGACACCATGAAGCTCGCACTCGAGAGTCTTGACTTCTTCAGACAGCAGCCGATTGCGCCTCGTATTTTTTGAACATCAGTTCGAAGCGCTTCTCTCCATAGAGCTTCGCGGCCTACGTCAAATGCCGCTTGCTCACACTTTGATAGTCAAGAGTCGTCGCGACGATCTCTACCGAAGCCTTGCAGGACGCCGATGGATCCACCATAGAACGGGCCCGACCAGCGGATTCAGCCAAACGACGAGAAGCCACAACAATCTCGGTCGCGCGATGGGGTCCGGTGCATTGAAGATGCTGGCCGTGGCGACCATCGAAGCGGCGATCCACGTCGAAATCGCGGAGAATCCAACCAGAAACAGCGCTACGGTCGCTGCCGAAGGTCCCCCACAGAGTCCGGCGTTGGTGCACTCCGATAGGCCCGATTCCGCCAGCAGGTCTGCCACCGTAGACACGGTACCGGTCCGCAAGTGGCGCCCCTAGTTTGGTGCTGTCGCATGAAGCGGTCGCGTTGATTGGATCGCCGCCGTAATCGCAGCAGCGATGAACCAGACAAAGAAGCGATTACCAGTCTCCTGGATGGATAGGTCGCCGCTACCACGTAGCGCGACGAGGCCGGCCAGGATCAGCAGGAGCCAAGGCAATGCGGTTGAGCGGTACACGGTCATATTGGTGACCATCCATCGCCGCTGTGGCCGTGGTATCCGGGGGTCCACACCCCGCAGGTAAGGCGGCTATCAATTCAACGTTGGTCAGCCATCCTTACCCATCGCTCAGGTGAGTCGGTCGAAATCATCGTCGGTGGCGTTGCGGGCTTGGTTGCCCGGATCGGTCCAGCGCATAACACACTCTGCTGCAATGCTCTTCGTCACCCGAGCGAACACAAATACGGGCTCGATGGGCAACGCGGCAGCAAGTCATCGACGGTTGGACGTGCAGCGACCCGCGCTACTGAGCCCTTACCTACCGGGCACCCCAAACAATCATCTTTCGGTACGCGCATAGAAATCAGCCGGGCCCCCGTCCGCTACGTCTGCAGGAGTCAATCTGCGATCCTGCCTCCGCCAGGTAGATTCACTGCCATGCAGCTCACGGCGATACCGGCGCTGACGTCGTGGCGTCACTCGGGTGCACGCGACGGTTTCGAGGTACTGTTCGCCCCCAGCGGCGCGAAAGGTCACACGCTTACCGGCGACACCACGGCCGTCGAAGGCGGAATCGGATGGAACGTCGGCTATACGATCACCGCCGATGAGTCGTGGCGAACTACGAGGGTGCATGCAACAAACCACACCGTAGAAGGCTCTGCGCACACACGTCTCGAACGCGGGAACGACGGGCAGTGGCTGGTCGACGGCGATCACCGGCCCGACCTGGACGGCTGTGTCGATGTAGATTTCGAGTCGTCCGCTGTCACGAACACCCTGCCCATCCACCGAATAGATTTTGCTGTCGGTGACACGATCAGCGTGCCTGCAGCGTTCGTACGGTCACACGATCTCAGTGTCGAACGGCTCGAACAAACCTACACACGGCTCGATGAGGCTGGGCGATTCGCCTACACATCGATATCATTCAATTTCGCGTGCGAACTGACGTACGACCACTTCGGGCTGATAGTGAACTACCCGTCCATCGCAATTCGGTTCTCCTAGAAGCCACTCCACATCGACGCATTTTGCATCCTGGCGAGATCGCTCAGTAGCGGGCTCGGAGTCCCGGCGCTCCGCGGGGGTTCACCTGGTCGTCCACTCGCCGCCGTTGACGGCGAACGTCTGGGCGGTGATCTGCCGGGCATCGGGTGAGGCCAGGAACTCGACCATGCCGGCGATATCGTCAGGATTTCCAGGCCTTTTCGTGATCGCGGCGTCAATCAGACTTGTCTTTTTGTCAGGGGTGAGCGCATCACGAAAGAACTCGGTGTCGGCGATGTACCCGGGTGCCACTGTGTTGGCGGTGATGCCACGCGGGCCGAGTTGACGTGCGAGGTCGACATTCCATGAGGCGACCGCAGCCTTGGCCGCACCGTAGGATCCGGCCCCTTTGTCGGCAGCGATAGAACCGATCGTTATGACCGCTCCGCCTTCAGCGATCGCCGGCATGAGTGCCGTAGTCATCAGAACCGCAGATACAACGTTCGACTCAAAGTTCGCCCGCCATGAGTCAGCGACAGCCGGAAGGGTGTCGACGTCCTCGCGGTCGAAGTCTGTGTTGCCACCCGCGTTATTGACCAGTACATCAATCTGACCGATGTCTGCAGCGAACCCAGCCACAGCCTCCGGGTCCGACGCATCGAAAGCCGCCACGGCACACCCGTGCCGATCTCCTGCGCGGCGTTTTCGAGGACCGCAGCGCGACGGCCGGTGATCACAACCTGATCGCCGGCCGCTGCGAACCTCACCGCGATTGCGCGGCCGATCCCGGTACCCCCTCCAGTGATCACAATCTTCTTCGACATCTGCTGCGACTCCTCCGCTAGACTGTTTATTTAGGCCTAAACGAGCGTATCGGCTAACCGGAAGAAGAGCAAACATGGCACTTGACCCCGACGATCCCATCGATGCCATCGCTCTGGCTTGGATACGGGAACGACCGCAGACGCCGATTCACTCGATCCCGATCGTGACCCGGATCTGGCAGGCAGCAAAACTATTCGGTGACGATCGCATGAGACTGCTCCGTGAGCATGGCACCGACTCGGCAACATTGGACCTGCTGTCAACCCTGCGACGCGCAGGAACACCGTATCGGCTCAGCACGCGCGAACTTGCCGACCAGGCGCTCATCACCGCCGGCGCAATCTCCCAACGAGTATCTCGCGCCGAAGGACAGGGCCTTGTCACACGACATGCCGATCCCAAAGTCGCACGGCGAGTGGAGGTTCAACTCACCGAACTGGGTCACCACACCGTCGAGCAACTGGTCGACACCGTCCTGCACCGGGAAAACCAACTCCTCAGCGGCCTGACCGTCGACGAGAGGAACCAGCTCCAACACCTCACCCGTCGACTACTCGAGGAACTGCACGCGACTCTCGACCATGATCACAAACCCGGGCACGTAGGAGATTGAATGCGGCAATCCGCCAGGGACTTATCCTCATGTGGCATGTCCATCCCCCATGGACCCTTTAGTCCCTAATGCTCGGCCAGCGTCAGTGCGGTAGGCCGGGCGTCTGGGCGTCGCTGTAGGTGACAAGAGGTCTGGGTCGCCACGCGCCGAGCGGTTTCGGTGTGCCGGCGCCGGGAAGCCACCAGCGGGGAGCGAGCTGCTGGTAGCGGTGGCGGAGTCGGTGTACGGCGTACCAGTGGAACTCTCCGATGGGGAACTGGCGAATGGGGATCACCGGTGCCGCACCGAGTTTGGTGTCTGCGATGGGAAGGGGTTGATAGTCGATCTTCGGGTGCAGAGGAGCTCGTAGAGCCATCGGACGTGGGCCTGTACGGGTAGACCGCTTCCAGGTGATGACTACATACAGCGACGGAATCACGGAGTCATCGATGCGGCGGGCGACGGTGATCGGCTGGTCGGTCGCAGTCAGCGTCCGGCCGGACCACAGATCAGCGACGATGGTCCCGTCGTAGAGGGTCAGCGAGCCTTCCATGTCGATCCATAAACCCGGCCCCAGTGCGGTGACCGCAACAGAGATGTCACGGACCGGGTCAGGGGCCTCGGGCGTACGAATGGGATGTGGGGCAGGGTCGATGATCAGTTCCAGGTTACGGCCCGAACCCACGCTGTTTCGTGCGCCGATTTGCAGCGAGACCGAGTACATCGCGACGAATAGAATTGCCACTATCACGGTCAAAAGAATCCAACCCACGGGTCCAACTATAAGGGGCGCTGAAGTTTCTGATCGCCGAAACATAGAGCGTGTGCAGGGCAACACCTGAATGCAGTCGGCGATCTCCCTATCTTTGGTCCCCGCAATTCACGGAGGAAGAACAGCGGCAATCAGGTCCTTCGAATGATGTCTATACGTGTGGTTTCGGGTGTGAAACTATGCGCTGTGGCGTGTTGATGATTGGTGATCTGGAGGGGTGCGCAGGTGTTGGGGTATCTGTCGATGATCGGTGGTCCAGGACTGCCATACACCTCCGTGGCCCTGGGACTTGTTCTGGTGGCGTTGGTAATCGGGGTCATTGACGTCTTGTGCCGCGACGACACCGGTGTTCGGCTCTTTCCACGGTGGGCATGGTTCTTGATTGTCCTGTTGCCGGTGGCCGGAACTGTGCTGTGGCTCGTCTTCGGACGTCCCACCCCGCGGCGACTGCGGCGGCGCCGGCGAAACCGCCCAGGTGAGCGGAAGCCGTCGGCGGCGGTGGTGGCGGCGTTTCCGGAGTATGACCGGCCGGGCAGGTTCGTGCCGCAAGACCCGGTTGCCGACGCCGAGTTCCTGCGCCAAGTTCGCCGGCGGGCAGAGGAACAGCGCCGTCTGGGCGAGATCGAACGTCGACGTCGCGAGGGGCTGGACGGCACAACTCCCTGAGCTCGGCTCGAGTTGCTTCTCACCCAGTCGTTTGTCCCCCAATGTCGGACCGCAGCTCGGTGACGTCGATCGCGCACGTCCAAACTCATCGGTGACCGGCGTTTGTGGGTCAACGCCAGTCGGCGGTCTCCGCGGCCGCGCGGTGGGTCTGCGCGAGGAATGACAAGACCATGGCTTCGGGATCCGCGGCTTGACGCACGAGGTGATACGGCAGCACGTACTCCCCCAGTTCGGTGTCCCAACGAGCAGGGGCCTGGACGGCCGGATGCGTGTCGTATCCGGCCGGATGCGGGTAGGCGTACGCGTAGAACACGCCTTCCTCGGCGCCACCGGGCCAATAGCCTGCGCTCGAGACCTCGTCGCTATAGGCCTCGTGCATGACCCAGTCAGGGCAGTTCGGGACACCACCCGGATGCTCAGGTGCAGACCGACCCGAGAACCGTGTGACGGCCAGATCGAATGCACCCCAGAAGAAGTGAACAGGTGAGGATTTTCCTCGGAACTCACCACGGAACTTCGAGAAAACACCGTGAGCACTGACGAGCGACCGCCAGAACCGAGTGACCGCGTCAGCGTCGTACGAGGCATGTGAGGTGTCTTCGGCGAACGGTGTCGCATCGGGCAGTTCGACGGGGGTTCCGACCAACGCAATGTCGAAGCCCAGGTCGGCCAAGTGGCGCGTGTACTCGGCGTAGAAGTCGGCAACAGTCCGCGGTTCGAGCTTCATTCGACGGGTGCTGCCGTCGGTCACGACAATGTGCAACTCGTGCTCGACGAAGTCGAAGCGAATCTCGAGCCCGCGGTTGCCTGCGACCATCAAAGACGTGGTCAGTCCCCGTGCGTCCACATACAGCGGGACTCCCCACCAGTGGTTGATCGCCGGTCCGAGCGCCATGCGCGTCTTGCCGACGATCTGCGTCCACAGATGAACCGTGTCTCTGGTGTCGATCCACGAATCCAACGGAAGTGCAGGCCAAGCGTCGTGTTGCGTTCCCATGAGCCCATGATCCACGACGTCTTGTCGACGCGTACGAAACTCGCGTCAGTCGATGTCGGTGGCGGGTCCGTCCTCGGTCGCCCCGCCTTCGCCGGTCCAATCGCCGGACTTCTCGCCTTCAGCCGGATCGGACTGTACATCGGAGTCCGCACCCTCACGTCCGGCGCCGGTGTCTTCGGTGTGCGGGTCGGTCCTCTTGTCTGTCATAGATGCGCCATACCCCAAAACGTCGGCCCTCAACCCCAGGCTGGGGTTTGCTCCCCCTTGTCGACCAAGCAGGCGAAGGTCAGTGCATCAGACCGGCGTCTTTACTGCCGTACGCCTCGCGGAGTTTGGGTTTGACGACTTTGCCGCCAGGGTTGCGCGGTAGTTCGTCGACAACGACGAGATCTTTGGGGTGCTTGAAGCGCGCCAGGTTCTCGTTGAGGTGCGGGCCGAGGTCGTCGATGGTAAGAGCGTCGACTCCGTCAGCCAGAACCACGACCGCGATCGGTACTTCACCCCATTTCGGGTCCGCCCGGCCGATGATGGCGGCTTCGGCGATGGCGGGATGGCTGTAGAGGACGTTCTCGACCTCGGCACAGTAGATGTTCTCGCCACCGGAGATGATCATGTCTTTGGCGCGGTCGACGACATAGAGAAAGCCCTCGTCGTCTTGCCGCACCAGATCGCCTGAGTGAAACCAGCCCCCTCGGAACGCTTCTGCCGTGGCCTGCGGATTCCGCCAGTAGCCCTTCATCAGATTGGGCCCACGGTAGACGATTTCACCGACCTCTCCTGGCTGGACGTCCTCCATCAGTGGATCGACGATACGGGCAGTCACCGCCGGCACCACTTTGCCGATCGATCCGATCTTTCGGATGGCGTCTTGCCCTTCGAGAAGAGTTGTCACCGGGGACATCTCGGTCTGTCCGAATGCAGTCATGTTGAGCGCCTCGGGGAAGAGTTCGTTCATCGCCTGGAGCACGGTGTCGGGTGCAGGCGCCGCTCCCCAACTGATTGTCCGCAGCTTGAGGTCGCGCGGCCTGGCACGTTGTGCCTCGCAGACCGCCTGCCACTGTGCAGGCACCATGAACACCGATGTTGTGCCCTCCTGCTCCAACGTGTCGAGCATGGCGTCGGGGTCGAACGCGCCGAGTGGATGGATGACCGCGCGGATGCCGCGATAGAACACCGGGGCAAAAGCGGCGATGCCGGCGATGTGGAAGATCGGGGGCACAACGGATGCGATGTCGCCCGGTTGACCATTAGAGGCGTTGATCGTCGTCATCGCCTGCGACTGCAAGTTGGCGTGGGTCAACATGGCGCCCTTCGGTTTTCCTGTGGTTCCCGAGGTGTACATGATGAGTGCAACGGTGTCTTCAGGGATATCGACTTCTGTGAGATCCCCAGGATCTGCGGTGATGAACGCTTCGTAGTCGAGGTGATCATCGACATCGCCGGCGTCGACGACGATGGTGGTGTCGATGGCACCCGTGGACGCTCGCACTGCGTCTGCCAGCGGCGCAAGCAGTCGTTCGGTGAGAATGACGGTGGCGCCACTGTCCTCGACGAGGTAACCCACCTCGGCCGGACTCATGCGAATGTTGACCGGAACAGGGATCGCACCGATCAGGTTCGCACCGAGGACCGCCTCGATGTATTCGGTTCGATTGAGCAGTGCCATCAGGATTCGGTCACCGAATCCGACGCCACGGTGCTGCAGTGCCGCAGCAAATCGGTGCGCCCGATTATCGAGCTCGCGCCAGGTTGTTGCGGCGCCGAGATACTTCACAGCAATGTCGTCCGGTGCCATCAGTGCATGTCGTCTCACCTGTGTGTTCCAAGTGTTCCGGCTCGAGCGCATCGGCTCATCGAGAAGTCCGCTGGTCGAGTCGGCCGCGACTGTCATTGGCGTGTCCCCTGGTGTTGTTGGACGTGGCGGTCCAGCCCTGGCTGTGACCTCGGTCTCACTGTAGAGCCTTCGGACGTAGTGCGCCTGCGAATCTGATCACGCGTGGTGCACGATTGAAAGAACGATCAGTGCAACGACTCAGCGCGGTCGAGACGGGTGACCACTCCTCGGTCGCCGTCCACTCGGACTCGGTCACCGGTTTTCAGCGTCTGCGTGGCCACCAAGGTGTTGACGACGCAGGGAAGGCCGAATTCCCGCGCGACCACCGCACCGTGGGACACCGAGCTACCGATATCGGTGACCAGCGCGGCGATGACGGTGAAGTACGGGGTCCAGCCGACGTCGGTGACCGGTGCGACGAGGATCTCGCCGGGCTGCACATCCCGAGCGTCCACAATCGATTTCGCGACGCGCACCACGCCTTCTACGGAGCCACGGCTCGCGGGTCTGCCGATGATCTCTCCATCGGTGACATCTCCGTGTGGTCGCGCGATGAGCGGGACCGGCCGCCCCACGGACACATCATCGAACTCGAGACTGTTCTGGAATGCCAACGCTTCCCGACGCTTTTGCGCGCTCGCGACGAGTGATGCGACATCGTCTGACCCGACAACACGGTGCAGTTCCGAACGGTCGAAAAAGAACACCAGATCTGCATCGGGCAGTCGCCCGACCTTCGCAAGCACCTCCCCCAGATGGCGATAGCCCAATTTGAGGGAGTGCGCCATCAGCGCCATCTTCGATTTCGTTTCCTCACGCCCGCGTGCACCACCCTGCGCCAAGCGGGCCAGGAATTTGATCGAGGAGGAGGTGGACGTCTGGACGACGGTGTTCACCGGTTCCCGATCGGCCCGATGAACTGTAGAGCGCACCATCACCTGCATCATCGCACCGAGGCCCTCCGGATCCTCGGCCCACGACGGGTCCCGCATACACAATTCCCGGTACCCCCGGTGGCCGTGACGTTCCAGGAACTGCCTCACGGCGGTCCCCGCGGCATTTCCGCTGGCCCGCAGATGAGTGACCGCAACACCCGGCTCGGCCGCCAGGAAGTCACTGGTGGCCACACCGTCGGAGACAATGGTGTGCACCACTGAGTCGAGTTCCTCGAGCATGAGCGCGCTTTCGACGTCGGAGGCACCGGCCATCAGCTTGGTCGCCTCTGCTCTGCCCTCGTCCTCGCCATGCCCGTTCTTGACTGCCTGCCTCATCAGCACGCTCTCGAGGATGTTGGCGGCAACCGCCGCGCGCGACGACGACCGCACATGTGTCAGTGTGATGTCGCAATACTGTTCAACACCAGATTCCAGCTCACGGAGCACAACCCGCGCATCGTCACTGGACGGGATTCGAAAATCGGCGATCTGATCGTGCAGTCGCCGGATCGCAGGGCCTGCCGACAACGCGTATGTACTGAGCCGCACCGTATTGATCAGCTTGGAAACGAGCGGTTTCGGTGGTTTGGGCTTCAACTCCTCGACTACCCGACCACAGATCGAGATGGAGAACTGCTCCAGCGAATTGCCGAGGAGACCAGAACTCAGACCTGTCCCCTCGGTCATGTTCAAGAACATGTGTCCCTGGAAATAGCCGACCTGCAGCCATGGCTTCTCATATTTGTCCTGAGCGCGCGCCACCACCTGAGTCATCTGCATCGCATAGTCGATTGCGAAACCGGAGACCGACGCGGTCAAGGGGCAGAATGCTCCCGGCATCATCTCGCCGATATTGCAGCGCGTGTAAACGTGGTCCTCGCCCGCGAGGGGTGAATCCATCTCGTTCAAATCCCCGGGAAGGGTGGTGATCGGCCGGGCCTGCAGCCACCACAATGTTCCGGATCGGTCGATTGCCCACTCGAGATCCATGGGCCTGCCCCACTGTTCCGCAGCGCGCAGCGCACCGGACCGTATATTCGCGATCTCGTCGGGCGCCAAAACCGGAACTTCCCCGACCTCCCGCACGGCGGGGTTGCCCTCGCGATCGAGGAGCAGATGGTCTGGCGATGCAGTTCCGTCGACGAGCGCTTCGCCGAGGCCCGCAATGGCGTCGATGACCATGAGGTCGCGCCGACCGGTGGCCGGATCGGCGGTGAACACGACGCCGGCGGCGCGCGCGTCCACCATGCGTTGCACCACCAAATGCATGGTGGCAGTGGGTTGTCCGCTGTACGACGAGGCGCGTCGTGAATGCACGGAGTCGGCGCAGGTGTGCACGGCTGCTACGAAGTCATCGACGGAGTCGACTCCCAGCACGGAGTCGTACTGCCCGGCAAAGGACTGATCGTCACCGTCTTCCCCGAGTGCCGATGACCTGACCGCCACCGGGGTTGCTCCGCGGGCGGCCATCCGCGAGAAGCACTCCCCTGCTTCGCGTGCATCGACATCGGCTGACGCGTCGGCGATGACGAAACCCACCGGCACAGGAAGGCCCAGACGACGCAAAGCGGCGAGTCCGGCCGCTTTGCCGCCGTAGCGGTCGTCGGTGACATCGTCGAATTCGACCGTTGTCAGTGTCATGAAGATCCTTTCAACGCGTCCACTATCTCGGCCAACGCCCCGACCTCGATGGGGCTGGGTTGGTAGAGGCAGATCCGGTCCGATACCCCGTCGACACGGTCACGGATGTGCGACGCGACCTCGGCCGGCGTTCCGCATGCGGCGATGGTGTGCAGGATCTCGTCGTCGATCAAGCCGGCCATCTCTTTCCATCTGCCCTGCTTGGACATGGCGTTCAGTTCAGGTTGCAGATCACCCCAGCCGTGGGCGTCGAGCACCGGCCGGTATGCCGGAGTGGAACCGTAGAACGCCAGCAGCATCCGGGTCGAGGCGTGGTCATCGTCCCGCCCGGTGCCGACCGACACGATGACCTCGGGAATCACCTCGAAGTCCTTCTCGGAGCGACCGGCAGCAGCCAGTCCGTTGCGGACAGCAGGCAGCGTCGTCTCGTGGAGTAACCGCTTGGAACCGAAAGGCATCACCAACAGGCCGTCGGCCACTTCGGCGGTGGCTGCGGTCAGCCGAGGGCCGAGGGCTCCGAGATAGATCGGGGGTGGGCCGAAGGGGTTCGGCCCGGGAACGAAGGTCGGCGTCATCAAGGTGTGCCGGTAGAACTCGCCGCGAAAGTCCAGCCGTTCCCCGTCGTTCCAGGTCGCGAAGATGGCTCGCAGCGCGCCCACCATCTCCTTCATCCGGGCTACGGGACGATCGAACTCGGCGCCGTATCGCTTCTCGATCTGCGCACGTACCTGCGTGCCCAGCCCCAGGATGAAGCGACCTTCGCTCAGCAGTTGCAGGTCATTGGCCTGGTGCGCGAGCTGAATCGGGTTGCGGGGAAACGCGATCGCGACGTTCGACATCACGTCGAGACCGCTCACGGACGAAGCCAGCACCAGAGGGGTGAAGACGTCGAACGGACCTTCGAAGGTGAACACGCCGGATGCGCCGGCTTCCTTGAGCAGCTGCGCCCGTTCGACTGCGTCGGTGGGCCCGAACAGCGCTGTCATGATCTTCATCTCGGGTGCCTACTTCGCCACGTCGGTCCAGTCGGAAAATCCCGACGGGTGGTGCGGACCGATCACGCCGTGCTCGAACAATCCCGCACCCTTGCGGACCGTTCCGTCGGCTTCGGTGCACACCGCCGCACCGACATGGTCGATGAGGCTGAACGGCGCCCGGGCCATCACCTCGGGATCCGTCAGGTCGAAGCTGACACGTTCGGCGAACGGTCCGCCTTTCCAGCTCCCGTGCGCCCACGAGGAGTCACCGCCATAGCCCGACCCGAAGGCGATGGGCGCAAACAACTTCGATTCGACGTCCAACGTGATCTGGTCTCCAGCCCTGTTCATGAACTCGACATGGGCTCCCCGCGGAATGCGTGTTCCGGGGGTGTAGTCGATGCTCACGCGTACTCCGTCGAGTTGTTCGACACGGCCATCTCTCCAACGCCGTGTGCAGTCGTACAGGCTGCGATGGCCGTCAGGATCTTCTTGCAGGATCAAGAACAGCTGGTAGTCGTCGAACGCGAGTGGAAGGTAGACCCACCACATTCCACGGAAAGCGGCATCCGGGCGCCCGGTCGGCTCGGGTTCACCGACCGGTCGGATCCCCCACGATCGATCGCGGCTGGCCACACTGGTGTCGTGATCGACATCCAAGCGTTCGCCGTCCACGTCGATCCAGCCCTGCCACGACCCGACCTGTGCGAATCGGCTTGCCTGCAACGTCACTCGTCGCTCGGTGAGCATCTCGTGCGGCTTCTCCAAAGCGGCAGGAAACAGGCCGCGCCAGGTGAGATCTGCGGAGATACCCTCAGTTTTGGCCAGTGTCAGGTGTATCTGCTGCAAGGGTTCTATGATATCGAGACTGTAACCTCCCACGTTCTGGTGGAGGCGGTCGTCATCGATGGCGTCGCTCAGGTGCACCGCGGTCTGCGTGTCTCCACGACGAACAACGAAGTACGCATCTTTGACGCCGAGGCGCGGGTAGTACCCGATCCCTGTCAGCGCCATGAAACGACCTTCTCGGTCGAGCACATTGAAGTACGACCGGTCATAGAAGTTCCGATCGGAGGTGGCCGGCCAGGACAGCGGTGCAGGCGTCTGATGGATCGGATACTCGTCGAGCGGGCTCAGGTTCACAGATCTCCCTCAAATACGATGCACGTTGTATTGGAACTATGCTGTTGTCATGACAGCAGAAAGCCGCAACGAAGGCAAGAGGTCAGCGCAGTCGGCGCCGGGTCGGCCACGAGACGGCAGGATCGACGCCGCGATCATCACGGCCACCCGCGAGTTGATTCTCCAGACGGGTTATTCCGCGTTGTCGTTGTCGGCGATCGCCGCGCGCGCCGGTACCACCACGGCTGCCATCTACCGGCGGTGGTCCGGTAAAGCCCAACTCGTTCACGAAGCCGTGCTGTTCGCCGAGTCGATCCCCACGCCGAACGATTCTGGTGACATCCGGGCGGAGATCCGAGGTTTGGTCGAGACCGTCCGGATCATCTTCGACAGACCCGAGGTGAGGTTGGCCCTCCCAGGTCTGATCGCGGATACGGTGGCAGATCCCGAACTGCACACTCTGATGATCGCCCGGTTGGGCGGAAACCTGACGGCATTCGAGTCTCGGTTCGGGCAGGAGCGTCGCGATGATGATTATCTGCCCATGCTCGCCGAAGTGGTCGCCGGCACTGCGATTTTCCGCATTCTCATCCGCCGGGACGCCGCGTTGGACGATACGTGGGTGGACGAGATGACCGAAATGATCACCGAACGCTGGCCCGCCGAGAAGACGCGCGACGGTAACTGAACTCGGCCGTTGCCAAAGGGAAGTTGGCACGAGGGGCCACTTTCGGGCTACGCGTGCAGAACCGTCAGGTCTCCGTCCCGGTAGGACGCGCGCAAACGCTTCTTGTCGAACTTGCCGACGCTGGTTTTCGGCACTTCGTCGATCAACGCCCAGTTTTCGGGCAGCTGCCAACCTGCAACCTTGTCGGAAAGGTACTCCTTGAGTTGGTCAACGGTGACGTCGCCGGCGTCGCTGCGTAAAACCACGGCCACCAGCGGACGTTCATCCCACTTCTCGTCCGGGACACCGATCACCGCGGCTTCTGCGACCGCCGGGTGTCCCATCACCGCATTCTCGAGGTCCACCGACGAGATCCATTCGCCACCGGACTTGATGATGTCTTTGGTGCGGTCGGTGAGCGTGAGGTATCCGTCCGGGGTGATGGAACCGACGTCACCTGTTCTCAGCCAACCGTGGTCGAACTTGTCAGGGGTGTCGACTCCGTAATAGGAACCCGCGATCCAGGGCCCCCGGACCTCGAGTTCGCCGACGGTCCGTCCGTCGTGAGGCAATGTGGTGCCGTCGTCGGATACCAGACGTGCCTGGACCGAGGCGGGGAACCTGCCTTGCGAGTATCGGTATCGCCACATCTCGTCACCGGAGACGCCCGCGGGTGGACGCGCCACCGAGCCGAGTGGTGATGTCTCGGTCATCCCCCAGGCGTGGAGCACCGTCACCTGATGGTCTTTCTCGAAGGAGTGCATCAGCGAGGGCGGCACGGCCGAGCCACCGACCAGTACTTCCCTCATGAACGAGATGTCTTGAGGATGCTGCTCGAGATAGAGGTGCAGACCCTGCCAGATCGTCGGCACTGCAGCAGCCAGAGTCGGCTTCTCCGAGTCGATTATCGCGGCCAACGGCTCAGGCTGCAGAAAACGATCGGGCATGATCAACGAAGCGCCGATCATGAAGGCGGCATAGGGCAGTCCCCACGCCATGGCATGGAACTGTGGCACCACGGCAAGCGCCCGGTCTCCTTGCCGGAGGTTCGGACCATCGCTCATGCACACCTGCATCGAGTGCAAGTAGATCGAACGATGGGAATAGACAACCCCTTTCGGGTCCCCCGTGGTGCCCGAGGTGTAACACATCGCCGCACCACTGCGCTCATCGACGTCGGGCCACGCGAACTCCGTCGATTGCTCGGCGAGCAACAATTCATAGGCGTGGACCTGCACCCCCTCCGGCACTGTGATTTCCGCGGTCGACGAACCCGTCACGATGACATGTCGAACATTGGAGAGTTTGGGAAGATGCGGTTCGAGAAGCGGGATCAACGACGGATCGACGACGATCACGTGATCGTCGGCGTGGTTGACGACGTGGATCAACTGCTCGGGGAACAGTCTGATGTTGAGGGTGTGCAGGACCGCGCCCATCGACGGAATGGCGAGGTAGCACTCCAAGTGTTCGGCGTTGTTCCACATGAAGGTCCCCACGCGCTCGTCGCCGGTGACACCGAGTCCGCGGAGCGCATGCGCCAGCGCTCCGCAGCGCCGACCGACCTCCGCATATGTGCGAACTTCCGGTCCGGCATCGGTCCACGTCGACACCGTCGCCTCGCCGTGAACCGTACTCCCTTGCCGCAGGATCTGACTGATCGACAGTGGTGCGTCTTGCATGGTGCTCAGCATGATTTTTCCCGATCCGCCAGGTGTGTGATTACTTCGGGTCCATTCCACCAACTTCATGTCGGTGTGAGTCGAGAACGCCCAGATTCCTCTTTGGCTGAATTCGCCGGGCGCGGCACCCCGGTGTGGATTTGCGATCGAAAGTGGAATACGAAGCCTTGTCGAAACGTAGGATGACCTCGTCGAGCTGACCTCGCACGCGAGCGTCGACTCCACCAATCGGCGATGTGCACGAAGGGACGGAGCTCATGGTTGTGTCGACTCCTGGTCGGCTTCACCGAGGCCTGACCATCGCGCTCGGCGCTGTCATCGCTTCCGCGAGCCTCTCCTGCGGATCCGGTGACAACACCCCCGGCACCCGAGAAGCGTCCTCTCCGAGCTCCACTGCCGTGCGTGCAGAAGCCGGCAAGATTGTCGATATCGTGCGCGCAAAGCTCACCGAACTCGATTTGACGGGAGTTGTGTTCGGCGTGTGGCGCGACGATGAGGCGGTCGTTGTCGACGCGGCGGGCGACTCCCCGATCGGTGTACCAGCGGAACCGGATATGCAACTGCGAGTGGGTCAGCCGATGGAACCGATGCTGTCGACGGTTCTGCTGCAGCTCGCCGACGCCGGGACGCTCAGCCTGGACGAACCGATCGCCAAATGGGTACCCGATTTCCCACGTGCAGACCTGATCACCCCCAGGATGCTCGCCAACAGCACAACTGGCATCTCGGATTACGTCACCAACCCTGACTTCCTGAAGATTTTCTACGCCAACCCGATCAAGGGATTCACAGCTCAAGAGATCTTCGACCTGGCGAACGCTCGTCCACCACTGTTCGAACCCGGAACGAGCTTCGCGTACTCGCACAGTGATCTGTGTCTGCTCGGCGTTGTGCTCGAGAGGGCGGCCGGTAAGCCGCTGGGTGACCTGCTCAAGGAGCGGATCTTTACTCCTCTCGAGATGGATGCGAGCGCCGTGATGCTGACGCCTCAGATGACCGAGCCGATCCTGCACGGCTATACCAATGAGCGCGGCCTCTTCGAGGACTCGGCATTCTGGAATCCGACTGCGTTCCTCAACAGTGGGAACACGAACTCGACGGTGTCTGACATCGCTCGCTGGATTCGCGCGTTGGCTACCGGTGAAGTGCTTTCCGACAACGCTTTCCAGGAGATGATGGCACCCTCGACTGCAGGATTGGGTCCCCTGACGACGGAGAAGTTCTTCGCCTTCGGAACGGTTCACCTCGACAGCTGGCTGTTCATGAATCCGTCATTCGGTGGGTACAACGGGGTTGCGCTCTACGAGAAAGAGTCCAAGACCACGATCATCGTGTACGCAACACTCGGGCCGACGGCGAACGCGGAGACCAACAACGCAGTGCCGATCGGCACTGCCATCGGCGCGTCCCTACTACCCGGCAATCCGCCGCCTGTCCCCTGATCCCCTTCGAGCACGCCGACCGTCAGCCCGTCGCGCGGCCGGTGACCCGCCCAGGCGATCGGTCATTCGTCGCCGCGATCGACGGTCATGTCTCCTGTTGCAGGGACACCGTCGCCGAGCGCGTACCGCAATAACACGATGCCGGCCGACGACGCGGTCGGCGGCTCGAGCAGACTCAGATTGGTAGGTACGGCACCGCCGTCGAAGACCTTCTTACCGACTCCGAGCACGATCGGATGTACCCACAGATCCAGACGGTCGAAGAGTTTCTCACGGAGCAGGGTCTGTACCAGGTCGAGACTTCCGACCACCTTGATGTTCTCGTGCCGCTCCCGGATCTCGCGCACCGCGCCCGCCAGATCAGCACCGAGTTGCGTGCTGCCATCCCATGACAGGTCGGGTGTGCCTCGGGACGCCACATACTTCGGGACGCTGTTGAAGATGGTGGCGATGCTGTTGTCCTGACCACCCTCCTGATACGGCCAGTAGCCGGCGAAGATGTCATACGTCCGTCGCCCCAGCAGAAGCGCATCCGTGCCCTCATACGAGGCAGCCACCTGCGCTCCGGTGTGTTCGTCGATCAGGGGCGCCTGCCAGCCACCGAACGGAAAGTCTGCTGGGTCCTCCTCCGGACCTCCGGGCGCCTGACCGACGAGGTCGAGCGTTGCGAACATCTCGATGTGGATGAGCCCCATGGCGTGCCTCCGATGAGTTCGGTTGTTGGTGGTCGGAGATATTGACCGGCAGAGGGTCGCAAAGTAATCGCCGACGGCGACCAGGCACGGGATTCGAGTTCAGCCAGTGCGCCTACCGACGTCCACGTAAGGCGTCCCAGGCACCTGTCGACCACAGGGCCCAAGCGATGAGGACAGGCTGAAAGATCAGTCGCGTGGCGCGGGCTTGATCGGTGTCGAGCCCGAACGCGTCGCGATGATTGACCCATTGCGCGATGTTCCCGGGAAAGACCGCGACGAAGAACAGGGCAAGCACGAGCCCGATCGCGGCGCGACGGCTCTTGAGCAGGATGAGCGACGATCCGAGAGCGATCTCCACCACCCCGGAGGCGAGGACGGTCACATCTGGATCGAGCGGAACGAAGTCGGGCACCTGAGCCTGAAAGTCCTGCCGCGCGAAGGTCAGGTGACCCACCCCCGCGAAGACCATCGCAGAACCGAGGACCACCCTGGCGAACGTGCGCGGGGTGGAGTCCGCTGCGGGCGACTTCGACGTCATGAGTGCCACGACATTTTCTCTGGTGTTCATTGGATTCCCCACGCATCTTCAGGAGTGACGTGATGTCGGATTCCAGCCTAGGCGTACGAGCGACTTCTCAGCGCCGGAAGCCGGGTTGGTCACTGGGGCAACGGACCAAACGGGCATCAGGGACTCACGTGCGCCTGTGTGTCGTAGGCTCGCGCTGTGAGTGTTTCTGATGGGGATATCGAATACCTGCGCCGATGCGTCGAGCTGGCACGCGAAGCGTTGATTGCGGGCGACGAGCCGTTCGGCTCGGTATTGGTCGACAGTTCCGGTCGGACGCTGTTCGAAGATCGCAATCGAGTCAAAGACGGTGACAACACCCGGCATCCAGAACTTGCGATCTCATTGTGGGCTGTCGGCAACATGGAGCCCGAAGATCGTGCCGGTGCGGTCGTCTACACCTCGGGAGAGCACTGCCCCATGTGCAGCGCAGCTCATGCGTGGGTGGGCCTCGGACGGATCGTCTACGCGGTGTCGTCGACTCAGCTTTCCACCTGGCTCCACGAATGGGGCGCTCCACCATCTCCGGTTGCAGGCCTGTCGATCAACACAGTCGCGCCGAACCTACCGGTAGATGGACCCGCCGATGTTCTCGAAGCAGAGATGAAAGCGCTGCACCTGGAGAAGTTCAACTCCACCGCCAACTGACTCACTCCGCAGAGCGTTCGTCAGGTCGCCCGGGTACGTCGGCGGGTCTTGGTCGCTTCGACGGGATCGAAGGCTCCGCTCGACCACTCGGCTGCCATGGTGAGACTCGCAGCACGACCCGAATGCACGTGGTGGAAAGCTGATTCGGCTGCGCGCTCGGGATCATGAGCGGCAATGGCAGCGAGTATCTCCTCGTGCTCCTGACACTGGCGGCCCGCGTCACGGTCTTTGGTCAGATGAAACAGCCATTGGGTGCGCGCTTCGAGCGGACGCAACAGAGACTCGAGGAGCGGATTCGCCGCGAGATCGACGATCATTCGATGAAACCGAGCGTTCGCGAGGGCGATTGCCGGACGGTCCTTACGCGCAGTGGCCGACCGCGCCGCTTCGAGTTGATCGGACAACCGAGCCAGTCCGTCGACATCGGCGCGCTCGGCTGCGAGTTTCGCGGCGAGCACCTCCAGACTTTCGCGGACGTCGAACAGATCGCGCACGTCGTTCTCGCCGAACGGTGACACTATTGCGCCTTGCCTGGGAACGAGCACCACCAACCCGTCCTGCTGTAACAACTGCAAGGCTTCGCGTAGGGGAATCCGGGACACATCCAGTTCAGCCGCCAGGTCTCGCTCCACCAACCGGGACCCGGGCGCCAACCGCAGATCGACGATTTGCTGCCTGAGCTCCTCATAGGCGTGCTGACGCAGAGACTTTCGATCTTGCGTGGGATCGTCCAGTCCCTCTGCCACCGTCACGAGTCGAGCTCCTCTTCACAGGTTCTGTCAGTTTCCTCGAGTCTAACCTCGGACCCTGGAGCGGTATACCAATAACTAACGGGACCGTAATCGGATGGAAACACTTCTCCCGCAACCTTCTTCTAACGGTATACCGCTAACCCGGCGGTGGGCGACAGGAGAAAACCATGAAGACACGAAACACCATGCCGCGGGTGCCCTTGGCGCTCGCAGCAGCAGCAATCATGACGATGGGACTGTCGGCCTGCGGCACCTCCGGTGCGGACACCGACGGCGGAAGTCTCTCCGTCGGTGTCTTCTTCCCCGGTTCCATCACCGACACCGGTTTCATGGAGTCGGGCTACCTCGGCTACCAACAGCTCGAGAAGACGCTCGGCGACCGGGTCGAACTCAGTTATGTGGAGCAGGTCTCGCCTGCCGACTACCAGCAGGCTTTGCAGCGCTTCGCGTCCGAGAACGAGCTCGTCATCTCCGTAGGCGGGCAGACCGACGCTGATGTGCGGAAGGTTGCACCGCAGTTCCCCGACGTCAAGTTCGTGGAAATCGGTGGTCCATCCGATGCCGAGCCGATGGACAATCTCGCGTACTACGACCCGCAACAGGCGGAAGCCGAGTTCCTTTCCGGGGCAGTGGCGGCTGCATCGTCAACCAGTGGCGCAGTCGGATTCGTCGGAGGCGTCGAACTGCCTGCGATCGTCAACGCCGCCAGAGCCTTCGCCAATGGGGCGACGTTCGCCCGACCTGATGTCAAGGTTCTCAATCCGCAGTATGTGGGCGACTTCAACGACCCGGCCAAGGCGAAACAGGCCGCCGGGACCGCCTACGCGGGCGGTGCCGACGTCCTCGGACAAATCGTCAATCTCGGCAAGCAGGGCATCGAGCAAGCGGGCCGCGATTCAGGCAATCGCATGGTTGGCGGGCCGATTCCGGGCGATTGCGCCAATACCGTCTACGCAGGTTTCGTGCGCACCGATATCGGTACCGAGATCGAATACGCCGTCACCTCGACCCTGGCCGACACCTGGACCGCAGCACAGGTGCCATTCGGTTTCACCACGGACAAAGGCGGCAGTGATTTCATCCCATGCTCCGCCGACCCCGCGGTCACCAAAGCCCTGACCGATGCGGAGGCTGCGCTGGTGTCCGGCGCCGTCGAGCCGTACTGACTCGGGACAGACGATGACAACTGCAACCTCGCCTCTGCTGACCCTCGACGGGATAGGTAAGTCGTACGGCAACGTCCGGGCGCTCGATGGAATCACCATGACGGTCGAGCGCGGATCCGTGCACTGCATCCTCGGAGAGAACGGCGCGGGAAAATCGACACTGTGCAATGTGGTCTACGGCTCTGTGGCTCCTGACCGGGGCTCGATGACCATAAGCGGTCGAAAATACAGTCCGAGAACGCCCGCAGCTGCCTTGGACGCCGGCGTCGCGATGGTCCACCAGCACTTCTCCCTCATTCCCACCATGACCGTCGAGGACAATTTGTTACTCGGGCGGAATGGCCTTCGTCCACCCCGCGGCGCTGTCAAGCGCGGCCTCGAGCGAATTGCCGATTCTTACGGGCTGACGGTCGACACCGCGGCTCGGGTGAGCGAGCTGCCGATCGGTGCCCGGCAGCGTGTCGAAATAGTCAAGGCCCTGCTTCGGGAGCCGTCGCTGATCCTGCTCGACGAACCAACCGCCGTTCTGGACCCCGCAGAGATCGACTCGCTGATCGGAACCTGTGCCGCCCTCGCGGCGGACGGGAAATCGGTGGTCCTCATCACCCACAAGCTAGGCGAGGTGAGCCGAGCGGCCGACTCGGCGACGGTGCTGCGTGACGGTTCGGTCGCCGGTGGCGGGCGACTGTCTCAGACACCGCTGCGCACCTTGCTGGACCTGATGTTGGGCGGTGCCCAACCGGTCGATGCAGCGCAGGCCCCGCCGCCGCGACCTACCACCGATGCTGCCTGTCTGACCATCGAGGGAATCAACCTGACCAGGTCGGACGGCAGCATCGCGCTGGCAGACGTCAACCTGGCCGTGCGTCCTGGCGAAATCGTCGGCATAGCGGGTGTAGAAGGCAACGGTCAATCGGAACTGGCCGCGATACTGGCCGGTTCGATCGGAGCGGACAGCGGTTCGGTATACCTCGACGGCGCTGACATCACGGGGCTGACACCGGCCCAGCGCACCACCGCAGGCGTCGGAGTCATTCCAGAGGACCGTCATGCCGAGGGCGTGATCCCTGAACTCTCCATTGCCGAGAACATGGCGCTCGCGCGGCTCCACTCCTATCGGCGCTGGGGCCTACTGAATCGTCGGCAGATGAAAGACGATGCCACGGAGGCGATATCCGAGTTCTCGATTCGTGCCGACGGGCCCGACGCCCCCGTAGCGACCTTGTCGGGCGGAAATCAGCAGAAAGTCGTTCTCGCCAGAGAACTGTCGACTCCGGGTCTACGTATCGTGGTCGCGGCGCAGCCCACGCGAGGACTCGATGTCGGAGCGGTGTCGTCTGTCCTCGAGCGTCTACGCGACGCTGCTGCCACCGGTGCGGCGGTACTGGTGATCTCCAGCGAGGTCGATGAACTCATCGCTCTGTGCTCGCGCGTCGTGGTCGCCTACCGGGGCAGCATTCGTGGCTCGGTCGATGCCGGATCACCGACGGCCTCGAGCGCGATCGGTGAATTGATGATGGGAGTCGCCGCGTGAAGGCGCTGAACAGACCTGGCCGCAGGGCAATGCGCGACCGGCTGCGCAATCCGCTGTCGGTTGCAGCCGTGGCCCTTCTCCTCGCCTCTGCTGTCGGGTTGGCGCTGGCGGCCGGTGCGGGAGCGGGACCCGGCGAGGTGATCGATGCACTCATCGAGGGGACCCTCGGCTCCCCCTTCGCGATCGGAACGTCGTTGAACAATGCGGCGATCATCATGTTCATCGCGGCCGGATTCACCGTTGCCTACCGCGCCGGTTTGGTCAACGTCGGCGGCGAAGGCCAGATGTGCCTCGGAGGTATCGCTGCAACCGCGGTGGGCGTCAGTGTGCCCGGGTCGATGCCGGTCTGGATCGGTGTCGCACTCGCCCTCCTTGCGGCCGTGCTTGCCGGCGGTTGCTGGGCAGCCATCGCGGCCTGGCTCTACATCCGTCGCGGAACCAGCGAGATCATCACCACGCTGCTGCTGAACTTCGTCGGGCTGGCACTGGTGGTCCTGATGGTTCAAGAGCCGGCGTTGCTGCGGCAGCCCGTCACCTCGTCCGAGACACTCCCCCAGTAAGAATCGCTGAACGAGTCGAGCCACCTGCCGTTGCTGGGTCTGACGAGATCTCCCGCAACGGTCGCGATAGTCCTCGCCCTCCTCGCGCTCACCGTGGTCGGAATCGTGCTGCGCCACAGCTCGATCGGTCTGCGACTACGGTCGGTCGGCCTGTCACCGAGCGCTTCGGCCCGGCTCGGGATCGGCGTCGGCCGGGTGCGTTTCCTCGGTCTCGCGACGGCAGGTGGATTCTCCGGCCTGGCCGGCGGCATACTCGTGACCTCGGCGCCGTTCGTGCTCGCGGAAGGGTTCTCCTCGGGTTTCGGCTTCACCGGCCTGGTGGTCGGACTGCTGGCCCGCGGGTCGATGGCCGCCGTCGCGGCGGTCTCGGTGTTTCTGGGCTTTCTGGTTGCCGGTGGCATCAATCTGCAACTGGCTGCGGGCGTCCCGTCAGCCACCGTCACCGTGGTGCAAAGCGTGCTGATCATCCTCATTGCCGGGGCGACGTTGTGGACCACGACCGCGCGAACGAGACCACCGCGGGCCAGATCTACCCCTGCCCTCACCGAAGCCCCTGAAGAGGCGCACCTATGAACATCGACATGCTCACCCAGATCTTCACCAGCGGTGTTGCTTTCGCGATCCTGCTGATCGTTGCCGCCACCGGCGAGTCGACCAGTGAACGGGCCGGGGTGCTCAACCTCAGCATGGAGGGCATGATGCTGACCGGCGCCTTCGCCAGTGTCCTGGCCTCGGCTGCAACCGAGTCGGCAATCCTCGGTGTGTTTGCTGGCGTCTTCGCAACCCTGGTCTTCGGTGTGGTGCAGGCGCTGCTCACCGTGCGGTTCCGCGCCGATCAGATCGTCGTCGGTATCGCAAGCAATGCCCTGGCGCTGGGACTGACCACGTACGGTGCGAGGATCCTGCTCGATGGCGGGAAGGGGCAGGGCGTAGCCGGGTTCTCCGGCGTCGACATACCCGTCCTGACCGATATCCCCGTCGTGGGGCCCGCGTTGTTCGGGCAGTCCCTGCTCGGTTATGTGTGCGTGGCCATCGTGATCTCCATCGCCGTGGTTTTCTCGAGACAGACCATGGCGGGTGTCAGGGTGGACGCCGTCGGCGAAGATGCTGTCTCCGCCGGCTGGACCGGATTGTCAGTCAACAAGATCCGCGCACTGTGTGTGCTGCTCGCTTCCGCCACCGGTGGCCTCGCCGGGGCACAGCTGGCATTGTCCGAGGTGCAGTCGTTCAGCGAGAACATGACCGCCGGTCTCGGTTACCTGGCCGTGGTCGCAGTCATCGCCGGCCGCTGGAAGGTACTGGGCATCGTCTGGGCGTGCCTGTTTTTCGGCGTCGCTCGAGCGTTGCAGTTCGCCCTACCTGCGGTGGGAGTCGATATTCCCTTTGCCGTACTCGTGATGCTGCCTTACCTCATCGCCATCGTCGCCATCAGTGGTGTCGTCGGAGGCAGACGGGCACCGTCCTGCCTCACCGTTCCATACGCCGGCCGCTCCTGATCTCTACTCACCACTAAGGCACAGTCATGACTCTGATACTCACCCACTCCGATATCGATGCCCTGATCGACCGCACTTCTGTCTATCGAGCCGTCGAACAGGCCCACGTCGACCTCAGTACCGGCGATGCGGTCAACCCCGCACCCTCACAACTGCCTCTGATCGACGGCGGGACTGCCCTGCCCATGGTCGCCACCTCTCGCCGATCGGGCGCCGGAGTCGTCAAGATGTTGTCGGACATGCCGAACAACGTCGCACGCGGACTACCCGGTCAACGCTCGACAATTCTGTTGATGTCGGCACGGACCGGCGAGTGTGAGGCAGTTCTCGACGGCAGACTGATCACCGCCATCCGCACGGCAGCCGCGAGCGCGGTGGCAACCGCGCACCTTGCCCGCGAGGAATCTTCCACCCTGGGTTTGATCGGCGCGGGCACACTTGCCGTCGAGCACGCTCGTGCGATCTGTGCCATCCGACCCATCGAGAAGGTGCTCGTGTGGTCACGGTCGACCGCGACCATTGACCAATTTCGGCAACGCACAACAGATCTCGATCTCCAGATCGAAAACGCCGAGTCGCCGCGGAGTGTTGTCTCCTCAGCCGACGTCGTGTGCACCCTCACCCCATCGCATACCCCGATCGTCGAAGGTGCGTGGTTCCACCCCGGGCTCCATCTCAACGCCGTGGGCGCACCGCCGCGGCCAGACCATCGCGAGATCGACGGACCGGGTATGGGGAATGCACGTTTGATCGTGGACAGCACGGCAACCGCATTGAGCAAATCGGGAGATGTGCTGCTGGCCATCGCCGAAGGGCATCTGGCTGCCGGCGATGTCGGCGTCGAACTCGGTGACGTCATCATTTCCCCTCGGCCTGGTCGGCGCTCGCGCGACGAGGTGACCCTGTTCAACTCCGTCGGGATCGGCCTTCAGGACCTGGTGACGGCACGCACACTGGTGGATGCGGCCACAGCACAGGGCGCCGGCTCGTCAGTGCTGCTGAACGTCTGAGGCCGATTTCCTGTGTGGGCGACGCAACAACGAAAGTCCATCAATCCGTCTCGCGATCTGCCGCCATCCTTGCGATGCGCGGCATCGCGACGGCCATGATGGCCAGGTAGGCGGGCGCCCACACGGGAACACCGAAGCTCAAGACACAGCCCGTGCGCGTCGGTATCACTTCATGCCGAGTGGCAGACACACCCGCAACCCGCCAGCTCCACGATCGCCCATCGACGAAATCATCGATGACAAACGGAAGCGGCACACCGACGGGCGTCCACACCTTGCCTCGAGCGCCCAGAGCCAACGGTCCCGGTCCATCGAGCTCGGCGCCAGAGACCGTGGGACCCCACTCGGGCCAGGCCTGCAGGTCCACCAGCACGTCCCACACAGCGGAGGCAGGCGCCGCTATCGAGAGCTCGACAGACGGCATTCGATGACGAAATCGCAGGTACATGTGGCAGCCATAGCCAACGCGGCGATCGTCCAAACGCGGCCACCGATACCGCAGCATCGGCCCCTTGTTCGAGCAATGCGCTTGATTAGCTCCTGCCGTCTGCCGTTTGATCACCGGTCGAAGTGCGCCACCCGCCGCGCAACGACATCCTGGTCGGGGCGGCCGGAGCTTTTCAAGCCCTCGACCACTCCCGCGCGATTGCGCACTGGTTGGTTCTGCGACATCTTCGCTTTGCCCTCCACCCGGTCGATCACCAATTGCACACCCACAATGGCTTTGAGTTGTCCCTCGGTGAACTCGATCGGCGCATCCGACACCTGCCACGACGCGGGCAGATCGCGTTCATGGGTATCGGTGAGCGCGGAGACGTGCTCACGCAGCCAGGCCAGGTCGTCGTGTACGACGACCTGGCCATAGACGTTGAGTACCTCGTAATTCCACGTGGGGACGACTTTCCCCGTCTCCGCCTTCGTTGCGTAGTTGTTCGGCGAGATGTAGCTCTGCGGACCGCTGAAGATCGCCACCGATTCGACACCTTGACCGACGCCGCGCCAATGCGGATTCGCCCTGGCGAGGTGCCCCACGAGCGAGTGGTTGGCCCTGTCGTACAGCAGGGGCAGCGGTGTCACCTGGAGCCCGTCGACGCCGGGAGTCACCAGGTGTGCAAAGCCTGCCCGGGTCAACGCCTCGTCGGTGTCGGCCTCGGACAACGCAAACTTGCGCGGGATGTACATCACCCGACAAATATAACGGACGCACTCGAGCCACCAGAGTTGACGCCGACAGCGGTATTTTGCGCCAATTCTTTTCAGAGCGGTTTGGTCCAAGAGATCGAATACCGAAACAACAGGTGTCGCCGATATTTCGACCCCGGTAACAGTTCCTGCGCGAGCCGTTTCATTTCCCGGTAGGTGATCGGTGGCGGCCAGACAACCGGACAAGGGTGCTTCCATAATTTATGTCGACTGAGAACTACGAGCGCTACCGCGGTCGACGTGAGGTCGCTGATCAAATCGCGTGGTCGTTCACTGCTCGCGCAGCCGACGACTATTACGGTGCCGCCCGGTTTGACGAGCTCAGCCATACGTTTGAGTCCCCGTTCAGCATCGATGTGGTGAAGTACTGCCACGGACACGACCGCGTCAAAAGACTCGGGTTCGAACGGATACTCGAGCGCGTCCCCGCAGATGTAATCGATGTCGTCGCCCGATTGCTCTCGAGCTGCTCGAATACTGCTCTCATCAGGGTCGATACCCACAACGTGGGGGTAACCACACCTCAGTCGTCGAGCGAGCATCCCCTCCCCGCACCCGAAGTCCAAGATGGACTGGGCGCCGGGCTTCATCGCCTTGTCGGTCAGCCGGTAATAGTGGGTGTTGTAGTTCCACCGATCCGCATCGGGGGCCGACTCGGCATTCCAGGTCTTCAGGTCGACTATCGAATTCGGTGAACCGGGATCGTCGTCACGTTGTCGCGATTCAACCGAATGTCCATATCGAGTTTGCTTCACTCGTGTTATCGGCCATGAGAAATTAACCATGCCTGATCCCCCACCCATCCCACTTGTCCGATTCGGTGTCGCCCAATCTAAATGACGCGCCGCCTCGACCGATTCACCGTATTGGTACCCGCCATATTGCGTCGGCGTTTCCCGCCTTCGTCGTCAACTATTGCATATCAACCTGGGACCAGGCATATCTGCCCCACCGGAGTTTCCAGAAACTCATTTGGCGACGTTTTGCCTTCCACATTTTACGTCTCGGTGTTTGCCTTCAGGGCCGCTGAGCGTTCGGTACTGGTCTTCGATCGGTGTCAGATGGCACGATCAGTCAGGTGACCAGCAGACCCGCCGACGCTCAGCACCTGCGTGACCTCGCGCTGCTTCGCCGCGTTCGCGACCGGATCGATCGCGAACATGCCCAACCCCTCGACGTCGAGGCGCTGGCCCGCGGTGTGAACATGTCGGCCGGCCACCTCAGTCGCGAGTTCAAGCGTGCGTACGGAGAGTCGCCATACGCATATCTGATGACCAGGCGAATCGAGCGGGCGATGGCGTTGCTGCGCCGCGGCGACCTCAGTGTCACCGAAGTGTGCTTCACGGTCGGTTGCTCATCTCTCGGCACGTTCAGTACCCGATTCACAGAGCTGGTCGGGGTCCCGCCCAGCGTGTATCGGCGCGACGCGGCCCTCGCCACTGCCGGAATGCCGTCGTGCGTGGCGAAACAGGTGACGAGACCGATCAGGAATCGAGAAGCGCCGGTCTCGTCGCCGCAACTAACGTGACCGTCATGAACATCAGCATCCACTCCAGTTTCCTGCCGCAGAACGACCCAGAGGCCGCCCTCTCCTTCTATCGAGACACGCTCGGCTTCGAACTACGCAACGACGTGGGCTACAACGGCTTGCGTTGGCTCACAGTCGGTCCGGTTGGTCAGCCCGACGTGTCCATCGTGCTGCACCCACCCGCCGCCGATCCCGGCACCACCGACGCCGAACGCCGCACCATCGAGGAGATGATGGCGAAAGGTACGTACGGCAGCATCTTGCTGTCCACCACCGACCTCGACGACACCTTCGAGAAGCTGCAGGCGGGAGGCACCGAGATCGTCCAGGAGCCGACAGCGCAGCCGTACGGTGTTCGCGACTGTGCACTGCGCGATCCTGCAGGCAACATGATTCGTATCCAAGAAAAGCGCTGAGTTCTCACTCGCTCGAGAGTCTTCCTCTTCAGCGGGTCGGCACCGTGATCGGTCGAGTTGGCCGGGTAGCCCTCCCGTGCTGGTTAGATCAAGCCAGCCGCCACCTTCAGGGTTCGTTGTTCGCGGCCCTGCCGACGATTTGGAGACCGTAGCCACATGGCCACCAGAAAAGTTTCGCGACAGTCTTCCCAGCACATTGCCGACACCCACGACCTGATCCGGGTTCAGGGCGCACGCGTCAACAATTTGAAGGACATCAGCGTCGAGATACCGAAGCGGCGGCTGACGGTGTTCACCGGCGTGTCCGGATCCGGAAAGAGTTCGCTCGTGTTCAGCACCATCGCCGCCGAGTCGCAGCGCATGATCAATGAGACCTACAGTGCGTTCGTCCAGGGATTCATGCCCACGCTCGCGCGCCCCGAAGTCGATGTGATGGACGGTCTGACGACGGCGATCATCGTCGATCAGCAACGGATGGGGTCCGATCCGCGCTCGACCGTCGGCACGGCCACCGACGCCAATGCAATGCTGAGAATCCTGTTCAGCCGCCTGGGCAAACCACACATCGGGTCGCCGCAGGCGTATTCCTTCAACGTTGCATCGATCTCGGGCGCCGGTGCTGTCACCATCGAACGTGGTGGTCGTGAGACGAAAGAACGTCGAGAGTTCAGCATCACCGGTGGTATGTGTCCGCGTTGCGAGGGGCGGGGTTCAGTCTCCGATATCGACCTCACCGCGCTGTATGACTCGAGTAAATCGCTCAACGAAAGCGCGATCACCATCCCGGGTTACAGCATGGAGGGATGGTATGGGCGCATCTACCGTGGGTGCGGATATTTCGACCCGGACAAGCCGATCGCGAAGTTCACGAAAAAGCAATTGAACGATCTGCTCTATCGCGAGCCCACCAAGATCAAGGTGGACGGCATCAATCTGACCTATTCAGGTCTCATCCCGCAGATCCAGAAGTCTTTCCTCTCGAAAGACGTCGACGCGATGCAGCCCCATATCCGGGCATTCGTAGAACGCGCGGTC
Organism: Williamsia limnetica; assembly: GCF_003217475.1. GTDB lineage: Bacteria > Actinomycetota > Actinomycetes > Mycobacteriales > Mycobacteriaceae > Williamsia > Williamsia limnetica. Next base: position 207,430 of record NZ_QJSP01000001.1, on the reverse strand, counting down.
ACATTCGCGACGTGTCCGGACTGTGCCGGCACGAGGCTGAGCGAGGCGGCCCGATCGTCGAAGATCGACAAGGTCAGCATTGCCGACGCATGCGCCATGCAGATCAGCGATCTTGCGCAGTGGGTGCGCGGGTTGGACGAACCGTCGGTGGCCGGATTGCTGTCCACACTGCAGCAGACGCTCGACTCCTTTGTGGAGATCGGCTTGGGATATCTTTCGCTCGATCGGCCCTCGGGCACCCTCTCGGGTGGTGAAGCGCAGCGCACCAAGATGATCCGGCACCTCGGGTCGTCCTTGACCGATGTGACGTACGTGTTCGACGAACCGACCATCGGGTTGCATCCGCACGATATAGAGCGGATGAACAATCTCCTGCTTCGGCTGCGCGACAAGGGCAACACGGTGTTGGTGGTCGAGCACAAGCCGGAAACGATCGCGATCGGCGACCATGTCGTCGACCTGGGACCCCGTGCGGGCTCCGAAGGCGGTGAGGTGATGTTCGAAGGCACGGTGGAGGGCCTGAGGGCCAGCGACACCTTGACCGGGCATCACCTCGATGACCGGGCCGCGCTGAAGGAAGCGGTCCGCGAGCACTCGGGCGCCCTGAAGGTACGCGGCGCCGACTCCCACAACCTGCAGGACGTCGACGTGGACATCCCGCTCGGCGTTCTGGTCGTGCTGACCGGCGTCGCGGGATCGGGCAAGAGCTCGCTGATCCAGGGTTCCGTGACCGGCCTGGATGAGGTGGTGTCAGTCGATCAGACGCCGATCAAAGGCTCGCGCCGCAGCAACCCTGCCACCTACACGGGGTTGCTGGAGCCGATTCGCAAGGCCTTCGCGAAAGCGAATGGGGTCAAGCCGGCACTGTTCAGTGCCAACTCCGAGGGCGCCTGCCCCACGTGTAACGGCGCAGGGGTCATCTACTCCGACCTCGCCATGATGGCCGGGGTGGCGAGCCGGTGCGAGGAGTGCGACGGCAAGCGGTTTCAGGCGGCCGTACTGGAGTTCACCTTCGGTGGTCGCGACATCAGCGAGGTGCTCGGGATGTCCGTGGCCGAGGCCGCAGAGTTCTTCGGCGATGGCGAAGCGAAACTACCTGCCGCGCACAAAATCCTGGAACGTCTAGCCGACGTTGGCCTCGGGTACATCAAACTAGGTCAACCTCTCACGACACTGTCCGGTGGCGAACGGCAACGAATCAAACTGGCAACCCAGATGGCAGGTAAGGGCGAGGTCTACGTTCTCGATGAACCGACGACCGGCCTGCACCTCGCCGATGTCGAGAACCTCCTCGGGCTGCTTGATCGTCTCGTCGAGTCCGGCAAGTCGGTGATCGTCATCGAACATCACCAGGCCGTCATGGCGCATGCCGATTGGATCATCGACCTCGGTCCCGGAGCCGGCCATGACGGTGGTCGAATCGTCTTCGAGGGCACGCCTGCCGATCTCGTCGCCGACAGATCGACGCTGACCGGGCAGCATCTCGCGGCGTATGTCGGGAACTGATCGACCCGTTGTGTGTGCTTCCCGATTTTCCGACACCTGTCAGAAAGTGGGTCTACAGTGATGTGGTCGCGGTGTTGCGACGCCGCTCTCCGAAAGGCAGATCTCTATGACCACCTCCGCCAACGCTGCGGTCCTGCGTAACGTCGATTCCCCGTTCACATTCGAAGAGGTGGTGCTCGACGAACTCGAACCCACCGAGATCTTGGTGAAGATCGTGGCGACAGGACTCTGTCACACCGACCTCGCGGTTGTTCACGGTCACATACCGGCCGCTCTGCCGATGGTTCTCGGACACGAAGGTGCAGGCGTCGTGGAACAGGTCGGCGCCGCGGTCACCGGGTTCGGGGTCGGCGATCACGTCGGGCTCTCTTTTGCCGCCTGTGGTCACTGCGACAACTGTCTCACCGGCCGGGCGGCATACTGCGCGAACTTTCTGCTGCTGAACGTCGCCGGTGTCCGTGAGAACGGAACCACCACGATCGAGGGCACGGACGGCGAAGTGATCCGGGGATCGTTCTTCGGACAGTCCTCTTTTGCGACCCACGCAATTGTCAGCGCCCACAATGCTGTCAAGATCCCGGAGGATGTGCCCCTCGACATCGTCGGACCTCTCGGCTGCGGCATCCAGACCGGAGCCGGAACGGTCCTGAATACACTCGATGTCCCCGCTGGGGCCAGCGTTGTCGTGACCGGGGCCGGGGCCGTGGGGCTGTCCGCGATCATGGCCGCGCGGATTGCCGGCGCCACCACGATCATCGCCGTCGACGTCCTCGATCAGCGCCTCGAATTCGCGACGAAGCTGGGTGCCACCCACACTGTCAACGGTTCCTCGGAGGATGTCGTCACAACGATCCATGCGATCACAGGCGGAGGTGCGGGATACGCGATCGACACGACCGCGATTCCGTCGGTGGTCGCCGATGCGATCAACTCCACCCGCTTCGGGGCGACCATCGCATTGCTGGGAGTCCCCAAACCAGATGCCGTGATGCCACTCGGTTTGGTCTCGGGAGCCGGTAAGACGCTGGTCGGTGGCATCGAGGGTGATTCGGTCCCGCAGGTCTTCATCCCTGAGTTGATCGCTTTGTACCGTGCAGGCAGGTTCCCTTTCGATGAGCTCATCACGCGGTACGCATTCGACGACATCGACCAGGCCATTGCCGACACTCAATCGGGCGTCACGGTCAAGGCCGTGCTGACCATGCCGTGACCTTCTGATGGCTGCTCGCGATCCGCGCACCGTACGCACCGTCGAAGACCTGCGCGCTGCGTTGCGCCAATGCGTCATCGGCGCTCCGCTGGACGAGCTCTCGGTCAGCGAACTGTGTCGCGCCGCGGGCGTGCAACGCACCAGTTTCTACACGCACTATTCCAGCGTGGGCGAGCTGCTCACGGCAATGCTCGTCGAGGCCGTCGAGGAACCCCTCGAGATACCGGACCTGACGGGGCTCTCGATCAGCGAGGTCGCTGTGGAGTTCCAGAAGACCCTGATCTCCGCGTACGGGGTCGCCACTCGGGACCGGGACTTGTTCCGAGCAGCCTTTCTGTCGAACGGGTCGTCCTCGCTGCGACGGGCGTTGACAGACATGTTCGACCGCCGGCTCCGAGTCGCTCTGGCTATCTGGATCTCGCATGGCGTGGCAGCCGGTGTCGATGCGGACGTGGCGATTCCTTTCGCCGCGGGCGGACTCACCGCGTCGATGGAAGCGTGGGTCTGTGGTGAGGACGAGGACGAGGACGAAGTCCGATGGGCGGACTCTGTTCGAGACCAGATGCCTCCCTGGTGGCCGAGACCGGTGTGAGACGAACCCGCCTCTCCTCATCGTGCGAATGCCGCGAGCAGCATGCTCACGCGGTCAGCGACCGGCTGAACTGCCGAATCGGGTCTTCGCGCTCGTTTCTGCCACCATGGATCCAATGACGGTCCCGAAGATTCTGGTTTCATGACGCGGTTGTTGATGTTCGGTGCCGTCCTGGCCCTCGTGACATTCTGGCTGCACCGGCGTCTCGTACGTGCCCCCGGCCTCAGGCGACCGTGGTCCATCATCGTCGACGCGGCACTCGTCGTACTGTGGGCGCTGGTCATCGTCGGCATCGGCAGCGGCGAGGTCTTCGATCCCGGCTGGGCTCGTATTCCCGGCTTCGTGGGCATGGTCTGGCTGGCTGCGGTGTTCTACCTCATCCTCGGTCTGCTCCTCATCGCTGTGGCCTCTCTCCTCACCCGGCTCGTGCGGTGGATGCGTCGACGGAAGGGATCCACCGACGCACCCGAGCTCGAGCCCACCGGACCGAGTCGGCGGCGTGTGCTGCAGGCCGCCACGGCGGTGGTCGCGGTCGGTGCGATAGGCACCGCCGCGTATGGCGTGGTGGAGGCGGCGCGGCCACGCATCGTCAGAGTCCGGGTTCCGCTGCGCCGTCTGCCACCCGAGTTCGAGGGCCTGCGTGTCGCCCTCATCTCCGATCTCCATGTGGGGCCCACCCGCGGTCGCGAATTCACCCAGCGCGTCGTCGATCAGGTCAACGAGCAGCGACCCGATCTCATCGTGATCGCCGGGGACCTGATCGATGGCACCGTCGCGAAAGTCGCCGCCGATCTCGAACCGCTGGCAGATCTCGCCGCACCGCTGGGGGTGTTCGGTGTCAGCGGAAACCACGAGTTCTATGCCGATGACGGTGGCCGCTGGCTGGATGTGTGGGACCGGCTGGGCGTACGTACGCTTCGGAACGAACGCGTGCCGATCGACCGGGACGGTGCGACCATCGACCTGGTCGGCATCCACGACTATTCGTCACCCGAGCCGTATGAGCCGGATCTGCCCGCCGCGCTCGCCGGTCGAGATCCGAATACGTTTGCTCTCTTGCTCGCTCACGAGCCCCGGCAGGCCTTCGAAGCGTCTGATCTCGGAATCGATCTGCAACTGTCGGGCCACACCCATGGTGGCCAGATGTGGCCGATCCGGTACCTCGTTCCCCTGCAACAACCTTCGGTTCAGGGCCTTGATCGCGTCGGCAACACCGTGCTGTACACCACGCGCGGCGCCGGGGCCTGGGGCCCACCGGTCCGGGTCGGCGCGCCCCCGGAGATCACGATTCTGACGCTCATCCGCCCCGAGTGACAGCTCGGGTCACGGCCGCGACTCGAGACCGATGTCGTAGAACAGGCGGTCGTTCTCGAACAGGTCGAGCACCCGGCGAGCAGCTCGGGACGGTGCCAGGATGCGGAACCCCTCCGGCCGACGCGTGTAAGCGGCCAGGATGATCTCCGCGGCCGCGCACGAGAAGAAGTTGACATCCGAGAGGTCAACAGTGACCTCGGAGTAGCCGACGATGGCATCGTTGATGCAGGCAAGTAGTCGCGGCGAGGTCAGCATGTCGACGTCCCCGTGCACACGTACCAGCGCGTGTCGGTCGGTGACGGCGTCGACGGACACCGAGAAGGCCCATTTCGCCGGATGGAAGGAAGCCGTCTGGCGGGAATCGGCGTTGGTGGGCAACAAATCGCTCGTCATGGTTCGGCCCTTCGGGGTTGACGCTGAAACTTGAGCAAGTACTCCGCCGCGTTGTGACAGGGTCTTGGTTCGAACCTTAAGAAGCGCAGGCGGACAACACAATCCATTGGTCGCATTCGGCGCGCAACCGTGACATCAGGTAACAGATCAATAACGGACGCGCTGCCTGGCGTTCCCGCACCCGATCGCCCCACAGGCGACTCGGCGATTGCCGAATCGGACATTCAATCGGTATCCGATCGCGGTGCGTTCAGGGGCTGCTGATCGTCCAGCGGGAAGTTACTCACTGGTATGTTGTGAGTCCGCCGAACATCAGATGAGGAAAGTGGGTCTTCCGAAGTGTCTCCGATAGACGTCGCCATCGAAGGTTTTCTCAACTCGAATCCATGGGCTGTCGAAGTGCTGAGCTTCTTCCTGGCCGGATTGCCGTGACAATCGCCGGGTCGAGCTGATATTCGATGCCACACGGCATCCGAAGTCACTGTCCCGGCACCATCGCCTGCCATGACGCCGCCCGGCGCAGTGTCATGGCAGGTTTAGTCCCGCCCCTGTGCCCCGTGGTCTCACTCCTCCGTACATGATCCGTCGCACTATCAGCGGTTGCACAACCCGCTCGACCGACCATGACGGAAACCTGACCCTGTGCCCACTGGGTGCAAAAACCTCCAGCCCGTCGGACTGCATGCCGAGCACAGAGCCCCAGAGCTTCTGTTGTGGGCGATAAGCGCGAAGCCGTCGACCGTCGAGGTCCGCTCGGATGTTCTTCGCCAATAGCTTGTCGGCTCGATTCCGGGCAGATGTCCTGAACTCGTCGGTCGCTGCGACATCTCCGATTGCGAAGACATGCTGCTGACCCAGCACTCGCAGATCGTCCGAGACTCGGACGAATCCCCCCTCGTCGAGGACCTCTTCAGGAAGCCAACCCGTGTTGGGAACGACTCGGCCGATCGCCCAGAGCACCGCGTCGGCCGCCGCCGGATTCTGCCCTGTTGTCCACGCCACCGTCCCTCTTGTCAGGTGATCGGCGACCGAACCGCTGCCGGCGTCCGCATGATGGGGCCACACCACAGCCCGGTGGCCCGGGTGACAGCTCACTCCGACCTGCTCGAGCCGGCGCCGCACCTGTCGCCACACCCGCGGGTGGTGCCGCGGTAGTGCTCGGTCGCCCGGGAAGTACAGGTCGACCCGCTTGGCGGGCCACCGGGCGGCCAGATTGGCCGCGCTGCTCACCGCAGCCGCCCCGCCTCCGACCACGATCACGGTTTCGGCGGCAGCCAGTTGGTCGTGCGCGCTGCGAAGATCTGTCTCGATCTCCGATGATGACTGCATCGTCGGGCGGCGCCAGAACCCGTTCGTCACCCCGGTCGAGATGACCAGGGTGTCGTACTCGACGTGGGACTCGGAGCCGTCGAGATTCCGGACTTCGACGGTGTGGGCCGCCAGATCCACCCCGGTCAGTTCACCGTGCATTGTTCGTATCCGATCGAGTCCACGGAAACGCTCGAACGACGTCCAGTAGTCGCGGCTCCAGTCAGCGGGGCGAGACAACCTCATCCCCAGTTCTTGACCGCTGACGAGACCAGTCTTGACCGAGATCCCCACGACATCGGTGTGCCGCGCCAGGTGTATCGCAGTGAGGATTCCTGTGTCGCCCAGGCCCGCGACGACAACGCGCGGCCGGCTCACACAGTCACCTTGTGCGGAGGCCAGGGTACGAACCGTGATACCCGGTCGATCACCGACTGGTAGTCCGGCCGCCGCTCGAGACTGCGTTCTTCCATCATCGGAATGCTGGCCCCCAGGAACATTGCCAGCATCGCGGCGGCGCCCGCGAACAGCCACCACACGTCGGCAGGTGCCGCTGCCACCCCGAAGATCGCCAACGAGAACCAGAAACCGAACTCGCCGAAGTAGTTGGGGTGACGAGACCAGCTCCACAGGCCCTGATCCATCACCTGTCCGGGGCGGCGATCGCGGACGAACCGATGCATCTGCCCGTCGGCGACGTACTCGAGGACCACGGCACAGATCCCGACCACGAACGCGATGGTCGAGAGCCAGAGCAGCTGGTCGCCTGTTCGGGTGACGGCCACATAGACCGGGACCATCCCGAGGAACACCTGCAAGGTGGGGATGACATGGATGGCAACCAGGTCGGTGACGAACTCCCAACGCCCCGCACGGGCGCGGAGCATGCCGTACCGCCAATCCTCATGGTGCAGACCGGGAAAGGCGTAGGCCCAGTTCCCGGTGAGCCGGACGGCCCAGGCGCCGACCACGATGAAGATCAACCAGCAGTGGACCTCGCCGAGGCCGGCATCACCCGCCACCCACCAATAAATCAGCAGTGCCGGTGGAACGACGCTCCAGTACGCGTCGTAGAAACTCGAATTCTTGTACGCCCGACTGAAACCGAAGATCACCAGCGTGGCCAACAGGTCTGCGATGAGGGTATCGAGCCAGAGCCAGGTCGTGTCAGGGCCCATGGTCAGCCATACGGCGGCAACGCCGAGGGCGGCCACATACGCCGCACCGACACGGACGAAAGAAGCACTTCTACTCACGACTGCAGATACTGCCAGTTCGGCGGCGTTGCCCGAGGTAGGTTCACCAGGCCTGCTCACCGCCGGGTCGTCACAACCTCTCGGTCAGATGCACCGTCACCGTCGCACCGGCCTCCTTGCCCAGTGCGGTACGGAGGTCGGCTCGGATCGGCAGCTTGTGCCGGCCATCCCCCAGTGCCATGAACGAACTCGTGAACGGGTGACCGTCGACGGTTCCGCGCACCTTCACCAAGCCACGGGTCCCGAAGAACGCCGCCGACTCCGGCCACACGACGTAGGTCCAACCGCCCTTGTTCGGGCTCTTCCGCAGCGTCTCTGTGAACGTCTTGTCGAGCATGGTGACCTCCGACGTAGATCTTGTCTTCAGTCTGACAACCCGAGATCCCGGAACTCATCGGTCGCCGGTCAGGACAACAGCAACAGGGCGCAGACCACGAGAAGGACATGGACAAAGCTGTACAACTTGTACGCCAGACGATTGCGCTGATAAGTGTCCCGCAATCCCGTCAGAACAGCTGCCGGCCAGCACAGGGCAGCCATTGCTGCGGTGGCCGTCACGATCGCCGTGGTCGACGCGTCGCTCTCGCGGAACAAGACGAGCCACGCCAGAAGTGGCCACAGCGTCATCATCACCACAAACCACCGTCGCACAGGCGCGGCCCCGTACCGGAGGGGAAAGGTCACGCGCCCGGACAGTTCATCTCCTGGCATGTCCCTCACATCTTCGATCGGCAGCGGGATGATGAACATCGTCGCCACGACCAGCGTCCAGTACCAGCCGGTCTGATCGAGCGGATGAGCAATCGCCCATGCTCCCGCGAGTTGCGCGACGGCTCCGATCCAGGTGGTCACCGGCTTCCAGTACCGGTAGTGCCGGGGCTGGAGGAGGTGATGCGTCACCTGAACCGTTGCCACCCACACGATCGCCGCAACACAGGTGACCGGGCTCAGGAATGCCGACAACGTCAGGAACAGCACGGCGCCGACGTAGCTCCGGCGCCACATGCCTTCGGGCGTGACCAGACCCGAAGGAATGGGGCGGTACGGTTTGTTGGTGTGGTCCTCCTGCGAACCACCCGCCTGGTTGGCCGTGTCGAAGGTGTAGATGAACAACAGCGACCACACCACGCCTTGGACCATTGCGACGGCGAGATCGAATCCAGACAGTTCGAAACGCAGCGCTGCAGTGAGGGTGAACAGCAGCGGTGGCAGACTGGCAACCCAGACGTTGTCTGCATTGAGCCGGACCGTGATTGCAACTTCCCGCATCAGGCTCCAACGGGGCGTCGCTTCCCGCACCGGACTCCCTTCAAACCGCAACATTCGCTCCCCGTATCGAAGTCGAGTTCCGCGCCGAGTGCGCCGTACCACGGCAGGTGTGCACTGCACCGCCTACAGACGCGCGTGAGTTTACTCGTGGTGCGGGCCGTTGGCGTGACCGCTGCATTGCAGATGTCGGGTGCGCACCCGGCAGTCAGCCACACCTGACGTACGCCCGGCCGCACTCGGGTCGCGCCCGGTTCAACCAAGCACCAGCGTTGGAAGGCAGAAGGCGGGTTCCCGGATCGTGAACACGCTGGTGCCGGGCTTGCGGCCGATGCGAATCTCGCTCAAGGCCATTCCCCCGTCCGACAGTCGCCGATGGGTGGCAGCGATGTCGCGCGATCGCCATGCGATTCCCCACAGCGTCGCCGGGGCGTCCGGGTCCGAGTCGGGTGCGCCGATCACAACTTCTACCACCACCTCTGTGCTGCGGAAGAACAGCTGGTGGATCCCGTCGTGGATGCGCTGCTCCAGCCGGAAGTCGAGCCCAAGCGAGCCGGCGAACAAAGCGACGGCGGCGTCTCTGTTCACAGCGTTGAAGACGAGATGGTCGATCGACTCGATGTCCCCGACGACCGGCCGGCGTGGAAACTCCGACATCGCCACCACACCTACCGATGGAACACCAACACATGCCGTCCGCGTCGGGGTCACCTCGTCGAGTTCCAGTCCTCGGCGACGCAGGAGTTTGGTCGTCGCGACATGATCCTCGACGGCAAAGAAAGCCCGGTGCGGCCCTGTGGTACGGGCCAACTCGACCGATCCGTTGCGCACCTGCAGATCGCTTTCCAGCAGCAGCCGGTAGGCCACCTCGGACACTTCAGGGTCATCGCAGGCGACCTCGAGAACCGACGATCCCAGGGCTGTCTTCGCCTGATCAGTCATGACTCATCGAACCACGCATCACGTGTCGAGTACCGTTTCGACCATGTCTCTCGATCATGGCGACCCCGGCGATGCCCCATCCGTTCCACCGCCTCTGACCGAGGTCGTCGACGCGAGACGGCCTTCAGCTGCCGAAGAGGCGCGGACGATAGCCGGATCGACCAATATCGGCACTCTCGCGAGCCTGACGTCGGATGGATCGCCATGGGCGTCCTTCATCACCTACGGCCTGCTTGGGGGCTCACCTGTCCTGTGCGTCTCGCACATGGCCGAGCATGGCCGGAATCTGGCAGGAGACGGCCGCGCCAGTATCGCCATCGTCGCCCCGAACGCCGAGGCCGATCCTCTCGCCAGTGCCAGGATCACCCTCGCCGGGCACGTTGAACGACCGACCGGCGATGAGCTGGCTGCGGCTCGCCAAGCCCATCTGGCGGGGGTTCCAGCGGCGAAGTACTACATCGACTTCAGTGATTTCTCGGTTTGGGTGCTTCGAGTGGACAGGGTGCGTTGGGTCGGCGGCTACGGACGCATGGATTCCGCGACTGCCGCCGACTACTCGTCGGCCGCACCAGATCCGGTGTCACCTGGGGCGGCGGGGGCAATCGTCCACCTCAACGACGACCATGCCGATTCACTGCTGGCGATGGCGCAGACACTTGGCGGCTTCCCGGACACGACGTCGGCCGTATGCACCGGCGCCGATCGCTACGGACTTGATCTGCGGGTCCACACTCCTCGGGGCATCGCCTACACCCGCGTCGGCTACTCCGAACCGATCAACGCGCTGTCGGAATTGCGTTCGGCGACAGTTGATCTGGCGCGCCGAGCGCGGGCCTGAGGCCGGCCCGCGGCGCCTCACTGCGGCCCGGCGCCGATCCGCGCTCGTGCTGCAGCGACGACCGCGTCCACGTCGAGTCCGTAGAGCGGTCCTGACGACTTGCCATATTCGGCGAGGTGTCGTGCTCCTCGGCCGAGGAGACGGTCGGCACCGACCGCGTTGCCGCGCGCCGCGTGCGTGAGGGCGACGCACAGTTGCGCGAGTCCCTGCCACAGTGGACGCTCGCCGTCCGGTCCGGTTTTCCAGCGAACTTCGAGAATCTCGTGCGCGGAGAAAGGGCGGCCGGCGCACACCAACTCTCGCGCCACTTCCAGCGTCTGCTCGGGCGGCATGGGTACTTCCGAGACCGGTTCGACGCCCGTGGCGCCGTAGGGCAGCGGGCGGCCGAGTGCGTCCCGCGGGCGCGCCTGCCGGGCCTTGCCATCGTCGTCGCGGTCTCTGGTTCCCATCGTGGCTCCTCTCCGCGCATACCGTACTCATGCCCCGCACATGCCGGTGGCATCGCCCGACCGCAACACCACGCGCGCGTGTTGGCGGATGAAACATCGAACGCCGCGATTCGCAGGTTCTGCCGCCCGACCGATAGCTGAATGGATACGGATACAGTCGGTTTTCACACAAATGTTCACGCTGACAGAGTTGGCAATCACTATCGCGAAGAACCCGCGTTGCGTTATCAGGGAGGGCATCGGCCAGCCCGGCGACAGCCGCGCAACTGGGTCATTTGACCCAATTAATCAGTTTCGCGCAGCGGCACGGGCCAGTAATTCGCCTCGCACCGTCTGATAAGCGCGAATATGCACTGAATTCCGCGACAGCACGGCATCTGAACACGTCAGCAGGGCCATGTCCGCCAGCGCTACCCGATGAACCCCCGCACTCAATGGCACATCGTCTCGACGAAGCGCGTAGGTGAGCCCGGGTAGCCACGCCGAGGGGTCCCGAGGCATCCCTCCGTTGAGCACACCCGCCGTCTCGATGCACCATTGAGCCAGCTCATCGAACCGTTGCCGGGCCAACTGGCGTAACGCGGAGTCGATGGCCTCGGTGTCCAGACCGTCGCCATCCACCAGGGACGCCAATGCAGAATTCGCGGCAGGGATACCGCATCCGTGCAACCACGCCGCGCAGAAGTAGAGAGCGTCAGAATCGCCCGCCGCCTGACATCGGCGCAGGGCGGCGATCAATTCGATTGCTCCTGAATCTGATCTCATCAATGTCGTCCCCCCAACGCCGGCCAGCCAATCATGCTCCACGCCCCATGTCTGTCACCCATTCAACGGACTGCAATTGTTCAGGACGTATTTCGACCTTCCGATAAAGGCCGTACCCGCCGCCGAGTTGGGCAATTGTTCCTTCCCCGGAATAATAGCCCATCCGCCGTAACTCGGAATACGTTCGAAAGGAGAACGTGTTCCTTATCGTGAGAGCAATTCGCGAAACGGAACCGGCTGAAGAATCACGTGCCGTTTTTTGTTCCGTTGACGAGCTCTCCGCCTATCCGGTCGAGTTCCGCGCGGACGTCGGATGGCTCCAGGACTTCGACCGCCACACCCCACCCGGCAAGGTTGCGGGCGATGTCCAGCGGCGTCGGCGCCCCGAGGCGAACCTTCGACCGATCATCGTCGAGTTCAGCCACCACCTCACAGTGACGGCCGAACTGATCGTGCAGGATCGGTACGAATTGCCGATCGGTCAGCACGGTCGCCCACGTTTTCGATCGACGTCCCTCCATGTCGACCACCACCGCTTCCCACGCCGCGGCGAGGTCGAAATCGACGGGTCGCTGCGCCGGCCGGTCGGTCACCTCGGCCTCGACGATGCGATCGACCCGGAACGTTCGCTGTCCGCGTTCGGTACCTGCCAGGAGGTACCAGCTGCCGTCCTTGTCGACCAGCCCCCACGGGTCGATCATCCGCACGGTCGTGGAGTCGCCGCCGGCGCGGTACGTGAGTCTGACCTGTTGTCGGCTGACCACCGCAGCCTGAAGAGCGGTCACCTCTGCGGGCCGGTTCCGGCGCCGCTCTCCCCAGCCTGCGCTGTCGACCATGGTTGCCTCCGCGGCAGCCTGCGCAGCGGCGCGGAAGGTGTGCGGTAGTGCGCGAACCAATTTGCGCATGGCTGCCCTCGCGTCCTCGGACGCCGCGGCGGCCGGACCGACGAGTAGGAACAGTGCCTGCGCTTCGGAGGCCGACAGACCCGTCAGGTCCGTACGGGCACCGCCCACCAAGGACCAGCCGCCACCACGACCTGATTGCGGGTACACCGGGACACCCGCGCTCGAGAGTGCTTCCAGATCTCGCCGGGCGGTCGCGACGGACACGTCGAGTTCGGATGCGACCTCCGCAGCTGTCACCCGCCCGCGGTTCTGCATCAGCAGAAGGGTGGCAACAAGGCGGTCGGCGCGCATGATCCAAGTCTCGCAAACAAAGTGCTCATTTGATGAGCACTTTGACCGGGAGGATGAGTCCTGACCCCAAAGAAAGGACAGATCATGTTGCGAGAACTCACCACCGTCAGTCCGGTCGATCGAGTGGGCGCGTGAGATGGAGATCGTCGACCTCCGGACCGCCGAGGACTGGCGCCGCTGGCTCATCGACAACGGAGATTCGGCCACCGAGATCTGGCTCGTCATCCATCACAAAAGTAGTGTCAACGCCGGCATGCGTTACCACGAAGCCATCGAACAGGCGTTGTGCTTCGGATGGATCGACGGTCTGCATCGCAGGCACGGTGCGCACAGTTCGCAGCTGAGATTCACCCCGCGAAGCGCACGAAGCAGTTGGAGTGCGCTCAATCGTGAACGTGCCCAGCACCTGATCGATGCGGGCCTGATGACCGAGTACGGACAGACGGCGATCGACATCGCCAAGGCAAACGGAAGGTGGCAGGCGCTGACCGCCGACATGATCGCTACCAGCGAAGACGACCTGCACCGAGCGCTGCGCGGTAATCAACCCGCCCGCGAGCATTTCGAGGGCTTCCCACCCTCGGCGCGACGGCTGATCGTCGAATGGATCGCAAGCGCCAAACGGCCCGAGACCCGCAACCGTCGCATCTCCAGGACGGTCGACCTGGCGGCGATCAATATTCGGGCCAATCAGTGAACTCCCGAGGCGACCGCATGCGGTAGTCCGATAATCGAGACTTCCGGAAAAACAAGAACGTGTTCTATATCGTCGGGTGATGACTTCACCTTCGGTTCGAGCAGTGGTCTGGGGCACCGGAAACGTCGGCCGCGCAGCGATTCGCGCGATCGACGCCCATCCGGATCTCGACCTCACCGGCGTCATCGTCCACGACCCCGCGAAGGTCGGGCGCGACGCCGGTGATCTGGGCGATGTGGGCCGAACGCTCGGAGTCTCGGCCACCGACGACATCTCGCAGGCACTGGCTGTCGCCGACGCCGTTGTCTACGCGGCATCCGGCGATATCCGCCCCGAGGAGGCACTGACCGATATCACCCGCGCCATCCGCGCCGGTGCCATCGTGGTCAGTCCATCCCTCTACGCGTTGTACGACCCCACCTCCGCGCCACCGGAGCTACGAGACCCGGTCCTCGCAGCGATCGCCGATGGCGGTGGTTCGCTGTTCGTATCCGGTATCGACCCCGGCTGGGGCAACGACATCTTGCCCATCCTCGCCAGCGGTCTCGCATCGACGATCGAGCAGGTGCGCTGCCAGGAAATCTTCGACTACACCACCTATGACCAACCTGATTCCGTGCGCTACCTCATCGGGATGGGCCAACCGATGGACTACGAACCACCGATGGTGGCACCGTCCGTTCCCACCATGGTGTGGGGTGGACAGATCCGGCTGATCGCCCGCGCGCTGGGCGTCGACATCGACGAGATCCGCGAGACACTGCTGCGCCGCCCTCTCGAGACGACCGTAGACACAGAGCACATGGGCACGTTCGACGCCGGCACACAGGGCGCGGTTCGGTTCGAGGTACAAGGGATCGTCGGCGGTGAACCGCTGATCGTCATCGAGCACGTCACCCGGATCCATCCGTCGTGTGCACCTGACTGGCCCGTGCCGCCCGACGGTGGAGACGGCGCCCACAAGGTGATCATCGAGGGCCGCCCTCGTATCGAGATCTCCGTCGAAGCGACAGACGAGGGTGGCAACAGAGCGGCAGGGGGCAACGCCACCGCGGTCGGGCGGCTGGTCAACGCCATCGGCTGGCTCCGCGAAGCCAGGCCAGGACTGTATGACGCACTCGACGTACCGCTCGTCCCGGCGGTCGGCAAACTCACGAGGATGGCACCGGCATGATCATCGACGTTCCCGAGGGCAAAGATCCCATCAATTATGTCTGGGGCGAAATGGTCCCGGGCATCGGCGGAGCCGCCGCGAACTTCTCCCTGAAGGTCTACTCCGACAGCACACTCGGCCTCCGCGAATTCGAGGCCGCACGCCTGCGGATCGCGCAGATCAACGGGTGTGTCTTTTGTCAGGACTGGCGAACCGAACGCGACGGAGAGAAAGTCGAGTCGACCTTCGATGAAGCGGTACGGAACTGGCGGACCACCGACGCCTTCGATGAACGCACTCGACTCGCCGCCGAGTACGCCGAACGCTACGCACTCGACCACCACGGCCTCGACGAAGATTTCTGGTCCCGGATGACTGCCGAGTACAGCCAGAACCACATCGTCGAACTGAGTATGTGCCTGGGATCGTGGCTGGCGTTCGGTCGTCTCAATCACGTACTCGGGATCGACTCGATCTGCGTGCTGCCCGGCCATTGATGGGAGGGCCCTTGCTCATCCGATGCGGATGATGCGCAGGCGATAGTCCTGGGTCAAGGTTCATGAGCGGTTGCCCAGGGGTGGCGCATCCGCTCTACGAGATGAGGCCGACCGATGGTGGTTCCTGACGCCGACGAACCGTTGAAGGAAACCGAGCGCGCCGAGCTCGAACGTCTCCGCCGCGAACTCACGGAGAATCGGGGTGCGCCCGGGGATGCGGTGATCCACAGACGCGGCCTGAGGTGGACGGCGACCGGGTTGCTGCTGGTATTGGTTGCGGTGTTGGCCTTCTCAGCTGTGCTGGCGCGCTTCGCACGCAGCGAAGTGCTCGACACCGATCGCTACGTCGCAACGGTGACACCGCTCGCAGGAAACGCTGTCTTACAGGACGAGCTGGCCGACCAGATCACCGCGGAGATCATGGCGCGCGGCGACATAGCGAATGTCACCAAAGAGGCATTGACCGCGCTGACCGAGAACGCGCCCAACGTGCCGCCGGCCGTCATCGGCCTCGCCCCGGTGCTCACCTCGCAGGCACAGTCGTTCATCCGGCAGGCGGTCACCGCGCTGGTGAGGTCCGATCAATTCGAGACGCTCTGGATCCAGGCCAACAAGCGAGCCCACCAACGACTCGCCGCGGTACTGACGGGCGAGACCAACGATGCGATCGAGATCGACGACGACGGCACCGTGAGCATCGAACTCGGTCCGATCATCGACAACGTACGAAACGCATTGCGAGACCGCGGGTTCTCCTTTGCCGACAAGATCCCCGACATCGACAAGTCTTTCATCATCTTCAGGTCCCCCGATCTGGTCAAGGCGCAGCGGGCGGTGTCCGCACTGGACAAGGCGTCGACAATTCTCCCCTTCCTGACGTTGTTGGTGGGTGCTGCCGCGATCTGGGCCGCCCCCAGGGGATCCCGGAAAAAAGCGTTCTCCCTTCTCGGGATCGCACTCGCTGTCGCCATGGCATTGCTGGCTGTCGCGATCAGCGTCGGGCGGTCGCTCTATCTAGATGCGGTTCCCCCCGGCGTGCTCTCCCCTGCCGCCGCGGAGGTCCTCATCGACACCATCCTCGTACCGTTGCGCACCATGCTGCGAGCCGTCGCCGTGCTCGCCGTGGTCATCGCGGCGATCGGGTATCTCTCCGGGTCATCCGGGTCCGCAACGGCGGTGCGTGGGGCGTTTGGCCGCGGCTTGAACGCGGCCAGAGGCAATGCCGCGGGAAGAGTTCCGCGTCCCGTCGAATCCGCAGCGGCGAAGTTCCGGATACCGCTGCGAGTTGCAGTGGTCGCAGTGGCAATCCTCGTGCTCGTCTTCTGGAACTATCCTTCAGGGCTCGTGGTCATGGTGACGATCGTCATCGCCGCACTCGCGCTCCTGGCGATCGAACTGGTCGCCAGGCCCGCAATCGGCTACCACCAGCCGAAATCCGCGTCGAGCGCCGACGCGTCGGTCCCCAGTTCGGCAGGTCAGGGTGACTAGTTTCGTCGATCGCATATCGTTCTCATCAGTACTCGACGACGAAACGGGATTGACATGAAAAAGCTGGTGGCACTGATCGCATTCCTCAGCAGTGTGGTGTTCGTGGGCGCGTGTAGCAGCGAAGACGTCCAGAACGCCACTGACCAGGCCCGCAGTAGTGCCGAACAGCTCGTCGACAACGCATCCACCGCAGCCGGCGACGTGAAGGACAACGGTTACATTCAGGCGCTGGAATCGCAGAACGCCACTTTCGGGAGCCGGGAAGATCAGATCGCCGCTGCACAGATGGCGTGCGACGAACTGTCGAACGGCACCAGCCTCAATGACACTGTCACCAAGATCGCCGACGAGACCGGTCTCGATGACTCCAAGTCGCGGACCCTGATCAACATCGGTGTTCCTCTGTACTGCACGAGCAACTCGGCCAAGCTTGCCGGCAACTGATCCACCTGCGCGTCCGCGTATACGATCGTCAGGTGCTCAAGGGCGACGCAAACACAGCGGCGAGCTGACAAGCACCCGCCGGGATCGGTCACCATCGTGACCACGTCCGTACTCATCGCCTTGGTCGTGATCGTGGGTTGGTCGCTCGTCGCCGGGCGTTTGGCGCGGCTACGGATTTCGGGACCACTGCTGATGGTCACCGCAGGTATCGCCATCGGTCTCGGCACCCGCAACGACATCGGCCAGACGCTCAACACCGTTGCCGCCGAGAAGGTTGTGGAACTGATTCTGGCGGTTCTACTGTTCGTCGACGCCACCGAGGTCAAGGGCGGGTACTTCGCGGGCGAACGACGAACCTCGGTCAGACTGCTGCTCATCGCGATGCCCTTGTCGATCGGCGCAGCCCTGCTGGCCGGAGCGGCTTTGCTGCCGAGCCTGTCCATCGGGGTCCTGCTGCTCATCGCGTGTATCGCCATCCCGATTGATCTCGCACCCACCTCATCCATGGTCAGGGACCAACGAATACCGGTACGGGTGCGCAACGTCCTCAACATCGAGAGCGGCTACAACGATGGCATCGTTGCCCCCCTCTTCATATTCGCGCTGACTCTCGCCGGCGATCACTCTCATGCAGAGGGTCCGGCCGACGCCCTGGAAACGGCTGTGCCCTCGGCGTTCTACGCGATTCTCGCCGGAGGTGTTGTCGGTGTCGTCGCCGCCTGGCTGACCAACCATTCGATGGCACGGGGCTTTGCGACCCAGCAATCGATCCGTATCAGCCTGGTCATCTTTCCCTTGCTGGCTTACGGTCTGGCAACCGAGTTGCACGGCAACGGTTTTGTTGCCGCCTTCATCTGCGGAATCGCCTACAAGGCGGCACGGTCGACGCAGCCGACCGAGTCGGAGCTCAGTCTTGTCGATGATGCGAGTGTGCTCGCCGCACTGGCGATGTGGTTTGTCTTCGGCTGCACCGCTGTCCTGGTGCTCGAGTTCGGATTCGTCTGGCAGATCATCGTGCTTGCACTTGCAGCACTCACCGTCCTGAGAATCGTGCCGGTGTATATGTCTCTGCTGGGCACGACACTGAGCCGCACCGATCGACTGGTGATCGGCATGTTGGGTCCTCGCGGCACCGCATCCATCGTGTTCGGCCTGCTTGCCTACAACGCGCTCGACGGGGAGATCGCCAACGACACCCTGTATGCGATGACGGTGACGGTACTCGGCAGCGTGGTGATCCACGGCATCGGTTCGACGTTGGTCGCCCAGTGGTACGAACGACATTCGGCCCCGGGA
This sequence comes from Williamsia limnetica, assembly GCF_003217475.1. Taxonomy (GTDB): domain Bacteria; phylum Actinomycetota; class Actinomycetes; order Mycobacteriales; family Mycobacteriaceae; genus Williamsia; species Williamsia limnetica. The sequence continues at coordinate 188,820 of NZ_QJSP01000001.1, read as the reverse complement.
CGAACTACGTAGTGTCGTTGCGGCGGCTGCTACTCATCTGTCGGTTGCTGCCGGCGCATTCGCCGCATCGGATCACCGGTGATGGACTGACCTTCGCGGCACGACGGCGTCATCTACCAAGAGATTCGAGCTGAACGCGGCTCTTCGTGACCCGCTCGCGTGCTTGCTCGAGCTCGCTGTCCGCCGCGTCGACCTGCTCGACGGCAGCTTGCTCTGCCCGCACGGCGAATTGACGCTCTTGCTCGGCCTGCGCCAGCTGGCCCCGTAGTTCCTCTATGCGTGTGTCCGCTGCAGTCACTGTGCCCGCGGCCTTCTCGGCATCCGCCCGAGCCGACGCGAGCGCCGACTCTGCGTCCCGCTCGGCCTGTTCGGCCGCGGCGACCTCATCGCGTGCTGCTTTGCGCTCCTCTGCGCTCGGAGCTTTCTTTCGCACGGGCGGTGCTGTGGACTTTCGCGTGCCGCCCCCGACCACTGCCATGCCCGCAGGACCCATACCGCTGTAGCTGACAGCGGTCACCAGTCGACCGGCTCGCACCTGCTCGGCGATGTCGGGGTCGGCCAAGGCGGCGTGCAATGACTGTCCGACTTCTCGGAGAGCGTTCTCACTGGCGGCCTGGCCGTGGTCGGCGGCGAGATCGCCGGCCTGGCGCGCCATCGCGCGAACCACCTTTTGCCGCTGTGTCGTCAGTGCGCGAAGGTCGTCCCCGGCAAGGTGGCGTTGGGCATCACGCAGCGCCGCACCGAGTTCGAGCAGATTCTCCACGTCCTCGGAATGCTCTCGGGCGAGCATGTTCACCATCCAAGCGACCACGGTCGGCTTGCGGAGTTGCGAGATCTCTTTGGCGAGGCTTCGATCACCCTGTGCCCGGGCTTCTTTCACGTGAGCGGTACGAACCCTCACGAATTCGCCCGGATCCAAGCCGTACAGTTCGTCGGCCACCTCGTCGATGTCCACCGTCCGGTTCCGCCCGGTCTACGACTTCGAGGGACCGGGGGCCAAGAAGAAGACGGGGATCAGTCGCTCGGTGCGCTGCTCGTAGATGGCGAAGTTCGGCCACGTGGCCAGCAGAGTCTGCCAGGCCTGATCCCTTTCGGTCCCGGTGATCTCACGCCAACCGACGGACAGCGTCTTCCCGCGATAGATGACTTCTGCCGTCTCGCACGCGCGGAGGTTGAGTACCCAGGTGGGCAACTTGGGATTGCCGAAATACGAACCGGCGATCAACCAGCCACCGTTCTGCGGGACACACAGCAAGGGAGTCGACCGCACGTTCCCGGTTTTGCGACCAGGTACCCGTAAGACGATGTTGGGAAGGCCGGCGATGTCCAGAACGCTCAGCCGCCCCTTGGTCAGGCCTTGCAACCGTACATCGCACTTCTCGATGATCGGGAGCATTTTCGGCATCCACGAGACCGCACCTATCTTGACCGCCAGCGGCGTCAGCATGCCCACCGGGTCAGGCTACCCACTCCGCCCGGTCCTCACGCCATCAGTGTGTCGATCGATCAGGTCTCGGTGGTTTTCATGGCGCTCTGACGTCGCCGGACGATGCCGGTGACCACGGCCACGATCGATCCGATCGCCAGGAAGATCGCGGAGGTGAACGGGATCGCGTTGTCGACGAAACCGACGACCACGACGGCAGGGATCGCGATGGCCGGCCATGGGAACACGGCCCGCCAGGACTGCGCGCTGCCTGCCAGCACCATGCAGACGCCGGCGACGAACAGCGCGAGCCCGCCGCACAACGCCCAACGGCCGCCGGCCGTCAGCTCTCCTACCGGGTGCAGCACATACTGCTCGATTCCCACGCCGAGCAGCGCCGCCCCCAGGGTCAGCGGAAGGTGCCCGTAGATGTAGGAGTCTGCGCGGCCGCTGCTGTGGGCATCGTCATCTGCCTGCAGCAGGGTTTTCGCCTCGGCTCCCCCGATGTCGAAGTACATCCACCACAGCGCGGCAGCGATCGTGAAGCCGAGGCCCGCCACGACGACCGAGGACAACGCCCAGTGCGTATCGTGCATGCCCAGGACGATCGCGGACACCGATTCGCCGAGGACCAAGATCACGAACAGGCCGAAACGTTCCGGCAAGTGGTCGAGATGCAGGGGGACGTCCGGGCCCCAGCGGGTCGCTGCGATGGGCGCGGCCGCCTCGATCAGAATCCCCGCCGCCCACAATCCATAGGTCACCGGAGCGGGGGTGAACAACGATGCCGTCCAGAGCACGGAGCTGAACAACGTCGTCGCGAAATAGAGGTTGATGGTGGGGCGCGAGTCGATGATGTGCACCCATGCCCGCGCGTACAGGACGGCCAGGACCACCCGCGTCGCCACGTATCCCACGGTGAACGCGGCGACCCCGGACGACGGGATCGACCCGGCACTGGCGGCCATGACGGCCACCGCGAACGTCGCACCGAGTTTGAGGACCCGGTAGATCACGTCGTTGGTGTCGAAGCGGTTGGCGTACAGGGTCATCGTCACCCACGACCACCACGTGATGGCGAACAGCCCTGCGAACACTGCGGCACCGTGCCACGTGAGGTCCTTGTTGAACGCGATTGCGATCTGGTGGATGACCAGCACGTAGGCCAGGTCGTAGAAGAGCTCCAACCGGCTCGCGGCCCGGTTGTCGTCCGTCCGGAGCCGCGGCGGCTCGTTCAGCGGGGTCCGCTGACCCCCTGCATTGTCGTCGCGGTCGCTGGGCTGAGCCCTCTCGCCGTCAGGCGCCACTACGAGATCGTGCTTGGTCGGTGCATCCTGGCCTCATACCCATAAATCGGGCGCTTCAACCACTGACCAGCACTCTCGCGTCAGCCGGCGTTGACGGTCTCCCGCGTCCGGGGGCCGTCGGCAGCGAGCCAGCCGACCTTGGTGCCGAGCACGGCATCAACGCTGAATCGCCCTGCGCCCACCACTGCGAGCAGCAGCGCACCTGCGCCCAGAGCCAGCACGAGCTCGTAGCCACCATCGGAGACCCACAGGCCGGCGTCGATGTGCGCGAAGAAGTATGCGCCCAGCATGTCGAGGAAGAAGAGTATGCCCACGATCGGGGTCAGCAGCCCTGCGATCAGCGCGATGCCGCCGAGGATTTCGAGCCAGGTGACAGCAAATGCCGACACCGGGGCCAGCGGAACGTCCATTCCTTCGAAGCTCGCCTTGGTGCCGGAGAAGCCGTACGTGTTGATTTTCTGCAAGCCGTGCGCCAAGAACACGATTCCGAGACCGATGCGCGCGATCAGGATTCCGGTGCTTCGGATGATGGGGTTGTTCATGTCTCGATAGCCCTCACTTGTAGATTTACTTGATGAATCAAGTGAATCGTAGGGTTGTTCACTTGAAGCGTCAAATGAATGATCTGCCGTCGTGCCCGGTATTACACTGCAGCGATGCGCAACGAGCCCGAGCCGAATTGGCTCGACGACGAAGAAATGGACGCCTGGATCCAGGTGGCGATCCTGCTGTCGCGGCTACCCCACGCCCTGGACGCGCAGCTCCTCCGTGATGCACAGCTGACCCATTTCGAATATGAGGTCCTCGCATCGCTTTCCGAGGCGCCCGACCGGACACTTCGGATGAGCGCCCTCGCCGAACTCGCGAACGGATCGCTCTCGCGCCTCTCACATGTCGTCACGAGGCTCGAGAAACGCGACTGGGTGCAGCGCAGGCCCTGCCCGGATGACGGTCGTTTCACGAATGCTTCACTTACGCAGGCCGGTTGGGAGAAGGTCGTTGCGACGGCGCCCGGCTATGCCGCGAACGTGCGGAACCTGGTCGTCGACAGGCTGAGCCGGGCGCAGATACGTCAGCTCGCCGCCATCGGCAAACGGATCAACGAGCCGAAACCCGGCGCACGCTGAGGTCAGCTCACCGCGTAGCGCATCAGTGTCACACCGCACCGGAACGCCCGCGATTGGAGCAGCGTCAGGTTGGATGCCTCCCGGCCCTCGGGGAACAATCGACGGCCTCTGCCCTGCACCACGGGGTACACGAACAATCGGAACTCGTCGACCAGGCCCGCCTCGATGAGCGTGTGCCCGAGGCTGATGCTTCCGGTCAGCACGATGTCCTTGCCCGGCTGCGCTTTGAGAAGACGGACTGCGGACACCGGGTCCCCGGACAGGATCGTCGAATTCTGCCACTCGGGGTCGGTCAGGGTGGACGACACGACGTACTTCTGGACGTTGTCCAGGTAGTCGGTGACACCGGTGCGGTCATCGACCTGGGCAGGCCAATAGCCGCGGAAGTCGACAAAGGTCTGCCGCCCCACCAGCAGTGCGTCGGCCTCGGCATCCTGGCGATGCGACTCATCCAACAGATCGGGGTCGTCCACGGTCGGATCAAACCAGCCGGTGAGCATCTCGATCGATCCGTCCAAGGTCATGTTCTGCGTGATTGCGAGCGTGCGCATTTTTCTCCTCTTCGATCGGTTGCGGCGACCATCACAGAGGTAGACCGCAGAGCGCTCCACTTCTCACCGGTCGGTCACGGGGCCAGCGTGAACCAATCGACGAACCCCGACGGGTCGTGTCTGCCCAGCGCGCCATGCTCGAACAATCCGAAACCTTCAACGCCCTCGGCTCCGGGTCCGTGGCACACGGCGCGTCCGACGTGATCGATCACACCGAACATGACACGTCCCGCGTTCGACTCATCGGTGACGTCATAAGTCACTCGTTCGGTGAACTTCTCACCCTTCCAGGTCCCGTGAATCCAGTCGGGGTCACCGCCGTAGCCGCCACCGAGGTGGATCGGCACCGCGAGCCGTGATTCGACCTCCAGGGTGAGCGGTGAACCGTCGGCAGTCGTGCAGTCGATGGTCGCGCCGGTCGGCGTCCGAGTACCGGGGACGTACCGGATTCTCACTCTCGGCCAGCCCAGTTGTTCGACCCGGCCGTCTTTCCAGACGCGCGTGCAGTCATTGAGGATCCGGAAACCAGTCGGGTCCTCCTGCATGATGAGAACGATCGCGAACTCTGCGAAACGCAGCGGCACGTAGAGCCACCACATACCCTCGAACGGTGGATCCGCCGGCCGTCCGGCGGGTTCGGCCTCCCCCACCGGGCGTATGCCCCAGGATCGATCGCGGGTTCCGACCCAAGTAGACGGGTCGACCGCAATGTCACTGCCATCGACGGTCACCACACCACTCCAGGTGCCGACCTGCGCGAAGCGCTGGGCCTGCAGCGTGATCCGAGATCCGGTCCGCATGATGTGCGGCTGCTCTTGCACGACGTCGAACGACCCCTCCCAGGTCATGTCCATCGCGATGCCCTCGGTCTCCTCCAGCACGATACGGAGCCGGCGCAGCGGCTCGACGACTTCGATGCGATACCCGTTCACGTGTTGGTTGAGTCGATCAGAATCAATGGCGTCACCAAGGTGTACCGCTGTCTGCACGTCGCCGCGGCGCACCAGGACGAACGCATCTTTGGTACCCAGGTTGGGGTAGTACCCGGCACCGGTGATGACGAAGACATCGCCCGTGCGGTCATGGGCGTTGAAATAGCAACGGTCGTAGAAGTTCCTGTCGCTCGAGTCCACGAGTCCGATCGGTAGCGGTGTCTGGTGGATGGGATACTCGTCCAGCGGACCGATCACTTGGCGCCTCCTTCGGATGTCGTGAAAAGCGTGTCGCCGTCGATGAGTTTTTCGAGCAGCGCCCGGTGGTGGAACAATCCGTCGACCTCATCGGGCATCTCGATCTCGCCGAAGTGCACCTGCCGCGCGCCGGTGCGCATGAACACACAACCCCAGATCACCGCGGCGTATGCGTAGAACCAGCTCAGATCGCCGACATCGACACCGGTCAGTTCTGTGTACTTCGCGACGACGTCCTGCTCACGGAGGAGATCAGGCATTCCTGGCAGCCCCATCAGCGTCGTGATGTGTTGAAAAACCTGATGAGCGAAGATCATCCAGGCCAGATCGAGCTCGCGCGGCCCGAGTGCGGTCATCTCCCAGTCGAGGACCCCCACCGGTTCGAAATCTCGATAGATCGTGTTGCCGAGTCGCGCGTCACCCCAGAGCAGAACCGGCTCAGCCGAGTCGGCTGCCGTAGGCCAGTTGTCGTCCAACCACTCGAACGCGCGGTCCAGCAACGGCGATCTGCCGATGCCCGGGACCGCGAACTCATACCAGGACTTGCACCAGTTGACGTTGCGGCGCAGGGCTGTATCACCCTCGCCATCGCCCAGGAAGGCGAAGGTCTCGGACGCGTTCGGAATGGAGTGCAGCTCCGCGAGTATCTCGACCGTGGCATCTTGCAGTCTGCGTTGCCGTTCGGCGTGCGCATCGTAGAACCAGTTGTCACCGAACGTATAGGGCAACACATCGGGCGGTACGAAGCCCTCGACGTGGTCCATGAGGAAGAACGGGGTTCCCAGCACGTCACCTGTCGGTTCCATCCAGTGCACCTGAGGCACAGGGATACCGGTCAACTCGCCGACCAACCGCATCACCTCGAACTGGTGGTCCAACCGGTAGGTAGGGAAGACCGGGATGTCCTCGGCCGCCGGGGTGACTCGCGCGACAAAACGGTGGGTTTTCGCCTCCCCACCGTCGTCCCAGGTGGCAGCGAGCACGATGGTCTCCGACGACATGCCGTTCGAGTCGATGCCACTGTCCACCACGACGTCTGGGATGACGCCGTCGGGCAACACCGTCGACAGCCATGCCGCGAGCCGGTCTGGTGTACTGGTGACATCTCGACTCGAACGTTGGAGTCTCATGTCGGCAAGGGATTGTTCAGTGGCCACTATGCCCCTCCGGGAGCTTGCACGCCACGTAGAAAGTGTGACGCAGATTACGATACGGTTGGTAGCGTAATGAAAGCAGAGACCCCCAGTGATGACAAGGCCCCCGCCGGGCGACCGCGCGACCGCAGCATCGATGAAGCGATCCTGCGGGCCACCGCAGAACTACTCGTCTCGATCGGGTACTCAGCTCTGACGCTCTCCGCCGTCGCCGAGCGGGCGGGCACCACGAAAACCGCTCTGTACCGGCGATGGTCGAGCAAGGCTCACCTGGTCCACGAGGCCGCGTTTCCCGCCCCGGTGACCGCGTTGATCCCCGAGTCCGGCGATGTGGCAACGGACATCCGAGCACTCGTCGCGGGGTCCCGGTCGATCTTCACGGATCCGGTCACCCGGGCCGCGCTACCTGGGCTCCTCGGCGAGGTCGGCGCCGATCCGAAGCTCAACGAGCTTGTCATGCAACGCTTCCAAGACGGTGTCTTCGCGGCGATGCGGCTTCGGCTCCACCGCGCCGTGGAGCGTGGTGAGGTCAGGGCAGGCATCGACCCGGACCGCCTCCTCGAGGTCATCGGCGGCAGCACCATCCTGCGATTGCTGATCCGGCCGGACGAAGACCTCGACGAGGACTGGGTCGATCAGACGACGGCTATCGTCTTACATGGAATCGCGGGCCAGCCGGATTCGACGCGCGCCGGAGGTTGAACGTGCCACAGCCAGGTCAGAGTCTCGCCAAGCTCGGTTTTCTCACCATCGGACGTTTCGACCCCGCGGATCCGCGTACCGGCCACGAGGAGATGCTGCGCACCATCGAACTGGCCGAAGAACTCGGGTTCGACAGCGTCTGGCTTCGGCATCGGCACCTGCAGTACGGGATCTCGTCGCCGGTCGCGGTGATGGCCGCCGCCACCCAGCGCACCAAGCGGATCGAGCTGGGTACCGCGGTCATTCCGCTGGGGCTCGAGAACCCCCTCCGGTTGGCCGAAGACCTCGCGACCGTCGACCTGCTCTCGGGCGGCAGGATCAATCCAGGTGTGTCAGTGGGCACCCCGATGCGGTACGACGACTTCAAGACAAAGCTGTACCCGGAGTCGCACGAGCTGGAGAACTTCAGCAAAGATCGAGTCCTTCGCCTCATGGACAACATTCGAGGGGTGCCGGTCAGCGACTTCGAAGGGACGATCGGGATCGAGCAATTCTCCAGAATCGTCCAACCACAGTCACCCGGATTGATCGACCGGCTCTGGTACGGCGGCATGCTCTCTTCAGCGATCTGGGCCGGACAACAGGGCCTCAACTATTTGACCAGTTCGGTGGTGAACACCGAGGGAACCGACTCGCGCGACTTCGCCACGATCCAGGCCGAACACATCGACGCGTATCGGGCCAATCATCCCCATCCTGGAAATGCCCGCGTCTCACAGGGATTGGTGGTGATCCCCACGGATTCCGCGACCCCGGAACAGATCAAGAAGTACAAGGAGTATGCGGCCGCCCGCTTCGATCGCACATTGTCGCCGCAAGGTCCACGCCAAATGGTGTTCGCGCCCGACGTGGTGGGATCGTCTGAGGAGATCGCCGACATTCTCTACTCCCACGCGGGTTTTCTGCGAGTCCAGGAGGTCGCCTTCGCGTTGCCGTTCTCCTTCGACGAGGCCGACTATCTCCAAATCATCACTGACATGGCCACCCATCTCGGGCCCAAGCTCGGGTGGACACCAAAATCCAACTGATACAGAACAATACGGTGCAGCCGCAGCCACGTGGTTCATCGTGTGCCGGTGACCGGACAAGATGCGCTCGTCACCCCGTGTAGCGGGCAGCGATCCAGGAACCGAGGGAGTGTAATCGGTCGGCGAGTTCCGCAGGCTCGAGTACATCGAAGTCGACGTTGAGGTAGACCAGCCACCGCGCCGCCCAGTCGAGATCGTCCGCTCCGAGCGAGAGGATGCAGTCGTCGCCCTCGTCGGTGACAGAGGCGACAGATGGACGGACCAGCTTTCTGATCTCCTCCCCCGACAGGTACACGCGTACACGGATTCTGTGGCGCCATCCGTGCGCAACGCTGTCGGCGACGAACGCTGCGGCATCAGGCGGCTGAGGCGGCGTCGAGAACTTGGTTCCCAACGGCCTGACGTCTGCGATCCGGTCCAGGGCGTAGGCACGCCACCGCTCGCTCCCCCGCTCATGGCCGACCAGATACCAGCGCCCGCCCGCCCGGACCAACTGCCCGGGCTGGACATCGCGCGCGCGGCCCGGCTCGTCAGATCGCCGGCGATGCCGGAATCGCACGCCCTCCTGCGCGCGGCAGGCCAGCGCCAGGGCGACCAGAACCCCCGCATCGGCGGATCGAACCTCATCGCCGTCGACGGCCTCGGCCGCGGCCACCGCTTCGAAACGCCCGCGCAGCCGCGCGGGCATCGTCTCGGTCAGTTTGGCGAGCGCGGTGACCGCCGCGGGCGCCAAACCACCGACCCCGACCGAGGAATGCAATCCGAGAGCCACCGCAAGGGACTCGTCGGCGTCAAGAACCAGCGGTGGACTCGCTGCTCCCGACGACAAGGTGTAGCCGCCGAATCGGCCGGCTTCGGCATCGATTCGGTAGCCGATTTCTCGGAGGTGTTCGACGTCGCGCCTCGCGGTGCGCTCGGTGACGTTCAGTCGCTCGGCGAGCCTACCCGCGCTGATACCCGGGTTGGACTGCAAGATTGCCAACGCCTGCAGACGGCGGCCGGTGGGAGTAGACATTGTTCAAATATGATGTCAAACCCTGACAACTCTGGGCAGGGTATTCGTTTACGGTCAGAACATGGAAACCATCAAGCTGCTCAAACCCGAGGGGCTGATCAACAGTCCCGCATTCAGTCACGTCGCAGTCATCCCACCGGGTGCCACGACCATCCTCGTCGGGGGCCAGAACGCGGTCGACGCGAACGGGGCACTCGTGGGCGGAGATGACATCGGCGCCCAGACCGCTCAGGTGATGGCCAACCTGAAGACCGCCTTGGCGGCGGCAGGCGCGGACATGTCCGACGTCGTCAGCCTGACGCTCTACGCAGTCGATGGCATCGACCTGACCGCCGGATACGCTGTTGCGGCCCAATCGCTCGATCCCAACAGCGACCCGCCACTGATCACCGCGGCAATGGTGCCTGCACTGGGAGTACCGGGCGCGCTGGTCGAGTTGGCCGCTGTGGCCGCGGTGCAGCGGTGACGAACAGGCAGACCGGGCATACCCGAGATGCTGGTTGGCAGATCGGCGTCTCGAAGACGGTCGGTCACCCACTCGAAGAGGTTTGGGACTTCTTGACCTCCGACGCCGGGACCGCGGTGTGGCTCGGCCACGGCGTCCGACTCCGACATGAACGAGGCCTGCAGTACGAGACCGCCGATGGGACCACAGGCGAGACGAGGAGCTTTCACAGTGAGGAACGAATCCGGCTCACCTGGCAGCCCAGGGATTGGGACCACGAGACCATCGTCCAGGTGACGGTTACACCGGAGGGTGACCACAAGACCGTCATCCGCTTCCATCAGGAACGCCTCGTCGACGCCGACGAACGCGAACAGCAGCGGACACACTGGCGTGCTGTGATGACGGCAGTCGTTTCCGGGCTGGACGCCGAGGGCAGCTGATCACCGGCGGGTCGCCCATCACCGATGACCTGTGATGACATCCGGTCGTCGATCAGCTTTTGGTTGACCTTCACCGCGATGTCTCGGCGATGACAGGTCACGCTGATCTGCTGCGCCTGTGCCGAACACGCTTCGAATCAGTCCCGACAAGACACTTCGATCCGGAATCTCTCGACGCAGGTTCCTCACCTGGACAGGGGTCGCAAGCGCGCTGGCCTTCACTCCGGGCCTCATCGAGGCTCCTGCCGCCTATCCTGCGCCGATGAATCACGGTGATCATCCGTTCACGTTGGGCGTGGCGTCGGGCGACCCGCTCCCCGACGCGGTCGTCCTGTGGACCCGGCTGGCCTCCGCGCCGCTGGCGCCGCACGGTGGCATGACAGACATACCCGTGCCAGTAGAATGGGAGCTGGCCCGCGACAGTACTTTTCGCCAGATCCTGCGGCGCGGAATCGAGGTGGCGACATCCGCAGACGGCCACAGCATCCATGTCGACGTGCGGGGGCTGGAGCCATCGACCGACTACTTTTACCGCTTCCGCGCAGCGGGGCACATCTCCGATGTCGGTCGTACCCGAACGGCACCTTCGGCATTGGGCACCACAGCGTCCATGACGTTCGCCTGGGCCTCGTGCCAATCTTGGGGTGACGGATTCTTCAACGCGTATGCCGACATGGCGAGGTCCGCGCCCGACGTTGTCTTCCACCTCGGCGATTACGTATACGAGAAGGCGATACCCACCCGCGGCGGACAACGAAACACCACCGCGATGCCACAGTCAGCGCTCTCCGAGATGACGACCCTCGACGATTACCGCGAGCGGTACGCACTGTACAAGCTCGATCCACACCTGCAGCAGGCGCATCGGATGTTGCCGTTCATCGTCACCATGGACGATCACGAGGTCGAGAACAACTGGGCGGCAGCGATTTGTGAGGATCAGGCACCCGTGCCCGACTTCCTCTACCGCCGGGCTGCCGCCTTCAAGGCGTGGTGGGAGAACACCCCGGTCCGCGCCGAGCTCCGGCCGAACGGCGCGGACATGCGGATCTACCGGCGCTTCACGTTCGGCGACGTCGCTCAATTCAGCGTGCTCGACACCCGTCAATACCGCAGTGATCAGGTCAATGGCGATACCGACGGCCCACAGAACGACCTGTCGGCCCGCGCCGACCGCACGATCACCGGGGCGGCCCAAGAACAGTGGCTGCTCGACGGTCTCGCATCGAGCGGTACCCGCTGGAACGTCCTGGCCCATCAGACGACGCTCGCCGACCTCGCGCGTACCAAGAACGGGGACCGCGCGGTGAGCATGGATGGTTGGAGCGGTTACGAGGCCTCACGTGCCCGGGTACTCGACGGGGCGCGTACCCGCGGCGTCGACAACCTGGTGTCGATAGTCGGTGACATCCATCGATCAGTCGCGTCCGAGCTCAGGTCGAGCTATACGCGCCCGGCACCGACGGTGGGTGTCGAACTCGCGGGGACGTCGATCTCGTCCGGAGGCGACGGCGCCGACAGTGATGACAGCGACCGGTTGCTGAAAGCGGCGTCACCTCACGTCAAGTTCGGAAATGCGCAGCGTGGATACGTGTTGAACCGGCTCACCCACCAGGATTGGCAGGCAGAGTTCCGCGTCGCCGACACGATCGCAGACCCACAAGCCCCACTACACCGCCGCGCCACTGTCACGATTCCTGCCGGACGGCCGGAGATCGGGATCGGCTGACCACCGGGCGATGAGTCATGGCCGCCCACGAAGTCTGTATTGGTTGTGACGAAAGGACAACCGATGCACACTGATGCAGCGCAGATCCGCACCCTGGTCGAAACGTGGGCCCATGCCGTCCACCGCGGCGATCTCGCCACCGTGTTGGCCGCTTGCGCACGAACATCATTCCTTCACACCTGCCCTGTAGCAAACGAGACTGCCGCTACGAAGCCATCGGCCGAGTAGACCTCTGCGCAGCCGCAGTCTCGAACGCAATAGCGGGTGCCCTCCGAAGCGGACGCGAAGGTCAGCTCGTGGAGAACTCGGGGTCACCGAGTTCGTCCGAATCCATCGGCCCGCTGAACTGGCTGTTGTACAGGCGGTAGTACGGGCCGTGGTTGTCGAGCAATTCATCGTGCGAGCCCTGCTCCACGATTCGGCCGGACTCCATCACGATGATGGTGTCGGCGTCCCGGACCGTCGAAAGCCTGTGGGCGATGACAAAACTCGTCCGGTCGGTGCGCAGCGCGGTCATCGCCTTCTGAATCAACAGCTCGGTTCTGGTGTCCACCGAACTCGTCGCCTCGTCGAGGATCAGCAGGGTCGGCTTGGCCAGGAACGCCCTGGCGATGGTGATGAGCTGCTTTTCGCCTGCGCTGACACCGCCGCCTTCCTCATCGATGACCGTGTCGTAGCCGTTCGGGAGGATCCTGACGAAGTGGTCGACATGACTGATGCGCGCGGCCTCCAGAATCGCCTCGTCGTCCGCCTCGGGGTCGCCGTAGGCGATGTTGTCCCGAATCGACCCACCGAACAGCCAGGAGTCCTGCAGCACCATGCCGGTGCGTTCCCGGAGATCGTCGCGGGTCATCGTCGAGGTATCGACGCCGTCGAGGCTGATCGTCCCGGAGTCGAGATCATAGAACCGCATGATCAGGTTCACCAGCGTCGTCTTGCCTGCACCGGTCGGCCCGACGATGGCAACCATGTGCCCGGGCTTCGCCACCAACGAAAGCTGTTCGATCAGTGGGCGATCCGGATGGTATCGGAAAGAGACGTCGTCGAAGGTGATGAGTCCCTTGTTCGATTCCGGACTTCGGGGGAAGTGCGGATCGGGCACCTCCTCCTTCGCGTCGAGTATGTCGAAGATCCGTTCGGCCGACGCCACCCCACTCTGCATCAGGTTGAACATGGAGCCGATCTGAGTGAGAGGCTGGGTGAACTGCCGTGAGTACTGGATGAAAGCCTGCACGTCGCCGAGACTCAACGAGCCCGACGCCACCCGCAGGCCGCCGACAACGGCCACCGCCACGTAGTTCAGGTTCCCGAGAAACATGATGGCCGGCATGATGATCCCGGAGATGAACTGGGCGCGCCAGCTCGATTCGTACAGTTTCTCGTTACGCTCGTCGAAACGCGCCTCCACGTCGGCCTGCATGCCGAACGCCTTGATCACTTCGTGCCCGGTGAACGCTTCTTCGACCTGACCGTTGAGCCGCCCGGTACTCGACCACTGCGCCAGAAAATGCGGCTTCGATCGTTTGGCGACCTGAGCTGTCACGACAACGGCCAGCGGAATGGTGACGATCGCGATCAGTGACAACAGGGGCGAGATGTAGACCATCATCACCAGGATCGCGATGACCGTCAGTACCGAGTTCAACAACTGCGCAATGGTCTGCTGCAGGCTCTGCGAGACGTTGTCGAGATCATTGGTCACCCGACTCAGCAGATCGCCGCGTTGGGTGCCGTCGAAGTAACTCAGTGGGAGCCGGTGGATCTTGTTCTCGACCTCCGCCCGCATGTCCCGGACGGTGCGCTGGGTGATGACGTTGAGGAGGCGGCCCATGAGCCAGCTCAGCACGGCCGATCCGGCGTAGAGAACCAGCACGAAGATCAGTACCCGCCCGACCTCGTCGAAGTCGATACCGACACCGGGTGTCACGTCCATCGACGAGACCATGTCGGCAAAGGTGTTGTCACCCTGCTGCCGCAGGCCGGTGACGGCTTGGTCTTTGGTGTCGCCGGCCGGCAGTCGGTCGCCGACCACACCGTTGAAGATGAGGTCTGTGGCGTGGCCGAGGATCAGGGGCCCGACGGCGTTGAGGATGACGGCCACCACCGCACAGAGCAGCACCAGGATCAGCGCACCGCGCCGGTTCGACAGCAGGGTCACCAACCGTTTCACCGACGGACCGAACGCGCGGGCCTTCTCGCCCGGCACCGCACCGCTCGGTGGCGCTCCCCCTCCCGGCCGCGTCATGCCCGTCCCTCCACCGACAGCTGCGATTCGACGATCTCGGCATACGTCGGGCACGTCGACAACAGTTCCTCGTGGGTGCCGATACCGACGACAGCACCACAGTCCAGGACGACTATCTGATCGGCGTCGGCGATTGTGGTGATCCGCTGCGCGACGATGATGACGCACGCCCGACTGGTGGCCGGACGCAATGCGGCACGGAGGCGGGCATCGGTGTGCAGATCCAGCGCCGAGAACGAATCATCGAACAGGTAGATGTTCGGTTTCCTGATCAGCGCCCGGGCGATGGCGAGTCGCTGCCGTTGCCCGCCGGACACCGTCGTTCCGCCCTGGGCGACCGGGGTCTGCAACTGATCTGGCATCGCCCTCACGAAGTCTGCGGCCTGCGCGACGGTGAGCGCCTCCCACATCTCGTCCTCGGTGGCGTCAGGCTTTCCGTATCGCAGGTTCGAGGCGATCGTGCCAGAGAACAGGTATGGCTTCTGCGGTACGAAACCGATCTCGCCCCGTAGAACGGCGGGATCGAGTTCGCGGATGTCGGTGCCGCCGATCAGAACCGCTCCTCCCGTGACGTCGATCAACCGGGGCAATAACGCGACCAGGGTGGTCTTTCCCGATCCCGTCGAGCCCACGATCGCGGTGGTCGTGCCCGGTTCGGCACGAAAGCTGATGTCGCGCAACACCGGGTCATCGGCGCCCGGATACTGGAAACGCGCGGCTCGCATCTCGACCGTTGCATCAGCCCCGGACAGCACCGCGGGCTTGTCGGCCTGCACCACCGAGGTCTCGGTGTCCAGGACCTCGTAGATTCGCTCGGCACACACGGATGCGCGAGGTGCCATCATCGCGAGGAACGACGCCATCATGACGGCCATCAGGATCTGCATCACGTACGCGATCATCGCGGTCAACGCCCCGATCTCGACCTTGCCGTCTTCGATGAGGTGGCCGCCGAACCAGATGATGAACACGATGGTCACGTTGCTGATCAGCAGCACCGACGGAAACATCAGCGCGAGCAGTCTGCCCACCCGCAGGGCGGCGTCGGTGAGATCGTCGTTCGCCCGTTCGAACCGCTGGCGTTCATGGCGCTCGCGAACGAACGCCCGAACGACCCGAATACCCGTGATCTGCTCACGCAGCACCCGATTGACGATGTCGATGCGCGCCTGCATGGCCCGGAACCCGGGCATCATCCGATAGATGATCACGGCCATCGTGACACCGAGAATCGGCACGGCGACCACGAGTACCCAGGCGAGTGTGCCGCCGACACCGATGCCCAGGACGATCCCTCCGATACACATGATCGGGGCCGTCACGAGAATCGTGCAGGCCATCACCCCGAGCATCTGCACTTGCTGCACATCGTTGGTGGTGCGGGTGATCAGCGACGGGGCACCGAACACACCGACCTCACGCGCAGAGAAGCTGTCCACGCGGTGCAACAGGTCGTGCCGGATGTCGCGGCCCGCCCCGAGTGCTGCGCGAGCGCCGAAGTACATCGAGGAGATCGACCCGATCACCTGGACCAGCGAGACGACCAGCATCCAGAATCCGATGTGAAGGATGTAGGACGTGTCGCCCTGCGCCACGCCGTTGTCGATGATGTCGGCGTTGAGGGTCGGCAGGTACAGCATCGCTGCGGTCGCGACGAGTTGCAAGACCACAACCCCGAGCAGTTCGCGGCGATACCGCCCCATGTAGGTGCGGAGCAGACGTATCAGCATGGGGCAGTCACATAGTTGACGTTAGCAACCGAAATGGGAGTAGCGCGCGCCGTTTTTGCTCACCGGCCGGCAGTGCCGGTTATGCCCGCTTCGCCACGCCGCAACCCGATCAGATGTCGAGACCTGAATACAGGATCCGCGCCGGGTCGTATTTCTGTCGAATCGTGCGCAGTCGCGTCAGATTGGCCCCGAAGTATCTCGACGGTGCGACACCGGCTTCGATGTAGTTCACGTATGCACCGGACGAAGCCCGACCGATCGTGCTGTGTGCGCTCGCCACCCACGAGGTCGCGGACGAGTACGAGCCGCCGGGCGGGATGTCGGTGAACCACTGCAGACTCGCCGCGTGTGTTCGCCAAGGAAAGGCCGTGGCGCCCGCGGCGACATCGCCGATGGCACCGTCGAGCGGATCGATGATCACCAGGCCTGCGCCGCCTGCCCTGGAGCGATTGCGCACCGCCGTGACAATGCTCGCGGCAACCGCATCCGTGATCTGACCGACGATGTCCGAGCCGGCGACGAATCCGTGCCTGGGCGCGGTTGCACCACCGGCCAACCGGAGGAAGGCTCCCATGGCGTCGAGCGTCAGGTAATCGGCGCCGGTTGGATTGGCTCCCACTGCGGCCGTGATATCAGCGGCGATCCGGCGTCCGGCACCGGTCGCGCAGACCAGCAGGAGCGAACAGGTGACGCCGCCCCGGCGGTCCGAACCGATGTTGACGTTCGCCCATGCCGATCGTTCGGCGGTAGGAAGCCACCGCCGCCAGCCGGAGATGACCGCAGCGGCGGACGCCGACGGATAGCTGAGCGTCACGATGTCTTTGCCCGTCACCGGCGCGGTGCGATAGGTCAGGGAGGTGACGATGCCGAAGTTTCCGCCCCCGCCGCCCCGAAGCGCCCAGAAGAGGTCGTCGTTGCTGCCGGGTGCCGCGGTGACCGCCTGCCCGCTCGGCAACACCACGGTTGCCGCGGCGAGAGAGTCGCAGGTGAGCCCGTACTGCCGGGAATCGACGCCGAGGCCGCCTCCCATCGTCAATCCGGCGGCGCCGACCGTCGGGCACGTTCCGACGGGGATCGATCGGCCCTGCTGCGCAAGGCTGTTCGCGACGTTGTACAGGGTGGTCGCAGGCAAGACCGTCGCGAGCCCGGACCCGGCGTCGTAGCTGATCTGACCGTCGAGCCTGCGCAGGTCCAGCACCATGGTGCGGTTCGCAGCCGAAGCCCCGGTGTACGAGTGACCGCCGCTGCGGCCCGCGATCTTCAGGCCGTGTTTGACCGCGAACGCCATTGCCAGCTGGACATCCGCCACGCTCCGCGGCACCACGACGGCAACCGGCGTCGAGCCATCGAATCTGGTGTTGAATATCTGCTTCGCCGATGCGAAGGCTGCTCTCTGCGCAGGAAGGATCACCTGGCCGGTGATCGACCCGGCAAGCGCCGTCCAATCGGCGGCACGGGGAGCGGCCGAGGCGAAGCCGGCACCAACGGTGACGGCGGCTGCGATTCCACCGGCGAGTGTTCCCTGCAGGAGGCGCCGCCGTGTGAGGTGCCCGGGCTGAGGCTGCTCGCCAGGTGTCATAACCGATGTGTCCTTTGATCGCCCGACGACTACCGGAAGCCTAGCGACGATGGCGGGCAGGCATCGTTGGAATGAATGAACGGGCTTCGCGGACGCCCGGGACGCCGGGCTTTGTCACCGAGCCCACGGGGGCGAGAGGACGGCGCCGTCGGCTGTCGTCGCCTGCAATCCCGATGTGGTTGTCACCCAAGCGGTCGAATCGGTTTCGCCGCCATCGATTTTGACCTCGGAATTCGAGGGAATGACGATGACGTCTCCGACACCGGCCTCCTCGACCAACCCATTCAGGGATACCGACAGCGAACCCTCGAGCACCAGGAGAACTTCCTCGTTGCTGGGGCGGTGAGCCACTCCGGTCTGTCCGGCGGGCACCGTCAATCTCCACGCGCACAGCTCGCGTGCACCTCGTGTCTGACTGACGTACGAGGCGAATGTGCTGCCGTGCGCGGTGAACAGTTCCGCATCGTGCGGTCGGATGATGGGCATGGGAACCTCCTGAAAGAAATAGACAAGTGGCTTGACTATATAGACAAGCAGCTTGTCTGTCCATGGCATACTCCATTACGTGAACGACGATGATTGGCAGACCGCGACGAGCGTGCTTCGCTTGTCGACGCAGTTGGTCGATGGCATCCAGGCCGGGATGGCAGAGCGGGGGTTCGCCGACATCCGCCCGGTCCATGGTTTCGTCTTCACCGCATTGGCGCAGGGACCGGCGACCGCATCTACGCTTGCAGGCCAACTGGAGATCACGAAACAGGCTGCAGCCCAATTGATCTCATACCTCGTCGAGCGTGGCTACCTCGTCAGAGAAATGGACCCCTCTGATGGGCGGGCCCAACTGGTGAGCCTGACGACGCGAGGCCGATCGGCGACATCCGCGGCCAGAGAGTCTGCTGAGCAGCACGTCGGCACGTGGCGCGACAAGCTCTCCGGCGCGGAGTTCGACTCGCTCACCTCTGCCGTCAACACCCTCGGCACTCCCGGCCGATTGCGCCCCAACTGGTGACGATCAGCTCAACTTGCGCATTTGCGCCGCCGCCACATCAAGGAAGTCGTCGATGATCGCCACCACGGCAGCCGGCGCCTCCGCGTGTGGATAGTGACCGATACCCTCCAGGACCTCGAGGCGACTGCCCGGAATCGCCTCGTGCGCCGCGTAGCCGTGCGCAACCGGGATGATCTTGTCGTGATCTCCCCAGATCAGCAGCGTTGGCATCTCCGAGTTGAGATAGAGCCGATTCATTGCGGATACGGCCTGACCGCGGTAGTCGACCACGGACCGGAGGGTGCGCAGGAACGCTTGCCGGGTCTCCCGATCCGCCAGCGACGAGTACGAGCGCCAGGTCTCGTCGGCTCGCGGCGATTGCACGCCCGCGGAACTCAGCCACGACCGGATCTTGTTGCCCACGTCCAGCACAGGCCGGGGCGCGATTATGGGTAGCACCAATTCGGCACCTGGGGCCGACAGGAGCCGCAGTGTCCAGTTCACGTCGGGGCCGAGACCGCCGCTGCCGATGAGGATGAGTCGTTCACAGTATTCGGGATGTTGGTAGGTGAACTGCATCGCGACACCGCCGCCGAGCGATTGCCCGACGATGGTGGCCGTCTCGACCTCCAGCTCCCGCAACAGGTCGCGCAGGAACGCGGCGAACGCACCGAGCGAGTAGTCACCACGAGGTTTGGCGGAGAGCCCGTGGCCCGGCAGATCGGGCGCGATGACCCGGTACTTCTTCGCCAGCTCGGGCAGTACGGCGTCCCAGGTCCGCGAACTTCCCGCCATACCGTGGATCAACAGCAGCACTGGCCCGCTGCCTTCGTCGCGGTAGGCGACAAGATCGCCGTGTAGATCCATCTGACTGAACTCGCTCATGTGACGTCACTCCCCTGTCGTCATCTGGTCCCGCCGGTCGGGCTTCAACCTACGCGCTCCAACGCGACGATGAGATCCACCTGTGACGGAGGTCTACCCACGCAGAGCACTCACCCCGACCGAAGAGGTTTCCATGATCATCGTCGCCGGCTCCCTGAACGTCGCGCCGGAACACCGCAGCGCCTATCTCGACCATTGCCGGGAAGTGATCTCGTCAGCCCGCTCGACGCCGGGCTGCCTCGACTTCCACCTCTCGGCCGATCCGCTCGAAGCCGGGCGGATCAACGTGTACGAACGGTGGAGGGGAAGGACCGAGCTGGACACCTTCCGGGGCAGTGGAACCGACGACGAGCAGAACGCACAGATACTCGGCGCCGACGTCCGCGAGTACATCTGCGACCGAGAGATCCGCCTGTAGCGATCACCCCGTGGCCCACCCGCACGAAGACGCCCCACGTGTCCGTGGGGCGTCTTCGCGAGTGCTGTCTGCGTGCCAGGTTTAGACCGACACGGGTGCTTTCTCCGACTCTGACTTCATCGGATCGAGGTCTGGCTCGATGTCGATGGTCCGGCGCAGGGGTCGGTTCGGCAGGAATGCGACCGCGATCAGCGCCACCACGGCGGCGGCCGCAGCGATCAAGAAGATCCGGCCGGTCGCGTCTCCGTACGACGCACGGATGATCTCCTGCACAGGCGCGGGCAACGCACCGATGTCGAGGTTGCCGCCTGATGATGAACCGGTGATCCCTAGTTTCGCCAGGCCACCCGAGGACAGCTCGGCCACGCGCGTGGCCAGTACAGAACCGAGAACGGACACTCCGATGGCGCCGCCGAACGTGCGGAAGAAGGCGACGTTGCTCGAAGCGGCCCCGATGTTGTGGACGCTGACGGTGTTCTGGACGACGAGGACCAGGTTCTGCATCAGCATGCCGACGCCGAGTCCGACGACCAGGGTGAATGCACCGACGAGCCACAGGTTGGTCGCGTGGTCGATGGTTCCCAGCATTCCGAAACCGAGGATGAGGAGCGTTGCACCGGTGATCACGAACGGCTTCCACTTACCGAAGCGGCTGATCAATTGACCTGACCCGACAGAGGCGATCAGCATGCCGACCACCAGCGGGATCGACAGGACACCTGCAATCGTCGGTGAGTAGCCACGTGCGGTCTGGAAGTACTGGCCCAGGAACGTGGTGGATCCGAACATTCCCATGCCGACGGCGATGGAGGCGATGATCGCCAGCCCCGTCGTGCGCTCGGTGACGATCTTGAGCGGGATGATCGGCGACTTGACCTTCGATTCGACGAACACTGTCGCGATGAGCAGCAGTAGGCCGCCGGCGACGTAGAGTGCCGATTCCTTGGACATCCAGCCGTAGTATCCGGCCTTGCCCGCGAAGGAGACCCAGATCAGCAGAACCGAGATGCCTGCGGTCATGAGGGTGGCGCCGAGCCAGTCGATCGAGACGTCCTTCTGACGTTCGGTCTTGATCTTGAGGGTCTTCTGCAGCAGGAACAGGGCGATGACAGCCAACGGCACGCACACGAAGAAGCACCAGCGCCAGCCAAGGGGGCTGTCGACGATCACGCCTCCGAGGATCGGTCCACCCGACATCGACACCGCCATGGTGGCGCCCATGTAGCCCGAGTAGCGACCGCGTTCCCGCGGTGAGACGATGCTGCCGATGATGGCCACCACCAGCGCGGTCAGCCCGCCCATGCCGACGCCCTGGATCACGCGGGCCGCCAGCAGGATCGGCACGTTGTGCGCGAATCCTGCGATGATCGAGCCGACCACGAAGATCACGATGGCCGACTGCACCAGCACCTTTTTGTTGAAGATGTCGGCAAGCTTGCCCCAGATGGGTGTCGACGCGGCGTTCGCCAGGAGTGCCGTGGTGATGACCCAGGCATACGCGGTTTGCGAACCCTTGAGGTCGCCGATGATCGTCGGCAACGCCGTGGCCACGATCGTCGTGCTCAACAGTGCCGTGAACAGCGCGGCGAGCAGTCCGACCATGGACTCCAGAATTTGGCGGTGGGTCATCGCCAGAGGATCACGCTTTTCCACCACCATTGTTGAACTAGACATGTACTTCCTGACTTTCTTTGAGAGGCGACACGTGTTCCGGCTCGGCTGAGCGGTGCACGTGCTTTGTCAATGACTGCTTGAGTTTGTGGATGGTGCGGTGTGCGGCGCGGGCGTCGGACTCGGTCCAGTCGGCGAGCACGGCCTGCAGTTCCAGAGCCATTGCGGCCCTGGTCCGTGCGAGCAGCGCCAACCCCTCATCGGTGACCTCCACCTGGGTCGCGCGGCCGTCTCCGGGATCGGGTCGTCGGCCGGCGTACCCTGCGTTGACCAGGTCGGTGATGTGTCTGCTCAGCGCTGACTGGCTGATGCAGAGGTCGGCCGCCAACTCGTTCTGGCGGCAATGTCCCCTGCCGGCAAGCGCGACCAGCACGCCGAGTCCGCCGGGATGAAGGTCGCTGTGGTCGGGCGACAGCAACGCTCCGCGGAGCACGCGGCCGACGAGGTGCAGATCCTCGATGAGTTCCTGTGCCGTTTCCGGTGACACCGACATGAACGCCACCTCGCTTCCACATAATTGATTGATTGCGCTACGCAACTATATATTAGTTACATGCGCTAATCAACTAAGTGACGCTGTCAGGTATTCCCGCGAACCGGCGGGCTTTCGCTTACCTGGCCGCTGCCAGCGGATATCCCCGCCGCACCGTCCGGTCAAGAATGCCCAAAGTGCCGCGTAGAGCATCCTCCGCGATCACCGGAAAGATTCCCCTGGCGCGCCACTCTTCGTGGATTTCGGACCAGTCGTAGAACGACGTGACCGTTGTCGCACCGTTGTCGGCAGGCTCGAGACGGTATCCGTACACGTGACCGATCTGCGGACGGACGCGGCCCAGAATTGTCCAGGAGATTTCCCGATCCGGAACGAACGATGCGATGGTCACGGTGACGTCGTACTTCCCCAGGGGTACGTCACCCAGGGCCTCTCGGTCCATGTGGACCACGAATGTGTCGCCCGCCGCCGACACCCGGTCGCCGGTGGCGTCCATCAACATCCCGGACGCGTCGATGGCAACGTGGCCCTGCGGATCGGTCAACACCGCAAAGATGTCCGCCGGGCTGGCATCGATGACGCGCGTGGCGTCCAAACGGTCAGTGGTCATACCGCAGGCTAACCGCTCAGACCCGGCAACAAACGAGATCTACGCCGCAGAGGTCAGGGCGAGACCGTGTTGAGGTCCTCCACGAGGTCGAAGACCGGGTCGTCTGGCCCGATGTCGAAGGTGCACTCCGCCGGTCGTGGATCGGGTACAAACGCCCAGAACAAAGCTCCTGCCGTTCCCGCAGACCGTTGTCCGGCCACCTTCGTCTCGAAGTCGTCTGCGCGCCCTTGCACCGAGCCGCAGGATCCGGCGTTCTGCCCGATCTCGGTCACCACCAGCGGTTTATCGAGAACTTGTGCTTGCCAGATACGCGTTTGCAAACCGTTCCACACGTCGCCAGGAAGGGGAACCGCGTCCGATCCGTAGTCGTGGTACTCGAGGACGTCCACGCCGGGAGAGGCATTGACCAGCCGATAGTCGTCTCCTGCGGACCCGCACTGACCGCCTCCGATGAGTCCGGCCCAGATCGGAGTCGCAGAATCGATGCCGCGTATCAGCGCTCCGGCCTCGTCGAAGAAGGTGCGCAGCACAGCACCGGAGTCGGCCGGACAACTTCGCGTCTGCCAGGAGCAGCCGCCGGCAGAACAGAGACCAGGCTCCGGTTCTCCGACCAATTCCCATCCGGCAAGCGCCGGGGACGACTTCCACCGATTGACCGCAGTGGACACCCATTGATCAAATCGGACCGGCGAGCCCACCGGAACAGCGGTTTCCCAGCCGTCCTGGTACCACTGGCGGTCCTTGAAGGCCTCGTCTTCGCAGGCGCCGTCCCCGGCCGTGAGCACCGGCACGAGGAGCTGATCGTGCCGGGCCGCGGCCGCAAACACCGCATCCATCGGCCCGAAGTCGAGTTGTCCGGTGTATTTGTTTACGGCCAGTCGCGCGAAGGCGTTGAAGCGGGTCAGCGATTGCGGCTCCAGAGAGCCGAAATAGTCGTCGAGATCGACCATGGCGCCACATCCGGCGTTGACCGACCAGTCCGTCGCCAGCTGATAGGCGTTGAACCCACTCGGCCACCAGTCACCTCCGTCGAGCGTGAGTCCGGTCGGTGTTGCCTGCACTCGCGCCGGCCCCGGGTCGGCGCCGGCCGTACTCGAGCCCGCCAGATTCGCCCCGATCATCAGGAGGATCGCGAGCACCGTCGTACCCACTCGTAGACCTGTGGAACTCTTCATTGTCTGCCCTTCGCCCGGCCCATGACCGTGACGATCATGTTCGCACACTCGAACTCACGAGGGGTTCAGTTGGCCCTCGCATAAGCTCGTACTCGTGCCGAACACCCCTGACCATGTCGACGTCCTGATCATCGGTGCCGGTCTGTCCGGTATCGGTGCCGCCTGCCACATCCGAGAGAAGTTCCCCACCCGAAGCGTCGCCATTCTCGAGGCCAGAGCGGCCTCAGGAGGGACGTGGGACCTGTTCCGTTACCCCGGGATCAGGTCGGACTCCGACATGTTCACCCTCGGGTATCGCTTCCGCCCGTGGTCGGACGACAACGCCATCGCGGACGGCCCGTCAATCCTGCAGTACGTCCGCGACACCGCCGCCGAGTATGGAGTCGACCATGACATCCGGTACAACCGCCGGGCGAATCGAGCCGAATGGTCGAGTAGGACACAGACCTGGACCGTG
This sequence comes from Williamsia limnetica, assembly GCF_003217475.1. Lineage (GTDB taxonomy): Bacteria > Actinomycetota > Actinomycetes > Mycobacteriales > Mycobacteriaceae > Williamsia > Williamsia limnetica. The sequence continues at coordinate 164,452 of NZ_QJSP01000001.1, read as the reverse complement.
ACTGTCGAACACACCGACACAGGTGAAACATCGTCGGTATCCGCGAACTTCGTCATGTCGTGCAGCGGCTATTACCGATATGACGAGGGCTACACACCAGACTTTCCCGGCGTCGACGAGTTCGAGGGCACCCTCGTCCACCCACAGCACTGGCCCGATGACCTCGACTATTCCGGCAAGAAAGTCCTGATCATCGGCAGCGGGGCCACCGCCGTCACGCTTGCTCCGTCGATGGCCGCGGACGCGGCGCACGTGACCCTGCTGCAGCGATCGCCGTCCTACATCATCTCGGTCCCGGCCAAGGATGCACTCGCGAACCGGCTGCGGCGCTGGCTCCCACCGTCCATCGCCTACTCGGTCTCGCGTGGGAAGGCCATTGCGGTGTCGACCGCGCTGTATCAGCTGTGCAGGCGCTTCCCGAACTTCATGCGCGCCCGCATCCGCGACATGCAGGTGCGCCAACTGCCGGACGTCGACGTCGACACCCACTTCAACCCGAAGTACAACCCGTGGGATCAGCGGCTGTGCCTCGTCCCGAACAGCGACCTGTTCCGGGCGATCCGCCGCGGATCGGTGTCGATGGCAACGGACACGATTGCCACTTTCACCCCCGGTGGGATCGACCTGACATCGGGACAGAAGCTGACTGCCGACATCATCGTGACCGCCACCGGACTCAACCTACTGGCGCTCGGCGGCCTGACCTTCGTCGTCGATGGCGAAGAGATCGTCCTCCCCGAGACGATGACCTACAAGGGTTTGATGCTGAGCGGCATCCCGAACTTCGGCTACATCGTCGGCTACACCAACGCATCCTGGACCTTGAAAGCAGATCTGGTGTGCGACTACATCTGTCGACTACTCGAGCACATGGACACCCACGGGTACGGCAGTGTGGTCGCGACAAGAGACCCATCGGTGGACGAAGAACCATTCCTCGATTTCGCCGCCGGCTACGTACTGCGCTCGGTGAACACTTTTCCTCACCAGGGTTCGCGCGCCCCGTGGAAGTTGAGGATGAACTACTACCGTGACGTCCTCACGCTGCGGCGGGGATCCGTGGCAGACGAGGCCGTCGAGTTCGCGGCGAAACGTTCGGCGCCGGCGGAAGCCTGACCCTCAGGACCCTGTCAGACGTCGCACCAACCACGTGTAGACGGAGTCGCTGTTGAGAAGGGTGAAGTGGTGCGCCGAGGCGAGATGCATGCCGGCATCGTCGGCGAAGCCGATGTTGCGGCGCCGATCTCGGCCACCTGCACTGCCGTGGAGGACGAGGCCGTCTCCGATCACCCGGCCGAGGGGGTGGCTCGGACTCCTCGTGATGGTCGCTGACACGAAACTGTGCTGGGCGCCGGTGTGTAACGGCACCTCGGAGATCGCCGCCTGACGCAGTGCGTCCAGATCACGATCGCGCCAGTCCTCGTCCACGAGTGACCCGGCGTGCAGATCACGAATTCCGCCGCTGCGGCGATGGAGCAGATTTCCCAGGGGCCGTGACTCGGGTATGCGTCGCAGTGCAGCCGTCGCCAGGTGAACGGTCCGGGCCAGTGGCGCGCCCAGATGCGGCGAACCAAGACAGACGATGTGGCGCACCTTGGTTGCCCACTCCTGGCCCGCGAGAGCGGCTTGATGACACGCACTGCGCGCCACCAGACCCCCCATCGAGTGCCCCACGAGCACGATCTGATCCACCGGAACCGGCCAGTTCGCCGCCACCTCGGTGATGAGCAGCGCCAATTCCGCACCGTTCTCCGAGATGTGCTTGCCGGTGTTGTAACGAATCTGCAGGTCTGTGCACTCCAGATCGTTCGCCAAGCGACTTCCGTAGGTCGGGATGCCACCGATTTCCCAGGCGAACTCCGTTTCCATCAGTCCGTGGAGGAAGAAGACGAGATCCGGTGTCGCATCGGGATGGTCGTGTGCCAAGGACTCGCGGTCCAGGCTGCAGGCCTTGCCGTCGATCCGCACTGACATCTGTTGGGCCAGTGGTGAGTGTGCATCGGCCAGGGCGTCTCCGATCAAGCCCGTCAAGGCGCCCAGCGCGACCGCACCCCGTTTGGTCTGGGACAACGTCGAACCGTGTCCGTCTATCGTCCGCGACGCAACCTCGGCTGCAACCGAACAACCGGCGGCGATCGACCGGTACGTTCCCTCCGCAATGGCGTCGTGCATCAGCTGCGTCGGCGCGGCAAACCCGCCCACTCCCAACCGGACCGTGGAGAACACCCGATCGGCGATGGCCCGATGCATCGCGCCGATTCCGCGCGTCGCCTTGCCGACCTCGATGAATGCGAGTTCCGCGAGGGCTCGGATCTCATCCGGGTCGGCGTCCCGATGCATCTCTGTCACAGCAACCATGCATCTGAGTGTACAGTCGTACACTCAGATCGGCGTACTGGACGACTCGCAAGCCCGTAACCGGCGTGGCCGAACAACTGCAGAACGAGTCTGAGTGCCCGTCTCGGGCTACCGTCGTTTCATGAGTACTGCCCCGGCGAGACGGTCCTCGACGACGCTCGTGATGGTCGTGGCGATCCTCGCGTCGTTCGTCGCGTTTCTGGATGGTTCGGTGGTCAACCTGGCGCTGCCCGCGATCTCCGGGGACCTCGGCGGCGGACTTGCCACCCAGCAGTGGGTCGTCGACGCCTACCTGCTCACACTCGGGGCGTTGATACTCGTCGCCGGAGCGATATCTGATGCGTTCGGACGACTGCCGGTACTACGTATCGGACTGATCGTGTTCGGACTCGCCTCGCTCGCATGCACTCTTGCCCCGAGCGCAGGGTTTCTCATCATCGCCCGTGGCCTGCAAGGGGTCGGTGCGGCGCTACTGGTTCCGAGCTCGCTCGCCCTGATCAACTCTGGCGTCGGACCCGACGAGCAGCCCAAGGCGATCGGCACCTGGACCGCGTGGACGGGAACGGCTTTTGTCGTAGGCCCATTGCTCGGTGGAGTCCTGGTGGACACCTTGAACTGGCGCTGGATCTTTGCGGTCAATGTGGTCCCGGTTGCCGTCACGTTGCTGCTGTCCCAGCGGCTCGTCGAACCGCCGCGGCCTACGAACCGACCCCGTATCGATGTGCCCGGCGCGGTGCTCGCGGCCGCGGGCTTGGCAGGGACCGTCTACGCACTGATCGAAGGGCAGAGACTGGGGTTCTCCGAACCCGTTGTCACCGTCGCCCTGGGCGTCGGGGTCGCCTGCATTCTCGGGCTGGGGTGGCGCGAAACCCACACCGACCACCCGATGATCCCGTTGCGGATGTTCGCGGTCAGGAACTTCGGGGTCGGGAACCTGGCCACCACGTTCATCTATGCGGGGGTGTCGATGGGGATGCTGGCGGTCGCCCTGTTCCTGCAAGAGGTCGTCGGGTTCTCCGCGCTGGAGGCGGGCCTGGCAACCCTTCCCGTGCCCGTGCTGTCGTTCCTCATCGCCCGCCCCGTCGGCGTACTCGCAGGAAAGCACGGACCACACCTGTTCATGGCGGCCGGACCGATCATCGCCGGGATCGGTTACCTGCTGATGCTGGCAGCGGGACCAGGGTTCAACTTCTGGACCCAGATGTTCCCGGGGCTCGTCCTGTTCGGCATCGGCCTCTCCGTCACCGTCACGCCGCTCACCTCGGCGATACTCGCCGCCGTCGACCGGGAACAAAGCGGGATCGGCTCCGCAATCAACAACGCGATCTCCAGGGTCGCCGGTCTGGTGGCCGTGGCCTGCACCGGAATCGTGGTGGGTGGTCAGCTCGACTACGAGGGCTTTCGCCGTGTCGCGCTGGTGACGGCCGTGCTGTTCATCGCCGGCGGCATCGTCTCGGCGGTCGGGATACGGAACCGCGAGCACCATCCCGACCGGGTCACCCCGGATGCAGCGGCTGCGTGCTGTGATCGGGTCACCGCGCCACCCCGATGATGGGTCGTTCTGGCGAACATAACCCCAGGTCAGCTTCACCAAAACAACCCACTTTCGGGGGGTGGGGTGGAAAAATGGGGTGAATGGCCCACCTGTTGAACGAATCCGAGATCAATCAGGCCCTTGCCGACCTGCCGAGCTGGACCCGCGAGGGAGATTCCCTGACCCGAACGGTCGACTGCCCCGATTTCCCGGCAGCCATCGCATTCGTAGTCCGGGTGGCCGACGTCGCCGAAGCGGCCGACCACCACCCGGACATCGACATCCGATGGCGCAAGGTCACCTTCACCTTGAGCACACACTCCGACGGTGGACTCACCGGCAAGGACACCCAATTGGCTCACCAGATCGACGATCTGGAGCCCTAGCGCTCACCTGGTCAGTGCGGCGTACCTGGCGATGTGCTGATCGGCGGAGCCGAACTCGTACTCGATCGCCGTCAGCCGCTTGAAGTAGTGTCCGATCGCCAACTCCTCGGTCATTCCCATACCGCCGTGCAACTGCACCGCATTCTGGCCGATGAAGCGCGCCGAACGACCGATCGTCGCTTTGGCGGCGGACACGGCCAGCGCCCGATCGAGGCGGTCGCCATCGAGGTTGAGAACGGCAAGGTACACCGCCGCCGTCGACTGCTCCAGCTCCATGTACATGTCGACCATTCGATGCTGTAGCGCCTGGAAACTCCCGATGGCCTGACCGAACTGTTGACGCTGCTTCGCGTATTCGACGGTGTCGGTCAACACCTTTCGCATCAGCCCGACCGCTTCGGACGCGACGGCGGCGGTCGCCTCGTCGACGGCGCGATCGATCGAATCCCACGCCCGCCCTTCCGCACCGATCAGTGCGTCGGCAGGAACTCGGACGTCGGTGAACGTCACGTCCGACGCCTGCCGGTCATCGATGGTGCGGTACGACTGGACCGTCAGGCCATCTGCCGGTGCGGAGGAGTCGAAGTCGACGAGAAACAGTGAGATGCCGTCGGTATCGCGCCGGTCACCGTCGGTGCGGGCCGTCACGAGTAGGTGGTTCGCCAGCGGTGCGCTGCTGACAACTTCTTTGCTGCCGTTGATGATCCAGGAGTCGCCGTCTTTGCGGGCGGTGGTGGTGACGTCGGAATAGTTGTAGCCCGATGACGGCTCGATCGCGGCGAATGCAGTGACGGCCTCACCCGCGATGATCTGCTCCAGCACAGCTGCGGCCCGCTCGCCGCCGCCGCGGTGCAGCAGCCCGGCACCGAAAACCACTGTGTCGATGAACGGCTCGACCACGAGTGCATGTCCCAGCGCTTCGGTGACGATCATCAGTTCAACAGGGCCACCACCGATCCCCCCGTCGGATTCGGGAAGGGTGGCGCCGAGGATGCCGAGCTCTTCTGCGAAGCTGTGCCAGATCTTCGGCTGCCAGCCCGCACCCGTCTTCGCCGAAGCACGACTGGTGGCGAGGTCGTAGCGATTCGCCAGGAACTTCGCGAGTCCGTCGCGCAAGAGTTCCTGTTCTTTGGTCAAAGTGAAGTCCATCAGAGCCCCAATGCTGCTTTGGCGAGTATGTTTCGCTGAATCTCGTTGCTGCCGGCGTAGATCGAGCCCGCGCGATCATTGAAGTATCGCAACGGCGCCACGGCCTCCCACGGCTCCCCGCTGACGTACCCGTCAGCCGGGGCGGTGAACTCGGCGATGGGGCCACCCGGTGACGCGGCGTGCGGTTGATAAACCCTGCCGCGGGGACCCGCGGCCTCGAGCGTCAGCTCGGTCAGCTTCTGGCTCAGTTCGGTGGCAAGCACTTTGAGCATCGACGACGCCGGGCCGGGGTTCTTGCCCGCGGCCATCGCAGCGAGGGTCCGGTACTCCAGGATCTCGAGCACCTTGGTACGGATCCTCGCCTCCGCGAGTTTGTTCGCGAACGCCGGATCGTCGATCAATGCGCCGCCTCCCGGACCCGGTTGTTCGGCCGCCGCACCGGCCAGCGACTCGGCCATCACCTGCAGCGCAGGCGCAGCCGCACCTCCACCGCGTTCGAAGACGAGCAGATATTTCGCGACCGTCCAGCCGTCGTCGATCTTGCCGAGCACGTTCGCCTTGGGTACCCGGACCTGGTCGAAGAAGACCTGGTTCTGGACCTGCTCACCGGAGGTCATCACCAACGGACGCACCTCGATACCCGGGGACGTCATGTCGATGAGGACAAAAGTGATCCCGACCTGCTTCTTCTCCTGACGCGAGGTCCGGACCAGCGCGAACATCCAATTGGCCTCGGTCGCATGGGTGGTCCAGATCTTGCTGCCGGTGCAGACGAGGTGGTCGCCGTCGTCGACCGCGGCCATCGACAGCGACGCCAGGTCCGATCCCGCTTCCGGTTCCGAGTAGCCCTGACAGAAGAACACCTCGCCGGTGAGGATTCCCGGAAGGAAGTAGTTCTTCTGTTCCTCGGTCCCGAATGCGGTGATCGCATGCGAGACCATCCTGATCCCCATCGGCGACAGCGAAGGAGCGCCGGCGAGAATCGATTCACGGCTGAAGATGTAGTGCTGGGTCAGGCTCCAGTCGCAGCCGCCGTGTTCGACGGGCCACGCCGGTGCAGCCCACCCGCGTTCGTGGAGAATGCGCTGCCACTCCATGCTGGCCTCGTGGTCCGAGTAGACACTCGTCATCAACCGGCCGGCGCGCCGTAGATCCGGTGTCAGTTTCTGGTCGAGAAACGATCTGACTTCGTCTCGGAACGCCAAGTCGTCCGCTGACCAGTCCAAATCCATGTGCACTCCCTGGGTGTGGCCCCGATTGACCGATCGATCGGTCAGAGACAAAATCTACTTATGTCTCATGAGGCCGTCAACAGTCCGCCAGGGCGGGTCCGCGTGGCGCAGAGCGATGTCATCGATCTGGCGTACGACTGGTTCCGGGCCGGACGACGGGTGGACGTCGGCCGACTGGCCCGGGAGTTGGGGATCGGACGCGCCACGGTCTACCGGTGGTGGTCGGGACGCGAGGTGATCCTCGGCGAGGTGGTGTGGCGAATTCTCATCGAGGCCATCGATCGGGTGGAGGCGAAAAGGTCGGGTGTCGATGCCGGGCACTTCGTCGAGAACTTCGGTCGAATGGCGGAATTGGTGCGCACCTACGAACCGCTCGAGCGGTTCGTCGCCGACGATCCCGAGTACGCACTGAGAGTGTTGACCTCCCGATACAGTGTCGTTCAGGGCAGACTCATCGAGTGGACCGTCGACAGACTGTGCCTCATTCCAGAGATCCGTTCCCACACCGATGTGAACGACCTGGCGTATGCGATTGTCCGCGTTGGCGAGTCGTTCATCTGGAGCGACATGATCACCGGAGAGCCTCCGCAACCGGACAAGGCGACCGCGATGGTCAGACTTCTCGTCGCAGGTGCGTGTTCTCCCCTACCATTACCGGGTGGCCCCCAAGTCCGTTGACGAGCGACCGGGCCCTGCGTGAGCGAACGGCACGTCGGTAGCCGCCTCTGGGACTCGAGGTTGTCGATCTACGTACGGACCGCGCCGGGGACGTTCGTCTGGCTGACGATATTGCTGGTGACCACCATCATCCAGCATTCGGTGACACCCGAACGTCTGCAGATGATCCTGGGCGCGCAGTCGACGAACATTCGCCACCTCGGAGACGATCCGGTACATGTCCTGATCACCAGCCTCTTCTGGCTCGATGGATACTATTGGCTGCCGTACCTGTTGCTGTACTGCATCTTCCACGTCCCTGCCGAACGTTGGCTGGGTACTCGACTGTGGCTCACCGTCGGCTTGATCGCCCACGTGTGCGCCACGTTTGTCAGCGAGGGTGTGCTGTATTGGGCCATCGAGCACGACCGGGCGTCGGAGTCACTGGTCAACGTCCGAGACATCGGGGTCAGCTACTTCCTGGCCGGGATCGTCGGTGTGCTGACCTACCACATCGCGCGACCGTGGCGATGGGTCTACCTTGCCGGGATGCTCGGCCTGTTCGCTGCGCCGCTGGCGTCGAACCTGACCTTCACCGGTATCGGCCACCTCAGCTCGCTGCTGATCGGATTGGCCTGCTACCCGCTGGTGAGAGCCATCCCTCAGGTCCAGTGGCCGCCTTCGACCTCGCTGGGTCGTCGTCTGACGCGCGGCACCCGACAATCTCCGGCGGTAGGGTCAACACCGACAGAGGAGAATGAACCGTGACCGAAATCCGTTGGGCCACCTTTGATTGTTACGGAACCCTGATCGACTGGCGACACGGGATCGCCACCGGGATCGACCTGATCTTTCCCGGACGCGGCCAGGAGTTGCTCGAGACGTTCAACCGGCACGAACCTGCCGTTCAAGCCGAGACACCGGCGTTGCGATACCGCGAGGTTCTCACCGAATCATTGCGGCGCACTGCGAATGACGCCGGACTGACCCTACTCCCCGACGACGCGGACGTACTGGCGGCGTCGATCCCCTATTGGCCGGCATTCGATGACACCGCGGCAGAACTACAGCGACTCCGAGACGCCGGATGGCGCGTGGCTCTACTGACCAACTGTGATCGCGACATCATCGGCGCGGCCCAGCGCCGACTGCAGTCACCGGTGGATGCAATCGTCACAGCCGAGGACGTGGGCGCCTACAAACCCGATCACCGGCACTTCCGGCGGTTCGCCGACACCTTCGACGCCCGACCCGGGAACTGGGTACACGTCGCGCAAAGCTATTTCCACGACATGGTTCCGGCAGCAGCGCTCGGTATTCCACGGGTGTGGGTCAACCGCCTCGGCGAAAGCGATGATCCGACGATCGCCGACGCGGTCGTCACCGACCTGGACCGGCTCACCGAGACCGTCATCGATGTCAGCGGGCGATACCTCCGGCCCGATGTGTAACGCGCCCGGGTGCCGGGTACCCCTGGGCAGACTCCGAGGCGCACCGCTCTCGGGGAGATGAACGAAAGGCCGTGATGACTCAGTATCGAGTACTCAATCCCGATGAAGAAGTTATCGACACCAAAGACTTCAACAATGCCGAGGATGCATACCACTGGTTCGCCGAGAAAGAGGTTCCCTCCGGAGAACTCGGTTACCGGATGGAAGTGAACTCGGACGGAAACTGGAAGATGTTCGATCAGACCGACGGAACACGCTCACGCGACTGAACAAGTCCACGGCGGCGCCAACACCGACCTGATGGTCGGCATTGGCGCCGCCGGCGTTCTCCCTTCGGTTTTCGTACTGCGCGAGTCCGCACGAAACCCCATGTCACTGCCGCCGGATTTCGCTTTCGTTTGTTAAGCTTTCGGCGAGCACAGGGCGGCGTTTGGCCCGGCCTGGCTGCCGAAAGGGTCAAACAGTTGCTATCCCGACGTCGTCGGCGCAATGCGGTGCGCGGGATGGTGATGGCGCTGGCTGCGGCCACGCTCGCCGCCTGCGGCGCCGAAAGGCCCGAAGTTCTTTTGGGAATCACCCAGGCCAACCAGACCATCGAGACCTCGGATCCCCCGCCGGACAAGAAGGATGATTCCGGCCCTCAGCGGACCGCGAGCAATGTTCCGTTGAAGGCGCTGGCCTCCGGAGAAAAGCCACCTCAATTCGTCCTGTTCTCCTTCGATGGTGTCGGAGTCTCCGAGAACTGGGATCTGTTCCTGGAGACAGCCAAGGACGCCGACGCTCGTTTCACCGCCTTGATGACCGGGTTGTACTTCCTCGCCGACGACCACAAGAAGGAATACCAGGGCCCCGGTTACAACCCCGGCGAATCCTCTCTGGCGTTCGGCGGCTCGAAGGCTGAGGTCGTCGAGCAGGTCGAGTACCTCAACCGCACCTGGTACGACGGCCACGAGATGGGCACCCACTACGTCGGCCACTTCTGCGCCGGGACGAAGAATCCGGGAAAGGACTGGAGCACGGCCGAGTGGAATCATGAACTCGACCAGTTCTTCCGGTTGATGACCGACTGGAAGACCATCAACAACCTTCCTGATGCCCCAGACCTTGCGTTCGGTCCGGATGTCGTCAAGGGAGGCCGTACGCCCTGCTTGGAGGGCGGCATGGGCGAGTTGTTCCCTGCGTTGGGAGACCACGACATGACGTGGGATTCGTCCAAGGCGGCACGCCAACCCGGCATCTACTGGCCGACGAAAGTCGGCAGCATCTGGGAGTTCCCGGTCCCCTACACCTGGTCGCCACCGCTTCAGCATCGCCAAACCGCGCTGGACTACAACTACTGGTACACCTTCAACGAAGCGAAGGACACCCCGAGTAAGGCTCCCGAGATCAGAAAGATCGTAAAGGAGTCCTACGACTACATGTTCCGGCGCGCATACGAGGGCAACCGGGCGCCGCTGGTCATCGCCAACCACTTCAACGACTGGAGTGGCAATGCGTTCAACCCGGCCACCGCCGACTTCATGAGCGAGGTCTGCGTGAAACCAGAAACCATCTGTGCGACCTACCAGGATGTGATCGCCTGGATGGAGATGCAGGATCCGCAGATCCTCGGTGTCTGGGAAGACATGCCCGCCGTGGCGGTCGACGCCAACAGTTAGACACCGTCGGCCGCAGACCACGGCACGACAACTCACGACTTCTGAAAGAGACAGATGCGACAACGCAATACCCACGTGTTCACAATTCTCGCCGCCGTCGGTGTCCTCCTTCTCGCGAGTTGCACGGACGAGGGCGGGGCCTCGTCGGAGGTGACCACCTCGGCGTCCGTGCAGGACGACGCGAAGGTGACCTCGCTGTCCGAGGTCACGGTGCAGCGCATCGATTACCCGACCCTCGACGGGACAGACCCTGAACAGAACTGGGGCGATCTCTATCTCCCCGCGGGGCAACAGAACGTCGATTCGATTCCGCTGGTGGTGTTGATCCACGGCGGCGCTTGGCAAGCGCAGCTCGGCGCCAACTTGTTCGACCCCTTCGCGCGAGATCTCGCCGCCAAGGGCATGGCGGTCTACAACATCGAATACCGGCGTGTGGGTTCCGGAGGCGGGTGGCCGACCACATTCGAGGACGTCTCGCAGGCGCTAGACAACGTCGTCGCGATCGACAAGAAGTTTCCCCAACTCGAGACCACCGACGCACTCGTCGTCGGCCACAGCGCCGGCGCACAACTCGCCGTGTGGGGCGGCACGCGGCACAAACTGGACTCCGACGAAGTCGGGAGCAACCCGAAGTTCCGGCCCACCAAGGTCATCTCGCTTGCAGGCCCCCTCGACATGGTGCAGGCGGTCAAGAACGGCGACGATCGCATCGTCACCGCACTCGGAGGGACGCCGTCGCAGGTGCCGGACCGCTACACGTCCGTCGATCCGATTCAGAACATCGACCCCGGCACACCGGTCATCGCCGTGCACGGAACGGCGGACACGGTGGTGTTGCCGTCGCTGTCACAGCGATACGTCGATGCGGTCGAGAAGCAGAACGGCACCGGCAAGGTCATCTTGCTCGACGGTGAGGATCACGGTTCGATCGTGACCTCGACCAAGCCTGTCTATCGCCAGGTCATCGACATCATCACCGATGCGTCGGGTAAGAGCGCAACAGAACTCGACGAGTGACGTGCGGCCGTGACCGGCTACCGGACGACACCGGTGACCATGAGGTACTCCCACTTCATGACCCCGTCGGAGAGGGCGTCATCGGCCAGAGCTGCCAGCGCCTGATCGAGTGACCCGGTCGCCTCGGCATCACCGCTGATGTTTCGGTACACGGCGATAGTCGGCCCGTAGGTGGCTTTGAAGAAGTCTCTGAATTCCTCGCCGGACTCGAAGCGGTCGACCTCGAGGGTCTGGCGCGTGGTGGACAACTCACTGATCCGGTCGGCGAACAGGGTGCCCAGATGCTCCTCGTTGCCCCATAACGGTGGCGGCTGCGCTCCGGGCGGAGGGGCGGGCGCGTACGGTTTCATCGTGGCGAACATGCGACCGATGAAACCTGTCGGCGTCCAGTTGATCAGCCCGATGCGCCCGCCGGGTCGGCATACGCGGATCAGCTCGTCGGCCGACTCCTGATGATGCGGCGCAAACATCACTCCCACGCACGACATGACGACGTCGAAGCTGCTGTCTGCGAAAGGTAGAGATTCGGCATCGGCTTCTCGCCAGCTGAGTTCGACACGCTCTTCTGCGGCGAGTTGGCGTCCCACGTCGAACAATTCCGGGGTGAGGTCGGATGCCACCACCTCCGCACCCTTCTTGGCTGCCGGTATCGATGCGTTTCCGCTTCCCGCCGCGATGTCGAGGACGACCTCGCCGGCACGCACCCCGACTGCCTCGACCAGTGTCGGTCCCAGCCCTGCTATCACCTGTGTTGCCACCGCAGGGTAGTCACCCGAAGCCCACATGGCGCGATGCCGGACCTTCAGATCGCTGGCCAGATCCGCAGTCTTGTTCGTCATGAGCGTTCTCCTACCCTCAGCGGTGGCCGGGCGGCCGACCCTGTTTCAAGCATCCGCGTTCGGACGCATGAGAAACAGTGCTGGATCTGTACTGTCGTCGCTTTCGCATCTGTACTGGTCCTACACCCCGTGGGGGTGTGTACTGGGTGAGGATCCTAGGAGTCGCTATGTCCGGATACGGTCAGTTCTGCCCTGTCGCCAAGGCCATGGAAGTGCTCGACGAGCGTTGGACTCTGTTGGTGGTGCGCGAGTTACTCGCCGGCAGTTGCCATTTCAACGAGTTGCGGCGCGGTGTTCCCAAAATGTCACCGGCACTGCTGTCGAAACGCCTCCGGACACTCGAACGGGCCGGTGTGATCGACCGACAGGTGGACGGCGGGCGTACCCGCTACGAGCTGACCGACAGCGGACGCGAACTCTCGACGGTCGTCGAGGCGCTGAACGCCTGGGGCGTGCGGTGGATCGGTGGATTGGGCGATGACGACCTCGATCCCCATCTACTGATGTGGGATATGCGTCGCAACCTCGACATCGAGCAATGGCCACGCTCGCGGACGGTCGTCACCTTTGAGCTCCGCGGAGTCGAGTCTGCGGTGTCGAGGTGGTGGCTGGTGGTCTCCGATGGTGACGCCGACATCTGCGACTACGACCCGGGCTTCGACGTCGCCGCGACGGTGACCTCGAGCCTTCGCGAGCTGACCGCCATCTGGCGCGGAGACGTCAGTTGGGCCGTCGCCTTACGCGGCGGTGATGTGCAGATCACCGCCGGTCGAGGTGTTCGTACGAGAGTGCCCGAGTGGCTCGGACAGGGACGCATGGCGCAGATCCCGCGGCCTGTGTGAGGTCCTGACTTACAGGAGGCCCGCTTCGGAACCGACCTGCAGCGTGCGCTCGGAAAGACCGCCCTACAGGAGGCCCGCTTCGGATCCGACCTGCAACGTGCGCTCGGAGAGATTGTCGATCAACGCGGCGGTGGGACCGCCGTCTCGTGAGGCGTTACGCGGGTCGTTCAGCAATCGCCGCAGGATGCCTTCGGCGATGATCGTCAGCCGCCACAGGCCCATGGTGTGCCAGTACCCCGCCGCACTCACGTCGCGTCCTGTTGCGACCGCATATGCGTCGATCACCTGCGCCCTGGATGGGAATCCGGGCAACGTCGGAACCGTCGACAAGGCCGCAACCGGGTCGGTGGATTCCGGCCAGAATGCCAACAGATTTCCCAGGTCGGCCAGTGGGTCGCCAAGAGTGCACAGCTCCCAGTCCACGACCCCGATCACGTCGCCGTCAGAGGTTGATGTGATCACGTTGCTCAGGTGGTAATCCCCGTGCACAAGGGTCAGTTCTTTCTGCTCGGGAGCATGGTCTGCGAGTGCCTGAGCGACCCGCGTGACCGCCTCGACGTCACGGGTTTTCGACTTCTCCCACTGGCCTGTCCACCGTTTCAGCAGCCTGGCGGCGTACGGTTTGTGGCTCGCCAGGTCGCCCAGCCCGACGGACTCGAGATCGATCGCATGAATGGTTCCGAGAGCTTTCGGCAGCGACAGCCCGATGCGGCGCCTATGATCTTCGGTCAGTGTTTCGGCGACGGCACGGTCATCGATGACCGCGCCGTCGATGTAGCTCATCAAAACCAAAGGGGCATCGGTGATGTCGGGGTCATCGGTGGTGGCGATCATGTCCGGCACCGGGACAGGTGTGTTCCGGAGTGCAGACATGATGCGATGCTCGCGCAGTACGTCGTGCGCGGACGCGAGCAACGCGCCCAGCGGCGGTCTACGCAACACCCACTTGTTGCCACCGGGGTCGGAGACCAGGAACGTCAGGTTCGATTGACCATTTCCGATGCGCTGGAACGACAATGGCGGCTGGGCAGACAATCCCAGGCCGACGATCCAGTTGGTGACCGCCTCGGTGTCGATCCCGACCGGGGCGTTCATGCCGATTTCCCGGTTTTGCGGTATCGCCCGAGTTCTTGCCGCGCGATGGTGCGTTTGTGTACCTCGTCGGGGCCGTCCGCCAGCCGCAGTGTGCGAAGGTGCGCGTACATGCTGGCGAGCGGGAAGTCGTCCGAGACGCCGCCACCGCCGTGCACCTGGATGGCACGGTCGACGATCTTCAGCGCCATGTTGGGAGCAGCGACCTTGATCGCGGCGATCTCCGTGCGTGCCTGCTTGTTCCCGACCGTGTCCATCAGCCACGCCGCCTTGAGGGTGAGCAACCGGGTCATCTCGATCTCGATACGCGCCTCGGCGACCCAATCCGCGATGTTCGCCTGCGCGGCGAGCGGCTTGCCGAACGCAACGCGCGAGGACGCACGCTCACACAGCAATTCGAGTGCGCGCTCTGCCATTCCGATCGCGCGCATGCAGTGATGGATGCGTCCAGGGCCGAGCCGGGCCTGCCCGATCATGAAACCGGACCCCGCGCCGGCAAGGACGTCGGCGTCCGGTACACGCACATTCTCGAATACCACCTCGGCGTGCCCTTCGCGATCCTGGTAACCGAAGACGGGTAGATTTCGGACCAACTGCACGCCGGGGGCATCGATCGGAACGACCATCATCGACTGCTGCGCGTGCGCCGCGGCATCCGGATCGGTCTTGCCCATGACGATGAGAACCTTGCAGTTGGGGTGCAACGCCCCCGAAGTCCACCACTTCCGGCCGTTCAGCACCCAGTCATCACCGTCGCGGACCATCGACATCTGGATGTTCGTCGCGTCGGAACTGGCCACGTCCGGTTCGGTCATCGCGAACGCCGATCGGATGGTGCCGTCGAGCAGGGGCTGCAGGTAGCGCTCCTTGTGCTCGTCGGTGCCGAACAGGGAGAACACCTCCATGTTGCCGGTGTCCGGTGCCGAGCAATTGGTGGCTTCCGGGGCCAAACCCGCGCTGCGGCCCATGATCTCGGCCAGCGGCGCGTACTCGGAGTTCGTCAGGCCTGCGCCGTACTGCGGGTTGGGATGGAAGAGATTCCACAGACCCCTGGACTTCGCTTCCGCTTTGAGTTCCTCGATGATCGGTGGATCAAAATGTGGGTCACCCGATTCCGCCATCTGCTGGGCGTAGGTGGCCTCGGCCGGGTAGACGTGAGC
Source organism: Williamsia limnetica (assembly GCF_003217475.1). Taxonomy (GTDB): domain Bacteria; phylum Actinomycetota; class Actinomycetes; order Mycobacteriales; family Mycobacteriaceae; genus Williamsia; species Williamsia limnetica. The sequence continues at coordinate 149,077 of NZ_QJSP01000001.1, read as the reverse complement.
ATCCATGAACCCGACCAGACGATCCTGAAACTCCAAGCAGCGCGGCGAGAAGGCGAAATCCATTGAAGGTAACCAGCTTTCGTTGAATTGTGGAGCGAAAGATCACGAGTCCGACATCAAGTGTCGCTGGTAGCGGCGCATGCCGCCTATCCAGCGGTCGTAGTCCGACCCCTTGTTACGGTAGAAGTCGAGCACCTCCGGGTGCGGCAGAATCAGGAACTTCTCTTCTGCCATCGCGGCGAGGACGGCGGTCGCGACCTGCTCCGGGCTCAATACTGCCCCGGCGCCGGTGACTGCACTCGCGGCCACGGAGGCACCGGGTTGATCCGTCTCGAAGCCCGAGCGCAGGAGCTTGGTCTCGACGCCCATCGGGCACAGGCAACTGACGGCGACCCCTTGATCTCCGTAGGTGACCGACAACCACTCCGCGAATCCGACCGCCGCGTGCTTGGAGACCGAGTAGGTTGCGGACCCGATCTGGGTGAGCAGACCTGCTGCGGACGCGGTCGACACGAAATATCCGCCCCCGCGCTCTATCCACTTGGGAACCAGCAGTCGAGCGGCACGCACGTGGGCCAGTACATTGACACCCAGAGCCACGTCCCACTGCGAATCCGGGGTGTCGAGTCCGAGGCCGGCGGTGGTTCCGGCGTTTGCGAAGAAGATGTCGACCGGACCGAGTTCGGCTTCGGCAAGGCTGATGATCTGCTCCAGCACAGCAGGATCCGAGACGTCCCCGCCGAGCGATATTGCTTTCGCGGATCCGCGCGCCGTGATCTCTGCGGCCACCGAGATCGCCGATTGCTCATCGAGGTCGGCGACCAGTACGGCGGCGCCGGCCTCTGCCAGCGCATGGGCGAGGGCGGCGCCGATACCGGCTCCCCCTCCGGTGACTACGGCGACTTTCTCAGCGATCTGCACCACACCGATGGTAGGGGGTCGGCCGAGCCTCCAGGCTCAAGGTGGCGAAACGAGTTTCCGGCCGAACCTCTACGTCTTGTCGCACGCCGGTGCCGGCGTGACGTCCTCGAAGAGCGGCGCGCCGATCGGTTCGAGATACACGACGTCCAGGATCACCGGGACCTTCTTGTCGAGGTTGCGCCCGACATGCGTGTTCGACTTCCCGCTGGGTTCGTTGATGAATGCCCCGGTGTCGTAGACGACCGGCTTGCAGTCCGACCCCGGATGCGTCAGCGTCCCGGCCTGCACGATGCCCAGCACCGGACCATCGTGGTAATGCCAGCCCGTGGTGCCACCCGGGGCAATCGTGATCTGCTTCGCGACCACGTGAGCCCCGTCAGGGACGAACGGCAGCAACTCGGCAGGGATCTCGATGTCCAGCAACGTCACTCCGCTGATGCCCTCACCGGGGGTGGCCTGCGCGGTCGCCGGAAACATCAATCCGGCAGACACTGCGGCAACCGCCGCGACAGCACTCACGATTTTTCTCATTTGCCGAGCGTATAGGGCAACCGTGCAGCTCACCGGTTTTCCGGCGAAAGCTCGCCGCCATCGACCGGGCCCGGCCTCGTCGCATGACAATTCAGACGGACAACGACATCGTGGACGGTCGCGGGCGCACCCGCCCTGTCGACGCCGTCGCGAGCGATCACCCGGTTGGTCTGCACAGACCAGTCGGTGGAGTCGACACACGCAAGGATCTCTTCGGCGGTGAAGTAGAGGTCAGGGTGCCCGGGCCTGGCGACACCCGTCTGCAGATCTGACCGGTCGTGACCGATCCACAACAGGTGCCCGCCCGGCCGCACTGCTGCCGAGGCCCTGCGGACCAGGCGAGAGCGTAGTTCCGAGGGAACGTGCAGGTATTGAGCGCACACGAGATCGTAGTGATGCTCGCGCGGCTCCCAATCGAAGAGGTCGGCCTCGATGGTCCTGATGCGGGCTGCGACCTCCGGACCGGCGTGCGAGGCGAACTCGGCGACCCGCGACAACGCGACCGCGGAGAAGTCCACCGCATCCACCTGCCAGCCCTGGCGCGCCAGCCAGACGGCGTCGGCACCTTCGCCGCAACCCAGTTCTACCGCATCGCCTGCGGTCAAGGCTCCCACCTCCGACTGGAGCAGCGCCGTAGGCTTTCCGCTCCACACCCGGTCGGTGCTGCCATATCGTTCGTCCCAGAAGTTCGCGTCGAACCGGCTGCCCATGACGATCTCCTTCCCCGGTTCGGTGTTCCGTCGTTGCGCCGATGTCGGCCCGAAGCGATCATCCGACATGACGATCCCAGTACACTTCATTCACCGTGGGGCAACAGCTCTGCCTGCGTCAAGGAGTGATGTGACACCGTCCGGCACACGGCCGCACCGACTCGGGCCGTTCACCCGCAACGCGATCGGTACCAGTTCGGCAGAAGCCTTCATGATCATTGCGATCGCCACGATTCTCGTCACCAGGGGCTACCTGTGGGCGACCGACTACCCGCAGGTGGGTGGCGGCACCCTGCACATCGCGCATGCCCTGTACGGCGGCGCGCTCATGATGCTGGCGCTGCTGGTGAGTTGGTGGATGCTCGGGTACGGCGCTCGACTGTTCTGTGTTGTGTTCGGCGGCATCGGCTTTGGGCTCTTTCTCGACGAGGTAGGCAAGTTCGTCACCAAAGACAACGACTACTTCTACGGACCCTCCGCCGAGATCATGTACGTACTCGTGGTGGTCGTTCTGATCCTGGGCCGGATCATGCGCGAAGTTCGGCCGCTGAGCGCCCACGAAGAGCTCGCGACAGCAGCCGCGATGGCTGCGGACGGGGTCGCGCGCGGGCTACAACCACATCGACGTGAACTGGGTCTGCGGCTGGTCGAGCGTGCGGAGGAAAAGGGTGCCGATCCTGATACCGCTCAGCATGTTCGGGACCTTCTGATCGGCGCTCCGTCAGCGTCGGCGCGGTTGTACGCCCTCCAGCAGTGGGCCCCTCGGCTGATCCCCTCATTCTTTCGTAGCCCACGCTGGTTACCGATCGTCGGCTGGTCCCTCGTCGTCATCTCTTTCGCCGCTCTCGTGTCGGGTGTCGTAGGCATCTGGCTCGACAACCCGTACTACGCGGACAACGGACTCCAGGTAGAACTGGCAGGAGCGGGTGTGGCAGCTTATATCCTGATAGCCAGCGCCGCGATCACGCTGGCATTCTCACTACCTGCGATGATCGCGCGCAACCGCACCGCCAGGATCTGGCCGCTGCAATTGCTGCGGTATGGAGCCCTGACGTTTGCGATGCTCAACGCCCTCGTCGACTTCGCGACCGAGGGATTCGGCGCACTCCTCAACCTCACCGTCGGACTCTTCGCGCTCGCCATCATCTCCTACCAGATAGACGTACGCATCCGTGAGGCCCGACCTCGAGCACACGCTGAAGCCGTTGCCGCCGAGGCTGCGCACGAAGCCGAGGCCAAAGCTCCTGCGCCTGCCCACTGACTCGGTCTGCAGTCACCCGAGGTCGCGGGCGAGTGCCCGGCCGGCAGCGCGGCCCGAGAAGATGCAGCCGCCGAGAAATGTCCCCTCGAGCGCGTTGTACCCGTGCACTCCGCCTCCTCCGAAGCCGGCGATCTCACCTGCTGCGTACAGGCCGTCGAATGCGCTGCCGTCAGGGCGGATCACCTGCGAGTCGAGGTTGGTCTCGAGACCACCCAGCGTCTTCCTCGTCACCAGGTGCAGCCTGACCGCGATCATCGGGCCGTACTTCGGATCTTGCAGGCGGTGCGGTTTTGCCACGCGGATGATCTTGTCACTCAGATAACTTCGGGCATTGCGGATCGCCATGATCTGCATGTCCTTGGTGTACTTGTTCTCCAGTTGCCGATCGCGGGCCACCACCTCGGCCTCGATCTGTTCGAAGTCGAGTGCGGGGCCCGTCGTGATCTCGTTCATCCCTGCGACGAGGTCTCGCAGGTTGTCACGCACGACGAAGTCGACACCATTCGACTTGAAGGCCTCCACAGGCCCGGTGGCGCCCTTTTTCACGCGCTGCAGGAGCAGTTTGACGTCCTTGCCGGTGAAGTCGGGGTTCTGCTCGGACCCAGAGAGCGCGAACTCCTTCTCGATGATCGCCTGCGTGAGGATGAACCACGTGAAGTCGTGGCCACCCCTGGTGATGGTCCCGAGCGTTCCGAGCGAGTCGAATCCCGGGAAGTTCGGTACCGGAAGCCTTTTGCCGGTCGCATCCAGCCACAGCGACGATGGTCCGGGAATGATGCGGATGGCGTGGTTCGGCCAGATCGGATCCCAGTTCTTGATCCCTTCTGTGTAGTGCCACATCCGATCCCGGTTCACTATGTTGCCGCCTGCACTTTCGGTGATCCCCAGCATTCGCCCGTCGACGTGTGCGGGCACCCCGCTGATCATGTGTGCCGGTGCCGGACCGAGACGCTCGGTGGGCCAGTTCTTCTTGATCAGCTCGAGATTTCCACCGATACCGCCGGCCGTGACGACCACGGCCTGCGCCCTCATCTCGAACTCGCCGGCCGCCTCACGCGTCGATTCCGCGCCGCGCCGCTGCGTGGACGGGACCAGCACCGTGCCACGCACGCCCACCGCGGCGCCGTTCTCGACGATGATGTCGTCGACCTGATGGCGGTAGTGGAAGGTCACCAAACCTCTGCTGGCGCCCTCCAGCACAGGTTCGCGGAACACCCGGACCACCTCTGGTCCGGTCCCCCACGTGATGTGGAAGCGGGGTACGGAGTTCCCGTGACCACCTGCAGCTCCGGCTCCGCGTTCGGCCCACCCGACGGTGGCCATCACCTTCAGACCCAGGTCGTGCAGATACGACCGCTTCTCGCCGGCCGCGAAGTCGACATAGGCCTGCGCCCACTGGCGAGGCCAGTGATCCTCGCGGTCGCGATCGAATCCGGCGGAGGAAAACCAATCCTGTCGTGCCAACTCCACCGAATCCTTGATTCCGAGTCTGCGCTGCTCCGGCGTGTCGACGAGAAACAGCCCTCCGAGAGACCAGAACGCCTGACCGCCGAGGTTCTGCTCGTTCTCCTGGTCGACAATGGCCACTCTCCGCCCCGCTTTGACCAACTCGTGGGCGGCCACCAACCCTGCGAGTCCCCCACCGACGACGATCACGTCCACCTGTTCCGACATGGCGTAACTCCCTGTTCCTCGCGCGCGCAGACGGCCTGGTCCCGCCTCCTGCACGAGCATAGGGAACAGAGCGCCCAAAACGTCCGACTACAGATGTTTTCCGATTCACGAGGTCGTGGGCAATCAGGGGGCTCTCGAGGGTCGGTCGCCGGGTCTGACCATCGGTCAGTTGTCCACGAACCTCACTGCGGCGACATAATCCGTCGGTGACTGTCCGATGACGGCCTTGAACTCCCGGGCGAGGTGAGCCTGATCGGCGTACCCCAACTGCGCGGCCACATCGGCGATGGCCGTGTGGCCGTGACGTAACGCCATCGCGGCGTCTTGCAGCCGGCGGCGTTGGATCAGCCACTTCGGGCTCAGACCTGTGCGGTGAATCGTCAGGCGTTGAAGGGCCCTTGTCGACATGTTGACCATGGCCGCGAGGTCTGCCACCCGCCGAGGACCGTTCTCGTCCTCGACTGCATCGATGATCTTGTTGATCAGCAACCCTTCGTCGTCGACCGACCACTGCTGCGCCCACTGGTCGTAGAGGTTCGCGACAATGTCGAATTCGCGACCCGTGACCTCGGGTGCTGTCATGACCGCCCTGATCCGTCGGCTCATGCCGTCATCGCCAGGGATGGGCAGCGGTTCTCCGATAGGTAGCGCAGGCCCCCTGGACGAACCCCTCGCCATGGAGCGCCCGGTCATGATGGTGATCGCTGCCGGGCGCAGCAGTACACCCGCTGCCCACCCGGTCGCCTCGAGTTTGCGTTCTGACGTCCCTTGGCTGACGCAATAGAGCGCCGCGCGATCGGGTTCGACCACGACGTTCCCGCCGGGGTGTTCGAGCACTGGCTGCAGGGCGGGAGTGTCGAGATCCCACTGCGCACACCAGACGTGCCGAAGCAGATCGCTCGGCGGCACAGCCACCCTGGTCACTCGCACCCCACCGCGGCCGGGCCGAAGCTCGCCCCTGGGCGCAGTAGGCGCCGGTCCGAAGTGATCGACATTGTTCATGCCGCTTCCCGCCCTCCGTGATGGTCTGATGTCCAGTATGGTCTGGTTCTCCGCGCGATGGTCGAGCGACGATATGACAACACATACGTGCACCGATTCGTCGTTCTCGTCCGGATCCGCTGAGCGGCGGCCTACGCTCGCCCAAGACATGATGGGAGTTTGAGTCGATGGCTGACGATCAGGAAGTCCTCGCCAGGTATTCACGTCGTGCAGGGCGCTTTGCCGACGTCATCTCCGGTGCCGCGCCCGGCCGCTGGTCGGCCCCCTCCCCCTGCGCCGACTGGAATGCTGCAGATGTCGTGCAGCACGCTGTGGACATGCACGCTGCCATGTTCGCTTCCACGCCCACCGGGTTGACGCCTGCTCCCGCTGCCTCGGAGGATCCACTGGGTGCGTTCAACAGCGCCCGAGCCGACATCGAGCGCGCACTCCGCGACCCGGCCGTCGTAGGTCTCGCCGTGCAGACCCCGATGGGACCGTCGACGTTCGCTGCCCATGTCGATACGGTGGCGAGCGCCGACCTGGTGATCCACACCTGGGATCTGGCCCGAGCGCTGGGTCTCGACTATTCGATCGACCCGGATGAACTCGAGGATCAGTGGCAAGGGGCGCAACAGATCCCGGACATCATGCGCCAACCAGGGGCCTTCGGGCCCGGAATCGTGGTGTTCGGACCCGTCGTCGAGGTATCGGCAGACGCACCACGCCAAGACCGCATCCTGGGGCTACTCGGTCGCGATCCGTACTGGACCTGAGCTCTACGGGCCGTGAACGCGACCCGTGTCACCGACCTGCGTAGCGTGGGCTCATGGGTATCACGCATTCCAGCATCGTCCCCGCTCCCATCGACGAGGTATTCGCCTGGCACGGTCGCCCCGGAGCGTTCACTCGCCTCGCACCGCCGTGGGGGCCGCCGTCGTTGGTGCAGGAAGCAGACTCACTCGAAGACGGTACGGCGATACTGGCATTCCCGGGCGGCCTCAAGTGGGAGGCCAAGCATCAGGCCTCCAGGTTCCACCCGCCGAACCAGTTCGTGGACAAACTCGACTCGTGGCCGCTGAAGACCATGATGACCTGGACCCACCATCACGGGTTCTCCGAGGTCGACTCCGATTCGACCCGCGTCACCGACACGGTCAACACCCCCGTGCCGGCAGCGTTGCTGCGATCGATGTTCCGCTATCGGCATCGCCAACTCGCCGACGACCTCGCGACCCACGCCTGGGCGAAATCCTTGCGGAGCGACCCGCTGACCGTTGCCATCACCGGATCGTCGGGATTGGTCGGAGCTCCGCTCAGTGCTTTGCTGACCACCGGTGGTCATCGGGTGATCGCGCTGGTCCGGCGCGATCCCCGGGGTCCAGACGAACGTCGGTGGGATCCCGAGAACCCCGCTCCGGATCTGTTCGACGGGGTAGATGCCGTGGTTCATCTGGCCGGCGAGTCGATCGCCGGGCGTTTCAACGATGCACACAGGAAGGCCGTCCGCGAGAGCAGAATCGAACCGACCGCGGCATTGGCGCGGATCGCGGCGGCGGCAGATCCCACGCCGGCATTCATCAGTGCCTCGGCCATCGGATTCTACGGATATGACCGCGGTGACGAGGTCCTCCACGAGAGTTCCTCGCGGGGTGACGGATTCCTGGCCGACGTCGTCGTGGACTGGGAAGCGGCAGCTGCTGCGGCGCCGGGTGGCCGCGTGGTGCACGTGCGCACGGGTATCGTCCAGGCCGCGGCCGGAGGCACGCTTCGCCTGATGCGCCCGCTGTTCACACTGGGTCTGGGCGGCCGACTCGGCGATGGAGAGCAGTGGCTGTCCTGGATCGGGATCGACGATCTGATCGACATCTACTACCGCGCCATCGTCGACGAACGGGTGGTCGGCCCGATCAACGCTGTCGCGCCGAATGCGGTGCGCAACTCCGAGTACACCGCGGCGTTGGCCTCGGCCGTCCATCGCCCGGCCGTCTTGCCTGTTCCCTCGGTGGGCCCCCAGCTCATCCTCGGATCACAGGGTGCACGAGAACTCGCACTGGCCAATCAGCACGTGGTCCCCGAACGATTGTCTGATCTGGGCCACCGGTTCCGGATGCCTGACGTCGGCGAAACGCTGCGTCACCAGCTCGGCGGTGACCCCGACAAGCAGTGAGTTGGCGATCTACGTCTTCGACCCGGATTCTGCCGTGAGTTCACATCGGATGGTCGACGCGAACTCGTCGACGTCGGACTCGGTGGTGTCGAAAGAACACATCCACCGCACCTCACCGGTGAAGTCGTCCCAGTTGTAGAACTTCCAGGTTTCGCGGATTCTGTCGGCCACGGCAGGATCGAGAATCGCGAACACCGCATTCGCGTCGGTCGGTTGGGTGAACGACAGGCCCGGGGTGCCCTCGAGCTGAGTGCGCAGACGCGACGCCATCGAATTGGCGTGCGCCGCAGCGGAAATACCGGCACCATCGGAGAACAATGCCAGGAGCTGCGCCGAGATGAACCTCATCTTGCTCGCCAGCTGCATACTGAGCTTTCGCAGGTACGCCATACCTTCCGCCAGCTCCGGATTGAGGATGACCACCGCTTCTGCCCCCAATGCCCCGGCTTTGGTGCCGCCCAGACTCACCACATCCACGCCGACAGCAGACGTGAACTCGCCGAACGACATGTCAAGCGCTGCGGCAGCATTCCACAGCCGGGCGCCATCGATGTGCACGGTCATCTCGTGGGCATGCGCGAAATCGCAGATCGCCTTGATCTCATCCGCCGTGTACACCGTGCCGAGTTCGGTGGCCTGGGTGATGCTGACCGCAAGCGGCTGCGCGCGCTGTACATCGCCCCACCCCCAGGCCTGCGTCGCGATGGACTCCGGGGTGAGCTTGCCGCCAGGGGCCGAAACGGTCATCAGCTTCAAGCCGCTCACCCGTTCCGGTGCGCCGCCCTCGTCGTTCTGGACATGCGCCGACTCCGCCACGATGGCCGCACCCCAGCGCGGCATCATGGAGGTCAGGGAGACGACGTTGGCGGCGGTGCCGTTGAACACCGGGAAGATCTGGGCGCGTGCGCCGAACTCGCGGCGGATCACCGCCCGCAGGGCGTCGGTGTACACGTCGTCGCCGTACGACGACTGGTGACCTCCGTTGGCTTCGCCCAGTGCCGCGAGCACCTCCGGTAACACTCCCGCGTAGTTGTCAGAGGCAAAAGCGCGCCAGGACGTGTCGTGCAGCGTCATCCCCCGAACCTCTCCGTCCGAATGGTCGCGGCCGGGTACCCGAGATCGAGCAGCCACTGCGCGTATTGCTCGACGAACGCTGTGGGTCCACAGACCCTGATCTCGGGGGTGCGATCCGCCGGGATCACCCGTGCGGCGAACTCCCCGACATCGGGTCTGCCGGCGGGTCTGGCCGACCCAGGTGGTGCCTGCCGCGTGTAGAAGTAGTCGACCCCCAACCGCTGTGCGCCTGCGAGACTGTCCAGTTCGGCGCCGTAGTAACGGGATTCGGGAGTTCGCAGCGAATAGAGCAGACGGAACGGAATCTGCGATCGAGCGGTCTCGCGGGCCCGGATCATCGACATCAGGGGCACCACACCGGAGCCACCCGCGATCAGTTGCACCGGAGCCGGATCCGTTGCGTGCCAGGTGAACCACCGGCCGATGGGTCCGCGGATCTCGACTCGATCACCGACCTCGAGATCATTGATCAAGTACGGTGACACCTCACCGTCGGCGAGCTCCTCGATGGTCGTCTCGAGAAGGTCGTCACCCGATGCAGCGGCCACCGAATACGACCTGACCGCTTGATAGCCGTCCTCGGCGGTCAGGCGGATGTCGATGTGCTGGCCCGGAAGCACCCTGCCACGTTCGGGCACGTGCAGTTGCAGAGTCCGCGCCGTCGGTGTCTCCATCGAGGCCGCGACGACCGTCGCCGGCCGCCACCCGTTCACCAATATCGTTCCTCTTTCCAGGGATCGCCGTGATTGTGATATCCGTTGGTCTCCCAGAAGCCTGGCACATCCGAGTCCATCACCTTCAGATGCTCCACCCACTTCGCCGACTTCCAGAAATACAGGTGCGGGATCAGCAGGCGGGCCGGTCCACCGTGCTCGGGATCGAGTGGCTCACCATCGAAGGTGTGCGCGATCCACGCTTTGCCGTCGAGTACGTCCTCGAGGGGCACGTTCGTGGTGTACCCGCCGTAGGAATGCGCCATCACGAACCCGTCAGGATCGACGTCTTCTCCGAGCAGCACGTCGAGTGAGACCCCACGCCAGCTCGTGCCGAGTTTCGACCAGGCTGTCACGCAGTGGATGTCGACGGTGATGTCTTCTTGAGGCAGTGCCATGAACTCGTCCCACGTCCAGCGGCGGGCCTGTCTGCCGGGAACTTCGATTCCTAACGTCCACTCCGACAGTGATATCGACGGGGTCGGCCCGGCCGACAAAACGGGAAAGTCATTGGTGAGGTACTGCCCCGGCGGGATCCGGTCGTCGTGCTGCCGGCGCCGGGCGCCGAACCCTTTGTTGATGATCGCCATTTCTCCAGTGTGCTCTGACTCGGTGCGGTCCGCAGCCTCTACTGGCGACTGTTCGGCTCATTCGGCCTGTTGATCGGTCAGCACCTGCCGCAACCGCTGGGTGTCGGCGTCCGTCCATCCCGCAGGTTGCAGGATCGACGCCCACGAGTTCGCGATGTCGGCGTGGAACGTGTGCCCGTGACCATCGGGGACGTTGTTGGAATCGACCATGTCCGCCGAGACCTGCAGGAAAGTGACCACCGGAATCCAGCGGACACTGTCCAGAACGTCGTATCCCCGTGCTTCCGAAAGCCAATCCGGTTTGCGGAATGCCAGATCGGGTGACCACCATGTGATCGGATCCGACGGGTGCTGCAGGTACACCACACGCGGGGCGGGCCACTCGGTGCCCGGACGGTCGAGGTCATCGGCACGAGCGACGAATCGAGCTGTGTCGCCCTCGCCATAGACGGGAAGCCACTGCGGCGACCCGTCGTCGCGATTGGCGGTGGCCTGTTGCCACACCGCGTTCGTGTAGGTCGGCCCGACGAAGAGCGCACCGTCGGCGCGTGCGGCAAGATCCTCGATGCTGGTGAAGGCGCTTTCTCCACCGAACGAACCGAGACTCTCACCGAAGACGACCAACTTGGGCCGCGTCTGTTCCGGCAACAAGTGCCATCGTGCATAGACCGATTCGAACAGAGCCTGCCCCGCCTGACGAGCCCGGTCCTGATCGACGAGGAACGAGATCGGACTCGGTAGGTAGGAGTACTGCATCGACACGATCGCCGAGTTTCCGTTGTACAGATACTCCAGTGCGCTGACTGTGCTCTCGTTGATCCATCCGGTCCCGGTGGTGGTTCCCACCGCCAGCACATCTCGTTCGAAGCCACCCGCCCGCTCGAGATCGTCCACGGCGAGCTCGGCCTCCGGCCGATAGCCTTCCGCAGATGCGAGACCGGCGTACGCGCGGATCGGTTCTGTCGCAGGGGTTCCGTTGAATGCCGTGAGTTCGGAGGTCGTCGGTCCGTTTGCCACGAAGATGCGGCCCTGACGTCCCAGCGACTCCCAGCCGATCAGCGAATCGGGCCCCCCGGACCGATAGCTGTTGTCCGGGGGATCGGTGTCGGGATCGGTCTCCTTGTTCATCGCGGCGAAAGTGTCGTTCAGGCTTGACATCACCACCCGCGTGACGACGCCGTTCAGCACACCGATGATCAGGATCACAACCAGCGTCGCGGCAACCACCCCGGACACACGCGGAGGGACCAGGCGCGCCAGTTGCCGCGCCACGGCCCTGGTCAGCCGCACCAGGGATCGGCCGAGGGCTACCAGAGCCACGAAGATCACCGCGGCCAGCACCACGACCAACGGATATCCGACAACCGGGAACGGCTCGGTATCCATCAGCTCGCGCAACTCGCTCTGCCACGATCCGAACCAGACAAGACCGACGATCGTGCCGACCGCAGCGGCGCCCGCCAGCGCCCGCCAGGCATTACGCTTGACGGCGGCAGGGGCCTCCCGGCCGACGACATATCGGACGAGCATCGACCCGAGTACGCCGACGCCGTATCCGATCGCGGCCGATGCTCCGCTGACCACACCTTGGAACAACCATCCGCGCGGCAGCAGCGACGGGGTCAACGACAGCCACAACGAGATGGTCGCGAGCACGAGACCACCGAAGACGTAGCGCTTCGGCACACATCGATTCCACAGAGAAGTCACTGCGCCTCCAATTTTTTCACAGGCAAGACCGCTGACAGTAACAACGCTGGGTGCGACAGGACTCCGTCGGCGAGGTCAGGTGTTGCGCTTCGCGCGCCCGCGCATGGTCAGCACCCCGACCAACCAACCGACCGCGAACACGGCCAGCAGCGTGAACCACAGCGGAGAATCGACGGTGATCCAGAACAGTTGGATGCTCGTCGAACGCCGATTCTGCAGTACGAAGATGACTGCGATGACCGACAGTGCCAGCGCCGCCCAGCCGGCGGGCGAGATCTTGGCGAACACATTCGTCGTACGGCGGGAGCTTTGGGTCATGGGGTGACTCTAGTCCGACTCCGTATCGCACGATCGAAGAATTTCTCAGCCCCACGCGGGGGTTGAGCAGGGGTTGGTCAGCACCGCTGCCCGTTTTGGTAGTCGGTGCACTCGCCCCGACTACGCTGAAACGATGCCGCATCCAAGTCTGCTCTGCGTCCACGCGCATCCCGACGACGAAGCACTGTGGACTGGCGGCGTTCTTGCCCGTTGCGCACAACTCGGGGGCCGTACCGCCGTGGTCACCTGCACGTGGGCCGACGGCACGATGCGGTCGGCAGAGCTCGGAGAATCACTCGAACTGCTCGGCGCGGGAACCCCGCAGCTACTCGGCTACGGCGACCGCGCTTTCGCCGATTCGGCGCCGGGTCGAGCAGCGTTCTGCGATGCACCGTTCGACGAGGCTGTCGGGGCGCTCGTGGCGCACATTCGCAGGTTTCGGCCCGATACCGTGTTGACCTACGACCCACTCGGGATCTACGGGCACCCCGATCACGTACAAGCCCACCGGGTGACCCTGGCCGCGGTCGGGGCAGCCGCCTATCCGCAGCTGTACCCGGAAACCGGGAAACCTTGGCGCACGAAAGCGATGTACCTCGCGACGATGCCACTATCGATCTCGAAGGTGCTGTGGCCTGCGGTCATGAAGCAGTCATCGGGGCTCGAAGGCCCCTTGCCCGGTGTCCCCGACGAGGCCGTCGACACCACCGTCGATGTGGAGCCCTGGCTGGACATCAAGTGGCAGGCGCTGTGCGCGCACCGCAGTGAGATCGCCAGAGGCGGCGCGATGACCATGCTCGCGGGATTGCCAGAGGAGACCCGGCGGCAGGTCCTGCGCAACGAGTGGTTCCTGCGGATGCCGTTGACGGCCGATGCCGACGCGGTCGACGCTCTCGCGTTCGGCGATGACGAGCGAGAACCCGGACTCAGCTGACCTGCGTCCGGAGCCCACTGGCCCGCAGCACCTTGCGATCAACTCCCGCCCTGACCGCCGCTTCGGTCCCGATCAACCTGACGTGACGACTCGCTCGCGTGATCGCGGTGTAGAGCAGTTCACGGGTCAGCAGCGCCGATCGCTCCGGCGGGATGACCACGGACACCGACTCGTACTGCGAACCCTGACTGCGATGAATGGTCATGGCGTACACGGGGACAGCCGCCACCAGTTGCGACGGATGCAGCAGCTTCCAACTGGATCCGCGGGCGAAGGCCACCATCAGACGGCCCTCGGTCCTCACCACCACACCGGTGTCACCATTGAAGATTCCCGTGTCGTAGTCATTCGCGGTCACGAGCAGCGGTTGCCCGGGGTACCAACTGCCCGCATCGAGGGCATCGGCGGGAGCGTCGATCCACTCCATGGCCAGACGCGACCAGAACTCGACGCCGGAAGAGCCTTCGCGGTGGGCGCACAGGAGTCGGTGCGTCTGCAGACCCTCGAGCGCAGACCGGGGGTCGCCGGCGGCTGCGGCCTCGCCGAGGCGAGCCGCGGCGGTGACGGTCTCATCGCGGACACCGGTGAGATCGTCGGGGTCCACGAGCTCGAACTCAGGATGACCGGCGCCGAGGAGTTCGATCACCAGATCCGAATCGCCCTCGCGCACGGCGGAAGCCAGACGCTTGATCTGTTCACCGAACCGGCGCACCTTGGTGAGCCGAATGACGCCGCCGCCGAGCCGATCACGCTCGTCTGTCGTGAGTGCGTCGTCATCGGCCGCATCTTCCACCAGGTCAGGGGCCAGTACTTCTTCGAGAACCGGATGGATCGGCTGCGATACCGGCCTGGCCACGAGGTCGGCCAATACCGCGCCGGCGTCGACCGAAGCCAACTGGTCGGGATCGCCGACCAGTACGAGGCGGCTGTGCGGACGAAGAGCATCGAGAAGCCGGGACATCATCGTCAGCGACACCATGGAGGTTTCGTCGACCACCACCAGATCATGCGGTAGTCGGTTGTTCGCGTCGTGGGCAAACCTACTGCGATTACCGGGTTTCCAGCCGAGCAGTCGGTGCAGGGTGGTCGCCGTCAGGTGCTCGGGCAGACCCAGGGCTCCCGCCTGCGACCGTACGGATTCTTCCAGCTGCGCCGCGGCCCGTCCGGTCGGAGCGGCCAGCGCCACCCGGAGCTGAGGGCCGTACTCGTCGAACATCAGGGCCAGCACCCGGGCGACGGTGTGGGTCTTTCCGGTTCCCGGTCCGCCTGCGATCACCGTCGTCCAGCCCGCGGTCGCCAGCGCCGCGGCAACACGCTGCCGATCCGGCGCGGCATCCGGGAAGTGCCGCGCCAGCCCGGTGGTGAGTTTGCCTACCTCGACCGACGGATGACTCCGGGCGCGTTCGTCGAGCAACTCGCGGATGCGCTGTTCCTGTAGGAAATACCGGCGCAGGTAAAGCAGCGGACCCTCGGGGGTCTTGGCCAGATGCAGTGGGCGCAAGGGCCCCGAGTCGGCGCCCATCAAGAACGGACTCTTTGTCAGTGCGGCGACGACCTCGGCGGGATCCGGCCATGGCAGCGTCGAGAGATCGATTCCGAACTCTTCGGTGTCGACGGCGACCTCGGACAGGCGGTCGACCTCGACACAGACCGACCCCAGCCTCACCGCCCGCACTGCGAGTGCTGCGGCCAACAGCACCGTGGGTTCGATCTCGGTTCTGCTCAACGTCGCGAGGGTTTGCGCAACGTGGATGTCGGCGGCGCTGAGCACGCCGGCCAGATTGAACGGCACCAGCGCAGGATGTGCCCGTTGCACGATCCGGTTGTCGGGCTCGATACTCACGGTGTCAGGGCCCTTCCCGCGATCAGATCCGAGGTGGCGACGATGAGTTCGGCGGGTGGGTTCCACTCGAATACGCCGCACCCGGACGGAGTTTGTGGCCCGATCATCGCCCGGACGAAGTGGTACTGCACGCCACCGAGGTGCGTGCGCGGAGAGTAATCCGGCAACCGCCAACGCAGGTAACGATGTAACGCAACCGAATACAACAGTGCCTGCAGAGGGTAGTGCGAGTGGACCATCTCCCGTGCCATCAACTCGGGTGTGTAGTCGAGGCAGCTGAGATCGCCTCGGGCGGTGCGATTTGTTTTGTAGTCGACGACCACGAAGGAGTTCCCTGGCAGTCGAAGAACGGCATCTATGCTGCCGGTGAGAAAGCCGCGCAGCGGAGGCGCAGGTATCCGACGTAGCTGCTCGGGGTAGTCGGCGAGTAGATCATCGGGGGGCAGAAAGCGCTGCATCAGATCACTGACTTCCCGCAGGGTCGCTTCCGCCCCTGATCCCAGCGGCAGTTCGAAATTCAACTCCGGCAACCGATTCGACGACGATATCTCGGCAAGCGTCACCTGAGCCTTGCCGAGCGGGGTGGCCAACACGGCGAGCAGGGCTGTGGACAGTGCGTCGATGTCGATGTCGACCAGGCGAGAGCGCACCGCTTCTGAACACCTGGACCGCACTTCGCCCGCCAGATCGTCGGCGTCGGTGTCGACCAGTTCGAGGACCTCGTGAACAAGAGTTCCGAACGCGGCGCCGAACGGGAGGGAGTTCATCAGCGACGGATGCATCAGCTCCCCTGGCCCGTCATCCACCGGCTCGGCAAGGGGCTCGACCGTCTGCTCGTCGGTCTTCTCCGAGTACTCGGGTTCACTGGCGACCGGTCCCTGATGTGGCGACCCGGCGATCAGCGCCGAATACGAGGTCCGCCGCCACGTGTGGTCGATCCGACGGTCGAAACGGGCAGCGTGGAGTTCCCCGTCGGGCGCCGAGCGGTCATCCCACTGCGGGACCTGCAGCCCATCGGTGCGAGCCGGTTCGACCCGAACACCGGCGCCGGCCGACTCCCCCCATTCCATGAGTCGCCGCGCGGCAGCTGCATCGTCGGGAACCGCGGGTCTGGGGTCCGGTGTCGTCCGGTCGCGGCTGAACAGGAGACGGTGCAGCGGTGATGACCTCGTCGGGCCGCCGGGAGCCCACCACATCACCACAGCGGATCCGGCCCGGGTCAGGGCGACGTACAGCAGACGCAACTCCTCACCGTCGTCCTCTGAGCCCGACGCCTCGCGTCTCGCCCGGTATCCGGGTGCGTCCTTGCCTCCGACATCGAGCACTCGTTCGCCGGCCTCATCGTGCATCACGAGGGTGGCGGGCGTGGGGTTGCGGGCGGCATCCCAGCCGTACGGGACATAGACGACGGGGAACTCGAGCCCTTTGCTGCGGTGCACCGTCAGCAGCTGCACCGCTTCTGCGTCGCTGTCCAGACGACGGCTCTGGTCCCCCTGGTTTCCGATGGTCGGGTCGGAGATCAGCTCTTGAAGCCAGCGCACCAGAGCCGTCAGTCCCAGACCGCGCTCTACGACGGCCCGATTGCACAGTTGCGCAACATGGGTGAGGTCGGTGAGTCTGCGCTCGCCCCCGGCGACCGAAAGGATCCGGCCGGCGATATCCCGGCGACCGGAAAGCTGTTCGTACACCGCCGCAAAACCCGAGGTCTGATAAACCGATACGAGTTCCCGGACGAGGGTGCTGACATCGGCGGTGAGCTCATCGCCTCCTGTGTCCAGTTCGGTGGCCGTCCAGCCCAGCAGAGGTGTCAGGGCCGCGAGTCGGACGCGGGCTGACCGGCTGGGCTGCTCCATTGCCTGCAACAGCCACAACCAGTCCCGAGCGCCCTGCGTGCTGTAGACGCTGGTCCCCCCGGCCAGCACCGATGGCACGCCCGCCTCGTCCAAAGCAGTCTGAATCATGCTCAGATGCTTGTGGTTTCGCACCAGGACTGCGATGTCACCGGGAGCAAGGGGCCGCGCTCGACCATCGACGATGAGATCTGGGCGGGCGTTGAGCAATCCGGTCAGGTCGGCCGCCACATCCTCGGCGACCGCGCGCCGCAGCCTGTCGAGTACCGGGAACCCGGCTTTGCTCAACGGCCCGTGGCCACTTCTCTTGAGGTACCGCAGACGCAACGGGGCCACCGACGGCAATCGCGAGTCCGTCGTGGTCGCGTCGACGTGGTGCACGACGATCTCCGGACTGCCCAGTGCCGCATTGCCGTACACGTGATCGAGCGCCTCGACCAGACCGGCATCGCTGCGCCAGTTGGTCGGCAGCACCTGGTGATTGTCGGCCGCTCGCACAGCCTCCAGGTAACTGAACACCTCCGCACCACGAAAAGCGTAGATGGACTGCTTCGGATCACCGACCAGCACGAGATCAGTGTGGCCATGGAACGCCGACTTGAAGATCTCCCACTGCACCGGATCCGTGTCCTGGAACTCGTCCACGAGCACCACCCGGAAACGACTGCGGACACGCGCACAGGCTTGCGGGCCGTGCACCGGATCGATCAGCGTGTCGCGCAGTAGGGTCTGCAGGTCGTCGTAGTCGCGGATGTTGGTCATCCGCTTGCGCCGTTCCACCTCGGCACGCACCTGCTCGGCGAACTCCACGCGGAAGTATTCGTCGCTGCCCGGATCGGCGTCAGGAGCCAGCCGGGCCTGCCGCTGGAAGACCGCCGCCCGGCTGAAGGCATGCGCGTCGCGCACGCTGAACGGCACACCGTCGCTGCCGCTGTACTTCTTCAGATAGAGATCGTCGGTGACCTCGGTGATCAGGTCACCCACATCCTCGACGAGGGTGATGTCGTTCTCGAAATCTCCGGCGATGCCCAGACCGTCGAGCATCCTGCTGCAGAACGTGTGAGTGGTGGCGATGGTCGCGGCGTCGAAATCCGACAGCGCTGCCACCAGATGTGCCCGGCGGACCGCGACCTCGTCGGGCGCGCCTCTCGCGAGCATCGCGGCCAGTGGGTCGTCGGAGCGCGCCGCCGTCTCCGGATCGGACAACGCGGCGACCAACCCCCCGAACCGCAGGCGGGTTCGCTCCCGTAGTTCGGCGGTCGCAAACCGGCTGAACGTGACCAGCAGCAGCTCTGACAGCGGGACCCCGGCCGCCACGTGCCGGGCCGCGAGACCGACGATCGCGTAAGTCTTTCCGGTGCCGGCGCTGGCCTCGAGCACCGTCGTACCCGAGGGCAGCGGTCCCGTGACGTCGAAGGTGACAGGGACTATCCGACTCTGCATCACGTGCTCAGTTCACCCTCTCGGCGCCCAGGAGCGGGCTCCACAGCCGGACTGCCGCTGCCGCGAACCGGGTCGGCATCCCGTCCCATGCTGCCTCCGTGGCGTCGGGTTCCTCGGCCGCGATGGCGGTCAGATCGCCGCCGAACAGGTACTGGACATACAGGTCCTGCGCTTCTCCTCCGTACTGGTTGTCGAAGCTCTTCTCTGCGGCGTCGAGCGCCAGTGCATCGTCGTCCCCTCGGTGCCTTCGTGCGGCGTATTCGGCGCCGGCTGCGGTGGGCAATGGCAGCGGGGCACGCAGCCCACGATCACGCAGGTCCACCAACTGTTGCAAGATTTCGCCGGGGTTGGCCGGCGGCGTCAGTGCAGAACGCTGCAGCCGGTTCCCGAAACGGGCCCGCCCGACGACTGCGGCAGACCAGTCTCGCGACTCCGTGGCCGCCAGCGCCAGCAGATTCACCCACGCCGCGACCCGATGCTTGGCGGCCACGCGCGAGAAGATTGTGCGTACCAACACCGCATCGTGGACCCCGGTCACCGTGCCGGTCAGACGTCTGCCGCCGGTCAGATCGACTGTCACATCGATCGATTCCGCGCTGCCCTCGTACAGCGGTGCGGCCGCACCGACCAGCGCTTCCACGTCGTCGGATATCCCGCGGAACACCTCGCCGCCGAGGCGGAACGGAGGCAAGGTGCCGCGCCGCAGTTCACCGGCTCGCAGCGCCGCCGCGTCCACCCCGGCCAGACGAGCCGCCAGCATCCGGTCGCCGATGGACCACTTGTCGAGGCCCCCGATCTCCGCGCTGAGCACGTCGTCGAGCTCCTCGTCGTCGCCGGGCAGATAGAGGCCGAGTCGCTGCCGACAGAAAGCCCGCATCGGGTGCTCGACAAAGGCGATCAGGTCGGCCAGTTCGACGTCCTCGACCCGAGGTGGCAGCAGATCCGGCAGGAAGTCGGGTGCGGCCACCTGAACACCTCGGGTGGCGCGGGCGCCCGCGAGCGCCGACCGATCGAAACTGAATGGCTCGGGCACCACGAAATTCGCGGGATCGAAGGCGTGCAAAGGATGTACGGTCAGCACGGATCCGGACGCAAGCATCCCGTTTGCCGCATCCATCAGTTCTCCCACCGGCACCGCAGGCGGCCGGCGCAACCCCGTGACCGGATCATTTCCGGTGTAGAGCACGATCAGTCGGTCCATCGCCGACATGGTCGCATCGAGTAGCAATTGCCGGTCTTCGCTGCGGATGTCGCGCTCGCCCACCCACGGGTCCGCGGCCATGATGTCGTCACCGTTGACCCCTCCGGCGCGGGGATAACTCTCGTCGTCGAGCCCGAGCAGGATCACCACCCGATGCGGTACCGCCCGCATCGGAACCATCGTGCACACGGTGAGCTCCCCCGTGCGGAAGTTCGCTCTCGTCGGGCGGCCCGCCAAGCGCCGGGCGAGCATCGCCCGGATATCGGCCAGTCGTACGATCACCTCTGCACCGTGTTCGGTCGCGGCGGCCACCTCCTGATGGGCCTGTCCACGCTGCCAGCTGTCCGAAGGACGCACTGCGGTGAGCAGATCCATTGCGTCAGTGATGTTCTGCGACCATTCGGCTGCCGGTCGCGGACCGCGCAGCGTGGCCAGCGCAGCATCGAGCCGACTCACGAACTCGGCGAACCGGCCCGCCAGATCAACATCGGCGCTGTCCACGTCGTCGAGGGGCAGCGCTGTGCCCAGCCAGCTCAATTCGGTCTCATCTGCGACGACGCCGAGGAGGATCCGGTCGAGACCGGCACTGAAGGTGTTCTGCGCAAAACCGCCGAGCCCGAACGGTTTCCGCTGGTTGTCGTTGATCCCCCACCGGGCGCCCGACTCGGCGGTCCATTCACGGAGACGCTCGAGATCGTCATCGCTGAACTCGAATCGAGCGCGCACCGGCACACTTTCGGCCAGACCGAGGACCTCGCTGGCCTTGACTCTTCCGCCGGCGAGCGCCAGGAGCTCCGACATCACCTCGAGCAGCGGATTGGTCTGGCGCAGAGCCCGATCGGCCAACCGGACCCGTAGTTCATGGCCTGGGTGCAGGTGGGTCGTCTGACCGAACGCCGCCCTGATCAGCGGAGCGTAGGTCTCCACGTCGGGACACATGATGATCACATCGCGGGGATCGAGCGTGGTGTCGTCCTGGAACAGGTGCAGGACGAGCTCACGTAGGACCTCGACCTGGCGGGCCGCGCCGTGACATGAATGCACCTCGACGGTGCCGTCGGGGCTCGCCGCCGCGGCCGCGGCCCGATCCTCACGCAGCGCCGCCTGGAGCAGCGCCAGGTGTGTGTGGGCGGGTGGACCCACCGGATGGTGGACATCGTCGTCGATGAAGGGGCTGAGCCGCATCTGCAGTTCGCGTACCTCCCTCGACAGCGACGCGAGCAGGGGATGTGCCACGTCGCCGACGGACATGTCTGCGCGTCGTCGCACGACGGGATGGCTTTTCACCGTGTCCCACAGCGCCGGACTCGCGTGTGGCAGGAACACATTCACGCTGCGATGGGCTCCGAGTGCGGAGAGGATACGCAGCTGCTCGGTGCTGAGTCTTGTCGCGCCGAACAGTGCGATCCGCGGTGGCAGATCCACCAGGGCCGGTTGCTCGCGCAGCAGGGCGCAGACATCGTCGAGCCGCTCGGGTGGACTGGGGCTGTCGATGCGGGCACGGAGCAGACGCCACAGATGCGGCTGCCAGAGCAGCTCCGGACCCAGCGGCTGATCGCTGCCATCCGTGTCGGCGCCACCTGCCCAGTCGACGATCATCTGCGGACGGTGGGTGGCGTACCCCCGGAACAGCTGGGTGAGGTGCTCGGCTGTGCCGTAGCGTCGTCCGATGCGAAAGCCCGGTCTGCCACCGTCAGGACCCGAGCGTCCGAGATGCCGCGCGAGAATGGCGCACACCGGATCGTCGGCGGCCTCGTCGATCACCGACAACAGGGTCCAGAGCATGCGACCTGCCGACCACGGGTCGTCATCGGACCTGCCGGACCTGCTCGGGGCTGATCGACCGCCGCCGACACCGGCGATCACCTTGTCGATCAGGCCGGCCGGCGAGATGAATTCGATGTTCGCAGCGATGCCGTCTCCGGAATCGGGCGCGGTGGTACCCAGTGCTGCCGACAATTGCTGGGTCAGCCATCGCTCCACGCCTCGGGCGGGCACGGCGACGATCTCTGCGGCGAACGGGTCTGGCATCGGGGTCGCCAGAACCTCGGCAAGCGCTGTCACCAATGTGCTGGTGCGTTCCGCGCGATGCAGTGTCAGCACGCTGGGGTCCCCTTCCGGTCCTCACGCCGGTATATCACGCGGTCATGACACGACCGAGTCGTGGCAGCCTCAGGCCCGGCGGCGGAACGGAACGGGATCGGCGAGTCTCGTCGTCAAGAAGTCGCGCACCTCATCCGGGATCGGATGCGAAGCTCCGGTCTCCGAATCCACTGTCACACCGGTCGTTTCACACAGGGCCTTGAGATTGCCCGCGTGATCGCACAGCTGGGCACCGAAGTCGAAGGACGACGTCCCGACCCGGCTGATCCATACCCTCGCCAGCGCCGGTTCGGTGGAATAGAACAGAGGAGCGACGAACTCGATCTCCTGGCGGGCGATGTGGAATGCACCGGTCCCCCACGGTCGGCCTGCGAACCACTCCGACATCGTGCGGACCCGAGCCTCTTCGAACAACCTCGCGAACTGGACGTTGTTCACGTGCTTGTTGATGTCCATGTCGCCCCAGCGCAGATGCAGGGCGACCTCGGCTGGTGCGGACGGGCGCTCGTTCATCGCTCCGACCCTATCGGCACCGATCTCCGCGACGCTGCAGGGGACTCTCATCTCGCCAGAACCCGTTCGATGCACACTGCCACAGGCCGTACCCTCAGTACGAGGACCTCAGAGGTGTACACCCGACACTCTGATATGAATATCCGCCGTCGGCGGCCGCCAGACCGTAGTATGCGCACAGCAGTCCGCCAGCACGTTCTCGGAGAAGGCGGTCCGGCCACAAGGCGGTCTGGGCAGAAGGCGGTCTGGGCAGAAGGCGGTCTGGGGAATGGGGAGTTCGTTGATCATCGAGACCGACCGACTGGTCCTGCGCCCGGTTGCCGTCTCCGATTCCGACCACCTGGTCGACCTCGACAGCGACCCTGCGGTGATGCGATACGTCACAGGTGGCATCGCCACGCCGCGTGAGGTCATCGAAGAGTGGGTCATCCCCCGCGCCGTCGCGGAAGCCCGTCACCGAGGGGGTGCCGGCGTCTGGGTCGCACTCGACCGCCTCGACCTGGTGGCGGCGAGGTCCGTCGGGCATCCCAATCCCGAGGCCGCCAGCTTCGTCGGCTGGTTCGGTCTGCGCGCACCTCGGCATTCCCGCGAGTCCGAGTTCGAGCTGAGCTACCGGCTGCGACGCGCCATGTGGGGCCGTGGACTGGCCACCGAGGGCGCCCGTGCGCTGGTCCAGCTCTCTTTCACGGAGTTGAACATCAGTCGCATCTTCGCCGGGACCATGGCGGTCAACACCGCATCGCGCCGGGTGATGGAAAAATCAGGCCTGCGACTCGCCCGCCTTCATGACTGCGCAGACACCAGCATCGCGGGCGCGCAACGCGGCGAAGTCGAGTACGAAATACTCAAAAGTTATTGGGACGCAAACGAGTTCCCGTGGGCTTGGGCGGCGCATACCAGTACCGACATGATCGCCTGATTTCTCCTGACCACACTCGGCGCGGCAAAGACCACCTTGCCGCGACCAAACGCCGCTCATTGACTACCGTTAGCAAGGTGCGGATCCCACACGCCCTGGAGATCCCGGCCGCAAAATCCGCAAACTGACAGGAGATGGTCATGAGTGACAAGACCGCAGGTTCGACCCGGCACCGGGTGGTGGTGATCGGCTCCGGCTTCGGAGGTCTGTTCTCCACCCAGCGCCTGAGAAAGGCCGACGTCGACGTCACTTTGATCGCGCGAACCACCCACCACCTGTTCCAGCCGATGCTCTACCAGGTCGCAACGGGCATCATCTCCGAGGGTGAGATCGCCCCGGCCACCCGCGTGATCCTGCGTAAACAGGCGAACGCGCAGGTGCTGATGGGCAACGTGGAGTCCATCGACCTCGAGAAGAAGGTGGTCACCTCCCGGCTGCTCGAACGGATCACCGAGACGCCGTTCGACAGCCTCATCATCGCGGCCGGTGCCGATCAGTCGTATTTCGGCAACGATCACTTCGCCCAGTTCGCCCCCGGCATGAAGACCATCGACGACGCCCTCGAGCTGCGGGGCCGTATCCTCGGTGCGTTCGAGCAGGCCGAGCTCTCCGATGATCCGGAGGAACGCGCCCGGCTCTTGACGTTCGTCGTCGTCGGCGCCGGTCCCACCGGCGTCGAACTGGCCGGTCAGATCGCCGAGATGAGCGACAAGACCCTCAAGGGGACCTTCCGCAACATCGACTCCACGGAAGCGAAGGTCATCCTGCTCGACGCCGCACCCGCGGTGTTGCCCCCGATGGGACCGAACCTCGGCGGCAAGGCCGCCAAGCGGCTCGAGAGCATGGGCGTCGAGATCCAGCTCAACGCGATGGTCGTCGACCTCGACTACGACGGACTCCTGGTCAAGGAAAAGGACGGCAGTACTCGCCGGATCGAATCGCAGTGCAAGGTGTGGTCGGCCGGTGTCGCCGCGAGCCCGCTGGGCAAACAGCTCGCCGAACAGAGCGGAGTCGAGCTGGACCGCGCGGGCCGGGTCAAAGTACTCCCCGATCTGTCGATACCGGGCAACCCGAACGTCTTCGTTGTCGGCGACATGATGTCGGTCGAGGACGTCCCGGGAATGGCCCAGGGCGCAATCCAGGGTGGCCGGTACGCCGCGGACGCCATCAAGGCCGAACTCAAGGGCGCGCGCCCCGAGGATCGCGAGCCGTTCAAGTACTGGGACAAGGGCTCGATGGCGACGATCTCGAAATTCAGCGCGGTCATGTCGGTGCCCGTGCCCGGCTTCAAGAAGAACCTCGAAACCGAGGGGTTTTTCGCATGGCTCGGATGGCTGCTACTGCATCTGGTCTACATCGTCGGGTTCCGCAGCCGCCTCAACACCATCGTCGACTGGTCGTTCGCATTCCTGACCAAGGGGCGCTCACAGCTGACGATCACCGAGCAACAGGTTCTGGCCCGCAACGCCCTGGATCACCTCGCGCAGATCGATCTGGATCGCCGGAAAGAGGCCGGTGAACTGCTCCCCGACGATGTCGCCGAGACACCGAGTGGCAAGCCCGTGCTCTCCGATCCGACGCCGAAGGTGCGCAAGGCCGAGGCGGAGGATTCCGACGCGGAGGCGAAGTCCAAACCGGCTGCGAGCTGAACAACTGAGAGCTGAAACGGCCGGGATGTGAACGGCCGGGGCAGAACGGCTGCAGATGGTTCAGACTGCGAGGTCGCCGGCCCACTGCTCGGCGTCGTTCAGGGTGCCGGACAGCACCGTGGTCAGAGACCCACCGACCGCGAGGCCCAGTCGGGCTGCGTTGGCGCGCGGATGAACCGCGTCCGGCCGGTCATCCGGAAACCTGAACTCGCTGAGCAGGACTGACGGCCCTCCCAGTTGATCATGGTCCGGCCTGCCGATACTGAGCTGGTGCCGCACCGCGGGAACGCCCCCGACGTCCGCACGGACCCGACCGCTCCATCGCCCGAGGTGTTCGCTGAATCGGCCGATCTGCACCCGTTCCGACACCCGGATCGTCCCCGACTCGGCAACGTCGATCACGGTCTCGGAGTGGTGGACAGCGTGCGCCGCGACGATTGTCGGTAGCGGATCGATCACCAGTCCGGCTCCGGCTGCGACGGTGATGTGCCAGCGCAACTCGGAGCGGGGATCCTGCGGCCCCGGCAGGGCCACGGCTGCCGCGACGCTGTGCAGGTTGAGGTGGGCGCCGGGGCCGACCTCGACGTGGATCTCGATGAGGTCGCCGCCGAGAGGAGTCGCAGCGCTCGAGATCATGTGCAGGGTGTCCACCCCGGTCTGCCGGACGGCGATGCCGCCCGACGCCCGGATTCGCGGTGACCGCCCCTCGACTGCCACCAGGTGGAGTTCGGTGTGCATCGGGTGTCGGAGCTCAGGCCTTGCTCGTGGTCTCGGCGGCGATCGACGCCAGCTGCTCTCTGACCCATCCCAACACGTCCGTTGCGGCAGGATCGTCGGTCAATGAGATCAGCACTGTCGGCCGCCCTTCGCGGACCTTCGCAGCATCGTCACGCATGACCTGCAGGTCTGCTCCGACCATCGGAGCCAGATCGGTCTTGTTGACCACGAGCAGGTCGGAGAACGTGACCCCGGGCCCGCCTTTGCGGGGCACCTTGTCACCGCCCGCGACATCGACCACGAAGATCTGCGCATCGATGAGGCCGGTCGAGAAGGTCGCGGTGAGGTTGTCACCGCCCGATTCGACGAGGATGAGATCGAGCGGAGGGTTCGCCTCCACCAGATCGTCGATCGCGTCCAGATTTGCGGTGATGTCGTCGCGGATCGCGGTGTGTGGGCAACCACCGGTCTGTACCGCCGTGATGCGCTCATCGGGCAATACGGCGTTGCGACGCAGGAAGTCTGCGTCTTCGGTGGTGTAGATGTCGTTCGTCAACACGGCGATGGACAACTCTTCACGCAGCTGCCGGCACAGGGCCGCG
This sequence comes from Williamsia limnetica, assembly GCF_003217475.1. Taxonomy (GTDB): domain Bacteria; phylum Actinomycetota; class Actinomycetes; order Mycobacteriales; family Mycobacteriaceae; genus Williamsia; species Williamsia limnetica. The sequence continues at coordinate 122,650 of NZ_QJSP01000001.1, read as the reverse complement.
ACCAGCGCCGTCTTGCCCGACCCGACCGGGCCACCGATCCCGATCCGCAACGCCTCACCCGGTGTGCGGGCCCTTGTGGGACGCGAGTGGTCGTGGACGTGCGGTTGTCCGTCGATCAGGTGTGGTGGCATGGCCCTGCTCCTCTGCTTTTTTCTTCGTGCTTGTTGCGGCTTGTCGATACTTCAGGTGTGTAGGCCGGCCTCCTCACGAGGCGAACAACGGCATGGGACGCAGCTCGTGGCGCTGCGCGAGTACGTCGAGCAGCGGGTCGGACATGTCGGCGAGGTCAGCGGTCGCCGCCGCAGCGGTGCTCTCGCACAATGGCGTCAGTTCGACCCCCAGCAGCGCCACATCCCCGGGGTCGAGTGCCAAGAGCCGCTGACCGGCTGTTGCAGAGCCGGTCATCGTCGTATAGATCAACACCAGCGCGCTCTGGTGCGGGTCGAGGCCTGCCGCTCGCGCCACCGCGCCCGCCACGACCGGCAGGTGGGGTCGAGACGGGTGCACGCTCCAATCGTGCTGCGGGAAAATCTTTTTGCCGAGCCGCAGCATGCCCCGACCCTGGGCTCTCGACGCTCGGCGGGCGGCGGCCGATGGCGTACGGGCGTCGGCCTCGACCTCTGCGGCGCTCACATCGAGTCGTCCGTCGACCACGGCGGCGGCGATCGACGCCGCCACGAGTCCGCTGGTCCGGACCCTGCGGACCAAGAACTCACGCAGCGTGGGGAGGTCTCGGACGGCGCCACCGCTGATCGCTTCCTCCAGCCCACCGGAATGGACGTGCCCCCCTACCGGGAGCCGGGAGTCGGCGAGGGTCAACAGCATCGCCAGATTCCCTGCCGAGGTTGCGGGCCCACGAGAAAACGCCTGTCCTGCAGCCGGTGTGGAAGCGACCGACATCAGAACATGAAGTAGCGCTGGGCCATCGGCAGTGAGGTTGCAGGCTGCTGATCCCACACCTCGCCATCGATGGTCACCGTGAAACTGTCCGGGTCCACGGTGATCTCGGGTTGAGCGTCGTTGTTCGGCATGTCCGACTTGCCCACGCGACGCACGTTCTTCACCGCAGACAGGCGCCGGTCGAGTCCCAGCCGATCCGCCAACCCGTCGTCCAGAGCCTGCTGCGCAACGAAACTCAACGAGGTCGCGGCGGCTAGTCGGGGCGAGGCACCGAACATCGGGCGTGGCAACGACGGCTGCGGAGTCGGGATGGAGGCGTTGGCGTCGCCCATCGCCGCCCACGCGATAGCACCGCCTTTGATGACAGCGTGCGCACGAATACCGAAGAACGCGGGCTCCCACAGCACGAGGTCGGCCAGTTTGCCGACCTCGATCGACCCGATCTCGTCATCGAGTCCGTGTGCAATGGCCGGGCAGATGGTGTATTTCGCCACGTAGCGCTGTGCTCGCTGATTGTCGGCGGCGCCGTCGCCGGCCAACCCACCGCGGCGGGCTTTCATCACGTGCGCCGTCTGCCACGTCCGCAACACCACTTCGCCGATCCGACCCATCGCCTGCGCATCGGATCCGATCATCGAGATCGCTCCGATATCGTGCAGAAGATCCTCCGCGGCAATCGTCGACGGCCTGATCCGGCTCTCCGCGAACGCCAGATCCTCGGGCACACTGGGATTGAGGTGATGACAGACCATCAACATGTCCAGGTGCTCGTCCAGTGTGTTCACCGTGTGCGGGCGGGTCGGGTTCGTCGAACTCGGCAGCACATTCGCATACCCCGCCACCGTGATGATGTCCGGTGCGTGGCCGCCGCCTGCACCCTCGGTGTGGTACGCGTGGATGCCGCGTCCGGCAATGGCTCCCAGGGTTTGTTCGACGAATCCGGCCTCGTTGAGGGTGTCCGAGTGCAGCGCCACCTGAACGCCGGTTTCGTCGGCCACCCGCAGGCAGGCATCGATGGCGGCCGGCGTACTCCCCCAATCCTCGTGGAGTTTGAAGCCCGAAGCCCCGGCGAGTAATTGTTCGTGCATGGAGGCGGGATTCACCGTGTTTCCCTTGCCCAGCAACGCGATGTTCAGCGGCCAGTGGTCAGTGGCCTGCAGCATCGACGCGAGGTGCCACGCACCCGGTGTCACCGTCGTCGCCTTGCTGCCCTCGGCAGGCCCGGTTCCGCCACCGATCAGGGTGGTGATCCCGTTGCCGAGTGCCTCGTCCATGATCTGGGGGCAGATGAAGTGGACGTGGCAGTCGATACCACCGGCGGTGACGATCTTGCCGTTGCCGGCGATGATCTCGGTGGACGGCCCGATGACCAGGTCCGGGTGGACCCCGTCCATGGTGTCGGGGTTGCCTGCCTTGCCGAGCGCAACGATACGGCCGTCACGGATCCCGAGGTCGGCCTTGATGATCCCCCAGTGGTCGAGGATCACGATCCCCGTGATGACGGTGTCCGGCGACCCTTCGGCCCGGGTGGCCCGCCCCTGGCCCATCGACTCGCGGATGACCTTCCCTCCGCCGAACACGGCCTCCTCGCCGGCCTTGCCGGGACCGCCGGAGAGATCGTCGGTGACCTCGATCAGAAGATTGGTGTCCGCCAGCCGGATTCGATCGCCGACGGTGGGGCCGAAGAGCTCTGCGTATCGCTCGCGACTCAGTGATGCCATGTCAGTCCAACTTTCCCGGGGGCGTCAGGGAGATTCCATACACTTCACGCGTGCCACCGATCGGGACCAGCGCGACCGTGGCGGGTATACCGGGCTCGAACCGGACCGCGGTGCCGGCCGGGATGTTCAGGCGTTGACCGTACGCGCGTTCTCGATCGAAATCGAGAGCCGCGTTGGATTGGACGAAGTGCACGTGGCTGCCGACCTGAACTGGCCGGTCACCGGTGTTCACCACCGAGATCTCGGTGATCTCGGCACCTTCGTTGAGCACTATCTCCCCTGCAGCGCAAAGGATTTCACCAGGTATCAGACCGGCATCGGACATCAGGCCCGCACTCCTATCACGAGATCGGGTTGTGCACGGTGACGAGTTTGGTGCCGTCGGGGAACGTCGCCTCGACCTGGACGTCGTGCAGCATTTCCGGCACCCCCTCCATCACGTCGGAGCGGGCGAGCACCTCTCGACCCGACGACATCAGTTCGGCAACCGAACGTCCATCGCGGGCACCTTCGAGGATGTGATCGGTGATGATCGCAACCGATTCAGGGTGGTTGAGGATGAGCCCTCGCCCTTGCCGACGCCTGGCCAATTCGGCTGCGTACGAGATCATCAGTCGCTCTTGCTCATGCGGCGACAGACGCACGGTGCCCTCCTCGGTTCTCCACTGTCGACCGTCTCAAGGCCCGACTGATTCATACTGCCACGCACACCGCGTCACGGCGCGGCGTAACGATTGCGGAGCACCGTCCGTGGATCCGGCTCAGCCGAGCACACCGCCGTGTGCCCGCAGTTCCGCCAGGGCTTGCTCGGAGCATCGTTCGCCGACTTCAAGGACGTCCGCCTCGGTGAAGGCGCCCGCCGCGAGGCCACGCAGGATCACCAGGGCCAGTGACTGGGCGGTGGCCGGCTCGTCCACGAACTCCGAACTCTGACGATCGAAGTATCCCTGTAGTCGTTCCGCCGCCGAGGGCATTGCCGCGCGGAAGAACGAGTAGACCGCCAGCCAGCGGGTCACCAGATGCCCCGGATGCATGTCCCAGCCCTGATAGATCCCACGCTCCAGACTGCGGGTCACCAACCGATGGTGGCGTCGCAGCGCAGCGTCGACCACTGCTTGGTCACCGATCGGCGCGATCTGGGTGGAGCCATCGCTGACCCAGACACCGGTCTGGGCGGCGGCGACCAACATCACCGCCTTCGCGTGATCAGCCACCGGATGTTCCAACGACTGCTGCGCGGAGACAATGCCGCAGGCAGCACTGTAATCGTATGTCCCGTAGTGTAATCCGGTCACCCTGGTGCCACCGCGATGGATGGCCTGCGCCACTGTCGCCCCGCCGTCGGCTCCGAGAACGGCCTGTGGACTCTCGATCTGCAGTTCGAATCGCAACGTCCCGGCGGCGAGCCCATGCGCCCGCTCGAGCTCCTCACAGATCATGACCACGGCATCGACCTGCCCCGCGGCACGCAGCTTGGGCACCGTGAACACGAAGCCCCGCGGGATTCCGCCTGCGCCGTCGAGTACCAATTCGAGTGACCGCAGTCCGCGCTGCCGTTCGGTGGCACCGAGTCCCTTGCATCGCACGCCGAACACCCTGGGTGCTGCCGGATGGCCTGCCGCCCATGCGGCGAGCACCTGTCCGGCGGCGCGGGCATGGCCGTCCTCGACGTCGTTGTCACGCCAGCCGTATCCGTCTTCGAGGTCGATTCTCAGGTCTTCGATCGGATGGTGAGCCAACTGCGCTCTGACGAGCGGCAACACTCCCAGTGGGTCGAGTTCGGCCAGCGTCGCGGCGGCGCCGTCGGCGATCTGCAGGCCTTGCCGGCCCCAGCGGGCGGGGGTCTCGACGTCGACGTCTGCGGCGCTGACGTACGCCGTGTGCGCCGGCTGCTTCTCCGGACGATCCCCGGGGAAATCGCGATCGAGTTCTGCGTCGATGGCCCCGAGCACGGCATCGATCCGCGCTCGTGCGGGTGCGCTGATACCAACGGTCCGATCATCGGCAGACATGGCCGGATCAGCTCTCGGTGATATTTTGCAGCCGGACGCGGCCCTGAGCGATCAGTTTGCCGTTCTCATCGCTGATGTCGACCTCCCACAACTGCTGACGGCGGCCGCGGTGGATGGGCTTGGACTGTGCAGTCATGTGGCCTGTCTGCACGGCGCGCAGGAAGTCGGTGCTGTTGTTCACCCCTACGACGTGGCCATCAGGGGTGACGTTGGCCACCAACCAGACCTGGCCGGAGATGCTCGCCACCGATTCGATCACCGCACAGTAGACACCGCCGTGCACGATCCCGAACGGCTGCAGGAGCTTGTCGGTCACGGTGAATTCGGCCCGGACGGCATCGGGGGTCACCTCTGCGTACTGCAGACCGAGTTCGGCGTCGAAACCCCGCGCGGTCCAGTCGCTCGCATCGCTGTTGCTGACATCGATTTTCTCGGTCACCGGTCGGAACTCCTCTGTGAGCTGGCGAACCCATCGGGTCGCCGACGAACTCACAGTTTGTCAAAGGTCGGTGCGCGACGCGGACCGGGCTCGTCGGCGGACCTACCCGGAAGACTCAGCAGGCCCCACCTGATCGGTGGGGCCTGCTGTGGCGTGGACCGGGGGTCTCTGCAGCCCTCAGGACACTCACTCGGTCCGCGTATGTATGAATGTAGGCTAGCCTTACCAACCTGTCAACTACTTCGGAAGAAAACCAATGGCGATGCGCGTTGAGGTGTTTGATGAGAAGAAACGTAAAGTGAGAAGAATGAACGGGTTGGGTGAGCTCGAGCGAGCGGTGATGGACAATTTGTGGTCGTCCGACGAACCGCTGACGGTGCGTCAGGTCCACGCCGCACTGTCCGCTGACCGCGAACTGGCATATACGACCGTGATGACCGTCCTGCAGCGTTTGGCCAAGAAGAACCTCGTGACCCAGTTGCGCGACGATCGCGCCCACCGGTACTCGGCGACACATCCACGGGAACACCTCGTGGCGAGTCTGATGGTGGACGCCCTCAGCGAGGCCGATGAGGCGGGTTCACGGCAGGCAGCACTCGTATCATTTGTGGGACGCGTCGGCGCCGACGAGGCAGATGCTCTGCGGCGCGCTCTCGACGAACTGGAATCGGCACGTGGAACACATCGCGCGCCACACCGCATCACCGATCCGTAGGATTTGTCTTGACCGCGTTAGTGTTCGGGATCGTCGCTCTGATCCTCGTGGGGCCGGCTCCGGGCTGGCTCGCGAGAGCACAGTGGCCACTTCGGGCACCCAGGGCAGCAATGGCGTTGTGGCAGTCGATCGCGATCGCAGCCGTGCTGTCCGCGTTCAGTTGCGGACTCGCGATCGCCGCGAACCTCCTCGTGCCCGACGCACAGGGCCGCCCCACCACCGATCCGCTCAAAGAGGTGGCCAGCCTGGGAATCGTCCTCTGGAGCATCTACGTCGCGGTGTTCCTGCTGACCCTGCTCATCGGTGCCCGCTTGTTCTACACCGTCATCCGCGTCGGCATGCGCACCCGTGCCCGGCGTTCGGCTCACCGCCAGCTCATCGACCTGCTCGACCGGATGGATCGGTCGTCGTCGAGTGACCTGCTCAACGCCCGCGACGTCCGCATGCTCGAGGTCGATCAGCCGATGGCCTATTGCCTACCCGGACTACGTCAGCGAGTGGTGCTGAGTGAGGGCACAGTAGCCCGGCTCAGTCGCGACGAACTGGAAGCCGTCATCAGTCACGAGCGCGCGCATCTGCGCGCCCGCCATGATCTGATTCTCGAGGCGTTCATCGCAGTGCACGAAGCCTTCCCCCGTTTCGTCCGAAGCCGCTCCGCCCTCGGTGCCGTGCAGCTGCTCGTTGAACTACTCGCAGACGACACCGCCGTGCGTGCCTCGGGGCACACCCAGCTCGGCCGGGCCCTCGTCGCCTGCGCCGACTCGGTGGCACCGCGCGGCGCCATGGCCATCGGTGGTCCGAGCACCCTCGCGCGCGTCCAGCGCCTGTCCGACACCCGCTCGACCACGGCCATCAGCCTCGGCGCATATGTGGCCGCCGCTGCCATCCTGGTCGTACCCACCATCGCGGTCGCCGTGCCGTGGCTCACCGAACTGCACCGCCTCATCGACAACTGACGCCCTCGGAGGGTGGCGTGAGACCATGGTCCGCGTCTGCGAGAGCTTCGTCATAGGGTGTACCCATGACTGAAACTGCTGCCCGCGCCCAGATCGGTGTCACCGGCCTCGCGGTGATGGGTTCCAACATCGCCCGTAACTTCGCCCGCCACGGCCACACGGTGGCGCTGCACAACCGCAGCATCGCCAAGACCGACACCCTCATCGAGAAGCACGGGACGGACGGCGATTTCGTTCGCACCGAGACGATGGAAGAGTTCGTCGGCGCGCTCCAGAAGCCGCGGCGGGTGCTGATCATGGTCAAGGCAGGCGACCCCACCGACGCGGTCATCGAAGAACTCGCATCGCTGATGGAAGAGGGCGACATCATCATCGATGGCGGCAACTCGCTGTACACCGATACGATCCGCCGCGAGGCCGCGATGTCCAAGCGGGGTCTGAACTTCGTCGGCGCCGGCATCTCCGGCGGCGAAGAGGGCGCCCTCAACGGGCCGTCGATCATGCCCGGTGGCCCGAAAGAATCGTACGAATCACTCGGGCCGCTGCTCGAGTCCATCTCGGCGCACGTCGACGGTGAGCCGTGCTGCACCCACATCGGCCCGAACGGTGCCGGACACTTCGTGAAGATGGTGCACAACGGCATCGAGTACGCCGACATGCAGCTCATCGGCGAGGCCTATGACCTCATGCGCAAAGCCCTCGACCTGCCCGTCGCCGAGATCGCCGACGTGTTCAGGGAGTGGAACTCCGGCGACCTGGACAGCTACCTCGTCGAGATCACCGCCGAGGTACTCAGTCAGATCGACGCCGAGACCGGTAAGCCGCTCGTCGACGTGATCGTCGACGCCGCAGGCCAGAAGGGCACCGGGCGCTGGACCGTCAAGTCCGCACTCGACCTCGGGATCCCGACCACCGGTATCGCCGAAGCCGTGTTCGCGCGGGCCCTCTCCAGCGCGACCGACCAGCGTAAGCAGGCCAAGGGCCTGGCGTCGGGAACACTCGCCGCATCCCCCACCGACACGAAGGCGTTCGTCGACGACATCAACAAGGCCCTCTACGCCTCGAAGGTGGTCGCCTATGCCCAGGGCTTCGATCAGATCGCGGCCGGCAGCACCGAATACGACTGGGATCTCCATCCCGGCGACCTCGCGACCATCTGGCGCGGCGGCTGCATCATCCGGGCCAAGTTCCTCAACCGCATCCGCGACGCCTACGCCGAGAACCCTGAGCTACCGAGTTTGCTGCTCGCGCCGTATTTCCGCGAAGCCGTCGAGAACGCAGTCGACAGCTGGCGCCGCGTGGTGGCGACCGCGACCACGATGGGCATCCCGGTGCCGGCATTCGCCTCCTCGCTGTCGTACTACGACGCCCTGCGCGCCGACCGGCTACCCGCCGCCCTGACCCAGGGCCTGCGCGATTTCTTCGGCGCGCACACCTACCAGCGCGTCGACAAAGAGGGCACGTTCCACACCCTGTGGGGCGAAGGCCGCACGGAGATCGAGGCCTGACCCAGTCCGATGATGTGCCCTTGTGGATGAGCTGACCTGCGGGTTTGTTCGCCACAAGGGCACTTTTTCGATTGCTGGAGGTTCGTCGGCGTAGAATCGACTCACGTGCGATTCCTTGATGATCATTTCCCGAGTCACGACCTCACCTACGACGACGTATTCCTGGTGCCCGGTCGCACCGATATCACCTCCCGATTCGATGTAGATCTGTCATCGGTGGATGGGTCCGGGACCACGATCCCACTGGTTGTCGCGAACATGACGGCAGTTGCAGGCCGCCGGATGGCCGAGACCGTGGCGCGCCGGGGTGGGTTGGTCGTACTCCCCCAGGATCTGCCGATCAACGCAGCTGCCGAGATGATCTCGTTCGTGAAGGGCCGGCACCTGGTGGCCGACACACCGGTCGTTCTCGGCGGCGACGCCGCTGTCTCCGACGCCCTCGCGCTGCTGCCGAAACGCGCGCACGGCGCCGTCGTCGTCCTCGACACCGACGCTGTCACTCCCATCGGTGTGGTCACCGAAGCTGCCTGCACCGATGTCGATCGTTTCGCACGTCTCACCGATGTCCTCGACACCAACGTCGTGACAGCGCCCGTCGGTACCCCACCGCGTGAGATCTTCGAACTCCTCGACGGCGCGCACACCGACCTCGCGGTGCTGACCAATGCAGACGGATCAATGGCCGGAGTCCTGACGCGGGTCGGCGCGGTCCGCGCAGGGATCTACCAACCCAACATCGACGACAGCGGGAGCCTGCGTGTCGCGGCCGCGGTCGGGATCAACGGCGATGTCCGAGCCAAGGCGGCGGCGCTCGTGGAAGCCGGCGCAGACCTGCTCGTGGTGGACACCGCCCACGGGCATCAGGAGAAGATGCTCACCGCGCTGGAACAGATCGCCGACGCAGGTCTGGGCGTTCCGCTCTGTGCGGGAAACGTCGTGTCCGCCCAGGGCACCAAAGACCTGATCTCCGCCGGTGCGAACATCGTCAAGGTAGGCGTCGGCCCAGGCGCGATGTGTACGACACGGATGATGACCGGCGTCGGGCGGCCACAGTTCTCGGCGGTTGCCGAATGTGCCTCGGCGGCACGAGACAGCGGTGCACACGTGTGGGCTGACGGTGGTGTGCGTCATCCTCGCGACGTTGCCCTGGCCGTCGCCGCCGGCGCGTCGAACGTCATGATCGGTTCCTGGTTCGCCGGTACGTACGAGAGCCCCGGTGACCTCAAGTGGGACCGCGCGGGCAAGCCGTACAAGGAGAGTTTCGGGATGGCGTCCAAGCGGGCCGTCGCCGCGCGCACCGCCACCGACAGCGCGTTCGACCGTGCGCGGAAGGCATTGTTCGAGGAAGGCATCTCGAGTTCACGCATCGCGCTCGACCCCGAACGGCCCGGTGTCGAGGATCTCATCGACCACATCTGCTCCGGTGTCCGGTCCACGGCGACCTACGCCGGCGCCCGCTCACTGGACGAGTTGCACCAGAAAGCGGTACTCGGTGTGCAGTCGGCAGCGGGGTTCGCGGAAGGACGGCCACTGCCCACCGGCTGGTGACCCGTTAAGCTCGCTGTATCCCGGGCCCGATCTCCGGCCGGGTTCGACGAAAATTTGGAGGCTCGATTGGTGCCCGCGGCACCGCTGGACGTCACCCGTGGTGATCGGTGATGCAAGCACTCATTCTCGTCGCCAGTCTCCTCGGATTCATCGCCCTCACGCTCGGTACGGCGCTCTTCGTGGCCGCCGAGTTCTCGCTGACGGCGTTGGAACGATCGACGGTGGAAAACGACTACCGCACCCGGGGCGATCTGCGCTCGAAGCAGGTCAGGAAAGCGCACCGAACGCTGTCGTTCCAGCTGTCGGGCGCCCAACTCGGCATCACCATCACCACCCTGGTGACCGGGTACATAGCCGAACCGGTGCTGGCGCAACTGTTCGCGCCTGCCTTCGACGCTGCAGGCCTGCCGGACGGTGTGACCAGCGCCATCTCGCTGATCTTGGCCCTCGTCATCGCGACCTCGTTGTCGATGATCCTCGGCGAACTGATCCCGAAAAACCTCGCGATCGCGAAACCTCTACCGACCGCGCGCGCCACTGCGGGACCCATGAGCCTGTTCTCGGCCACGTTCCGCTGGCTCATCAATTCCCTCAACGGAACCGCTAACTGGATAGTCCGGAGAGTCGGCGTCGAACCGGCAGAGGAGTTGCGATCGGCTCGTTCGCCGCAGGAGCTGGGTTCTCTGGTGCGCAACTCGGCCAGGCACGGCGCCCTCGACCCCGGGACCGCGGCACTGGTCGACCGCTCACTGCAGTTCGGTGAGCGCACCGCGGAAGACCTGATGAGTCCGCGTGTCACGGTCGAGTCGCTCGACGTCCACGACACCGTCCGGGACCTGATCATCGCGTCGTCGCGAACCGGGTACTCGCGGTTCCCCATCCTCGACGGCGGCGATCTCGACAACATCGTCGGAGTCGTCCACGTGAAGCAGGCGTTCACGGTCGCCATGGCCGATCGCGCCACGACCGAGCTGGGCTCGCTCGCCCGCGATGTGCCGGTGGTGCCGGCGAGCCTCGACGGCGACTCGTTGATGGAACAGATCCGTGCGGACGGTCTGCAGGTCGCGGTCGTCGTCGACGAATACGGCGGAACCGCCGGCATCGTGACGACCGAGGATCTCATCGAGGAGATCGTCGGCGACGTGACCGACGAGCACGATGACGAACAGGCGGACGTCCAGCGTGACGGCGACGGATACATCTGCAACGGATTGTTGCGCATCGACGAACTCCACGATGCGATCGGCTATCGCGCGCCGGAAGGTCAATTCGACACCCTCGGAGGGCTGCTGATGTTCGAACTCGGCCGGATCGCCGCCGAGGGGGACGTCGTCGAACTGCCGGAGCGGGTCACCGCATCCGAGGAGGACGACGACAGGTCGAACACCGAGCCAGAGCAGCGCTGGCAGGCTCGCGTGGTGCGAATGGAAGGCCGGCGTATCGACGTGGTCGCTCTGACCCCCATCACCGACACCGGCGCGGAGGTCTCCCATGGGTGATCTTCTCGGAGTTGTCCTGACGGTGTTCCTGCTCGCCGGAAACGCCTTTTTCGTCGGTGCCGAATTCTCCCTGATCTCGGCTCGGCGCGACCGGCTCGAGGCACTCGAAGAACAGGGAAAACGCCGTGCACGCACGGTGATCGAAGCAGGCGAACACCTGTCACTCATGCTGGCGGCAGCTCAGCTGGGCATCACGATCTGTTCGATCCTGCTCGGCCGAGTCGGCGAACCCGCGGTGGCCCACCTCATCGAGAAGCCACTTCATCTCGCCCATGTGCCCGACGGTCTGCTGCACCCGATCTCGTTCGCACTGGCGTTGTCGCTGGTTGTGGTGCTCCACATCTTGCTCGGCGAGATGGTTCCGAAGAACATCGCACTGGCAGGTCCGGAACGCTCCGCGATGCTGCTGGTACCTGCGCATCTGCTGTTCATCAAGTTGGCCCGCCCGCTCATCGCGTTCTACAACTGGGCCGCGAACGTCTCCTTGCGGCTCATGCGCGTCGAACCCAAGGATGAACTCGACGCAACCGTCTCGGCCAACGAGCTGTCCGAGATGATCGGCGAGTCCCGCCAGGAGGGTCTGATCGATCAGGAAGAGCATGCCCGCCTCACCCGAGCGTTGCAGACATCCGGACGGACTGTCGTCGAGGTCGCGATCCCCCTCAGTGAACTCCGCAGCGTGCAGGTCACAAAGGACGGGACGACGGGTCGTGTGGGGCCCACGCTGGGGTCGATCGAGCAGGCGGTCACCGACACGGGGTTCTCCCGGTATCCGGTCCGCGGTACCGATGGCACTTACACCGGCTACCTGCATCTCAAAGACGTGCTGGACGAAATCCTCGACGAAGAGGTGGGTCCCGACAGCATCATCGGGGTGGACAAGATCCATCCGTTGCCGGTCCTGGCCGACCGGACGCCGCTCGACGAAGCCACCGCAGCCATGCGCCGGACCAGCTCTCACCTGGCCGCCGTCGTCGACGACAACGGCCGCACCGTCGCAGTCGTGGCCCTCGAAGATCTGGTCGAGGAGTTCGTGGGCACCGTTCGAGACGAAACCCACCGGGTGTGACCGCCGCCGCGACCCTGCAACCGCTGACCGAAGCGGTGTGGCTGGCGGCGGCGCAGGCGCACCGCGACCGCATCGACGGCCTGCTCCGCACGCACCCGCCGACTCTCGGCGATACCGACGTGACCCATCCGGTGTGGGGATTCTTGTTCACGTACTACAGTTTTCGTCCCGCTCAACTGCGGCGATGGCATCCCGGTCATGGTGCGGCGCTCACCGGCCGCGCTGCGCGTGAATATGCCGCCTACGCCGGGTACACTGTGATCGGCGACAGGGTGACCGTGAGTGCCGAGCACCTGCACAAACGCCGCAGAACAGTCGACTTCGTCATCGACCTGCTCACCACGAGTCGGGACCGACCGGCGAGATTCAATTGCTTCGGCCTCCACGAATGGGCCATGGTCTTCCGCGCAACCCCGGACGAGGTCCGGCATGCCGGGGTTCCACTACGGCTGAGCGCCGCAGCAACGGACGAGGTGGTCCGCTCGTTGCCGCTGCGATGCACGCACTTCGACGCCTACCGATTCTTCACCGAACCCGCCCGGCCGCTCAATCTCACCGTCCTGGGCCGCGACACCCAGGTCGGCGACGAACAACCGGGGTGCATCCACGCCGGAATGGATCTGTACAAGTGGGCACACAAGTTGTCGCCGCTGCTCCCTGCCGAGTTGGTGGCCGACGCGTTCGCCCTCGCGCTCGATTTCCGTGAGCTGGACATGCGGGCGAGTCCTTACGACCTGTCCGAGTTCGCGCTCGACCCGATCCGCATCGAGGACGCTTCAGGACGCGCAGACTACGTTCGCCGGCAGACCGCACTCAGCGGTCGGTCCCAGCAACTACGTACCCGGCTGATCGAGGCCTGCAACAGCCTGCCGGTCACGCCCCGGCCACTGGGACAGATCACCCCTGACCAGCGGGCCAGTGGCCTGCAGCCCGAAGCCCGAGGTATAGCTACCGCCAAGTAACATAGGGGCCGAATTGCCCTGGATCAAGAGAGAGTGAGGCCGGTAATGGCTCAGCGCGTCACCGTCGACGGCGGCTTGCAGGTTGCGTCGGTTCTGTATGACTTCATCAACAACGAGGCTCTCCCCGGCACCGGCGTAGAGCAGGACGCGTTCTGGGCAGGCGCCGCGGCCGTGATCAACGACCTCGCGCCGCGCAACCGTGAACTCCTCGCGATCCGCGACGACCTCCAGGCCAAGATCGACACCTGGCACCGCGAACACCCGTCGAACGGACCCACCGACTTCGATCACGCCGCCTACCAGGCATTCCTCACCGAAATCGGCTACCTCACCGAGGTCCCCGCCGACTTCCAGATCGCCACCACCGGCGTCGACACCGAGATCACCAGCACCGCCGGACCCCAGCTCGTGGTCCCGGTCCTCAACGCCCGCTTCGCGCTGAACGCCTCCAATGCCCGGTGGGGTTCGCTGTACGACGCGCTGTACGGCACCGACGTCATCTCCGAAGAAGACGGCGCCGAGAAGGGCACGTCGTACAACAAGGTCCGCGGCGACAAGGTCATCGCCTTTGCCAAGGATTTCCTCGACACCGCCGTACCGCTGGAATCCGGCAAGCACTCGGGCGCCACCGCCTATGCCGTTGTCGACGGTCAGGTCCAGGTCACCCTCGCCGACGGTTCGAACACGGGCTTCGCCGACCCGGCAGCGTTCGCCGGCTACACCGGCGACCCCGCCACGCCGACCGGGATCCTCTTGCGCCACAACGGTCTGCACCTGGAGATCTCGATCGACTCCGACTCCCCCATCGGCTCAACCGACGCTGCCGGGGTCAAAGACGTGCTCGTCGAATCGGCGATCACCACGATCATGGACTTCGAGGATTCGGTCGCCGCTGTCGACGCCGAGGACAAGGTCACCGGCTACCGCAACTGGCTCGGCCTGAACAAGGGCGACCTCGCCGAAGAGGTCACCAAAGGCGGCAAGACCTTCACCCGCGTCCTCAACGACGACCGCCGCTACACCGCCCCCGACGGATCCGAGCTGACCCTGCACGGCCGTTCGCTGCTGTTCGTGCGCAACGTCGGCCATCTGATGACCAACGACGCCATCATCACCGCAGACGGCGACGAGGTCCCCGAAGGCATCCTCGACGCCCTGTTCACCTCGCTGATCGGCAGCCACGGACTCAAGACCGACGGTCGGCAGAACTCGCGCACCGGATCGATCTACATCGTGAAGCCGAAGATGCACGGCCCCGACGAGGTGGCGTTCACCGTGGAGTTGTTCGGCCGTGTCGAGCAGGTCCTGGGTCTGCCGACGAACACCCTCAAGGTGGGCATCATGGACGAGGAGCGCCGCACCACCATCAACCTCAAGGCCTGCATCAAGGCCGCCGCCGACCGCGTGGTGTTCATCAACACCGGCTTCCTCGACCGCACCGGCGACGAAATCCACACCTCCATGGAAGCCGGCGCCGTCGTCCGCAAGGGCGAGATGAAGTCGCAGACCTGGATCAAGGCCTACGAGGACTTCAACGTCGACACCGGCCTACACGCCGGGCTGCAGCACAAAGCGCAGATCGGCAAGGGTATGTGGGCGATGCCCGACCTGATGGCCGACATGCTCGAGCAGAAGATCGGCCACCCGAAGGCCGGCGCCAACACCGCCTGGGTCCCCTCACCGACCGCCGCGACCCTGCACGCGCTGCACTACCACCAGGTCGACGTGTTCGAACGCCAGGACGAGATCGCCAAACGCGACCCCGCCTCGGTCGAGGACATCCTGACCATCCCCCTCGCACCCCGCACCGACTGGACCGACGAGGACAAGCGCGAAGAGCTCGACAACAACTGCCAATCCATCCTGGGCTACGTCGTGCGGTGGATCGATCACGGTGTCGGCTGCTCCAAGGTCCCCGACATCCACGACGTCGCGCTCATGGAAGACCGCGCCACCCTGCGCATCTCGAGTCAGCTGCTGGCCAACTGGCTCCATCACGGCATCGTCACCGAATCCGACGTCATCGCCTCGCTCGAACGCATGGCACCGGTGGTCGACAAGCAGAACGCCGGCGACCCCACCTACCGTCCGATGGCTCCCGACTTCACCTCGAACATCGCGTTCCAGGCAGCCAAAGAGCTCATCATCGAAGGCGGGAAACAGCCCAACGGCTACACCGAACCGATCCTGCACCGCCGCCGCCGCGAGTACAAGGCTGCGAACGCCTGACAATCGATCAGAGCATCACATCAGCGCGCTGATCTGCTAATTTCCTTGTGGCCCGGGCACTCCGTCCGGGTCACAAGGCATTTCGGAGGTCGAGCACTGTGCGTTCAACAATCCGGCAAGTGACGGTGTTCATGTTCGGTGCGGTCCTGCTCATCGCGGTCGTTGCCGGCTGCGGGAGCGATCAGGAAGGTTCGGCCATTGCAGCTTCCAGTACCCCTACGACTGCGTCCGAATCCCCGACCACGCCGGCAACCGCCGAGGACAGCGGCGAGATCTCCGAAATCGACGCCGAGGTCGGAGACTGTGTCACCTTGGGCGGCACCATGCTCGACGCCGAGATCGACACCGCGACGTGCGGTACCACAGACTCCCACTATGTGATCGTCGCGAAGGTTGCCCAGGAGGCCGACTGCGCGACGGATATCGACCAGACCTATTACGAGGAACTGGGCGGCACCACCACCGGCGTCTTGTGCCTCGACGTCGACTGGGTCGAAGGCAAGTGCTTCGAGATGGGAACGGGATCGGACAGTACGGTCCAGGTGCCGTGCACCGATCCCGCCGGCGAGAAGGTACTCGCCGTCCTCACCGGCACAGTCGACGAGAACGAGTGCCCGGAGGGCACCGAGACCTACTACACCTATGACGAGCGGCAGAAGGTCGTCTGCACAGCGCCTGCCGCCTGACCTCGGCACCGCGACCGCATAGACTTCGCACCAGCGTGCGTCTTCCTGCCGGTCGCGATTCACCGCAGGCAGGGGTGATGCTGATCCGGGGTCGAGTCGTAAACGGGGAATCGAGGTGTGGTGGGCGTACATCGCAGGGCCGGCGGCAGCAGAGGTATCAGTCGCGGGCTGCTGGTCATCGTCGCACTGATCGTCATCCTGATCATCCTCGGCTTTCTGTGGTCGCTGCTCGGCGATCGGATCAGCAAGCAGGGCCAGGACGCGGCGGGGCGCTGTGTGGAGGGTGATCTCGCGGTGTCGATCATCAGCGACCCGGCTCTGGCCGCCCCGCTCACGACCGTGGCCGACGAGTACAACGCCACCGACCCTGTCGCCAGGGACCGCTGCATCACGATCGACGTGCGTCCGGCCGACGCCAAGGTCACGCTCGACGGCCTCACCGGAACCTGGGATGCCGCATCCCGCGGCCAGTATCCAGCTGCATGGATTCCGCAGTCGTCCGTGTGGAGTTCGCAGCTCACGGCGGCGAATCCGAGCATCGTCGACGGCGATTCGGCGTCATTGGTGTCCAGTCCGGTGGTGCTGGCCATCTCCACCGAAGCCGAAGACGCGATGGACGGCAACGTCGGCTGGATCGACCTGCCGACCTTGCAACGTTCTGACGCCGCGATGGATCGTTTGGGCCTGCAGGGATGGGGACCGCTGCAGATGGCAATGCCCATCGGGCCGCAAACGGACGCGACGTTGCTCGCCGCACAGGCCATCGCGGCTCAGATCTCACGCACGACCAGCGGCGCGCTGTCGCCGGAGGACGCTGCGTCGCCATTGGTGTCCTCGACGTTGACGAGGATGAAGTCCGAAGCTCCCCCGACCGACCTGGGTACCGCCGAAAGCGGCGTTCAGATGCTGATGAAGCAGACCGATCCCGCTGCGGGCACACTCCACGCGGTGCCGATCACAGAGCAACAGCTCTACCTGCAGACCAAGGATGACGCCGACCCGGGTGTGGTGGCATTCCTACCGACCGGTCCGACACCGATGGCAGATTTTCCGGTGGTCACGCTGCGAGGCGATCAGGTGGATGTCGCCGCACGCGATGCGGTGAACGACTTCATCAACTACGTGCATGCACCCGAACAGATGTCGACGATCACCGAATTGGGATTCCGTGGCGGCGGACGGCTTCCACCCGCGACGGCGGCGGTCACCTTTCCGGTGACGCCGTCCCCGATGCCGGCGCCCTCCGCGCCTGCCCAGAACTCGATCACCGAGGTGCTGACCCGCCGCTGATCCGATGATGGGTCGTTATGGCGTTGCCCACCTGGGCATTTGTTCGCCAGAACGACCCATCATCGGAGGCGGTCAGGCGAACGCCTCAACCGGCGGACAGCTGCACACCAGGTTGCGGTCACCGTAGACACCGTCGATCCGGCGCACCCCGGGCCATACCTTTGCTCGGCCACCCGCAGACGGCAATCCGTTCGGGTAGACGGCGACGAGCCGGTCATATGCGTGATCCCACTCGCCGACCAGGCACTCGGCCGTGTGCGGTGCCCCGCGCATGGGGTTGTCGTCCACCGTCCATTCACCAGCCGCGACCTTTGCGATCTCCGCGCGGATCGCGACCATCGCATCGCAGAAGGCGTCTATCTCGTCGAGATTCTCGCTCTCGGTGGGTTCGATCATCAACGTGCCCGCCACCGGGAAGCTCATCGTAGGAGCATGGAAACCGTAGTCTGCCAGACGCTTTGCGACATCGTCGATGGTGACGCCGGTGCTCTTGGTCAGCGGCCGGAGGTCGATGATGCACTCGTGGGCCACGCGATCGCCCGCGCCCGTGTAGAGCACCGGGTAGGAATCACGCAGGCGCGCGGCGATGTAGTTGGCTGATGCGATCGCGGTCAAGGTCGCCTCACGAAGTCCGGCCGCGCCCATCATCCGGATATAGGCGTAGGTGATCGGCAGGATGGACGCCGATCCGTAGGGCGCCGCCGAGATGGTCAGCTTGCCTGGTAGTTCATCGGCCAGCGGGTGTCCCGGCAGGAACGGCGCGAGATGTTCCCGTACGCCGATGGGTCCGACGCCCGGGCCTCCCCCACCGTGCGGGATGCAGAAGGTCTTGTGGAGGTTCAGGTGACTGACGTCTCCGCCGAACCGGCCCGGCCGGGCGACCCCGACCAGAGCGTTGAGGTTCGCACCGTCGACGTAGACCTGTCCGCCCGCATCGTGAACCGCAGCGCAGATGTCGCCGATCTCGTGTTCGAAGACGCCGTGCGTCGAGGGATAGGTGATCATGATCGCGGCGAGCTCGCCGGCGTGCGCGTCGATCTTCGCACGCAGGTCGTCGACGTCCACATCACCGTTGTCGCGGCACGCCACGACCACCACCCGCATCCCGGCCATGACGGCCGACGCGGCATTGGTGCCATGGGCGCTGGATGGGATCAGGCAGACCGTGCGATCCAGATCTCCCCGGCTGCGGTGGTACTCGCGGATTGCGAGCAGTCCCGCATATTCACCTTGCGACCCCGCGTTCGGCTGCACACTCACCCGGTCGTAGCCGGTGATCGCCACCAGCCAGTCCTCGAGAGTCGAGATGATCGTGCGCATCCCGCGCACGTCGGCGGCCGGGGCGAAGGGATGCAGCCGCGAGATGGTCGGCCAGGTGATGGCCTCCATCTCCGCGGCGGCGTTGAGTTTCATGGTGCACGACCCGAGAGGGATCATGCTGCGATCCAACGCGATGTCCTTGTCGGCGAGGGTGCGCAGGTACCGCATCATCGCGGTCTCTGTGCGGTACCGGTTGAACGCCGGGTGGGTCAGGAACTCGGAGCTCCGCGAGGCGATGCGCGAAGCGCCGGACGGGACCGCATCTACCGCGAACGCTTCGAGCACCGCGTCGACATGGGTATCAGTGGTCGCCTCATCGCAGGCGACTGCGACGTGGTCGTCATCGACCAGACGCAGGTTGACACCGCGATCTTTGGCGGCGGCAACGACCGCGGGTCCCCGGCCGGGCACCCGCGCCAGGACGGTGTCGAAGTACTCCGCGTGGACAAGCGAATCCCCCAGTGCCGCGCCGATACGCTGCGCGTGCCCGTGAACTCGCCGCGCGATGTCCCTGAGGCCGTCGGCACCGTGATAACTCGCGTACATGGCGGCGATGATGGCCAGCAGCACCTGCGCCGTGCAGATGTTGCTGGTCGCCTTCTCTCGGCGGATGTGCTGTTCCCGGGTCTGCAACGAGAGACGGTATGCGAGGTTGCCGTCGACGTCTTTGGAGACCCCGACGAGGCGGCCGGGCAACTGGCGGGCGTGTTTGGAGTGCACCGCCAGGTAGCCGGCATGAGGACCACCGAATCCCATGGGGACGCCGAACCGCTGTGTGGTGCCGAAGCAGACGTCCGCACCGAGTTCTCCGGGCGGGGTGATGAGGGTCATCGCCAACAGATCTGCACCGATCGCCACCAACGCGCCGCGCTCGTGGGCACTGTCGATGATCGCTGCGCAGTCCACGATCCGGCCTGATGCGGCCGGTGTCTGCGCGAGAACCCCGAAGAACTCGCCGTCGGGCAACCCCTGTGAGAGATCAGCGCTGACCACCTCGATCCCCAGCGGTTCGGCGCGGGTGGCGATCACGGCCGCGGTCTGGGGGAACACGTCGACGTCGACGACGAAACGTGGTGACTTGCTCTTGCCCGCACGTCGCAGGAGGGTCATCGCCTCGGCTGCTGCGGTGGCCTCGTCGAGCATGGAGGCTCCGGCGATCTCCATCCCGGTCAGATCCGACACCATTGTCTGGAAATTGAGCAGTGCTTCGAGCCGGCCTTGGCTGATCTCGGGCTGATAGGGCGTGTAGGCGGTGTACCAGGCCGGGTTCTCGAGAATGTTGCGCACGAGCACCGGCGGGGTCAGCGTGTCGTAATAGCCGAGCCCGATCATCGAGGTGGCCACGGTGTTCTGGGCGGCGAGTTCGGCGAGTTCGGCGAGGGCTTCGTGCTCGGACGCGGCAGGTGGCAACGCGTCGAGTCCGTTGTCGTCGGGACTGTCGAGGATTCCGGCAGGCACCACCTGGGTGGCCAGATCATCGAGTGATGCCGCGCCGACCAGTGCGAGAATGCGTTCGAGTTCGGCTCCGTCGGGACCGATGTGGCGAGTGGTGAAGGACGTGCCTGTCATGGGTAGGACCTCCGCAATGGCCGACCAGCGGTCGACCATGTGTAGTGCCGGCCTGCGGCCGGACGCCGGTCCTCCCCCTCTGTCCTATCCACCTCGTGGTGGACGCCTGAGAGATTCAGCCGCTCGGTCGCGGCCTTTCACCATGGGCGGACGGCAAAGCCGTCACTCTCCAGAGACGCCGACGACGACACGGTCCTTGATGCCTGAGAGTTTGACGGAGAGGTATTGCTCCTTCGGCGGCCACATCTGGTGTGGCTCTCTCCCGGGTCGCTGCGACGCACGGCCAGTCTAGACCGATCGCGGCGACCCCTGCCTGGGCAGGGCGCTCAGCCGGTGCGGCGGGCGCGGTTCTTGCGCCGCGATGCCAGTTCGTCTTCGGGAGCGGTTTCGGTGACCCCGCCGTCGGCCCGTTCGGCCGGGAAGTCGGCGATCGTGCCGCTGAGCTCGCGCATCGCACCGCTGACCGCGATGCCGAATACGCCCTGACCGCCCTGCAGCAGGTCGACGACCTCTTCGGCCGACGTGCACTCGTACACGGTGGTGCCGTCAGAGAACAGGGTGATGCGGGCCAAGTCCTCGACACCACGTTGCCGGAGATGGTCGACGGCGACCCGGATGTTCTGCAGTGAGATACCGGTGTCCAGAAGACGCTTGACGATCTTGAGGACCAGGATGTCTTTGAAGGAGTAAAGGCGCTGGCTACCCGATCCGGCCGCCCCACGAATGGACGGCACCACCAGCGAGGTGCGCGCCCAGTAGTCGAGTTGGCGGTAGGTGATGCCGGCGATCTGGCAGGCACTGGGCACGCGGTAGCCGACGAGTTCGTCGGGCACCGTGTCGTTCGGGAAGAGTCCCGGCGCGATGTCGACCAATGATCCCTGGGTGGGCACGTCCGGCCGTGACGGCTGGGCCGTCTCGTGCTCGACGTCGTCCGACCCGTGGGCCCCGTTGTGCGCCCCGTGGGCCCCGTGTTGTCCGTCGTGTGGCTGATCGCCCACTGGGATCTCCTCGCGTGCTGGTCGGTGACCGTCTGAGCAACGTCCTGGCGCCGACGTGCCAACTTTACTCGCTCTGACCGGTCAAAATCACATCACCGCAATTTTCGCGGTCTGAGAAGACGGTATGGCGCCCGGACCCGCCGATCAACGCGACTCGCCACAACCCTGAACCTAAACTCGAGCTTTAGGCGATTCGTGACCCGGTGGTTTCCATTCCGTGACCGTAACGGCGAACCAGACCGACCGGGTCAAGCGCCGCCGGTGGCCTTGAAGTCGTCCGGGGACACAGAGTCGAGGAACTCCTTGAACTTCTCGACCTCGTCCTCTTTGACCTCAGCTGCCGGCTCGTCGTCGTCGGACTCCTCCGCATCGTCGGCAGGCATCAGCAGGCCCGCCTCGGCGAGTACCGATTCTTCGGCGTAGATGGGCACCTCTGCCCGGATCGCAATCGCGATCGAATCCGACGGCCGCGCTGAGATCCGCAGATCCCCCGCGAACACGAGGTCGGCGTAGAAGGTGCCTTCTTGCATGTCGACGATCCGGACCTCGACGAGCTCATGACCGAGTGCGCTGATCAAATTGACGATCAGATCGTGGGTCAAGGGTCTGGGCGGCTCAACACCCTTTTGGCGCAGAGCAATCGAGGCGGCCTCACTCTGCCCGATCCAGATGGGCAGGTATCGCTCGCCGGACGTCTCCTGCAGCAGGAGGACCGGCTGGCTCTGCGGCGGTTCCACACGAATACCTACAACGCGCATTTCACTCATGTGATCGGCCCTCCCAACGGTTCTGCGGGCGAATGCTCACCGCTTCCAATCCTATGGCAAGGCGGCCCGGCCCACGAGCGAGAATGTTCACCCGGCTCCATCGGTTGCTGTTCAGTCGAGAACTTCGCGGACGGCCTGCTTGACCAACTGGGTGTGCAGGGTGACCGACAGCGCCGCTATCTCACGCACCATCTCCTCTGCCCGGTCGCGCGCGCCGGTCCCTTTTCCCTTGGCGATGGGACTGGCGATCTGCGCGACCAACCCGGCCTCGCGGTCTGCGGACACCTTGAACGCGCGCAGATGACGCGCCTGCACCCCGAAATTCGCCAGAGCCGCGGCGGCCGTCACCAGCCGCACCGCGTCCTCGTCGAAGAAGCCGCGCGCGCCGGCCACGAGAAGCCCGTTGTCACACAGTTCTGTGACAAACGCGGCATCCACACCGGTTCGTTCGATGAGGGTGTCTCGACTGAGCCTGCCCCCACCGTTGTGCGAGAAGTCGGTTGCCGGGGCAACCCAGTTCTTCGCCGACGACAGCAAGCGGGTGCCTGGCTGTGCCTCCGAGGCGGCGCCGCGATCGATCTCCTCCAGTTGCTCCTTGATCACTTTGAGCGGTAAATATCGATCACGCTGCGCCGTCAAGACGAAACGAAGACGCTCACAATCGGCACGGCTGAACCGGCGATACCCGGACGGTGATCGTTCCGGGGTGATCAGACCCTCGGACTCCAAGAATCTGATCTTGGAGATGGTCACGTCCGGGAATTCGCCGCGCAACTGATCCAGAACCGAGCCAATAGACATCGATCCTTCAGATTGCTGCCCCGCCGACGGTGAGGTCACGCGTTCGAGGAGCCTTCGTCACCACTGGGTCCGGTCAGGAAGACAAGCCGGAACTTGCCGATCTGGACCTCGTCGCCGTTCGCGAGCACTGCCGAGTCGACAGGTTCACGATTGACATAGGTGCCGTTGAGGCTGCCGACATCGACGACCTGGAAATCGTTGTCGCCCAAGCGGAACTCGGCGTGGCGCCGGCTCACCGTGACGTCGTCGAGGAAGATGTCGCTGTCCGGGTGCCGACCGGCCGAGGTGGTGGCCTGGTCGAGCAGGAATCGCGATCCGGCATTGGGGCCACGCTTGACCACCAGCAGTGCCGTACCGGCCGACAGGCGTTCGACGCCACTGTTCGCGGCCTCGGCGGTCGAACCACCGGTCGACTCCATCTCCTTGATGAAATCGGCCCGGAAGACCGAGGTGGTCTCTACCGGAGCCTCGAAGTCCTTCTCGTTGTCGCTCACCAATTCTCCTTCTTCGTAATTGTCCCCGCGGCCACCGATTGGGACCTTGTCGTTCCACGGTGATTGCAGCGGCTTCGGCGGTCTGACGATCGATCCGCCGGATTCGGCCTCATCGAGTGGATTGGGGCATTACCCGTGACCTAGACCGTACCCTGCAACCGTCCACAGATACATAAACCGGCTGCATACAGTGTGTGCAACCGGCAACGCGGCTTATCTTATCCGGCAGTGACTTCGCCGTACCCGGCGGCGTCGAGCATCTCGCCGAGCACCTCGTCGAGGTCGGTGCTGGAATCCACAGTGATCTCGACCAGCCAGCCGAGTCCGTAGGGCTCCGAGTTCACCAGGTCAGGACTTGCCTCGAGGTCGTCGTTGATCGCTGAGACCACACCTGCGAGGGGGCCGAAGATGTCGGAAACACTCTTGGTCGATTCGACCTCCGCAAACGACTCACCGATCACCACCGGATCGTCGATGGCCGGAAGTTGCACGAAGACCACGTCGCCCAGCTGATCCTGCGCATAGTCGGTGATACCGACCCGCACGGTGCGCTCGGACACCTGCTGCACCCACTCGTGTTCTGTGGTGTACCGCAGATCCTCGGGAGTCTGCTTTTCGGTCACGTTTGTCGCCTTCCGTCTTGCGCTACGGCCGTCGTGGCCCCGGCACTGGGTTGAAGAGAAACTGCAGCGGGAGTTGAAGGGAAAATTTAGCGCATCCGGTCCACTGCCCTCATCGGGCCGAACTGTTCGCCGAACGGTCCGATTTCCTGATGGGCGGAAGGGTACGCACCACGAGTATGGCCTGTATCCAATACAACACGAACGACCACAAGTACATCGCCGTGCCCCAGATCATGAAGGCCCAACCGCACGGATAGAAGATGTCGCCGATGACCGAATCGAGTTGCCCGGCAAGGATCATCGGGAATCCGTACATCAGGGCAAAGGTCGCCGCCTTGCCGACGTAGATCGTCGGCAAAGCTGTGATCCCCCGGGAGCGCAGCAGTGGTGCAGTGGCCAGCAAGAGCACATCGCGGCCCACGAGAAGGCCCACCAGCCACCACGGGACGATCCCCCGTACAGCCAGTCCGACAGGCACCACCAGCATGTAGAGCCTGTCGGCCGCCGGGTCGAGCAATGCCCCGAGTTTCGACGACTGGTCGAGTAGGCGTGCGATCTTGCCGTCGGCCCAATCCGAGAGCCCGGAGAAGAACAGGATCGCGAACGCCCAGCCGTCGGCCTCTTCGACCAACAGCACCCATAAGAACACCGGGACAAGCGCAAGCCTGAGCGCGCTGAGCAGATTGGGGACGGTCAATACCCGATCCGACTCCACAATCGGGTTCGAGTCGGTCTCCTCCATGCCGAACAGCCTGTCACATCACCCGCGCCGAAAGGGATACGGCGCGGACCGACTACCGGAAGATGCCGATGATGCCCTGTAGCGCTTTCGCACCGCCGGAAGAGAACGGACTGTCGTGGACCATGTAGGTCCACGTGGTCGTCGACCGGCGCAGATCGGCCTGCTCGAGGTCGACACCGTCCGCCGTGATGGTTGCCTCCCTGAATGTCTTACGCGCATTCTCGACCGCGTCGCCGGGCAACTTCCCGAACTCTTCGAGGATCAATTTGTGGAACTCGTCGAGCGGCGACTCGCGACCCAGCGAACGCAGGTGGATGCTCGCACGCACGTCGGAGACGAACGCCAGGTGGTCGGCCCAGGCACGGTCGAGGTGGAACAGCATGATCTCGCGTGCCGCCTGCTCGAGAACGTCGACAGGAAGGGGCTCGGCCTTCGCACTCGCGGAGTTCGTGTCCGCCTCTGAGGCCTCGTCCGCCGTATCCGCGTCCGCGTCTTTGTCGGTCTTGTCGGTCTCGTCGGTCTTGTCGGTCTTCGATTCGGTATCGACCGCACCTTCGCCGATCAGCTCGAGGTAGCGCTTGTTCTCCGACTCCCTGAGCTCGGTGAGAGCGGCATCGGTGGTCAGCAATTCGGTCCGGCGCCTGACGACGATCTCGCGCTGTTGATTGACCAATTGGTTGTAGCGCCAGGTATTGGCATGGAGTTCGAGCATGACGCCCTCGGCGACCCGTTGCGCCTGCTCGATCAGGTCGACGCCCTTGGACCCCAGCGAACCGTCCTCGGATGAACTGACCGGGTCGCGTTTGAGGGTCAGGTTCCGGGTGACGACCGGGTCTTCCGCGCTGGAGAAGAAGACCGACCGTCCGGGATCGCCCTGCCGCCCCGCTCGGCCGCGTAGTTGGTTGTCGAGCCGTTCGGTGTCATGCCGACCAGTGCCGACGACACAGAGGCCACCGAGTTCCACGACCTCGTCACGTTCGGAGGTCGACTCGCCATCCTTCTGCCCCTTCGAACCACCGAGTTTGATGTCGGTACCGCGACCGGCCATCTGCGTGGACACCGTGACCGCACCTTTGGCCCCGGCCTCGGCGATGATCTTGGCTTCCTCGGCGTCGTTCTTGGCGTTGAGGACAACCGAGGTCACCCCGGCGCGTCCGAGCAGATGCGCGAGCTCCTCGGACTCGGCGACATCGTGGGTACCGATCAGCACCGGCTGGCCGGTCTCGTGCACCTCTTTGACGAACTCGACGACGGCGTCGGCCTTGTTGGACTTGTTGTCGAAGACCCGGTCGACCTCGTCGATGCGGACGTTCTTCGTGTTGGGCGGGATCTGCGATACCGCGAGCTGGTAGAACTGCCGCAACTGCTCACCGGCGGCCAGAGCGGTGCCGGTCATGCCGCAGACCTTCGGGTAGCGGCCGATGAGCGCCTGCACGGTGATCGTGTCGATGACCTCGCCGGAATCCGTTTGCGCCAGGCCTTCTTTCAGCTCCACCGCGGCTTGCAAACCATCAGGCCACCGCTGCAACTGGGCCACCCGGCCACGCGAGGCGTTGATCAGGTGGACACCGCCGTCGCGGACGATGTAGTGGACATCGCGCTCGACGAGGATATGCGCGTGCATGGCCACGTTCACATGCACCAGCGTCGTGCCGACGTGCTCTT
This sequence comes from Williamsia limnetica, assembly GCF_003217475.1. Classification (GTDB taxonomy): domain Bacteria; phylum Actinomycetota; class Actinomycetes; order Mycobacteriales; family Mycobacteriaceae; genus Williamsia; species Williamsia limnetica. Next base: position 96,137 of record NZ_QJSP01000001.1, on the reverse strand, counting down.
CGTCGTACAGGTTGATGCCACCGAGTTCGGCCTCGATGTAGGCGGCTCCCTCGTCGGTGAGGTAGACGTTCCGTCCCTCGGCGTCGATCTCGTAGTGGATCTTCTTCAGCCGGGAAACAGCGTCGTGGATCGGCTTGTCCGGGATCTCTCCGACGGTGGCGCCGGCCAGGATGAGCGGTACCAGTGCCTCGTCGACGAGTACCGAGTCGGCTTCATCGATGATGGCCACGTCGGGCTTGGGTGAGACCAGGTCGTCGGCTCGCGTGACGAGTTGGTCGCGCAACACGTCGAAGCCGATCTCGTTGACCGAACCGTAGGTGATGTCGGCGTCATACGCCGCTTTGCGTTCCGCGCGGGTCGAGTTTTCCGAGACCGCCGCGGACACGATGCCGAAATGGTCGAACAGGGGCTTCATCCACTCGGCGTCGCGGGTGGCGAGATAGTCGTTCACAGAGATGACATGCACACGGTGACCCTGCAAGACGAAGCCGACGGCGGCGATGGCCCCGGCCAATGTCTTGCCCTCTCCGGTGGCCATCTCGATGATGTCGCCTTCGAGGAGGCGAAGTGCTCCCTGCAGCTGGACGTCGAAGGGACGCATGTCGAGCGTCCGATCGCCGGCCTCGCGAACGAGGGCCAAGAATCGGGCGCGGTCATCTCCTTCGGGGTCGGTGATGTCGAGTTTCTCGGCAGCGGCGGCGAACTCTTTGTCCTCCAGCTCCTTCGCCCAGTCGTCGAACGTGACGGCCTTCTTCAGGAGTGCCAAGGATTTCGACTGGTTTCGCGAGGACTGCGCTCCCAGTAGCCGCCACATGTTGTTCGTGAGCTTTCCCACCGAGCCGTACTCCCTCATCCATACTGCAAAAACGCGGTTACATCGAAAACTGCCGTGCTCCACCGTACGCGGCACACGTCCGCGCGTTACCGTACGCGGCGACCGGCAGACCACCGCAAGCTCCGTCCACTTCCGCGCAGGTCACGTGAGCCAATAGGATGCCATCCGGAGGTGGCCATGGGTTCGAAACGCGGGTCTGGTCCGTCGCGCTCACCGGGGTTTCGCTTTGCGATCCGATCGGTGTTCGCCGGCGTCCTGTTGGGGTGCGCGGTAGGTCTCGGCGCTTACAACCACTGGGGCGTCGCTCTGGGGCTGGGCGTGCCACTGGGGATTGCTGCGGTGTTCGCCGCTCCCCGGCCGCGCCGTATCGACGGCTTGCTTCAAGGTGGCCACTCGCCGCAGCAGATCCCGGTGTCCATCGAAGCCGTGACCCGCTCGAGTCTCGATGCGTCGAATGTGCAGCCGACCCTGGTGACAGCCACCATTGCGCCACCGAACGACACCGAATTCCGGACGCGGTGGCTCTCTGCGATGCCCAAAGGCATGGTCGCGAATCTGCTGACCAACGCCGACACACGGCTGCCGTCGTCGTTCATCCCACCGCGTCCCCCGGAGTCGTTGCCCTATCAGGGCGGCGGAAAGCCGGAGCCCGAGCCGGAGTTCGGCGACAACCCCCCGAAGTCCACGCTCGTCTACCCCCTCATCACCATCGCGGTGGCCGCCGCGCTGTTCCTCGGCGTCGGAGGTGGCTGGCACTTCTCGGTGTCATTTCCGTCGACGGAGACCGGCTCCTACTCGAGTGACGATGGTCCGAGTGAGGACTATCAGACGCGGATGTACCAACTCATGAATCAGATCTCGAACCTGGGCCCGTCAGCCACCCAAAACGTGCTCAGCCTTGAACTCGAGGAAAACGGGAACGACCGCGCGTACGTCCTCGATCCCTCCACGGGAGAAAGCCTCTACATCTGGTACTCGGAATCGTCCGGCGAATGGTACGAACCCGACCGCACCTCGACCACGGACCGAGCAGCAAAGGCCTTTTCCCTCGCTGCTGTCGCTCCGATGCAGATCAATTCGATCATCGATCAGATGTCGGCCGCCCTGCCATCCGAGTCACGTCAATTCGAGTCCATGAAGATCGCGCGGGCCGCGAACGACCAGCCGGTCCTGGCGACAGCCGAGTTCGGCGACACCTACGAACACGAAGAGACGGTCCAAGCAGACACCAGCGGCAAGATCGCGGCGTGGTTCGACCCCGGCGACTTCAGACTGGCGATGGATCAGGCAGCGGTGGCAATCGCTCAGACCGGACTGTCCCGAACCCAGCCCCTGTTCACGCGTTTCGAGATTCGCGGCACGCAGTCCGGCACGCCCACCATGCGGGCCGGTGCTCTGCAGAACTCCGGCGGGATCTTGATGGACTTCACCGAACCGAACAGGACGGGCAGTGTCGAGATCGTGCCGGGCTTTTTCACGAAATTCACGACCACGGGGACCAACTCCCGGGACTATTCCGACGGCGCGGTCGCGTTCGACGACGTCTCGGCGCAGACTTTCGACGCCGTTCGCGACGATGCGATGCGCCGGCACTCGGTAGATGCCTTCGACCGCAACCGCGTCGACATCCAGACCTCGAGCACGTATGTCGTCGACGAGTACCAGACGGTGATCATGGTGGAGGTCGGACCGGACAGTCCGATCGACTATTACGACTTGAGCGGTCGGTTCATCAAGACAGACTGACGGTTCATCAAGACAGACTGACCACGGCCGGGAACTCGACTACTCCGCTTCGAGCGCCCGACGACGGCCGGCTTCGATCTCGTCGATCGCTTGCTGCTGCGGGTGCAGACTCCCCCGATCCGCGAGATCGGTGACGATGTGGTGGATGCGGTCGAGGTAGTCGGCCTGTTGCGCTCCTTGTGCGTGCCGCGCGTTCTCCAGCAATGACAGCGCGGTGGTCAACTCCCGCTGGTCGGTGACATCGAGGAGCCCGGAGCCGACTGCACGCCCGTACTTCTCACAATCGACCCACGCCTTGCGTGCAGCCATGACCGCCTGCTGGTACTCGTCCGCGCGATCGACATCGACAGGGAACCGCTCGGTGCGCAGGTCTTGTGCACGGCTGAGCGCGGTATGAAAGCGCGCCACGGTGTCGACCGAGACATCTGTGACGGCCGGAAATCGCAGCAGCAGTTCGGGTTCGAGTTCGTATTGCGCATAGTCGATCAGCACTGCCTCGTGCTGCCGTACGGCGGCCTGCCACAGCCGCTCCGCGGCTTCGGCACTTCCGGCGTTGGCGATCCGCGGCGCCTGGCGATCGGGCTGGGGTTGTGTGGGTTCATAGTCGGGTTCTGCCTGCGCCGGCTTCACCAGGTCCCCCACGACCCTGCCGACAGACACCTTCCGCTTCTTCGGCTGCTGCGCGCGCAGTCGCGAAACGACTTCGGCGGCGGCAGGATCGGACTCGATGGTCGCGACCTGCCACTCACGGTCCGGATCATCGGAGAAGCGCAGTTGCAGGTACCGACAGCCCTGCACCCGGAATTGATCGGAGCGAGAAGATCGGGCCATCGAGGTGTCGCTCGACAGCTCGGTGCTCTGTTTCACGGATAGCAGATCTGCGAGGGGAAACGAGTGGATCGCCAACTCGTTTCCGAAGTGCACCATCTCGTCATCGACGGTGATGGTCACCGCGGGAAGGTCGATCACCCGGCCGTAGGCGGCGATCAACAGACTCGCGCCCAGCGTGGCAATCGTCACCAAACCGGTCACCAGCGGATCGGTGTCGACAATCGTCAAGACGACCAGCTCGAGCAAAGCGGCCATGGCGAGTGCACTGGCCACCATGGCCAGGCGCTCGTGCAGGGGCCTGCGGTACTCCGTTCGTGACGTCACCGATACCGGACCGGAGTTGTTCGCCACGTGTTCTCCTCTTGCCCCGTGCCGCGCCCGACGGGCGGCAACAATCTGACGCGGACTTTACCGTCTGGAGGCGAAGGCTTCCCGGACGATCGGAGCGACCTTGGCGCCGTAGAGCTCGATGCTGCGCATCTTGGTCTCATGTCCCAGGGTGCCATTGCCGTATTTCAGGTCGAACCTGTTGACGCCGACCGCTGTGACGTTCCGGATTATCTTGTCGGCGACAGTTTCCGGAGACCCCACGTAGAGCGACCCGTTCGGTCCTGCGGCCTGCTCGAACTGTCCCCTCGTCGTCGCAGGCCATCCGCGCTCACGGCCGATCGCGGTCATCTGGTCGCGATAGTGCGGCCAGAGTTCATCGCGCGCCTGCTCGTCGGAGTCCGCAACGTGTCCGGGCGAGTGCATGCCCACGGGAAGAGTCGGCTGTCCGAACTCGGATAGGGCACGATGGTAGAGATCCACGAACGGTTGGAATCGCGCCGGTTCACCGCCGATGATCGCCAACATCAACGGAATCCCGTAGCGGGCGGCCCGCACCACCGACTCCGGCGAACCGCCCACACCGATCCAGGTCTTGACCGACCCTGCTGCCGTCTTGGGATACACCTGTTCACCCTGCAAGGGCGGCCTGATCGTCCCCGTCCACTCGATGGGACCTTCCGTTCTCAGTGCGCTGAACAGATCCAACTTCTCGCTGAACAGCTCTTCGTACTGTCCGAGGTCGTATCCGAAGAGCGGGAATGACTCGGTGAACGAGCCGCGGCCCAAGATGACCTCGGCGCGGCCATGCGAGATCGCATCCAGGGTCGCGAACCTCTGGTAGACCCTGATCGGGTCGTCCGAACTCAGCACGGTCACCGCGGTGCCCAACGCTATGGTTTCCGTCCTGGCTGCGATGGCGGCCAGTACGACTTCCGGCGCCGACACCGCGAAGTCGGCCCGGTGATGCTCTCCGACGCCGAAGAAGTCGAGTCCCACCTCGTCGGCGAGCACTCCTTCGTCGATGACATCCCTGATCACCTGGTCGTAAGACTCCAGCGTGCCGTCGGGCGCAGCCGTGCGGTCACCGAACGTGTCGAGACCGAGTTCGATGTCGAACTGTCCGTCGGGCTTGCCCATTGCGGCCTCTTTCCTTCGTTCCGGTCGTGACTTCCGCAAAACTATGCGCGGTCCGATATTGTTCCCGCGTCATCATCGCTCCGAGCTCGACCTCTGGCGATGTGCGACGTGCGGGAATCCCTGCCTCCGCCAGGTCGAGCCAGTAGGCTCCCTCCATGAGCAAGAGCCACGGCAAGAAGAAGCCTGCGAAACTCCCGAAGGATGTGTACGAGGCGGAGATTTTCCGTCTCCAGACCGAACTCGTGAAACTGCAGGAATGGGTGAAGGACTCCAAGGCGAGGGTCGTCGTGATCTTCGAGGGCCGGGACGCGGCAGGCAAGGGCGGCGTGATCAAGCGGATCACCGAGTATCTGTCACCCCGGGTGGTTCGTACTGTCGCCCTACCGGCGCCGACCGATCGAGAACGCGGTCAGTGGTACTACCAGCGATATATCGCGCACCTGCCGGCTCCCGGCGAGATGGTGCTGTTCGACCGCTCGTGGTACAACCGAGCCGGGGTCGAAAAGGTGATGGGTTTCTGTACCCCCCAGGAACATTCACTGTTCCTGCGGCAGACACCGGTGTTCGAGCAGATGTTGCTCGATGATGGCATCATCTTGCGTAAGTATTGGTTCTCGGTATCAGACGGGGAACAGCTGCGTCGCTTTCGTTCGCGACTGAATGATCCTGTGCGGCAATGGAAACTCAGCCCGATGGACCTCGAGTCCGTCTACCGGTGGGAAGACTATTCCCGCGCGAAGGACGAGATGATGGTGCACACCGATACGCCGAACAGCCCCTGGTACGTCGTCGAATCGGACGTCAAGAAACATGCACGGCTGAACATGATGTCGCACCTGCTGTCGACGATCGACTACACCGAGGTCACGAAGCCCCCCGTGGAATTGCCGGAACGTCCGATCGACACCGGGACGTATAAGCGGCCCTCCAGGAGCCTGTCCACGTACGTACCGAACCACGTGGCGGACCTGCTCGGAGACCCGGAGAACTGACCCCGGCCGCGAGGCCGGCTCCTACAGTGAGGGTATGCAGCAAGAAATCAACTTCCTCACGTTCTCGACCTTGGATCTGGAAGCTGTTCGGAGGTTCTACCGGGACGGGCTGGATTGGACGCCGTTGCTCGACGTCCCTGGCGAGATCATCTTCTTCCAGATCGCACCGCGGATGACCCTGGGCTTCTTCGACAGTGCGAAGTTCGCCGAGGACCTCGGCGATGACGTGCCGGCCGAGCTGCACAGCGCCTCCGCCCGTGGTATCACGTTGGCTCACAACGTCAGCGATCGCGGCGACGTCGGGGTCGTGATGGAGGCCATGGTCGCTGCCGGCGGCCGTGTACTCAAACCGGCAACGGACAGCGCGTTCGGCGGGACATTCCACGGACATGTCATGGACCCGAACGGCATCATCTGGGAAATCGCGCACAACCCGGGCTGGCAGGTCGACGCAGCCGGCGTGGTGAGTTTCAGCTGATGACGCCTCGACGCTCGCCGACCGCCCGCAGGTACCTGGCGGTGATCAGTCGCTGGCCCACCCGGCCGATCGGTCCGGCAGCCTTCGCAGGCATCGACTGCGGCTTCGAGAACGCAGCGATCACCAACACCACCGAGTCATCGGCTCGGTGCTCCACGCAGAACAATTCCTCGCCGGACTCCGGATGCCCCGGCAGCGTGCCGTAGGCGAAACCCTGTCGGCGTTCTTCGTCGATCACATACACGACTCGAACAGGCGCCCTGAGCCGAAGGCGGCCGACACCGATCCCGAGCAGCGCGCTCGCACCTTCGACGACCACGTTCGCTGAAGCGTTCACGGTGAAACCGCTGCGCAACTGGATCTGCCACTGCAGCACGTCGGCACCACTCGCGCGAAACACCGATCGGCCGTATCCGATCACCCGCTCCCGACGAAGGTAGTGGTATCCGTCAGGCCGCTCGGTAGCGGTGGCTCCCACCTCCGGGTACGAATACGCCACGCCGCGGAGGCCGTCGACTTCGGCCGTGGTCAGTGGTTCCACAGTGCGTACTCCCATGGTCCCATCGTACGACCGGGCACCCGCGCGACCGAACAAATCGGTGGACACAGGGGCGTCGACCCACATAATTTCAGATAGTCATCCATTGATGGCACAAGCCTTCGATCAAGGAAAGTTGTCATGAATTCCCGCTTCCCCGTTGCCCTTTCCGGCGCCTCCGCCTCGACCCTGCTGTGGGCCGACGAAGAGACCATCGAGCACGAGGCCGCAGATCAACTCCGCCGGGTGTCGCAGTTGCCATGGGTGCACGGGGTGCGGGTGATGCCCGACGTCCACGTGGGCAAGGGGGCCACCGTCGGATCGGTGATCGCCATGCGGGACGCCATCTGCCCCGCCGCCGTAGGAGTCGACATCGGATGTGGAATGGCAGCTGTGCGAACCGATCTCGTGGCGTCCGACCTGCCGGATGATCTCTCCGCGATGCGGTCTGCGATCGAGGCGAAGGTCCCGGTGGGCTTTCACTCGCACAAGCGTCCGGTCAACCTCCGCGAGCTGGAAGTCGGCGGCGGTTGGGGCGACTTCTGGTCTCGCTTCAGTGAACTCGATCGTGGGGTGCAGCAGCTCGACACGCGTGCGCAGAAGCAGATCGGCACCCTCGGTGGAGGCAACCACTTCATCGAGATCTGCGTCGCCGACGGTGACGACGCGGTCTGGGTGATGCTGCATTCCGGTTCCCGCAACATCGGCAAGGAGCTCGCGGATCGCCACATGAAGGTCGCGGCAGGACTCCCCCACAATGCCGATCTCCCTGATCGCGATCTCGCGGTGTTCGTTACCGGCACCCCCGAGATGGACGCCTACCGCCGCGATCTGACCTGGGCCCAGGAGTACGCGGCGCGCAACCGTCGGGTGATGCTGGAAATGGTGTGCGCAGCCGTGCGCGAGTCGTTCCCATCTCGCGCGGTGGTATTCGACGAGCCGATCTCGTGCCACCACAACTACGTCGCCACCGAACACATCGACGGGTTGGAGCTGCTCGTGACCCGTAAGGGCGCGATACGCGCCGGCTCGGGCGACATGGGGTTGATCCCGGGTTCGATGGGCACCGGATCGTACGTGGTGCGTGGGCTCGGTTCGGCACAGTCGTTCTACTCCGCCTCGCACGGCGCGGGGCGTCGGATGAGCCGGAACAAGGCACGGAAGATGTTCACCGCCGAAGATCTCGCCGAACAGACCGTCGGCGTCGAATCTCGGAAGGACGCAGGTGTAGTCGATGAGATCCCAGCGGCCTACAAGGACATCGACTCCGTGATCGCGGCGCAGACCGACCTCGTCGAGGTGGTCGCACATCTGCGTCAGGTGGTCTGTGTAAAGGGCTGAACTGATCGGTCAAGGGCTGAACTGATCGGTCAAGGGCTGAACTGATCGGTCAAGGGCTGAACGCCCGCGTAGCAAGTGTGGGGCATCCGGGACCGGATGCCCCACAGTGGTCATTCCTTCGACGGACGACAGCCGCGCGCGTTCGCCTGCGCCTCCCGATTCTCGGAATCGCACCCGGGCGAGACATAATCCCACTGGAAAAGATGGGTAGAGGTGACTGGAATGTCTTCCACGGAATATGTGCATGAGAATCCGACAGCACGAGCGCGCTGGGCGATCGGTGTCGGCGACCTGACGCAGGCAGCGGTGTTCGCCGCGCTGATCGCAGCGCTGGGACTGCCGGGCACGATCACCATCGGGCCCAGTGGTGTGCCGATCACACTGCAAACTCTTGGCGTGATGCTCGCGGGAGCAATCCTCGGGTGGCGTAAGGGTGGGCTCGCGGTCATCATCTTCTCTCTGCTCGCCATCGCGGGACTCCCCATCTTGGCCGGTGGTCGCACCGGGCTGGTCTCCCTGACCTCACCTACTGCCGGCTTCTTCGTCGGCTGGCTACCCGCTGTCGTCGTGATCGGCATCCTGACGGCCACGATGATGCCGCGGTACCGGGTGATATGGGGCATCGTGATCAACATCGTCGGCGGTATGGGGGTCATCTACCTGTTCGGGACGATCGGGTTGTTGCTCCGCACCGATCTCAGTTGGTGGGGCGCGTTGTCGACCAATGGCATCTACGTCGCGGGCGACGTGGCGAAGGCAGTGATCACCGCGCTGGTGGCCCGCCAGGTCCACCGTGGTTACCCCGGATTGATTGCCCCTTTGAGATTGCGGCGCGGCCCCGCGGTGCATGACTGACGAGCGTTCCCAGTCGGGTGTGGTCTTCGAAGGTGTCGGCCACGCGTTCGGCGACAGGACCGTCGTTCGCGATGTGTCTCTGACCCTGACCGAGCGGCGGATCGGCATCGTCGGATCCAACGGTAGCGGTAAGTCGACACTCGCGCGGATGGTGAACGGTCTGGTGATTCCCGACCGCGGATCGGTGTGGGTGAACGGGGTTTCGACCCGGCGTCGGGCACGCGAGGTGAGAAAGATCGTGGGCTTCGTCTTCACCGACCCCGATCGACAGATAATCATGCCCACGGTGGCCGAAGACGTGGAGCTGTCGCTCTCTCGCACTGCATTGTCTCGCGCAGAACGCGAACACAGAGTTGCGCAGACGCTGGAGAGGTTCGGTCTGCACGAGCACGCCGATCATCCTGCTCATCGACTGTCGGGCGGACAGAAACAACTTCTGGCACTGGCTTCGGTCCTGGTCACCGATCCTGCGGTGATCGTCGCCGACGAACCGACGACGTTGCTCGACCTGCGGAACACGACCATGCTGCGCGATACCTTCGCCACGATCGACAAGCAGCTGATCGTGGTCTCCCATGACCTCGAGTTGCTGAGCGATTTCGACCGGGTCATAGTCATCGACGACGGCGCGGTCCACTGCGATGGGCCACCGGGTCACGCAATCGCCGCATACCGCGAGTTGATGTCGTGAGCGTCCTGGGGATCTACCGGCCCGGCCGATCCATCGTGCACAGGCTGCCCGCGGGCGTGAAGCTGGTACTGCTCGCCGTCACCATCCTCGTCATGGCCCTGTTCGTCACCAACCCGGTGCGCCTCGCGCTCGCGGCATTCGCTGTCATCGGCGTCTATGGATTGGCCGCGATCGGTCCACGGGCAGCCCTGCAGCAACTGCGACCGCTGGTGTGGGTGGTCGGCTTCGTTTTCGTATTCCAGATCATCTTCACCGATTGGTCCAGGGCTGTCGTCGTGTGCGGCGTGCTCGTGTTGTCGGTCGCCCTCGCGGCCGTGGTGACCCTGACCACGAAGACCACGGCCATGCTCGCGGCACTGACAACGATGTTGACCCCGTTGTCCCGTGTCGGCATCAAGCCGAGTCAGATCGCGCTCGCCATGGCGCTGGCCATCCGTGCGATTCCGTTGATGGTCGAGATCATCGCGCAGGTCGACGAGGCCCGCCGTGCTCGCGGGCTTCGGTTCTCCCCTCGCGTCGTGGTGGCACCTGCGGTGATCGCCACCCTGCACGCCGCGGACGGATTCGCCGAGTCTCTCACCGCACGCGGGCTGGACTGACCGCCACTCAACCGACCGATCGGTCGCTGTCACTCCAGTACTGCTTGCGCAACGACTTCTTGTCCGGCTTACCCAGCGCCGTCAGCGGTAGGCACTCGGCAATGATGATCTGCTTCGGCGACTGGACCGAACCCTTGCGTTCCTTCACCGCACTCTGGATTTCGGAGATCATCGTCGCGACGGATTCATCATCACTTGGTGCGTCCGAGCGCAGCACGACGATGGCGGTCACGGCCTCACCCCACTTCTCGTCGGGCACGCCGATGACACCGACCTGTGCCACCGACGGATGTTCGGCGACAACATCTTCGACCTCGCGTGGGAAAACGTTGAAACCGCCGGTGACGATCATGTCCTTGGTCCGGTCGACGATGAACCAGAAACCGTCTTCGTCTTCCCGGGCCACGTCACCGGTGCGCAACCACCCGTCTTTGAACGTTTCGGCGGTCGCCTCGGGAAGACCCCAATACCCACCTGCCAGTAGCGGCCCGGCGACGCAGATCTCGCCTGGCTCGCCCACCGCCACCGGCGTGCCGTCCTCCCCGAGGAGCGCCGTGCGCAGGAACGCCGACGGCCGTCCACAACTCGACAACCGCTGGGGATCGTGTGCGCCCTTGGGCAGGTACGTGATCACCATCGGCGCCTCGGATTGGCCGTAGTACTGAGCGAATATCGGTCCGAACCGCTCGATCGCTTCGGCCAACCGCACGGGATTGATCGCCGAAGCTCCGTAGTAGACGGTCTCGAGCGACGAGAGATCGCGTGTACGGGAATCCGGGTGGTCCATCAGTGCGTACAGCATGGACGGCACCAGCATCGTCGCCGTGATCTTCTGCTCTTCGATTGTGCGCAGGACCTCGGCGGGGTCGAACTTGGACAGCACCACCATCGAGCCGCCCTTCATCAGGGTCGGTACGAAGAACGCAGCCCCGGCATGCGAGAGCGGGGTGCACATCAGGAAGCGAGGGTGCTCGGGCCACTCCCACTCCGACAGCTGGATCTGGGTCATCGTGGCCATCGCCCGAGCGGTACCGATGACACCCTTGGGCTTGCCTGTGGTGCCGCCGGTGTAGGTGATGGACACGACGTGATCGGGCGGGAGGTCAGCGGCGACCAGTGGCATCGACTCGTACCTGTTGGCCTCGGCGATCACATCTCGGCCGACGTCGGCCAACTCAGCGGGCACCGGCCCGAGGGTGAGCACCTGTTTGAGACTGTCGACGCGTTCGAGGAGTGCAACGGCCCGCTCTACGAACATGGGCACCGGATCTATGACGAGGGTGCTGATCTTCGCGTCCGACAGAACGTACGCGTGATCGTCGAGAGATCCCATCGGGTGCAGGGCGCTGCGGCGCCACCCTTGGGTCTGTCCCGCACCGATCACCATCAGGACCTCGGGGCGATTGAGGGCGAGCAGCCCTACCGCGCTGCCGGATCCGGCCCCCATGGACTCGAAGGCCTGGATGTAGCGGCTGATCTGCTCCGCCATCTGCCCGCCGGTCAGCGTGGTGTCGCCGAGAAAGAGCACCGGATCGTTGTGATGCCGCTTGAGCGAGGCCACCATCAGGTGTCCGAGATGGATATCGCCTCGCAGGTGATCGAATTCAGAGGTCGTGTCCGCAGAAACAGTCATGACGCCAGACTAGAACGTGTTACAGATTTGCGGAAGTCTTCGGACTCAACGCGTGTTCACGGGCCTTTTACCTGTTGACCCGGCCATGTGCGGGGGCCGAAGCTGATGAGATGCAGTTCCGCCGCACCACCCGCGAGGATCTCCCACTCATCCAGACCTGGCTCCAGAATCTTCATGTCGCGAGGTTCTGGTTCCACGACACCTCTCATGAAGCGATCGAACGCGATTTCGCCGGTAGCTTCGATGGGACGGAGGCGTCAGAGGACTTCATCGTCATCCACGAACCGGACCCGATCGGCTTCATCCAGCGGTACCGGTTCTCCGATTACCCCGACGATCAGGCCGAGATGGAAACGCTCGTCGAGGTCCCCGACGGGGCTTTGTCGATCGACTATTTCATCGGCGAGACGCGGTTCACGGGGCACGGCCTCGGCACGGCGATGATCAAGGAGATGGTCGACAAGTGCTGGGACGACTACCCCGCCTCCACCGCCGTCGTCGTCCCCGTCGCGGTTGCGAACCCGGCCTCGTGGCGCGCGCTCCTGGCCGCCGGTTTCACTCAGATAGCGACCGGATATCTCAAACCCGACAACCCCATCGACGACGGCCAGCACCATGTGTTCCGCATCGATCGGCCGTCGGGACGGTGACCTGACACCGACGACACGCAGTCGGCGCGGGCCGTATTGGACGTCAAAACGGACAATTGCCGGCGGCAGGCAACCAATTCGAAACACTCGACCCACATCGCTTCTCATCGTCACTGCAACGAAACAAGTCGGTTACCGCCGATTCGTAGAGTTCGCAGGTCAGGGCTTGCAGGACAAGTGCAGGACCCGCGCCTGAAGGGTAATGAGATAAATGAGTGGTAACAACATCCGGCTCGCCGCCATCACCGCAGTCGAGGCGTACATCCCGCCACCCGTCAGCTTCGACATCACCGAGGCGCCGGGAGACATCTTTGGCGAGAACGTCTTCAACAAGTCCGTGATGATGAAGCGGCTGCCGAAGAACGTCTTCAAATCGGTCATCACGACGATCGAAAAGGGCAGCAAACTCGACCCTGCCGTCGCCGACGCCGTCGCGTCGGCGATGAAGGATTGGGCGCTGGAGAAGGGCGCCACCCATTACGCTCACGTTTTCTACCCTCTGACCGGTCTGACCGCCGAAAAGCATGACAGCTTTCTGGAGCCTGCGAGTGATGGGTCGACGATGGCCGAGTTCCAGGGAAAGACCCTGATCCAGGGCGAGCCCGACGCATCGAGTTTCCCCAACGGCGGGCTCCGCAACACCTTCGAGGCGCGCGGTTACACCGGCTGGGACGTGACCAGCCCTGCCTACATTCTCGAGAATCCGAACGGCAACACCCTGTGCATCCCGACGGTGTTCGTCTCGATGACCGGTGAAGCACTCGATCACAAGACCCCGATGCTGCGTTCCCAGCAGGCGATGGGCAAGCACGCCGAGCGTGTTCTGAAACTGTTCGGCCACGCCAATCCCGGCCACATCGTTGCTTTCTGTGGACCGGAGCAGGAGTACTTCCTGGTCGACCGTCATTTCTTCCTCGCGCGTCCGGACTTGCTGAACGCCGGGCGAACGCTTTTCGGTACCAAACCGCCGAAAGGCCAGGAGTTCGACGACCACTACTTCGGCGCCGTCCCCGAGCGTGTGCTCGGCTTCATGATGGACACCGAGCGAGAACTTTTCAAGCTCGGCATACCTGCGAAGACCCGTCACAACGAGGTCGCACCAGGACAGTTCGAGATCGCGCCGATGTTCGAGCGCGGCAACATCGCCGCCGACCATCAGCAACTCCTGATGACCACCTTCAAAACCGTGGCCAAGAAGCACGGTATGGAATGCCTCTTCCACGAGAAGCCCTTCGAAGGCGTCAACGGCTCGGGCAAACACGTCAACTTCTCGTTCGGTAACGACAAATTCGGCAGCCTGCTCGTCCCCGGCGACACTCCCCACGAGAATGCCCAGTTCCTGGTGTTCTGCGCCGCAGTCATCCGCGCGGTGCATCTGCACGCCGGTCTCCTGCGTGTCTCGGTCGCATCGGCCACGAACGATCATCGCCTCGGCGCCAACGAGGCCCCGCCTGCGATCGTCTCGATCTTCCTCGGCGAACAGTTGGCCGACGTCTTCGATCAAATCGCGAAAGGTGCGGCGACATCGTCGAAAGGCAAGGGCACCATGATCATCGGGGTCGACACGCTCCCGGTGCTGCCGACCGACCCCGGCGACCGCAACCGCACGAGCTCGTTCGCCTTCACCGGCAACCGCTTCGAGTTCCGCGCACCGGGCTCGATGCAGACCGTCAGTGAACCGATGGTCGTCCTGAACACGATCATGGCCGACTCGCTGGACTACTGCGCCACCGTTCTCGAGGAAGCGGTGAAGGAAGGTGTCGAGTTCGACACGGCCGTCCAGCATCTGCTCACCGACATCATCACCGAGCACGGCGCAGTCGTATTCAACGGCGACGGCTACTCCGACACCTGGCCCATCGAGGCGGAATCCCGCGGACTGCCCAACCTGAAGACGACTGTCGACGCTCTTCCGGAGCTCATCACGGAGAAGTCGATCGAGTTGTTCTCCAAGTACGGCGTCTTCAACGATCGCGAGATGCACAGTCGCTACGAGATCGGCCTGGAACAGTACATCCTGACGATCGCCGTCGAGGCCAAACTGACCCTCGAGATCGGGTCGACCCTCGTCATGCCGGCCGCGGTGCGCTACCAGACGGAGATCGCCACGAACGTCACCGCCCTCAAGGGTGCCGGGCTCGAACCCGACACCACCCTGCTCTCGATGGTGAGCGAGCCGATGTCGGCGTTGACCACTGCGTTGGCCGCGCTCAAATCTGCCTTGGGTGAGCACATCGAAGGGGCACCAGAAGAAGCTCTGTTCGCCCGCGACACGCTCCTGCCCGCCATGGCTGCTGTGCGAACCGCTGCCGACGAGCTCGAAGCCATTGTGGCGGACGATCTCTGGCCGCTCCCGACCTACCAGGAGATGCTCTACATCCTGTAAGTCGGTGCCTTCGATAATCAGACGCCGCCGGCATCTCGTGCCGGCGGCGTCTGTCATTCGTCGGCCACCCGGTCAGGCAGCGGCAGAGTCGCCACGAAGGCGGTAGGTCTCCAACAGTCGCACGGCCGTTTTCGCGTCATCTACGACGACTATCTCGCGAGCACCACTGATCCGGTCGACGAGGATTCCCTCGCCGGATCGTAGGACGAACCCTTTGACTCCCTTGAGCTCTCCACGGAATCCCAGCCGATAGCCGTAGCCGCCGAAGTCCTTCACCGCCTTGACCTCGACGACCTGTGCCGCGGCGATGTCGGAGACCGGGATCTCGACGCGAGGCCAACGCACCACACTTCTGACGCTCAGCCCCTCGGCGTCGACCGTGACCCGCATCCCCCGAAGCACCACGAAGATCAGCACGATGATGCCCGCCACGCTGAGCATCCACCACTGGTTGGTGAGCACCGCTCCGACTGCGACCACGAGCACCCCGGAGACGGTGAGCGCCTCGAAGGCCCCGCCGGACAGGACCGATCTCGTCCACACCACCCGCTCGGTGGCGCCCACGGGCAACGGCACGGCACTGGTGGGCTGCGACGCCTCACCGGTCGCCGACCACCGAGGTGTCAACAGGTACGCAGTTGCCGCCGACACCACGGCGATGCCCGCAGCGATCGCGGCCCACCATCCCGGAAAACGTGAATCCGTCGCGGTGACCCCTCGCTGCACTCCGACTGCAGCGAGGATCAACACGTAGAGGAACGTGCTGATGCCCGCTGTCCCGGAGACGACGTACGCACACGTGGTCGGGTCGTCCGTCACCCGAATCAGCACAGCCGCAACCAGTGCGAACACTGCGCCGATCAACGGAATCGCAGCGAGGACCGCAGTGCGCGAGGTGAATCCGTCGGCTGCGCCACCAGCGCCCCAATGACTGGCAAGTGGATCAGGGAGCTGATGCCACCACGTGCCGAGCAGCACCAACCCGACTATCGTCGCCAGCAGGGGAACCGCCAACGCGATTCCGACGAGAAATGCGGTGGGCCGCTCGGATCGTTCCGGGGACATCCCCATCTCAATATCCTTCCCGAATCATTGTCGACAGATCGTCGCCTCCGAGACCGAGCTTTCGCCCGGCGCTCTGCACCGCAACGATCGCCGACCGAAGGTCCGCCTCTTCCGGCACGGCGGTGCTCGTGACCACGGCGCCGCGACCGCGGCGCAACTCCACCAACCCCTGGTCACGCAGTTCCTGATAGCCGTGCAGCACAGTGTGGACGTTGACACCGAGCGATGCCGCCAGCTCCCGAGCACCAGGGAGTCGCTCCCCCGCAACGATGTCGCCGCGAACGATCGCACCGCGAATCGCTGCGGCCAGTTGCTCGAACAGTGGCTGGGGCAGCGTCGGATCGATCCGTACCAGCATGCGTCCACCCTATAGTTCTAGTTGCAATAGAACAATAAGCTCACATGCCCTGGGTTGCACTTCACAGCGCGAACACCTCTCTGAGACACGAAACCAGCACGCGCACGGCAGGGTTCGATGACGACGCCCACACGAGCAACAGCAGCGCCTGCTGCGGAACCTTGTCTACTCGCAACGCCACCAGAGTCTCGGCAAAGTCCGTGGACATCGATTCACTCAGCACTGCAGCCCCCAAACCTCGGGACGCCAGGTCTGCGATCGCCTCTGCAGACGTCGCCTCGAGGCCGATCGACGGAGACACACCTGCAGCAGAGCAAGCACCGTCGAACGCCGCCCGGATGCCGGTGCCGCGTGGCATCGACACGATGGGCTCACCACCCAGATCCCCCACCGCGATGTGCGATCTGCTCGCCCATCGATGCCCGTGTGGCACCAGGACGCACAGGCCTTCACTGACTATGGTCAACGATTCCAGGCCTACAGGTGGTGCGCCTGAAGCACCTATCAGCGCAATGTCCAACGTTCCGGCCCGGAGTTGCTCGACCATATGGTCGGACGACGCCTCCTGCAACGTCAATGCGACTCGGGGATGCTGTCGATGAAATTTCTCGAGCCCTTCGAACAGTGGGGCGATCGTGCAGCCGGTGACCATGCCGACAGTCAGCCGCCCTCGGATGAGCCCGTTGACGTCGTCGACCGCTTGGCGCAGGCGGGTCGCCGCATTCACCGCCGCCCGGGCCGGCCCCAGCGCGGCCTCCCCCGCCGCGGTCAACCGCGCCACCCGGCTGGATCGATCGAACAGCTCACACCCGAGTTCGCGTTCGAGTTGCCTGATCTGAGCGCTGACGCCCGACTGGCTGATCCGCACCCGTTCTGCGGCCCTGGTGAAGTTGGCCTCCTCGGCGACCGCGATCAGGTATTCGAGCTGACGCAACTCCATGAGCGATGATTCTAGTTGTCAGAAGAACAATCTGTTGGACTTCTGGATCTGCGCGCGGAAGGGTCGAAGTCACCTAATCCGACAACGACAGGAACCACGATGACCGACCGCGAAATCGCCCGACGTCCCGAAGACCTGACCCGACTGTTCGTCGAACGCTCCAACGCGGGCGACGCCGAAGGTGTGGCCCTGCTGTATGCGAAGGATGCCGTCATGGCGTATCCGCCGGGCAGCCAGACCATTGGGCGCCAAGCCATTCAGGAGTTGTGGGAAGAGGTGTTGTCGCACGGCCCACACTTCGAGGCGGAAGAACCACTACCGACGTTGGTCAGCGGCGACATCGCGCTGACGTCGACACCCCCGCGGGACGGTTCCGGGGCCCGCGCCCAGGTCGTTCGCCGCCAAACTGACGGGAGCTGGCTTCGGGTTCTGGACCAACCCGAGTTCGTGCCGCCCGTGTAGCAGACGGCCCGCCGCCCCGGTCGGGACGACGGACCGTCTTTCACGGGCGCACCGCGCAGGCTAGCTCGGGAAACTCTGCTTGGATTCACCCTTGACCGCGGCGTCGAGGAGCGGCACGAGTTTCTCGATGACGTACATCTGGCTGAGCGGTGTCAGGAAGTAGATCGCGCCGGACAGGGTCGCGTCGGTGAACACCGCGCGCTTCGCCTTGACCGCGTTCAGGTTTGCGACCGTACCGAACTTCATCAGGGCATCGAAGCCCTCCTGGGTCTCGGTCGCGAACAGGGCGACATCAGCATCGATGAGATCGGTGTTCTCTGCTGAGATCAGCGCCTGGCTGTCGGGCTCGGGCACGAACTTCTCCAAACCGGGCTTCATGACGAATCCGAGCTCGGTGAAGAAGTCTGTGTTCAAGCCTGCCGGGTAGGTGTACAGAGACCCGTCGTATGGTTCACCCTGCGTGAACGTCGAGGTCTTGCCCTCGAAGTCCGGGTGGTCTGCGCGCGCTTTCGCGTACGCGTCCTCCACCTCGGTGACGGCCTGCTCACCGGCAGCAGAACGGCCGACCGCATCGGCGATCAGTCTCGTCTGGGCCTGCCAGTTCGAAAAGTACGACGCGGCGCCCTTGACGCTGCCGACAGTGGGGGCGATCTGCTCGAGCTTCGCGTAATCGTCTTGCGTCATACCGGCATTCGTGCCGATGATCAGGTCGGGATTCAACCCGGCGATCTTCTCGTACTCGAACCCGTCGGAGACCGAGAGCACTTCCGGTTTGTCGTCGCCGAGCAGGTCGTGGGCCCACGGCCAGGTGGCGTCGGGCTGCTCGCCGTACCATTCGGTGACCGCAACCGGCTGCACCCCGAGCTGGAGGAGAATGTCCTGCTCGGTGTACCCGACGCTGACGACTCGCTTCGGTTCGGATTCTATGGTCGTCGAACCGAACTCGTGCTCCACGGTGATCGGGAAAGCATCGGTCGGAGCCGACGTACCCGAACTCGACGGACCCGCCGAGTCCGACTCATCGGACGAACACGCGGCGAGCACCCCCGCCGAGAGCGTCAGTGCAACAACCGCACTGAACATCCGCACACCTCGTCGTGAGTCGCGCGCAGAACGCGATCGTGACCTGATCATCTTTTCTCCTCTATTTGTGACGTCGTGAACGAGGGCGCATGGTGGCGCCCGATGGGATAGACGACAGGGCTTCCCGCGACGGGATCGAGGCCGACCTGGACGTCCATGTCGAAGACCTGCGAGATCACCTGTGGCGTGACGACGTCCGCGGGCGGACCGACAGCGACGATCTGCCCTTTTCGCATCGCCACCAGCGTGTCCGCGTAGCGTGCAGCAAGATTGAGGTCGTGCAGGACCACCACCACCGTGGTGCCGATGCTCCGATTCAGATCGGTGATCAGATCGAGCACCTCGACCTGATGACTCATGTCGAGGAAGGTCGTCGGTTCGTCGAGCAGCAGGATGTCGGTCTCTTGGGCAAGGGTCATCGCGATCCACACACGCTGCCGTTGACCACCGGAGATCTCATCGACATGCCGGTTCGCGAGGTCTAGCGTTCCAGTAGCCACCAGCGCGGCAGTGACCGCTTCCTCATCGCGCGCCGTCCAGGTCCTGAACCAGCCCTGATGCGGATACCGGCCCCGGGCAACGAGATCGGCGACCTTGATCTGATCCGGGGCAATCGGTGACTGTGGGAGCAATCCAAGGATGGCGGCCACCTCTTTGGTCGGCAGGCCGTGCACCGCCTTTCCGTCGAGCACCACGTGTCCGAGGCGAGGTGCGTGCAGGCGGGCCATGGTCCGCAGGAGCGTCGACTTCCCACACGCGTTGGCGCCCACGATGGCGGTGATCTGCCCCGGAGGAACGGCCAGCGACAGCTCTTTGACGACGTCATCGACCAAGCGAGCCCCGCCGCGCTGCGTCTTCTGGCTCACGCCGTAGGAGACTGACAGACTCTCGACCCTCAGATCATGGTCTTTGGTCACCGGATGTCCTCTCGGGTCACGGCATTCAATTGGCACCGCCGATCCGGTTCATCCGGACCAACAGCCAGATCAGGTAAGGCGCGCCGATGATCCCGGTGATCACACCGACCGGCAACGACTGCGGGAACAGGTGTTGCCCGACCATGTCCGAGATGACCACCAGCAGTGCCCCCACCAGTCCGGACGAGATCAACCCACCACCGCTCTTGCCGGTGAGCAGTCCGGCAACCGGGCCTGCCATCAGCGCCACGAAGGCGACCGGGCCCGCAGCTGCGGTGGCAATCGACGCGAGGAGCACCGAGGCGACGACAAGACTCAGACGGGAAGTCTCCACCCGCAGCCCCAACTCGCGTGCCGACTCATCGCCCAGTTGCAGTGGCCTGATCCACCGCGAGAGCACCAACGCGATGGGCACGAACACCAGCAGGCACCAGCCGAGAAGGTGCATGCGCGACTCCGAGGCTTCGTTGAGTGAGCCGGTGAGCCACCGCAGCGCCACCGACGCCTCGTACAGCTTTGCTCGGGTGAGGAAATACGCGGTGAGACTCTCGCCCACTGCTCCCACCCCGATGCCGATGAGAACCATCCGATATCCGGTCACGCCCTGGCGCCAGGCGAGTCCGTAAACGAGTGCCGCAGCGCCCAACCCGCCGATCAATGCCCAGATCGACAGCACGTAGCCGCTTGCCCCGAAGACGAGGATGGCCACGACGGCGGTGGCACTCGCCCCGTACGTGACGCCGATGATGTCAGGGCTGGCGAGTGGATTTCGGACCAGTTGCTGCAGAATCGTGCCGGCCATCCCGAACGCCAGACCGACCATCACGGCCATGACCGCCCGGGGGTACCGCAGTTCTCCGACGATGAACGGCGCCGGCGGATCCGCGCTCAGTCCGAGAGTCACCCGCGCGACGTCGGGAAGCGGGATCCACAGATCACCCAAGGACAGCGACAGACAGAACGCCGCGGCGAGCACAACCACGAGGACGGCCACGACGCCGCACTCGCGGAGCAGCCCGCGCCGGCGAACGCGACGAACCTCTGCCACCTGATCGACGCCGATGTCGACCAGGTCGCCCAAGACTGCGGACGCGCGGGGGCCGCCAATGATCGTCACAGTTGAGCCATCCGACTGCGACGCACGAGGAATATGAACACCGGAGCGCCGATCAGCGCAGTGATGATCCCGACCTCGATCTCACCCGGACGGGCGACGACTCGGCCGACCGTGTCGGCGGCAAGGATCAAGATCGCCCCTAGCACAGCCGAATACGCAAGGATCCATCGATGGTCTGCGCCGACGAAGATCCTGGCCACGTGCGGCACCGTCAGTCCCACGAAACTGATCGGTCCGGCGACCGCGGTCGCGCCGCCGCACAGCAGCACGATGACGACTGCACCGAGGCCCCTGGCCGCACCCACGCGTTGGCCCAGCCCTCGGGCTACATCGTCGCCGAGTGCCAGCGCGTTGAGAAAGCGGCCCAACGCGAGGGCGAGGATGAGCCCGACGACGAGAAAGGGCAACACCACCAGCAGCGTGTGCATGTCGCGCCCGCTCAACGATCCGACCACCCAGAACCGGTAGTTGTCGAAGGTCTTGGGGTCGAGCAGCAGCAACGCCGTCACCACCGATGTGAAGGCCGCAGACAACGCGGCACCTGCCAACGCCAGTTTGACGGGCGTGACCCCTTCACGGCCCGACGCCCCGATCGCGTATACCGCGAGGGACGCCACCGCTGCGCCGAACAACGCGAACCAGACGTACTGACCGGCGGCGACCGCACCCAGATATCCGATACCCAGCACCACGAACAGGGATGCACCGGCGTCGACGCCGAGAAGGCCCGGATCGGCGAGGGGGTTGCGGGTCAGTCCTTGCATCACCGCACCGCCCACGCCGAGCGAGACGCCGACCATCAGACCGACGAGCGTCCGCGGCACCCGTTGGTCCCGAACGACAAGATGATCATTACTGGTGGGGTCCATGCCGGTGAACGCGTCCCAGACGGCACCGAGGGCAATCGGGCGTGAGCCCAACGCAATGCTTGCGAGCATGACGATCAGCAGCACCAGCACCAGGGCCAACAGGATCGCAGTGTTGCGGCCTACGCGCGCGGTGGGTGGCTCATCGACTGCGCGCGGCGACAGCGCGGACACGGCGGACAGGGACACAAGTGCGTAGCCTAACCTAACCTTGACGTCGCGGGACATGGATCCCGCCTAAGCGTCGTGCAGGTCAGTGCGGTGCGAGCATCGCCTCGGTCTGCGCGACGAACCAAAGCCGCCAACGCTCAGCAGACCACCCTCGATCGCGAACCACCATCAGCCACAGTCGCCTGGACGTCAGCGCCCACATTCCGTCCACCACTTCCTCGGTCGGCCCCCTCCCGAGAATCAGCGAGGTCGCCCACTCGACCTCTGCCCACCGGGTGTGCTCCCGTATCGCCAACCGCGCCGCGGCCTGCTTGTCGGTGACGGCCGCCTGATCGAGGACGTTCTGGATCTCGGCGGAGCGCTCGTGAGCGCCGCTCAGCCAACGCGCACCCGCCGCGATTCGACTACCCCGGTCGCCCTTACCCATCTGCTGATACTCGGGCATTTCCCGGACCGGCACTTCCCTGCCGTCCGATAGCGCATGGTCGATGCAGGCATCGAGCAAGGACAGCTTCGAATCGAACTGTTGATAAACCGTTTGGCGGGTCAAGCCTGAGGTTGTAGCGACCTTTGCCATCGTGGTCGCCGTCCAGCCCTCTTCGATGAACATTCGTCGCGCCGTGTCGACCACCAAGTGCCGGTTCGCCCGGGCTCGCGCTGTCCGCAGTTCGGATGAATATGTGCGAGACATCCGCACACCATAGCTCAATTTCAGTTTACTCAGCGTAACTTCAATGTATCCCCTACCGAGAGTGACACCGCCATGAACACCGTCGACAAACACCTATTTATCCCCACCTCGCTCGGCTCCCTGCACATTCGGGTCGTCGGCAGCGGACCTCCGGCCGTTCTGTGGCACAGCATGTTTGTCGACTCGACAAGCTGGAACCGAGTCGCCCGAGAACTCGCCCGGTACCGCACCCTCTATCTGATAGACGCGCCATCGTCCGGACGTAGCGATGAACTCGCCGGCGCAACCGACATCGCGGGTTGTTCTGCCGCGGCCTCCGAACTGTTGGCCGGGCTGAATCTGTCGGGTGTGGACTGGGTCGGCAACGCCTGGGGCGGCCACGTCGGGATGCATCTGGCAGCAACCCGGGTCTCCGCGATCCGAAGCTTGGTCGCCATCAGCGCCCCCACTCATCCCATCGGCACCAAGCTGCGCCGTAAGGTGCGAACCCTGGCGCCCCTCTATCGCCTGTTCGGTCCCCGAGGCCTACCTCGCGCAGCGATCGTGGAGACGTTGTTCACAGACGACACCCGAGCCAACGATCCTGAAGCCGTTGCCCTACTGGATGATTCGATGCGCCGGACGTCGAACACCGCTATGGTCCGAGCAATCGAGACCGCCATCCTCAACCGAACCGACCTCACCTGGGCAGCCCAGAAGATCAGCTGCCCCACGCTCTTCGTCACCACCGACGACCGCGGCGAATGGACCCCCGAGGAAGCCCGAGCTGTCGCAGCACGCATGGCCGACGCCCGCGAGGTGACGATCGCGCGTGCCCGGGTCATTCCGGCCATCGAGCAGCCGGCGGACACCGTCGCCGCCATCACCGCATTCTGGACCGCGCGGGGGGTTGCCGCCGACACGGTGTGACCCGTCGTCGAGCGCCTCGGCCGTGCCGGTAGCGTTGGTCCTCATGTTGAGCAGCACCATCGAAATCGAGGCCGGTCACGGTGTCGCGGAAGCTTATGTAACCCGCCCGGATGACAGCGCTCGTCCCGGTGTCCTGTTCTACATGGACGCGCTGGGGCTGCGACCGCGGCTGTTCGAGATGGCCGACAGGATCGCCGGGTGGGGATTCGTCGTCATGGTTCCGAATGCGTTCTACAGACACGGCAGCGCTGAGGAATTGGCGCCGCAAGGCGATCTCGGCGACCCTGAGTATCGGGAGCAGTTCATGGGCGGGGCGATGGACCGAATCCGTTCATTGGGGTCCGGCCTCGCCACGGCGGACGTCCACAAATACGTCGATCGGCTGCTCGAACTCCCGGACGTCACCGGTGACGGTATCGGCGTGACCGGTTACTGCATGGGCGCGGGTCTGGCGCTGCGAACAGCAGGATCCAGGCCTGAAGAGGTGAAGGCGGCGGCAGGCTTTCACGGCGGCAATCTCGTCACCGATTCCCCCGACAGCCCGCATGTCGTGGCAACGCGCGCCCGCGCTCGGCTCTACCTCGGGCACGCCGACAACGACCGGTCGATGCCTCCAGAAAAGATCGAGATCCTCGAGGATGCATTCGACGCGGCCGGGCTGCTCTACACCTCAGAGGTGTATCCCGGAGCACCACACGGGTACACCATGTCTGACACCGCCAGTTACCGCGCCGACGCCGCGGAGCGACATTTCGAAACGCTGGAAGGGCTGTTCCGGGAGAGCTTGACCCGCTGAACGCATCGATCGGCACGCGCGGGCGTCGCTGACCACTTAGGATTTCGTTGATCGCGATCGACCGCGACGTCCGCAAACTATCCCCGGTGGTGCCAGTGACCGCGTCAGCTCCTGTAGTTCCGTCGCGGGGTATCGTCGCGATACTCCTGATGGTGGTGCCGCTCAGCCAGATTCCGCTCGACATCTACACTCCCGCCCTGCCCGACATGGTCAACGACTTCGATTCGTCGAACGCCATGATGCAGAACACCGTCACCGCCTACATGCTCGGCATGAGCCTTGCCCTCATCCCGGTGGGTGTCATCGCCGACGCATACGGCCGCAAAAAGGTCCTGCTCAGCTGCCTGGCGATCGTGGTCCTGACGAGTCTCGGCTGCGCCATCGCAGGCAACGTGCCGATGCTTCTGGGGCTCAGGTTCTTGCAGGGCGTCGGCGCCTGCGCGTGCATGGTGCTCTCGTATGCCGTTGCCGCGGACTGCTTTCGAGGTAGTCGGTTGACGTCCATCTCCGGCCTGCTGGGCGCGGCATGGGGTCTGGCTCCGGTACTCGCACCCGCCCTCGGAGGGGTTCTGGTGCAATATATGTCCTGGCGCGCAATCTTCGGCCTGATCGCTGCTCTCGCCGCCGGAGTCGGATTACTGGTCGCTGTTGCCCTCCCCGAAACACTCACCGTCCACAATCGCACCCGTATCGACGTCGCGGCCACCGGCAGCGTCCTGGCCGGCGCGCTGCGACACCGGGTGTTCGTCAGCCTCATCCTGGTGTTCGGGCTGATGGCCGCAGCACAGCTGGTGTTCGGTGTCGTCGGTCCGTTTCTCTTCCAGGAGCAGCTGGACTTCTCCCCCGCCGCGTATGGACTCGTCGCCCTGATCGTCGGTGGCGCCAACCTGATCGGCGAACTCGCGTGCAGTGCCCTGGCGGTCCGGATCACGCCGCGGCGGCTCGCGCTCGGGGCGTGGGTCGTGTTCCTCGCAGGAGCGTTGGTCCTGGTGATCTCTGCAGCGACGATCGGACCCAGCGCGTGGGCGATAACGCTCGGCGCCTGCCTGGCGCTGGCCGGCTGCGGTGTCCTGTGTCCCCAGATGTACGGCCTCGGACTCGGTTTGTTCTCGCGCAATCTGGGGTTGATCGGCGGCATCATCAGCGCCGGGTGTTATCTCATCGTGAGCGTGGCAATGGCTGCAGCCGGTATCTTGCCGGAGAATTCACAAGCGCCACTGGGTTGGCTGTACATCGGAATCGGGTTGGCGGCAGGCCTTTTGTTGGTGTGGACCACATCGGCGAGAAGGCTGGCCGCAGCAGCGGCATGACACGTTGGGCACAATGGTCTGCATGCCCACCCTCCTGCACATCGACTCATCCGCAGACACGACCTCGTCGACCTCTCGCGAATTGACCGGGCTGTTTGCCCGAACGTGGCTCGCGGCCGGCACCGATCGGGCTGTGGTCTACCGCGACCTGCATGCCGAACCGGTGCCACACCTGAGCAACGCCGGATTGCATTACGCACCCCGGCTCCGTGTCGAGGGTGAGGCGCCGTCCCCGGCCGCCGAGGCGCTGCAGAACGAACTGATCACGGAAATCGCCGCGGCCGACGTGGTCGTGGTCGGGGTACCGATGTACAACTGGTCCATTCCTTCCTCGCTCAAGGCGTGGATCGACCACATCCATGTTCTGGGCACCACGGCCCCATTCGACACCCCGGACCAGCCCTTCGCCGGCAAACCGGTGGTCCTGATCTCCTCGCGTGGCCTCACCTACGGGCCGGGCACCAAAGACGAAGGTCTAGACCACACCATCCCTCCACTGGTGAAGACGCTCGAGGGCTCGCTGGGGATGAAGGTCGATGTCGTCACCGCCGACCTCACGCTCGTCGGTCGGATCGCAGCCCTCGATCCCCTCACCGAGCAGGCCACGGCAGGGGCGCAGGCCACCCGGGCGCGGATCGTGCAACTCGCACAGGCAGAGTTCTGACCGCCGATCAGGGCAACAGGTTCAGCACCGCATCGAGGGTGTCTGCCTCCGAGGGCGACTTGTCAGGGCGATACCGCAGTACCCGCGCGAATCTCAGGGCCACCTTCCCCGGGTAGCGACTGCTGACCTGGACGCCATCGAGTTCGACCTCGACCACGATCGCGGGCCGCAGGTACACGGTATGGTCGTCCCGGTCACGCTCGTGCTTCGGGAATTCGTCTGTCTGCCAGCGTAGTAGCTCGTCGGTGAGGCCCTTGAACGTCTTGCCCACCATGATCGGTGCGCCGCCATCCGGGTCGCGCGCACCGAGGTGAAGGTTGGACAGGTACCCGGTGCGTCTGCCGTAACCCCATTCGGCGCCGAGCACGATCAGGTCGAGGGTGTGCTCTGGCTTGACCTTCTGCCAAGATTTTCCGCGCCGACCTGCTGCATACACCGAGTCGAGCGCCTTGATCATGATGCCCTCGTGCCCACCGGCCAATGCGTCATCGAGATGCGCCTCGGTCTCGGCCAGATCTGGACGTAGCAACGACGGAATGCGATGGCCCGGCGCGGCCCGATCCAGCGCCTGGAGCCGACTCGACAACGGCTCGTCGAGCAGGTCGACACCGTCGAGGTGGATGCAATCGAAGAAGTACGGCTGCAGCAGCAGTTCACGCTCCGAGCTCGCGCCGAAGCGGCTCATCGTCTCCTGGAAGGGGCGGGGCCTGCCCGAATCGGTCAGCGCCAAGGTCTCTCCGTCCAAGACGACGGAATAACACGGCAGCGCTCGGACCAGCTCGACCAATTCAGGAACGCGTTCGGTGATCTCGTTCAACGTCCGGGTATAGATCGACACATCGTCGCCATGGCGATGCACCTGAATGCGAGCGCCATCGAGTTTGTATTCGACGCTGACGTCTGGGCCGAGTGCGGCGTGGGCGTCGGCCAGAGACGCGGCCGGCGACGCCAGCATCGGACGGACCGGACGACCCACCTCGAGCCGAAACCTCGCCAGCGCCTCCTCACCGCCGAGGATCGCCGCCGAGGCCGTCGCGGGAAGCCGCCCGGAGAGCATGAATGCCCGCCGGACCACTGCGAGCGGCAACCCGGCTGCCTTGGCGATGGCATCGGTCATCACCCCTTCCAGGGCGCCGTGTCTGATCTCGCCGGTGAGCAGCCTCACGAGAAACTCCTGTTCGGCAGCCGTTGCCCGCGACATCAACCTGGTCAACAGTTCTTTGCGCCGCGCGACCGAGCCGGCACCGGAGGTCCCTGCCAAGTCGGTGAGGATGTCATCGACCGCCGACACCGTCCACGTCGCGGAATCGGCCGAACCGGCGCGGGCCGCCGACAGGGTGCGCCAACCGATCCCTAGACGCCCTTGAAGGGTCTCGCCGGACAACCAGGCCACCAGGACATCGATGTCGCCCGGCTCAGCCGCCCGGATCAACTCCGCGAGCAACTCGGTCTTCGACTTGCGAGACCGCGTCGCACCGACGGCCGAGCTCGTGGACACCACATCTGCGAGAAGCACCGTTCCACGGTATCTGCCGATACCGACACACAGGTCCGCTACGCATGAGGACAGATCGAAACGGACATCATTGACAGGCAACTACTCTGGGATCCATGGCCACTATCGCGGACACAGTTGTCGACATCATGCATTCCTCAGGCGTCAAGCGGGTTTACGGCTTGCCCGGCGACTCCCTCAACGGTTTCACGGACGCGATACGCAGAGCCGGGACAGTCGAGTGGAAGCACGTTCGGCACGAAGAGGCAGCAGCATTCGCCGCCGCGGCCGATGCCGCGCTCACCGGTGAGCTCGCGGTCTGCGTCGGAAGCTGCGGTCCGGGCAACCTCCATCTCATCAATGGGCTGTTCGACGCCAATCGCAGCCGCGTGCCTGTGCTGGCCATCGCTGCCCAGATCCCTGCCGCGGAGATCGGGAGCACGTACTTTCAGGAGACCCATCCCCAACAGCTGTTCAACGAGTGCAGCGTGTACAACGAACTCGTCAGCGTTCCTGAGCAATTGCCCCGAGTCCTCGAGATCGCGATGCGCACCGCCATCGAGAAGCGTGGGGTGGCCGTCGTCGTCATCCCAGGCGAGATCTTCTTGCAGAAGAGTGTCGGGCGTCGTCCGTCGGCACCCATCCGCCACATCCCACGCATCACCCGTCCGGACGACGATCAGTTGCGCGAGGCAGCCGCTGTGCTCAACTCCGCGGAGCGGGTCACGATCCTCGGCGGCGCAGGTGTCGAGGGCGCGCATGACCAACTCCTCGCCGTCGCGAAGGCACTGCAGGCTCCCGTCGTCCACGCCCTGCGCGGCAAAGAGTTCATCGAATACGACAATCCATACGACGTCGGGATGACCGGTCTACTCGGATTCGCCTCCGGTTACCGGGCAATGGAGAAATGCGATGCCCTGCTCATGCTGGGCACCGACTTCCCCTACCAGCAGTTCCTCCCCGAAAAGGCAAAAGTCATCCAGGTCGACATCCGAGGCGAACAGCTGGGTAGGCGGACCCCGATCGACGTCGGCCTTGTCGGCAGCGTCAAGGACACGATCGACGCGTTGCTACCGATGCTGACCAGACACGCGAGTTCCGCACATCTCGAGACGTCGGTCGCCCATTATCGCAAAACCCGCACAGAACTCGATGCACTCGCGACCAATGACCGCAATCGCCGGCCGATCCATCCGCAGTTCCTTGCCAAGTTGGTGGACGAGAACGCTGCAGACGACGCCGTCTTCATCCCGGATGTCGGCTCCCCCGTGGTCTGGGCAGCTCGATACCTGAAGATGAACGGGCGCCGTCGTCTGGTCGGTTCGTTCGCTCACGGCTCGATGGCCAATGCCATCCCGCACGCGATCGGAGCTCAGACCGCGTTTCCCGATCGCCAGGTGATCACCTTTTCCGGCGATGGTGGACTTGCCATGCTGCTCGGGGAATTGCTGACGATCCGCCAGAGCAAGCTGCCCATCAAGATCGTGGTCTTCAACAATTCGTCCCTGAACTTCGTCGAACTCGAGATGAAGGCCGCCGGTATCGTGAACTTCGGTACCGAACTGGACAATCCGAACTTTGCGGAACTCGCGCGCGCACTCGGCATCCACGGTATACGGGTCGAGGAACCGGAGAAGCTCGAAGGTGCAGTCGCCGAAGCCTTGAGCCACGACGGTCCCGCCTTGCTCGACGTCGTCACCGCGCGTCAAGAACTCTCGATCCCACCCACTGTGACGGCCGCCCAGGCGAAGGGGTTCACCCTCTACGCGCTGCGCACCATCCTGTCCGGTCGGGGAGACGAGATACTGGATCTGGCCGACACCAACGTATTTCGGCGCTTGTTCGACTAGGCCCGCCAAACCCAGCCGTTCCAGGCAAACCCAGGTGCCGCAACACGTGGGTTTGCCTGATGGGAGTGGGTTTGTGCGACAAGATGATTCAACCCAGCGCCGCCGCTGCTGCGGGGTGATCGCCTTGTCGATGTGATGCGCAAGCATGTTCTCGTAACCCCCGCGATGCGCTGTGTAGTCGGCAGGCCCACCGAATACCTCGCCGACCCACGTCGCAACATGCTTCGCGTGATGCGGATCCATCCCTGCGAACAGCGGGCCCAGGAGGTCGTCGGCAGGCACGATCTCATAGAAACGCGTGAAGAGCTTTTCCAACGCTTCTCGGCCACCCGCCCATTCGTACAGCGTGGGGACGTGAGCACCTGACGCGACTCCGGGATCGTCGCTCATGTCATGTCCGGCAGGATTTGGTCGTCGATGTGGTCCAGGATCATGGGCGGCGCCTCCCGCACTCGCAGTTACGGCGACGATACAAGCCTCGGGTGCTCGATGTGCGCTGATCCGCAGGCTACGGCCCGTTGCCGGCCTCGGCGAGGCCGCCCGACAACGATTCGGGCGGCTGGGTCAGCACCGCAGCCTCGCGAGGCCGCCAGCCAGGAGGCCCCAGGACGAAACCCAGTTTGTCCTTCCATCGCGACGCCTGGCGGACGTCGCGGGCGATGGCCGCGTACTCGCGGGTCTCGAGTCGCCAGATGTTGAAGGTGTCGACCGGTTTCGTGAGTCCGTAGTGAGGTCGCTGCAGTTCCTTCTGGAACGTGCCGAACATGCGATCCCAGATGATCAGGATCCCGCCGTAGTTCTTGTCGAGGTAGTCCTCGTCACGGCCGTGGTGGACGCGATGATGTGACGGTGTGTTGAAGACGAACTCGAACGGACGCGGCAGGTGACCGATGCGTTCGGTGTGAATCCAGAACTGGTAGACGAGGCTGAGCGAGAACGCGAAGAACACCATCCAGGGTGGCACTCCCAGCAGGGGCAGAGGCAGCCACATCAGGATCTCACCACTGTTGTTCCACTTCTGTCGCAGCGCTGTGGAGAAATTGAAGTACTCGCTGGAATGGTGGGCCTGATGAGTCGCCCAGATCAGTCGAACCCGGTGTGCGGTGCGGTGATACGCATAAAACAGCACATCTACGCCCACGATGGCTACCACCCAGGTGTACCACTTGTCTGCCGACAACTGCCATGGCGCGACGTAGGCGAACAGCGCAGCGTATCCGAGTAGCGCCAGCCCTTTCCAGATGGCCATCGTCCCGATGGAGACAAGGCCCATCGAAATGCTCGCCCGGGCGTCTGCGGAGCGATAGGCACCGGGGCGCGGTCGTTCCAGGTCCGTGTTCAAGCCCTCTCGGCGCTCGAGAACCCGGGCGGCTGCCGACTCGATGACGAGCAGCAGGAGGAAGAAGGGAATTGCCAGCGCGACGGGATCCCGCAACGGCTGCGGCAACGCGCCGAAGAGCGATACGACACCATCCACATCGACTCCTTTACCCAGGTCAGCCTCGATCTGGCTTCGCTCACGTTACACCCGAGGCTCAACTGTAACCCGGCGATGGTACGTAAGCGTACCGCAAATCTTGTGCGGCCTGGTTCGCGCCGACTTACGGCGCTTGGCACCATGGTGCAGGTGACTATCCGACTGGTTGCCACCGACCTCGACGGCACACTCTTGAACTCCGACCGCGCGATCAGTCCCCGATCAGCCGCTGCGATGACCGCTGCGGCCGACGCCGGGATCATCGTGGTCTGGGCGACGGCCCGCGCAAAGCACTCGGTGCATTCCCTCGCCACTGCGTGCGGGTTCCGCGGTATCGCGGTGGCAGCAAACGGCGCGGTCCTGATCGATCTCGCCGACGGCACACCGGACATCGTTGACGTCCAGCCACTCACGGCCGTGGTTGCCGACTCAGCGATCGCCCGGGTCCGCCAACTGGTCCCGGGAACCGTCTTTGCGACTGTCGGCCCGACACGGTTCATAGCCGACCCCGGATACGCCGTCCTCTGCCGTTTCACCGACCACCACCGAGATCCGGCCACGATGGAGTTGTCCGATACTGCGTCGCTCGACGACGAACCCATCGTGAAGATCGTCGCCAGACATCCCGAGGTGGCCAGTGAGAACCTCTTCCGCCGCGTCGCTGCCGCGGGGATGGCTGACGTGACCCCAACGCATTCCGGGGCTCCCTACCTCGAGATGGCCGCGCTCGGGGTTTCCAAGGCAACCGCTCTCGCGCAATTGTGCGCCCGCTGGGGCATCGACCGGTCGGAGGTCGCTGCCTGTGGTGACGCCATCAACGACCTCCCGATGCTCGGCTGGGCAGGACGGGCACTGTGCCCGGCCAACGCCAGTGCCGATGCCCTCGCCGTTGCCGACCAGGTACTGCCCAGCAACGACGACGACGGCGTTGCGACGTTCCTCGAGTCCCTTGTGGCTGCTGCGGTCTCCTAGGTCAAGCGCGCGATCGAGCGGCGCTCAACTGACGAACTCACGCCCACCGAGGGCGGACGCGAGTTCCGTTGCCGCGTCGATGCCGACGTCGACCACATAGTACGCCTTCTCGCCCGAGGCCGTCGTGGCGATGACGGATGCCAACCCGAGCCTGCGCTGCAGGACCGACTGGCGTACTGCAGCGCCGCTGACCCCTCGCAGCTGGACGGCATCGAACCGACGAAGAAAGTAGCCGCGGCGACTGAACAGATATCCGTCTGCCACCCGATGACCCAGGCCACGGTAATTGCCCAGCGCCGCCGGGACGAGCAATGCACCCGCGACGACCGGTATCGCGACCAGAGAGATCGGCCAGTCCCACCACCACCACGCTGCCACGAGCCCTGCTGCGAGGACCACCGCCGCCGCTTGATAGCGAAACAGAATGCGCCGCAGGGCCGCAGGCGGATGCCGGTGCAGCCATCCCGGTGCCAGCCTGTCCGCGGTGAGAACCGTCTCGCCCAGGAGTGTGTTCGCCAAGGACACCGGGATGTCGCGGGTGGTCGTGGGTACCAGCACTCCCGAATCCTTGTTCTGCTGGTCAGCACTGACACCGGTGAGGATGGGCACCAGCCGCGCACCGCGCAAGGCTCGGGTGGTCAAGGCTTCTGCCACCGTCACCCCGCGTAACCGGGACTGGTCGACGGTGAAGGAGCGTGTGGTCAACAGGCCCCTGGTGGCCACGAACCGACCGCCCTGTTCATGCACAAGCGTGTAGTTCCACCACGATTCGACGAATACTGCAGCCGCGCCGATGACGCCCACCACCACAAAGCAGCCGCCCGTGGTGAGAAGCCACAGCCCCCACGACACCCGGTCCAGATATTCGGAGAAGTACCACCCGACATAGGTATCGGGGCTGCGACCGAGGAATTGCATGCCCTGGTAGACGGATCCGAAGATCACGGTGGGAGCGGCCACCGACCACACGCCGACGATGGCATAGAGCATCCACGCCCAGCGGATCCGGAGCACTGTAGGCGGCGATGTCTTCGTCAAGTTGCAGTCGGTCCCGGCCACCGCCGCCATGGATTCCGTTCGCTCAGCAGCCTTTCCGGCCGCTGCGAGAAGGTCGGCCCGCAGCGAGGCGGCGATCGGCGCGCGCACCGCGTCGAGCTGCAGACCCGAGTCCCCCGCTGCCACCTGCTGTCCGGTGCCGATGGTGACGATGGCCAGAGAGAACAAGCGCAGAATCGGTTTCGCAGTGATGTCGACGGTTCGGATGCGGTGCAGTGGCACCCTACGCACTCGTCTGACGAGCAGCCCCGAAGTGATCTGCAACTCGGTGACGGTGATCCGGTACCGAAACCTGACGTACCGCAACATGTAGAAGCACGGGACAACAACCGCCACCGCGGTCAACGCCACGAAAGTCCACGACGACGACGAGTCCCGTTGCCCCAGAATGACCCAGGCGAACGCGACAGGAGCGACCATGACCAGCATTCGAGTGAGGGCAGCTCCGATCATCCGGCTGTCGAGGCGCTGCCACGGCACATCGGTTGGTAGCGCTTCCAGCGAGACGAGCGACCCCTGCGCGGGTTCGTCGCTCATGTCGCGTCCCCGACCGTGCTTTCTGTTGCCACCGTCAGTTCGGCCACCAGATCATCGGCCACCACCCTGTCGAGACCCTGGATCACGATCTCGCCGTGTGCCGATGCCGTGGTGACCGATACCTGCGACAATCCGAGGAACTGATGAAGCGGATTTCGTTTGGCCTCGACCGATTGGATCCGCGAGAGCGGCGCCACCTTCCACTCTCGGGACAACCATCCGGTCTTCGCATACACCGCGGTATCGCTCGCCTCCCAGCGATGAACCCGGTAGCGCAGGAACGGCATGGTCACCGTCCACAGCAGCAGCAGCGCGCCCACCGACGCAGCGGCGACCAGAAAACCTGTCCGCACGCCCGACCAGATGATCGCCGGGACGACCAGAGCGGCCACCGCGATCGCCAACAGGCACAGACACTCGAGAAGCCAGTACCACCGCGACCGCGGGTCGATCCGATTGCGCGGTGCCCGGGGTTCGCGGTCCATCCGCACAGCATAGTGTCCAGCGCTAAAGGAAATTCAGGACGTCGTCACCCCACGCCTCACGCAGGTCTCGGTCGAGATCGTCGATCACCGAGTCCTGACGGTCGATCACCAGCGTGGCCCGCTGGTCGCGTTCGTAGGGGAACCATTCCAGATCTCCGGGCAGTCCGCGCGGATGTCCGTCGACCGCGAACGAGACCCACCGGTTCTGCAGACGCGCCGACAACGCCTTGCCCACCTTCAGGCCGCCGAGCTTGAACGTGATGTCTTTGCGTCCCATCACGAGATTGCCCCACACGTAGGGCAGCTCGGTCGCGTGGGTAGCGCCGACGCGCAGAGCCCGCAACATGGGTGTGGCCCAATCGAAGCGATAGAGATATACCGGCGCCACCGCGCTGTGGGCTTCGGCAAGCCAGATCGTCGGCATACGGAATCCGATGTCCCGGGCGACCGCGAGACCGGCCGCCTTCAGTTTCATACCCGAATAGGCGGAACCGATCTCGGCCTCGCTGGGCAGTTTCAAGTCGGGTTGCTCCGAGGCGATCTCGGTGAACATCGCTCTGATGGCATCGGGGGTGATGGGCATCAGCGGCGACTTCATCCACTTGAACAGCGCGGCCTCATCCTTGTTCGTCCCGATTATCAACGCCACCGGATGCGACTGTCCGGCCCGGAAAGCCGCCAGCGGATAATCGGGTAAGAGGTCGCGATCGACGGTCGGCGCGAATGCGAGCGTTCCGGGCGACGTGGCGGGGACGTCGGTGAACAGCGCCAGACCCGCAGCGACGATCTGGTCGACCGGCAGATCCTGCAGGACCCCGACATCGGCTTCATCGACGCCGAGTTTCTCCAGGAATGTCGTGGCCACCCGCTTGGCACGAGCACTGTCGTAGACCGACGTGGCAGGTGCGCTCTGAGCGATCGCACGTGCGAACAGACCCCGTGCCGCGGGGATCGTCAGCATGGTCGTGACGATCGACCCGCCGGCCGACTCCCCGAACAAGGTCACCCGGTCGGGATCGCCGCCGAACGCTGTGATGTTGTCCCGGACCCATTCCAGGGCCAGGATGATGTCGCGCAGCGCAAGGTTCGTGTCGAAGTGGCGTTCGTCGGTGCGAAATCCCGACAGATCGAGGAATCCGAGGGCGCCGAGCCGGTAGTTGATGGTGACCACGATGACGTCTCCGTCAGACACCAGGGCACGGGCGTCGTACAGCGGCTGGTTCGACGACCCGAAGATGTAGGCGCCGCCGTGCACCCAGACCATGACCGGTTTCTCATCGCCCGCCTCGACCGACGCTGCCGCCCAGACGTTCAGGCTCAGGCAATCTTCGTCGTGGACGGCACCTTCACCGAGCCTGATCACAGGATTGCTCGGTTGCGGCGCAACCGGGCCGAAGACGGTCGCATCAGCGACGTCGGTCCACGGCTCTGGTGGCGTCGGAGCGCGCCACCGCAGCGGCCCGACCGGCGGCGCCGCGTATCGAATTCCACGCCAAGACTTCGTGATCCCGTCATCGAGTCCGCGCACCGGTCCGTTCGTGGTTTCCACGCCGCCATCGTCTGCCATTTTTGATTCTCCTACCGACCAGGGTGGGCTGTATGTGCCACCCTAACGATGGCTGCGACCGAGCCGTTGTGAGCGTTCCGAGTGATCAAACGCCGGGTCTCGGTCGAAGCACAGGCCTGACCGTGCCGGGGGCCGCTCACTGCCGCACAATGATCGGCGTGGCAAGTGATGATCGCCGACCGGAAGCGCCCTCGGTCGGTCCCGGACTTTCTATCGGCCCTGGGCCGACGACCCGACTGACATCGTCGAGGACGTCGGTATCGCCGCGGGCAATGCAGTTTCTCTCCAAGGAGTCGGGCAGCGCCGGACTGCTGCTGGCCGCGACCGTTGTGGCCCTGGTGTGGGCGAACGTTCCCGGAACCGGATATGCCTCGTTCTGGCACACCGATGTGGTGCTGCAGGTCGGATCCTGGTCGACGGCCCTCGACTTCCAGCACATCGTCAACGACGCGGCGATGGCGATCTTTTTCCTGGTGGTCGGCTTGGAGATCAGTCGCGAGGTCACGGTCGGAGAACTCACCGATCGCCGCACCGTGATCGTGCCCGTGCTCGGCGCGATCGGTGGCCTCATCTTGCCCGCCCTGATCTATCTGGCCTTCCAGCCCACCGGCCCCGCCGCGGCGGGCTGGGGCATCCCGATCTCCACCGATACCGCCTTCCTCCTCGGCATCCTGGCCCTGTTCGGGCCCCGGTGCCCAGATCAGATCCGCCTCTTCCTGCTGACCCTGGCAATCGTCGACGACATCGGCGCCATCACCGTCATGGCGATCTTCTACACCGACGACGTGTCACTGGCCGCTCTCGGAGTGGTCGCCGCGCTGGTCGCCGTTTTGGTGTTCATGCGCTGGGCACGCATGTGGAAACTACGGCCCTACATCCTGGTGGGCATCGCGTTGTGGTGTGCGGTCTTCGAATCGGGACTACATCCGACGCTTGCCGGCGTGATCTTGGGGGTGATCATCCCGACCGCTGCGGTCGAGCCCGAGCAGCGCGAGCGGGTTCGCGCCTACGGTCGCCTGGCGATTCAACGTGCGGACGCCACCCGTGCCAGGTTGGCGTCGGCAGCCGTGCGGGCCACGGTTCCCGCCAACGAGCGACTACAGGATGCCTTGCACCCGGTGAGTGCGCTGGTGGTCGTCCCGTTGTTCGGTCTGGCCAACGCCGGTGTCGCATTGAACGCCGATGCCTTGAGTGCGGCGTCCAGTTCATCCGTGACCATCGGCATCATCGTGGCGTTGGTGGTCGGCAACGGTGTCGGGATCTCGCTTGCCGCGGGACTGGCCTTGAAGTTCGGACTCGGGTATCTGCCCGGTCAGGTCCGCTACGGACATCTCATCGGCGGCGCGGTACTCGCCGGCATCGGGTTCACCATTTCCCTGTTCATCACCGACCTCGCCTTCGACGACCCCGTGCTGCAACAGGATGCCAAGATCGGCGTGCTCGTCGGCTCAGCCATCGCGGCCATACTCGGGTCGGTGTTGCTGCGCTACCTCGGCGAGAGGCTACCGCTGTGCAGCCTCGCCGACGCCGACAACCCACCGAGCCTGCCTGCCGGGCCGTGGATCGACCCCACCCTCCGCTGACGCCATAGACGCGCCGGATTTACGAAGACGCTCCACATATAACCGTCGCGTCCTCGTAAAGGCGGCGCGTTTGCGCGTATTTACCCCGAGCCAGTCGCTGCGCGCAGCGCATCGAGCTCGATGTCGCCGGTGTACCGGACACCATCGACGAAGAGGCTCGGTGTTCCCCTAACGCCTTCACCGATTCCCCGGTTGTAATCCGCTTCGACCGCTGCCTTGTACGGCTGCGCCGCCAGACCGATCACCGAGTCGACCACGCCGGCCCGGTACGCATATTCCGCAAGGTGCGAATCGTCGAGGTGATCCTGGTGGGCGAACAGTTCGGCGTGCATGTTCCAGAAACGATCCCCGGAAGCCTCCGCCGCCAACGCTGCGGTGAGCGCGAACGGGTGCACCTCGAACAGCGGGAAGTGCCGAAAGATGAGACACACCCGGCCATTCGACTCGTCCACCACCTGGGTGAGGACGGGAGCTGCCGCCCCACAGTACGGACATTCGAAATCTCCGTACTCGACGATGCGGACAGGCGCATCGGGGTTCCCGTAGAGATGCCGATCGGGGTGGATGTCGCTCACCCGTACATTGTCACAAAGCGCGTGCGGACAGGCGCAGCTCGCCGGCCGATCCGGGCGCATCCCCATAGACTGGTGTGATGGCAGCATCGGAATCGGACGCAGCAGAGATTCAGCGAGTTCGCGAGGCGCTTGCTGCCGCCGAGGCAGCGCTGGACGGTCTGATCAGTGAACTCGGTGCCGCCTCCCCCGATGCAGATACACAGTCGGAGGAGGCCGCGAGACGAACAGAAGAACGCGCGGCAGCACTCACCGGCGACATCGACCGTCTTCGCAGACAGGTCGAACAATTCAGGGATCGGGTCGACCGGGGCTGATCCGTCGACGAGTCGATCAGCGCAGCGCGGGCATCACTTCCGATTCGAACTGCTCGATGCCCGAGAGGTCATAGGCAGCTTCCGGGAAATAGAAGATGCCATAGGACATTCCCTTGTCCTTCAGCACTGACAGCTTCTCGATGATCTGTTGCGGCGTTCCCACGCCGGGCAGATCACGGAATGCCCCCAGCGCAGCTTCGGCCTTCTCCGCGCCAACGTGCGGAGTCAGACGCTCCACCAAGGTCGCCAGTCGCTGCTCGACCTCGGCCTCGGTTGACCC
Organism: Williamsia limnetica; assembly: GCF_003217475.1. Classification (GTDB taxonomy): domain Bacteria; phylum Actinomycetota; class Actinomycetes; order Mycobacteriales; family Mycobacteriaceae; genus Williamsia; species Williamsia limnetica. The sequence goes on along the minus strand of NZ_QJSP01000001.1, from coordinate 57,555 downwards.
GATGGCCACGTTGTAGTTGGCAGAGCGAACGATGGCGCCGAAGTCGGTGCCGACCGTGTCGCAATGCGCTCGCAGGATCTCCGACTTCTGGGTGAAGCCCTCGGGGGTGCCATCAAAATTGGTGTACTGCGCGTACTTCGCGGCGATCTTCAGCGTCACCTTCTCCCCACCACCGGCGATCCAGATCGGGATACCGCCGTCCTGCAACGGAAGTGGACGGCAGATGGCGCCGTCGACCTGGTAGTGCTTGCCGTCGAGCGTCGCGGAGCCGGTCGTCCAGGCCTGCTTCATGATCTGGACACCTTCGTCGAGGCGGCCCAGACGCTCTCCGGCGGACGGGAATCCGTAACCGTATGCACGCCATTCGTGCTCGTACCACCCGCCACCGATGCCCATCTCAACTCGTCCGCCCGAGATCAGGTCGGTGGTCGCGGCCACTTTGGCGAGATACGCCGGGTTGCGGTAACTCATCGCCGTGCACATCTGGCCGAGCCTGATCCGCGATGTCGACGCCGCGAGAGCCGACATCAGGGTCCACGCCTCGTGTGTGGCCTCCTCGGTCGGAGCCGGGACGGTGTGGAAATGGTCGTAGACCCACAGCGAATCCCACGCCCCCTGATCGGCCCGCACCGAGAAGTCACGCATCACCGCCCACTGATCTGCGGGGTCGATACCGACCAGGTCCAAACGCCAACCCTGAGGAACAAACAATCCGAATCGCATGAACTCGATCCTAGACTCGGGTCACCGACGTTTCCCGGACAGCGACGGTGGCCGGCTGTCCCTCAGGCCTCGGCGAGTTCGGCGAGTTGCCGGGTGACGGTTCCCCATCCGTCCTGAAATCCCATCTCGTCGTGCATGTTTCGATCAGCAGAGTCCTTGTGGAGTGCCGTGGCGGTGTATTCGGTGCCCTCTGGATGCTCTGCGAACGTGATGGTGGCCGTCATGAACGGATTGGGCGCCGGGCGCCATCCGCCGACCAGCGCAGTGGTGAACACGATGCGTTCGAGATGGTCGACGGCAAGGAAGCAACCATCGATATGGCCGGCATAGTCGCCGCCGTCTTCGCTGATCTCGGTCGAGAACGCACCTCCGGGACGCAGATCCATTGCTGCGACCCTGCATTTCGCGGGGGCCGGGACCCACCACCGTTCGAACTTCGTGGGCTCCGTCCAGGCAGACCAGACGACCGCCCTCGGTGCTCGGATGATGCGCGAGACCATCAGGTCACGGTCGGTGTCGATGGACATGGTCATTGGTTGTTCTCCTCTGATGTGGTGACGAACGCTTCGAGCCGGTCGGTCCGGCCCTCCCAGATCGCGCGCTGCTGCGTGAGCCATGACTCGGCGACCGCGAACTTCTGTTTCTCGATCGCGCAGGTGCGCACCCGCCCGGCCTTGGCCGTGCGGATCCAGCCGCTCGCCTCGAGCAGCCGAATGTGTTTCATGAAAGACGGCAGGGCCATGTCGAACGGCCTTGCCAGCTCACTGATGCTCGCGGGCCCCTGCCCGAGACGGCCCAGTACTGCGCGGCGGGTGGGGTCTGCGAGCGCCTGGAAAACGCTGTCCAACTCTTGCTCTTGCTGATACTGAGCCATAAGGAAAAGTATCAGCAGTCAACACTTAGCGCAAGGGCTAAGTAAAGGTCGGTCCAACACCGATCGGGTGGGATCTACCGACGCGAGGGCTCGCCGGTTCCCGTCACCGTGGTGAGGATGAACACGGAGTCCTCTACGGCGGCAACACTGTGTCGATGGTGGCTGAGACCCCGCAACTCCCCTGCCCGCAACGTCACCTCATCGTCACCGGCGATGACGGTGACGGCCCCGGACAACACGAGGACGCTCGCCGCGGGCGGCGAATTGTGCTCGCCGAGCTCTGTTCCGCCGACCATGGCGATCAGGGTCTGACGGAGCGGACCGTCGTGGACGAGGATGTCGGCACTGCGACCGTGCGGATCATCGTGAGCCAGTTGCAGATGCTTCGCCGCAGAGTCATTCAAGTTCGAATCGGTGTCGACCATTGCTGGTATCCCTTTCCGTCAGCCCCCGCTGGTCCAACGCTAGCGACTCGCGGGCGTCCACGTGGCCGGGCTCGACAACAACGAGCAGCCGTGCAATCACGCCTACTCCTGCCAGCATGTTCTCGAAAATGAGCCTCCGCGGGAATTGATAGCACCCCACTCATGTTGATTGAGCCGTATGCACTCAACTCTTCACAGGAGGCTTTCCCGAATGGCAGCATTCTTCGGGCCCGACGGCCCGCGGCGCATCGACATCAGTCGTCTGATGAGCAAGTCCACCCAGGACCTCATCGCGGAGGCGGCACAGTTCGCCGCAGGTCGCGGCGACGCCGAACTCGATGCACTCCATGTTCTGCACGTCATGGCAGACAACGATCCGACGCGCGGTCTCATGCAGCGCGCCGGCGCCGACCCTGCCGCGGTGGCGGCGGCCGTCGAGCAGCGCCTTCCCAGCGGAAGTCCGTCCGCGGGATTCGGCACCACCACATTGAGCGCCGCCGTGCGAACCGCGGTCTTCGAAGCGCATCAGCTCGCGCAGGCGCTGGGATCGACCTACATCGACCCCGAACATTTGTTCGTCGCACTCGCCGGAGACCAGGACCGGGCGGCAGGCCGGTTGCTCGCTGCTGCCGGACTCACCCCCGAACGTCTGCAGACCGCATTGCAGGGCGGCTCGGCCGACGAGATCACCCAGAGCGAGACCCCGAACCTGGACAAATATGGTTTCGACCTCACCGAACGTGCCCGCACGGGCGGAGTCGATCCCGTGATCGGTCGCGCCGACGAGATCGCGCAAACCATCGAGATCTTGTCCCGACGGACCAAGAACAACCCGGTCCTCGTGGGTGAGGCGGGCGTCGGCAAGACCGCCATCGTCGAAGGACTGGCCCAGCGAATCGTCGACGGCGAGGTGCCCGAACGACTGTCCGGCAAACGCATCGTGCAGCTCGATCTGTCGAGCATGGTCTCGGGTACGCGCTACCGCGGCGACTTCGAGGAACGTCTCAACGGCGTCATCGACGAGATCGTCGCGCACTCGGACGAACTGATCGTCTTCATCGACGAGGTGCACACCATCGCGGGCGCGGGTGCAGGTGCAGAGGGGTCCATGGACGCCTCGAACATCCTCAAGCCCAAGCTGGCACGCGGTGAACTGCACATCGTCGGCGCGACCACGCTCGACGAGTACCGCAAGAACATCGAGAAGGATCCCGCTCTGGAGCGGCGTTTCCAGCCGGTGACGGTGCCCGAGCCGAGCATCGACGATGCCATTGCGATCCTGACGGGCCTACGCGGTCGTTACGAGGAACATCACGGCGTCCGATACACCGATGAGGCGATCACTGCCGCGGTCGAACTGTCGTCGCGCTACATCGGGGACCGCTTCCTGCCGGACAAGGCGATCGACCTCATCGACCAGGCGGGGGCACGGATGCAGCTGGCCTCACCGGCAATCGACACCGAGGCCCTGCGCAAGAAGCTGGCCGCGCTCGAGACCGCGAAGGAAGAAGCTGTCGCGCAGGAGAACTACGAGAAGGCTTCGTCGTTGCGGGACGAGACGGCTGCGGTGCAGGCCCGTCTCGACGGCAATCCGGACGCGTCGACATCCGCATCGGAGGTGACCGCCGAGCACATCGCCGACGTCGTCTCTCGTGCAACAGGGATCCCCGCGAGCCAGATGACCCAGCAGGAGAAGGAACGACTACGCCGTCTGGAAGACGAACTGCATCAGCGGGTCGTCGGCCAGGATGATGCGGTCAAAGCAATCGCGCGAGCGGTGCGCCGCAGCCGCACCGGAATGGCCGATCCGGATCGTCCTGTGGGCAGCTTCCTGTTCCTCGGACCCACCGGCGTCGGGAAGACCGAACTGGCAAAGGCTTTGGCGACGTCGCTGTTCGGCGACGAGAAGAAGCTGCTGCGACTCGATATGAGCGAGTTCGGCGAACGCCATACGGTGAGCCGGCTGATCGGAGCGCCTCCCGGCTATGTCGGTTACGGCGAGGCCGGCCAGCTGACCGAACAGGTCCGGCGCAACCCGTACTCGGTCATCTTGCTCGATGAGATCGAGAAGGCGCACCCGGACGTGTTCAACACGCTGCTACAGGTCCTCGACGACGGGCGGCTGACCGATGGACAGGGTCGCACTGTCGACTTCAAGAACACGGTGCTGATCATGACCAGCAACCTGGGATCAGACATCATCTCGAGCAAGTCGGGTGGCCTCGGGTTCAACTCCGGCGACACCACGGCGGCCGAGAAGCCGATGCGCGAGAAGATCATGGGTCGACTCCGCGAGTCGATGAGGCCTGAGTTCCTGAACCGGATCGACGAGATCGTGATCTTCCGTAAGCTCGACGCCGTGCAGTTGCACGAGATCACTGACCTACTCCTGGCCGACAGCCGTAAGCGGCTTGGAGCCAAGGGTATCGAGATCGAGTTCAGCTCCGCTGCTGTGGACTGGATCGCTGAGCACGGCCATCAGCCCGAGTTCGGCGCCAGGCCGTTGCGGCGGTCGATCCAGCGCGCTGTCGACGACCGGATCGCAGATCTGTTGCTCGACGAGATCCTGACAGAGGGCGGCAAGGTGTCGGTGAGCGTCACCGATGACGAACTCGACCTCGTCGTCGCCTGATAGAAACTGTTTGCGAGATCCCCGGCTCGGGTTCCGAGCCGGGGATCTCGCCGTTCATGGGCCGTTCTCAGTTCCGGTGATCGCCGACAATTGCCGAGAGTTTTACCTACGGTTGTCTCTACCTGAGTCGGTTTCGCGCAATGATTTCGACGAGCCATCCGAGCAGCACCCGATATGCACTGAGGTGAACAGCAGAACATGCCTTACATCACTACTTCTGACGGAACCGAGATCTACTACACCGAGCAGGGCACCGGACAGCCGGTTCTGTTGAGCCACGGCTGGCCGCTGTCTTCGGACGCCTGGCAAACCGAGCTCAAGATCCTCGCCGACGCCGGCTATCGGGCCGTCGCCCACGATCGGCGCGGGCATGGCCGCTCGTCGAAGACCTACGACGGCAACAACATGGACACCTACGCCAAAGATCTGTCGGAACTGGTCGAGGCGCTCGACTTGAAAGACCTCGTGGTGATCGGCCACTCGACCGGCGGCGGCGAGGTCGTCCGGTATGCAGCGCAGTACGGCAAGGGTCGTGTCGTCAAGGTGATCACCGCGGGCGCAGTGCCACCGGTGATGGTGAAGTCCGACGCAAACCCCGAAGGCACCCCGATCGAAGCGTTCGACGGTATCCGGGCGGGCGTCCTCGGCGACCGCTCGCAGTTCTACCAAGATCTGACGGTGCCCTTCTTCGGAGCCAACCGCGAGGGATCGAACGTATCGCAGGGTGCGAAGGACGACTTCTGGCGTCAAGGCATGCTCGTCAACCTCGCAGCAGCATATGACTGCGTGAAGGCGTTTTCCGAGACCGATTTCACCGAAGATCTCAAAGCGCTCGACGTGCCAGTTTTCATCGCCCACGGCGACGACGACCAGATCGTTCCGATCGAGGCCGCCGCCAAGAAATCGATCGACCTCGTCAAGGACGGAACGCTGAAGGTCTACCCCGGAGCGCCGCACGGCATCTTCGGCGCCTATCAGCAGGAACTCGACAAGGACATCCTCGAGTTCATCAAGAAATGACCCACGTCCATCCGGGGTCCGGCTGCGCTCGCCGGCCCGGATGACGCGCGGTCCGTCTGTGATCGTGGGATTTCAGGCTCGGGTTGGTCGGTCAGGCCGTGGGCCGTTCGCGACGCCGCTCAGGCCGGCTTCGCGGTTGTCGGCTGTCGTCCGGCGCCGTGGAAGGGCGCGACCTGCGAATGCCGCGCCGATGATCGCGATGGCCGCGAACGAGAAGAGAAGCAATTGCGCAGATCGCAGCACTGACGGTTCTCCGATGTTGACCAGCACGCCGGCCAGGGCAGCGCCGAATGCGTTGGCGATGAGTTGCACGGTATTGATCGCTGCGGACGCCCTTGGTCCTTCCCCGGGTTCGGCGACCGAGGTCATCGCGGCGACTGCCAGATGCGGCCAGGCGATGCCGATTCCGACGCCGGCGACAAGCAAACCGATGGTCCACGCGATGAGGACGCCGACTCCGGCGTGATCGGCGACAAACGCCGCCATGATGCCCAGTCCGACGGCAACGAGAATCGGTCCGCAGACAACGATGCGCCGCACCACACCAGGAGCGGTGGCGGATGCGCTCGGCACTTCACCCAGAGTCCATCCCAAAGCCAGTGCCGCACCGAGGAATCCAGCGGCAATGGGTGACAGGCCGGCGAGTCGCTGACCGAACAGGGGTATGAACATCTCTGCCGTTGAGGCAACAGCAAGGACGACGATGGTCAGATACACCCATTTGAGCGATGAACCGCTGAACGTCGAAGGCGGAAGGATGCCGTGAGCGGCGCGGCGGTCTGCTGCGACGAAGGCGACAAGAATCATGACTGCAGAGCCCACCATCGCCGCGGTGACCATGAGGTTCGACAGAATGCCGGCAATGCTCACCATCGCCGCTGCCGCGGTCAACAATGCCAGCGAGAGAGCCGGGACCGGGGTCTCGGTGGCGACGCCGGCTGTGTGGGGCGGGAGTGCGCTGGGGACAAGGACAGCGACGGCGACCGTCGCAATGATCAGAATGCCAAAGGCCCAGCGCCAGATGCTCAGTTGCGCGAATACTCCGCCGATCGCGGGGCCGGCGAAGGTGCCGACCCCCCACATTGCCGATACCAGTGCCGCGCCGCGCGTCCAAAGGTGTTTCGGGAGAGCGGCGTTGATGACGGCATAACCGAGCCCTGCCAAAAGGCCCCCTCCCAGCCCCTGGATCATTCGACCGGCCAGGAAGAGTTCCATCGTCGGGCTGACCGAACACGCTGCCGTGCCGACTGCGAAGACTGCGAGGCCGATCAGGTAGGCCCCTCGTGGTCCGCGGGCGGTCAGGAGGTTGGTGACCAACATCGACGAGATCACCGACGCGACGAGGAATACCGTCGTCGTCCAGGCGTAATACCGTTGACCGCCGATCTCTTCGATGGCAGTGGGAAGCAGACTTGTCGTGAGGTAGACGTTGGTCGCGTACAGCGCGACGCCCCCGGCGAGGACTGTGGCGGTGCCGAGGTACGGGCCCCTCAGTAGTTGTCTCCAGGTGCCGGATGGAGAGTCGTTGGGAAGGTGCATGGTGACGACTGTAAGATCTCAAGTGCACTCTAGATCAACAGTGCACACCCGTTGAAAGGCAAAATGATCCGGAAGAGCGACGAACTCTTGTCGATCGGGCAGGTGGCGGCGCGCACCGGCGTTGCCGTCTCCGCGGTCCGCTACTACGAAACACTGGGTCTCATTCCCGCTGTGCGTACCGCGGGAACATGCGGAAGTTTCCACGACACACGATCCGACGGGTGTCGTTGATCCAGCTGGCGGTCAGGTTCGGCATACCTCTGGCCGAGGTCGCGGAGGTGTTCGCATCGCTGCCCGACGGTCGAACTCCGAACAAGAAGGACTGGCAGAAGACCTCGCACGGGTGGAATGAACGCCTGGAGGAGCGCAAACAAGCAATCGGGCGAATGCAGAACGAACTGACTGGATGTATCGGCTGTGGGTGCCTGTCCCTGAAGACCTGCAATCTCCTCAACCCGGGTGACGAGCGCGGCCGAGAGGGCCCTGGCGCCCGGCGCATCTAGCTGCGAGGGACGTCCCGAACGCGCCGTGCCACGCCTCGGCGATTTCATCACAGCACAGTCGCCGACCGGCAGCGCTTAGTACAGATTTTCCTGAATTCAGGTATGGATGTACCATCCTCACATGGAGACCTTGATTCACCGGGAGGCGCTGGCCCGGTTCGGCTACGCACTCTCGGATGGGACCCGCAGCCAGATATTGCTGCGCCTGCGATCGGGCCCGGGGTATCCGTCCGACCTGGCGGAGCAGATCGGTGTGTCGCGCCAGATTCTGTCGAATCACCTTGCTTGCCTGCGGGGTTGCGGGTTGGTGGTCGCGGTTCCCGAGGGGCGCCGAACTCGGTACGAGTTGGCCGATCAACGCATTGGTCGCGCCTTGGACGATCTGATGGGTCTGGTTCTGGCGGTTGACCCGGCGTGCTGTTCGGATGCGCAGGATGAGGGGTGCTGCTGATGGCCGCCGGCGCGGGTGCGCCTGATCTGCGGCCACGCATGACGATGGCTCGGCGGCAGCTCCTCGCACGTCGGATCCAGTGGTTCGTTGCTGCCACCATCACCTACAACGTCCTCGAGGCCGTCATCGCGCTCAGCGAAGGGGTCAGGGTGTCATCGACAGCCCTGATCGGTTTCGGCCTGGATTCAGTGATCGAGGTTTCCTCCGCTGCCGCAGTGGCCTGGCAGTTCGCCGGCAAGGACCCCGAATCGCGGGAGAAGGTCGCGCTCCGGATCATTGCGTTCTCGTTCTTCGGTCTTGCACTGTACGTAACCGTCGACGCCATCCGATCATTGACCGGCACCGACGATGCCGAGCACTCGTCCATCGGAATCGCCCTGGCTGCAGTGAGCCTGGCCATCATGCCCATCCTGTCGTGGCTGCAACGGCGAGCGGGCCACGAGCTGGGCTCGTTGTCAGCTGTAGCGGACTCGAAGCAGACGCTGTTGTGCACATATCTCTCAGCCGTCCTCCTGGTCGGCTTACTGCTCAATTCCTTGCTCGGATGGTCGTGGGCTGACCCCATCGCCGCCCTGGTCATCGCGGTGATCGCGGTGAAGGAGGGCGTCAATGCGTGGAAGGGTGACACTTGCTGTGCGGCACCACACCAACCCGCACTTGCCGCCGCCACTCACAATTGCGATTGCTGCGACTGACGGCAGGCCGCCCCTCACAGAGTGCTGCCCTCACCGCGGGAGTCCTGCGATCCGAAGCAGTTAGCCGACCGCGGCTTGCAGTCCCGCCGACACCGCCGGAGCCGGGAACACATCTTTTCCGTCGACGCTGAAGGTGTTGTCGCTGTTGGTCAACACGATGATCGTGGTGTCGGCATCGTAGTTGTGGAACAAGACACTGTTGTAGCCGGGAATGTCCCCGTCGTGACCCCACCAGCCGTTGCGGTCACCGATGCCGAATCCGTAACCCAACGTGGCAGTGTTCGGCGGGATGTCGCGGACGATCGAATCGCGACGCAGCTGTTGCGTGGCCTCATCGAGGACGCCGTCGCCGGTGAACAACGCGTGTCCCCACTTCTTCAGATCGTCGAGGGTGGAGATGACCGCACCTGCCGTGAATGCGAACGACGGATTCCAGTGCGTCGAGTCGACATTCCGGCCGGGAGGCTGATTTTGGTTGGTCATGCCGTCCATGTGCGGATCGCCGATCTCGGTGGATCCTCCCGCAAAGGTCGTGTCGGACATGCCGAGTGGTTTGAACAGTCGCGACTCGAAGACCTCGGCAATCGGTTGATCGAGTACCTGTTCGATCACCATTCCGAGCAGGACGTAGTTGGTGTTCGAGTAACTCCACCCCTGCCCCGGTGCGAAATCGGCAGGCAGCGGTTTCACGGCGTCGACGAGTTCTTGCGGCGGCCAGTCATATTCGGGGTCCGCGAAGTATTTGGTCACGACTGCGTCCGACTCCGTGTAACTCGGAATCCCGCTGGTCATGTCCGCCAGCTGCGCCAACGTTGCCAGGTCGCCGTTGGGTAGACCGGGGACGTACTCACCGATCGGGGTGTCGAGCGACAGTTTGCCCTCTTGAACGAGCTGCAGCAGCACGGTCGCCGTCATGGTCTTGGTCAACGAACCGATGCGGGTCTTGTCGCTGACGGTCGGCGGTTCGGTCTTGCCTTCCCCGACGACTCCCGACGTTCCGGTCCACGTTCCCTCCGGCGAGGTAACCTGCGCGATCACACCGGGAAACCCGGCCTTGGCCCGGGTGTCGTCGAGGACCTGTTGAAACTGCGCGGCCTTGTCCGCCGCCACGGCCGGGGCGGCGGACGACGATGAGGCAGCCGCGTCGTCGTTCGATGACGAACACCCGCCCGCCACCAGGGAGACGATTGCTACCGCGGTGACAACTGCCAGAACTCGTTTCTTGATCTTCATACCTACCTCTTCGACTCAGTTGCGTGTGATGCTGTCGTCGATCCGATCGGACACTGAGCGCTCATCGAGTCCGCCGTGCCCAGGGTTGGCGCGTGTCACGAGTAAACAGTCCCGTGAGGCGGTCTCACCGTGATCTAACGATGAGGTGACGACGGTCGCATTCGCGGCCCATGAGGTCTTCATGTGCTGATCGCGCCGCGCAGGTCGAGGTCGTCGATGAGCCGGACAGGGTCTACCTCGCCCATCCGGATCCCGCTGTCCCAATGCCGTTCGAACTCGACACCGAGGTGCGCCCTGACCTCGTCGAGCAGTTCATCCGTGCCGGGGTGCCAGGGCCATTCCCGGCTTTGGCGCATGCTCAGCGCGTACGAGAGCCCGTAGTTACGCGCAGCCTCATCGGGCAGACCGGCGTTGGCGAAGTGGCTGCCGCGGGTCTCGAAGCTCTCGGAGAAGTTGTGCGTGCCGAGCAACTTCTGCGTGCGCAGAACTTCGTCGCAATATTTCAGACCCAGAACTCCGTCGCCGGAGAACTTCGCCGCGATCGAGTGGGTGACGTTGGCAAACAGAGCGGCCATGTTGTTGCCGACAGCGATGTTGTCGGCCAGCACTGCGTCAGCCTGGGCGAGCGCGGTCGCACCGTCTCCCCCGACGAGTGCACTGGCGGCCAGGATGCTGCGCGCCACCAACACGGTGTGCTCGTCGGCGGGCTCCGCGAGCGCGGGCACCGACGAGGCCGCCTTCAGCGCCCAATCGAAGACGTCGCCGGTCCAGGCGCACACCGACACCACCAGCAGGATTCGGACGGCGTCGGCGACACGATCCTCAGGCGGGTGCGACAAGATCGGGATCGCCTGCGCCAAAGCCTTTTCCGCCGCGTCGGTGTTGTGAGCCAACGCCTGTGCGCAACCAGTGACGGCCTGGCCAACCGCCGCGTCGAACGCATTGGGCCTCATCTGCGCCATGGCAGCGTCGGCGAGCTCGGCCCAGCGAAGGAACTCCACGGTCTCTTCTCGGTCGTGCCAGAAGAAGATCAATCGCCACAGCATGGCGAGCCCGTCGACGTGAGGTGCATCAACGAGAGTTGAACGCAGTACCGCACGCACCGAGGCCTGATTGTCCTCGAGCCACTGGTAGTACGCCGACTGTTCTGCTCGTCCCGGGTCCGGCGAATCTGTGATTCGCCCGACCACCCAGCGATCTCTCACCGCACAGGCCTGCCTGCGTTCGGCCTCGGCCAGCTCACGATCGGCATGTGCTCTGATCGGCACCAACTGGACAAAAGAGGTCGTGCGATCGGGCGTGGTCGGTCGTGTCGACACCAGCATCGATCGGTGGACCAGACCGCCGACGAGGTCGAGGGCGTGCTCAGCACTCAGCGGGGCGATGCTGCACAGCCGTGCCGCCGCTTCGAGTGTGAACGGTCCTGGCAGCACAGCCAGTCGCCGGTGCAGGATCTGCTCATCATTGCCTGCGAGTCGGTATCCCCAATCAACGGTCTCGAGCAAGTTCGAATGACGCCTCGCGCCATGCCCACTACGCGTCAGTTGGCCCGGCGCCCCGTCGAGACTGTCCGCGATCTCGCCGAGGTCGAAGACGCGCGCGCGGGCCGCAGCCAGTTCTATTCCCAGCGGCAGACCGCCCACAGCCGCGCAGATCCGGGCAATGGTGGCACCTTCGCGACCGCTCCGATCGGGGCGATCGAGCGCGTCACCCATCCGGTCGACGAACAGCTGTACCGCCGCCGACTCACTGAACTCGGCGGGGGTGCTGTCAGGCGTGGGAACGTCGAGTGGTGCGAGCTGGTACCGCCGCTCACCGGGCACCTCCAGCGGCTCCCGGCTGGTGGCGAGCACCTTGGACCGTTCACTCACCTCGAGTATCTGGTCGACGAAACCGGCCACGCCGGCCAGTAGGTGTTCGCAATTGTCCAGCACCATCAGCAGTCGCCGCGACGTCAGGTGGTCGCCGATCAGCTGAGTTGTCGGCGTATCCGCGACGGGACGGAGCCCGAGCGTGTTGGCGACCACGGCCGGTACGGACTCGGGTTGGTCGACGGGCGCGAGGTCCACGAACCAGACGCCTTCCGGGTAGTCATTGCGAACACTGAATGCGACCTCCGTTGCCAGCCGGGTCTTTCCGACCCCGCCCGGGCCGAGCACTGTCACCAGGTGGGCTGCGTCGAGCGACGCTGTCACCGCTGCTTGATCGTCCGCACGACCGATGATCGTCGAACGCCGACTGGGCAATCGCACCTCGACCGGTCTGTTCCCGATTTGCTGACCGGTTCGCGGCCGGAGCTGATCGTCCTGATTCAGGATCTGATGATGCACTTGCGTGAGCTCAGGACCCGGGTCGATGCCTAGCTCATCGGCGAGGACCCGCCGGATGTGCTCGAACGCATCCAAAGCGGCTGCCTGTCTGCCGGATTGATACAGCCCGAGGATTCGGTGCACCCACAGGCGTTCTCTCAGAGGGTTCTCGGCGATCACAGCTGCGAGTTCGTTTACTGCCAGTTCCGGTTGACCCGCCTCCCGCAGAGCCGCGGCCCGGCACTCGATGAGGTCGAGTCGGATGTCGGACAGGCGGGCGCGTATCGGGGTCAGCCATCCGGTGTCTGCGACGTCGTCGCAGTAAGGGCCACGCCACCGTGACAGTGCCTTCTCACTGATTGCCAACGCCTCAGCGAGGTTGTTCTCGCCCAACAGTCTGCGCATCGAAACGCTGGCGCTCTCCAACATCCGCGAGTCGATCTTGTCCGGTGAGACCGCCAGCCGGTATCCGGTCTGATCGGTGAGCAGGACGGTCGGCGCACCCCGCGGTCCGCGGCCCGGTTCGAGGACCTTCCGTAGTCGCCAGATGTGCGACTCCAGAACCTTCACACTGCGTTCGGGAGCGTCGTCGCCCCAAATCGCGTGGATCAACGTCGCGGTGGTCACCGGTTCCCCGGCCCGGGCCAACAACACCGCCAGCGCAGTCGACAGACGAGCCCCGCCTGGAGGCCTCGACAACCCGTCCGACTCGATGAGCAGCGACCCGAGATCCCGAAACTCCACCCCCAGAACAGTACCGGGGATGTCCGATTCCGTCGCCGGATCCTGAGCAGGACGAACCAAAAGTATGGACTGCAGTCTTCGCTGTGGGATCCGTCGGCATTTGAGCGCCGTGAGACCACCGGCCGAGACCATGGAGACCGATCACTCCAGACCTGCCACGGCCCGAGTCCACCGGAAGAGAGCGCACGCCATGACGACGACACACGACAGCACCACCCGAGTAGTGGACCTACGAGGAATCGCTTTCTCCGAGCCCGAGTTCGACGGCCAGTTCCTGCGCGCGCTGGACGCCGTTCCCAGTGGCGGAGCCGACATCGGCGAATGTTTTGTGACGGCCAGAAGAATTGTTGCCGGCGATCACGACAGCTGGCATCGCGAGTGGACCGCGACCGCCGACCGGATCTACGCCGCGGCGCAGGAGAGTCTGGCTGCCGGCCACCGGGTCAGCGCGCACGACGCGTTCCTCCGGGCCGTGACGTATTACCGCACCAGCGGCGTGTTCTTCTATCGCCCACCCGTGGACCCGCGTTTCGTCGAGTCCTACCGGCGGCAGCGCGAGTCCTTCTGGCAGGCCGCAGCACTCTCGGAGTGGAACATCGAACGAGTATCGGTACCGTACGCGGAGACTGAACTGCCCGCCTACTTCGCCACGCCCGACGGAGATGGGCCCTTCGCGACGGTGATCCTGATCGGTGGCTACGACGGCACCAAGGAGGAGTCGTACTTCGCCGGGGGTGAAGCAGCACTGCGCCGCGGATACGCGGTGTTGATGATCGACGGGCCCGGTCAGGGTGGAGCACTCATCGAACAGGGACTGGTGTTCCGGCCTGATTGGGAGGCGGTGGTCACCCCTCAGATCGACTGGCTACAGTCGCGTCCCGAGGTCGATGATCAGGGGATCGTCCTTCTCGGTCGCAGCTGGGGCGGCTATCTCGCACCCCGTGCCGCGGCGGCCGACCATCGGGTCGCAGCGCTTGTCGCGGACGCCCCCCAGTTCGCTCCCGGCGAGGGCGCGGCATTCATGTTGCCTCCCGAGTACCGTGATCAATTACACACGGGGGACCCTGAGATTCTCAATACTGTTCTCACAGAATCGATGTCAAAGAACGCAGTACTCGACTTCGGCCTGAACCGCGGCATGTTGACGCACGGGTTGGCACACCCGCTCGACTATCTGCGCGATGCCAAGCGGTACACGTTGCGCGGGTACGCGGAGAACATCACATGTCCGACCCTGCTGTGCTCGGGCGAGAACGACACGAGGGGCGGAGGCGCGAAACCGCTGTTCGACGCCCTGACATCAGACAAGAGGCATATCGAGTTCACCAACGCCGAAGGCGCGGGCGAACACGACGAGGCCGGTGCAGCCGCCCTTTTCGAACAGCGCGTTTTCGACTGGCTCGACGACGTCCTCGCAGGCCGAGGGCAGGAGTGATCAGGCGTACCCACGTCGGCGTGATCGCGGTCGCGGCGCTCACCCTCGTCATCGCGGGGTGCACCAGTGGCGAAGACCCTGAGACCGCACCGACGAACACCGCAGCGTTCGACAACGTCGTGGTGCCGGAAGCGTTCACGAGCGTGACCATGACCCAGATCGGGGACCCGACCTTCCCGTTCCTCGGGACCGACGGCAAGTACCACGTCGCCTACGATCTGCAGCTGACCAACGCATCTCCGGTCCCGGCCACCATCGAAGTGGTCGACGTGGTGGACGGAACCGACCCTACGAAGGTCATCACCAGCTTCGCCGGCGCAGCACTGGTCGACCCGAATTGTGCTTACGGCGACTGCAACCGTCTGCAGGCCGTGCCGCATGGCCGCCTCGAGACTTCGATCATCCCGCCTCGAGAGAGCCGCGTCCTGTTCCTCGACTACACCTTCGACAATCAGAGCGAGGTTCCGAAAGCCGTTCTGCACCACCTACGGGGCACCGGAGCCGACTCCCCCGCCTCACGCGAGCCCGCTCCGATCGACTATGTGGTCACTCCGATCGACCTCGCCGCGAGCACGCCCCGGGTCATCTCCCCGCCTCTGCGCGGCGACAACTGGATCGCTCTGAACGGTTGCTGCGAACCCGGGTTCCCGCACCGCGGCTCGACGTTGCCGGTCGACGGCAAGCTGAACAACAGCGAGCGATTTGCCATCGACTGGAAACGTACTGACGACTCCGGTGCGTTCTACGTCGGCGACAAGACCCAGAACACGAGCTATGTCGACTACGGAACCGAGATCCACGCGGTCGCCGATGCGACCGTGGTGTCGGTCCTCGACAACATGGCAGCAAACGCGCCCGGCGTCCTCCCCGCGCAAGATCCCGTCCTGGCGGCGAAGCTCACGGCACTCAACGTCGACGGCAATCACATCGTCTTGGATCTCGGCGACGGCGTCTTTGCCATGTATGCCCACCTCATCGAGGGGTCACTACTGGTCAAACCCGGAGACAAGGTCAAGGACGGACAGGTCATCGCGAAACTCGGAAACACCGGTAACGCCAACGCCTCTCACCTACATTTTCAGCTCATGAACGGTCCTACCTTGCTCGGGTCCGACGGGGTCCCCTACGTCTTCGACGACTTCGACTATGCCGGTCAGGTCCCGGTGGAAACGATCATGGCCGCCGACGACTACTTGACCGGAGATTTCCTGCAGGACAAACTCCCTGAGCCACAGGCCCGCAACGATCAACTCCCCCTGAATCTCGCGATCGTCAACTTCCCCGAGAACTGAGAGGACCGAGCGGATGTCCACGGGCACCATTCACGAGATCACCGGGGATCTATTTCTCATCGAGGGTCACCATCCCCACACCCTGTGGGATGACCCAGACCTTCCGACCATCGCCATCTACCGACGAGGCCCACGGCTGTACCTACTCGACAGCGGCGTCGGTGAAGATCAATACCGTGCGATTGTCGACGTCGCGGGTCGTTTCGACGGGATCGAGGAAGTGTTGTTGCTCAACAGCCACGGACACGTGGATCATCTGGGCAACAACCATGTGTTGCAGTCCATCAACGTTGCTCGGCGACGACACTTCATACCGCGTGCGGCGCGTCCCGCGCTCGACTACGAGGCCTTCTTCGCAAGGATGTACAAGTCAGGCATTCCCTACTTCGACTACCTCGCCGGACTCGACCTCGACACTGATCGGATCGCCGACCTACTGCGATCCCTGGGGGCGTCGCCGGCGTTGACCTCCGACGACGTCGCGAGCGTGGGGGAAGAGCTCGCTGCCCTCGGTATCAGCCGGGCACTCGGCGCGTTCATCCCCTCCTTGGTCGTGGACATTCTTCTGCAGACATATCCCGAGGTGTGCCTGAGCATCGACACCATGACCGACTATGAGGAACTCGGCCCCGCCCAAGCCATCTCGATCGGAAGCACCGAGTGGACCGGGTGGTCGTTCACCGACGACGCGGGCGCTATCGAGGTCCAGGTGTTGCAATCAGGAGGTCACTCGGCCGGTGGGGTTGTCTTCTTCCTGCCCGCACGTCAATTTCTGATGCTGGCCGACGAGACATCTGCACTGCCGATCTGGACCGACTCGAATCCGCACCACACCGCCCAGACCGCATCACGGGCGATACGCATGATCGACGAAGGTCATCTGCAGCAACTCTGCGCCGGCCACAAACCCATGCTGCCCGTCTCGGGGGACGCAGCACGCGCCCAGCTGCAGCAGATCGTTGACGTCGGCGTCGAATTCACTCGTGCCGTCAATGCCGTCATCGAGCGCAACCCTGGTGGGCTGTCCGTCGATGACCTCTACGATGTCCTCATCGCGGAGGCCACGCCGAACTCCGTGATCACCATCTCGGCCGGCCTGCAGTTCCCTGTTTTCGCGACGTTTCTGAAGTTGACGCTTCTCAACCACTGCCGCCTGGAAGCGTATCCGGTCGGCACCGACGCCCTCGGCCGTCCGACCTTTCGTCCTCGCTGAGCTTGTGATGCAGCTGCACTCCGACCCGACTTTCGATCGACTCCTGCTGCGGTCACTGTCGGTGGCTGCCAACGGGTTCGCCGACGCCACCACCATCGCAGGCGCCGGGGCCCGGGTCGCGCCCGGTGATGTGGTGTCGTGGGAACGATACTGGCGCCGCGCAGGCGACCGCGCCATCGAACGCGCCGATCAACGGTTGGCCGTCGACGACGTGGCCGGAGCACGGCGGACCCTGTTGTGCGCATCCTGGGCATACGGCCAGGCAGCGCATTTCTATCGGGCCGATCCGGCCTGCGAGACCTGGCGTACGAATCGCGCTTCTCAGATCTGTGCGTTTCGGGCGGCGATGCCGTTGCTACCCGACGAGTGTGAAGTTCTCGTGGTGCCGGGGCACACGAGTCCTTGCGACGGCTATCTGTTCGGTCGAGCAGATCCCGGCGGCACCTACGTCGTGATCCCGGTCGGGGCCGAGGAGTCGGCCGAAGACGCCTACGCACTGTTCGCACCGACCGCCGGTGTTGTGGGGGTGCGTTGCCTGGTGATCGATCTTTCCGTGGACGCCGACACGGCGATGATGGAGGCGGCCCTGAACTGGTTGACACTGAGAACATCTCGGGTATTCGTGCTGGGCTGGAGCGCGATGGCTCCGCGCGCGGTGGCTGTCGTTCGCCACCGTCAAGGGCTCCGAGGTGTCCTGTGTTGTCCGGACGCCGCTGATGTCGTCGCAGTGTGCGCGCTGCTCCCGGAACTCCGGTGCCCGTCGATGTTGCTGCCTCCGGCTTTGTCGGTGCTTGCGGGCTTCAGCTGGATGGCGTCAGCAGTGACATGAGAGTCACGTGCGAAGTGTGAGCTCGACGACGACCGGCGAATGGTCACTGGCCGGAACCGCGCCTTTGGGCGTATCCAACTTCTGAGGATTTTCGGCGGCGAAGTGGTCGGAAACATATACCCGGTCACTGTTGGGTGGTGCGCCCGCAGTCGCCTCGGTCATCCCAGCTGCCGCGAAAACCTCGTGTTCCCTGTCGAATTCGGCCGAACCGTCGCGTACATTGAAATCGGCCCCGAAGATCGTCGGGCCCATCCACGTCTCGAGGGTCGCGACTATCGGGTCCACCTGGCGGCGCGGCTCGTCGACACCGTCGTGTGGCGGACTGAAATGTCCCGACAACACCCTGATCGAGTTGTGGCCGGCGGTGCGGATCATGACGTCGGTGGCGACGCGTGGCTGGTACTCGATGACACCGCCGAAAGGCAGTTTGCGTCCGCCGAGTCTGGGCGTGACGACACCGGCCCACGCGTCGACGGTCGCCCGCAGGCGTCGCCCCGAGTCGTCGCCGAGCACGTCGCCGATGCGCAGACTCCGTGCGTCGGTGATGAGGTTGCCGTTGAACGTCAGGACGCCGGTCCCCTCCCGTCGCCCGGTGCCCTTGTCGATGGCCGGCGACATCACGGCCCCGTCGGCATGCAGTCGCTTCGCCAGTTGACGAAGTGTGTCGGTGTAGTTCGACCGAGTGGCGAAGTGATCGAGTTCCTGCAACAGCACTACGTCAGGGTTCTGTTGTCTGATCGTGTCGGCCAGGTGAGCCAACGTCGTCGGGGTAGCGAAAAACTTTCCCGGTCCGCCCATTCCGCCGTGGACGTTGAACTCCATGACGCGCAGCCGCTCGTCGGCCACCGGACGCGCCACCGTGGATGTCGGCACGTGAGCCCCGGCCCCGATGCGGCCTCGCATATATCCACCGACCAGACCTGCCGCCGAACCAGCGAGCGCCCCTGCTCCCCCGCCGACTCCGGTGATGCCGCCGATCATGGCACCCACTGCGGTACCTGCGACGAGAGGCGCTGCGTAGGTGCGCACCACGGCGCCCACCCGATCGATCCCCGCCGGCTGATGGTCGGGCGCGTCCAGCGTGGGCAGTCGTGGCCCGTTGGCGACGGGCGAACCCGAGACCGTGTGCACATTCCTATCGACGGATGGTCCCACATGTACTCCTAGTCGTCGCGATCGCGCCAACCGACGAGAACTGCATGCACTTGCTCGGCACCATGCAGGGGTTGCGGCGGCGTGGGTACATCGTCAGGGTAGAGGAGAAACGGCGTGCTCTGCGGTCCGCCCATTCCACCGTGCGAGCCGACCTGCTCCTCGAAGGCAGCAACCTCGTCCGTTTCCGGCCAGTAAGAACCACCTACCATGATGTCCGCGACGTTATCGAAAGCATCTGTCCTGCGGATCTTTTGAAGCGCGTCCGGACCGAAGTACGCGAGGGGGTCGACTCCGTCGACCGCACCGGTGTCGACGTCCACAGAGCCCTCGGCGCCGAGTACCACCGATCCCCCCTCGGCGCGAGCGAGCAACACGAACCCGATTCCGGGATGGACGCGCAGGGCGTCCACCAACCCCGGGCAGTCGGCGGCGATGGCCTCGACCGTCGCGCGACCCGGTAACCACGGAAAACTGACCAGTCCCAGATTGCCCGAGCCCAGGACCACCGGAACTCCTGCAGGTGTGCCGGGCTCCTGCTCCGGTTTCGGCGGACGCACGCTTGCCGCCGCGTATTCGAACCCCTCGGCTCCCGGCTTGGGGTCTGCCGGTGAAGCGAGGCCGTCGGCACCGCACAACCGCAAGACGAGTTGTTCCAGGCTCTCGTCGTAACGCTGGAGGAACGTCGCGCCCTGGCTCTGTCCGTGGTCGGAGAGCACCACGACCCGGTAGGGCCGGTCGGCCTGCTCGATCACTTTGCGCAGCATCGCGATGACCTCATCGATCTTGGTCAACACCGACAGCGTCTCGGGCCGGGAGATGCCGGAATGGTGGGACACCTCGTCGTAGCCGATCAGGTCGACGTAGATGATGCTGCGGCCCTGAATGAGGTCGCGGACGACCGCCGCCGCCGTGACGTCGGTTGCCAGCACATTCGCGAAAGCCCGCACCAGTGGATAGGACCCGCCGCGAGGAACACGGGGCCGCACGTCGGCACGACGCTGGTGCCACGCCTGCCTCAGTTCGCGCTGTATTTCGGCGCCCATACGGATCACGGTGCGCAAGGTGCTCGAGGGATCGGAGAAGTACGACGAATACCCGGCCCCGCCGCCGACCCGGGCTCCACGCATCCGGCTCACGACCAGAACGTTGTCGTCTGCGCCGCCGGTGAACAGGTTGCCACGGCTCGCTCCGTCGGTCGAGAGCAGGCCGGGGATCTCCGCACGCTCGATTTCGCGATCCTCGTTGTCCCGGGGATTGCTGAAGACTGCGATCTTCCCGGATGTCTTGTCGTACCACCGGAATGCGGGCACATTGTGGTTGGAGCCGTGCAGTATGCCGAGTTGGCTCGCACCGGTCTGGCTGCTCCAGTCTGTGTGCCATGGGATCAGCGAGTGTGTCTGCCGCACCATCGAGGCGAGTCCGGGAGTGACGCCGTCGGCGATCGCACGCCGTAGGACATCGTGGCCCAGGCCGTCGATCTGGATGCACAGTAGCCCGGGTGTTGCCCCGGAACCACTCGGGCTGTGCCGAAATCGGAACCGTTGCCTGCGTACCTGCATCAACCGGTAGGAGGTGTCCGAGCGTGACGCAATCGCCCCTCCGACAAAGGAACTGAACAGCGACAGCAGCGCCGCCATCACGACGGCATCCCAGGGTTTGTCGATCGAGGCCATCGGCACGATGTTGAGCGTCAACCACATGATCGCACCGCTCGCGAAGAAGACCAGCAAGAACAGCACGGCCGGTCCCACCCACGACATCAGCCGTACCACCGCCGGCCAGAGCACTGCGCTGAGTACCCCGAACACGAGCGCGACGACCAGTGCGGACGGCAGGGTCGACAGTGCCGGTATCCCGAAGTCGGCCGAGTGCAGTGAGATCCCGTCGAACACGGCGTCAAGGACGAGGATCGCCGCAGCGGACGAAAGCCACAACACCACGAACTCGATGAACAACCGGACGACTTTGGTTGTGGTGTGCATGGCACCCCCTTTGCTGATCTCTGGAATCGTAGTGCCCATGACCGCCATGTCCGGGGACAACGACGCAGACGACACCGGCGCGCGACCCGCTGTGCGGTGGTTCGGGCACGCGAGCGTGTTGATCAGAGATCGCGGAACCGTCGTGCTGACCGACCCTGTCCTGACCTCGCGGGTGGCGCATCTGCGACGAAGACGCGGCCCGAACCCCACCGGCGCGGACGTGCGGGCACCGGATGTGGTGCTGCTCTCGCACCTGCACGCCGACCACACGCACCTACCGTCGCTGCGTCAGCTGTCCCGGGACGTCCCGATCGTGGTGCCCGCCGGAGCTCCCGATGCCCTGGCGTCGCTGCGTGCCGTCGGCGATCGGTTGATCGAGGTGCGCGCCGGCGATGAGGTACCGATCGGCAATGTCACCATCCGAGCTGTGCCCGCCGACCACGACGGCAGACGGTGGCGCCGCGGCCCGGCGACGACGTCTGCCCTCGGATATGTGATCGCCGGCGACCGGCGCACCTACTTCGCCGGAGACACCGACCTCTATCCCGATCTGGGTGACTGGGCCTCCGACATCGATCTGGCGCTACTGCCGGTCGGTGGCTGGGGTCCCACTCTCGGTGTGGGGCATATGGATCCGGCACGAGCGGTGCTCGCCGCACAACAGGTCGCGGCCCGCCATGTGGTGCCGATTCACTTCGGCACGTTGTGGCCGATCGGCTTCGACAGGATCAGGCCCTCGCGGTTCTTCGGCCCAGGCAGCGAGTTCGTCGCGCTCGCCGACCGGGGCGGGGTGCGCGCCACCGAGATCGCCCCCGGCGACGCGCTCCACCTGTGAGTTACTTACTGAATCCCGCGTCGCGCAGCGCTTGGGCCAGCGAACCGTTCGCGGCTGGCGCGGCGGCTGCTCTACGTCCTGCGTTGTTGTCGCGCCGGGGTTGATTGCGCTGGTTCGGTTGATTCTGCTTGTCGGGCCGCTTACCGGGACGCTGCCCCGCGTTGTTCGACCGCTGTTCGGGTTTGGCCTTGCCAGCTCCGGGTTCATCGTCGAGGCGCAGCGAGAGACCGATTCGCTGTCGATCGACATCGACCTCCATCACCTTGACCCGAACGACCTGACCGGACTTCACGACCTCGTGCGGGTCGGAAACGAACTTGTTGGCCATCGCGGACACGTGCACCAGACCGTCCTGATGAACACCGACATCCACGAACGCGCCAAACGCGGCGACGTTGGTGACCACACCTTCGAGCACCATGCCGGGCTTGAGGTCGGCGACCTTCTCGACGCCTGCGGCGAAGGTCGCCGTCGCGAACGCGGGTCGCGGGTCGCGGCCCGGCTTTTCGAGTTCGGCAAGGATGTCGGTGACTGTGGGAACACCGAAGCGGTCGTCAGCGAATTCGGCAGGGCGCAGTGTCCGTAGGGTGCGTTCGTTCCCGATCAGCTCGGCCAACGACACCCCCGAACGGTCCAGGATCTTCCGGACAACCGGATATGCCTCCGGATGCACGCCCGAAGCGTCGAGAGGGTCGTCGCCTTCACGGATACGCAAGAACCCTGCGCACTGCTCGAACGCTTTGGGTCCCAGACGCGGAACTTTCAGGAGGGCCTTGCGGCTCGTGAAGGGTCCGGTGCTGTCGCGATGCGCGACGATGGCTTCGGCCAGCGTTGTCGTCACCCCGGAGACGCGGGCGAGCAATGGAACGGACGCGGTGTTGAGGTCGACGCCCACCGCGTTCACGGCGTCCTCGACGACGGCGTCCAGGCTACGGGCGAGCACGCCTGGCGTCACGTCGTGCTGGTATTGACCGACACCGATCGACTTGGGTTCGATCTTCACGAGTTCGGCCAGCGGGTCCTGGAGGCGACGGGCGATGGAGACCGCGCCGCGCAGTGAGACATCCATGTCCGGAAACTCGCGGGAGGCATACTCCGAGGCCGAGTACACCGAGGCGCCGGCCTCGCTGACCATTGCCTTGGTGAGCGTGCCACCGGACTTCTGAACGTCGGCGATCAATTCGGTCGCCAGGGCGTCGGTCTCGCGGGAGGCCGTGCCATTGCCCACCGCGATCAGCTCGATGCCGTGGCGGGCGACAAGGGCGCCGAGGGTCGCTCGGGCGGCATCCCACTGCTTCTGGGGCTGATGCGGGTAGATGACCGCGGTGTCGAGCACCTTGCCCGTGCCATCGACCACGGCCACTTTCACGCCTGTTCGGAAGCCCGGGTCCAGTCCGAGGGTGGTCCGGGCACCTGCGGGCGCAGCCAGCAGTAGATCGCCAAGGTTCTCCGCGAACACGGCGACCGCATCGTCTTCAGCACGCTTGCGCAGGCGCACTCGGGCGTCCAAGGTGGCGGTGATCATCAGTTTTGCTCGCCACGCCAGCCGGGCGGTGCCCAGGAGCCAGGGGGTGGTCGGGCCGGCCGCAGTGGTGTCGACGCCCAGCGTCTGGGCCACCATCGCCTGGTAGGCCTCGTCCTCGCCGGCGTCGAGACTCAGCGACAGCACTTCCTCCTTCTCGCCGCGCATCACGGCGAGCACGCGATGCGACGGCATCTTCTCCAGCGGTTCGGAGAAGTCGAAGTAGTCACGGAACTTCTGTGCGGCAGCACTTTTCCCGACTTCTTCGGTGCGCGGTTGTGTCCGCAGAGCACCTTCGGCCCAGAACTTCTCGCGTACTGCACCGACGAGCTCTGCGTCTTCCGAGACCCGCTCGATCAAGATGTGGCGTGCGCCCTCGAGCGCCTTGTCCACATCGGGAACCTCACCCGCGACGTACTCGGCTGCCACGTCCTCCGGCACCAACGACGGGTCGGCGAGCAGCCGGTCCGCCAGCGGTTCGAGTCCGTTTTCCCGTGCGATCTGCGCCTTGGTCCGCCGCTTGGGCTTGTACGGGAGATAGATATCCTCGACCCGCGACTTGGTCTCCGCAGCGTTGAGCGCAGCCTTCAGCTCGTCCGTCAGCTTGCCCTGCTCCTCGATGGACGCCAGGACCGCGGTGCGGCGCTCGTCGAGTTCTCTCAGGTAGCGCAGCCGCTCGTCGAGCAACCGCAGCTGGGCGTCGTCGAGACTGCCCGTCACCTCCTTGCGGTATCGCGCGATGAACGGCACCGTCGAACCCTCGTCGAGCAGTCGAACAGTTGCCGCCACCTGCGATTCTGCAACAGACAGTTCCTCGGCGATACGGGCGTTCACGGACTTCACAGCTGCGATCGAATTCACCCGATGAACCCTACCCAAGGGCGCCGACAGCGCCGGGACCTGGCGGCCACCGGCGCCATCTCGCCCAAGTGGTGCTGCGATCAGCGGTCACCGCCCTACCGACAACACGCCGAAGTTCGCGTCTAGATCGACATCCACCTCGGAGCCATCGGCGAGCCGGACTTCCACGTCGAAGGCGTGCCCGGGGTCGTCGCTGCGTTCTGCGTCAGTGACCGTTCCGCCGCCGGCAGCTGCGATCGCGGCATCGGAGGCCCGCTGAAGTTCTTCGCCGACAAGATCGTCGGGGTCCACCGGTGCGGCGACCGGCGGTGCGGGGGTGGGCGCCGCGGCAGGCGCGGTCTCCTCGCCGTTCGTCGGCGCGGCATCGTCGTCATCCCGGTCGACCTTCACGACCTTGAAGCCTTCGTCCAGGGTGATCTCGTATTCGACGCCGTCCGAACCGACCATGTCCAGGTCGTAGGTGGTGACTCCGCCGTCGTCGTCCTTGTCGGCGCTGGTCACCGATCCGCCGCCGACCTCGGCGATGGCCGCACTGGTGGCCCGGTCGAGGTCGCTGCCGCTCAGGTCATCTGATTCCCCGAAGCCGTCCGTTACCGCGTAAGCGATGCCGGTGCCACCGAGAGCCAGGACTGCTGCGCTGGCGACTCCGGCGATGACGATGGTCTTCTTGGGCATGTGTTGCTCCTTCTCGATGGGGTGGTGGCATCACCTTCTCGCGCAGTCGCTGAATCCAACCTGAAGCCGCCCAGCGTGTAGTAGTCGCGAAACCCCCTCGGGCAATGGCGCAACGAATACACGCTCCGCCCTCAGCGGGGCAATCTGATCTCGAATCGCGCTCCGCCGAGCAGGCTGTCGACCACATGAACCGAACCTTCATGTGCCGCAACGATCTCAGCCACAATCGCCAGCCCCAGGCCTGCGCCGCCGGCGTCCCGGGCCCGTGATTCATCCATGCGCACAAAGCGTTCGAAGATACGCTCGCGCTGGTCCTCCGGCACGCCTGCCCCGTCGTCCTCTACGACGACCACGGCGACCGGTTCATGGCCTCCGACCACATGCGTCGAGACCGCGACTCGCCCACGTGCGTGGCGCACGGCGTTGTCGACCAGATTGCGCACGGCACGGCCGAGCATCGCCTCGTCCCCGTTTATCCGGGCAGCCTCGATCTTTGACCCGTCGATGATCAGCTCACCCGCATCGGCGCGGACGCGACTCACCTCTCGGAGCGCGACATCATCGAGATCGACCTCACGCAAGGCCAGGTGCAAAGTGGCTTCATCGGCGCGGGCCAGCAGCAGCAAGCCATCGACCAAGCCACCCATTCGCTCGGACTCGGCTTTCACCGTCGCCGCGAACTCATCCGGCGGAATCTGTCCGGGGTAGGACAACGCGACCTCCGCGTTCTGCCGCAGTGAGCTGATGGGCGAACGCAATTCGTGCGATGCATCCGAGACGAAACGCTGCTGGCGCACCTGCGATGTCTCGAGCCTGCCGAGCATGCCGTTGAGGGTCGAGGCCAACCGGTCGATCTCATCCCCAGAACCCGGGATGCCGACCCGCCGGCTCAGATCAGCGGCGGTGACCTGTTCGGCTTCCCGGCGCAACCGCTCGACCGGCCGCAACGCACGTCCGACGACGATCCAGCACGTCAGCCCGACGAAGACCACAACGACCGGCACCGCGAAGAAGAGCAGGGTTCGCGTGGCATCGACGGCATCGGCTCGGGTTTCGTCGTCGACGCCCGCCACCAACACCGTGCCGTCATCCAGTTCTTTCGTGACGATGACCAACCGCTCTCCCTCGTCGCCGTCGGACTCGGCGACTGTCACGGCAGCCGGGTCATCGAGGTCGCGGGTGGCCAGCGGTGCGGCGTCGTCGAGGTCCTCGGTCGCACCGACGACTTCGCCTGCAGATACGAGTTGCGCATACCCATCGAGGTCCGCGAGCGCAGTTGCCGCCTGCGTCGTGGACCCGGCTTGCTCCACGATCGCTTCGAACCGCGATACTTCGCTGCTGGCGGCTGATTCGGCGGAGTCACGCAGCGTGGCTGAAAGGATCATGACGAAAGCAAGACCCCCGACGACAAGCGCGAGCGCCACCACCGCCGTGGCGATGAGCGTGATGCGGGCTCGTACCGACCGCAGCCGTGGCCGCTTTTTGTCACGCATCGTCGACCACCCGGTAGCCCGCTCCCCGCATCGTCTCGATCGACGTTCGCCCGAATGGCCGGTCGATCTTGTTGCGTAGGTGGCGAATGTAGACCTCGACGATGTTCGGGTCACCGTCGAAGTCGAAGTCCCACACCGCGCCGAGAATCTCCGACTTCGAAACCACCGCATCCTTCTTGGATGCCAAGAATTCGAGGACGCTGAACTCCCGCGTGGTGAGGTCGATCGGGGTATCGGCGCGGGTCACCCGTTTGGCCGCCGGGTCGATCACCAGATCTCCGACGGTGAGGACCGTGGGGCGTTCGCCACCGCCACGTCGGATCAGGGCACGCAGCCGCGCAAGCAGCACCGGAAACGAGAACGGTTTGGTGAGGTAGTCGTCGGCGCCGGTGTCGAGGGCTTCGACCTGATCGAGGTCACCATCTTTCGCGGTGAGCATGATGACCGGCGTCCAATTCTGCGCGGACCGCAGCTGTGCGCAGATCTGGTAGCCGTTCATTCCAGGGAGCATGATGTCGAGCACGATCACCGCATAGTCGTTCTCTTGCGCCAGCCACAGTCCATCGGTGCCGTTGGTCGCGGTGTCGACTGCGAAACCCTCGGCCTGCAAACCGGCTGCGATGGCCCTGAGCAATCCGGTTTCGTCATCGACCACGAGGATGCGGATACCGATCTCCTTAGAACGTCAGGCGCGCACACGCGTACTCCACCCTAGTGTCGTCAACCATCGCTGAACCTCAGCTGAATCATCAGCCACGGCAGATATGCCACCATGGTCGAAGTCGACAGTCGGCGGGAATGCACACACGAAATGAGGCTCGATCTGTGCTGGACGTAGCCAAGGGTTCGAAGACCGACTTGTCCGACGGCCGGTACCTCGTGCGCACGCGCTCAACCCAACCGGGTCTGGTGGACATCGCAGCCGTACTGCTGAACACGAGCGGAAAAGTGCGGTCAGACAACGACTTCGTCTTCTTCAACAACCCACAAGCGCCCGGTGTGGCGCTGACCTCCGACGACAGCATCTCCATCGATCTCACCGCGGTACCGGCAGACGTCCAGAGGATCTTGCTCACCGCAAGCACTGAGGCCCAGAGCACAGACTTCGGGTCGGTGCCACAACTACAGATCGAGATCGCAGGCGACTCGCAACATCTCCGATTCGCGCCCACCGGTCTGTCCACCGAGACAGTGCTCCAGGCTGTCGCCTTCTACCGTCGCGGCTCCGGCTGGCGGATCGACGCAATCGGGCAGGGATACAGCCAAGGACTGGCGGCACTTGCCACCGAGTTCGGCATCGACGTCGACGACTCCTCCGCCCCGCCGACTCCGGAGGTTGCCGAACAAACAGCACCGGCGCCGCCATCACCCATCCAGCAGACGCCGTCCATCTCGTTCGACAAGGTGAAAGTAGCCCTGACCAAGGACTCTCCCAGCCAGACTGCACGAATCGATCTGCGTAAATCGCAAGGCGACCCCAGTTGGGTGCTGACCGTGGGTCTGGAGTGGGACGGTCGAGGCGCCACCTACGCTGACGACGGCAGGGTCACCAAATACGGCACGGGCGACCTCGACGTCTACTTCTTCTGCCGCAACGAGGAGACCAACGAGTACGTCGTCATCAGCGGCGACAAAGGTCACCAGGGTGATCTGAAGACCTGGCCGTACATGCATCACTACGGTGACAGCAAAGGCCCCGGCAAGGGCAACAAGCCTGCAGCCGAACAGGTTCGCGTACTCCCCAACGAGAATGGCGACCTCCTCGTCAACATCTATCAGAGCGTTGACAACGGTGCCGGCGCGCTGGACAAGTTCGGAAAACCACGCGTCGCCATCAGGTACGGCCGCGCTGGAAAGGACGGACTGCCGGGACCCGACGCAGATGAGATCCTCGTCTATGTCGGGAACAGCAAGAACTCGTTCTGGGCGACCGTGGCCCACATCGACGTGCAGGACGGCGTACTCACCGTCGACGGCGAGACCCGCTACAGCCGGATCGGCAGCGAGAAGATGCCGGGCCTCGACGCCAAGAGCACGTGGGTACGCGCACCCAAAGACGGTCCGCGAGGTCGGAGCAAGAAAGCGAACAAGGGACTAGGGCTGAGCAAGTACAGCGGGATGTGCCAGCCGTAGCCCCTCGCCGTCAGTTGGACGCAACCCTCCAGATGAAGCCGTCGGGATCGGTGAACTGTCCGGCGTAGCCACCGTCGACGACTCCAGCCGGGGCGGTGACCTGACCACCAGCCGAGGTGGCCGCTGCCAGCAGAGTGTCGACGTCGGCGCGGGACTGCTGTCGGCTCACCAGCACCGACGTGCCGCCCCCGCGACCCGAATCCGATACACCCGCATCTTTCGCCAACTCCGAGCGGCGCAGCAGGCCCAGCCTCGACGTACCCGCGTCGAACTCGAAGTCGATGAACTTCTTGCCGTAGTCACGGTCAACTGTCATCCCGAGCGCGGTGTAGAACGCCTTCGACGCTTTCGGGTCGTCGACGCCCAGGATGCAGACGGTCTCGGTGGGCGTCGGGGGCTCGGCTGCCGGGCCCGAATTCTTCTTCTTGTCGGTGGCGAGCTTCCAGATCGCACCGTCGGGTGCGCGGAAGACTGCGGTGAATCCGCCGAAGAAACCCTTCTTCGCGGGCTTGAGGACCTCCCCGCCTGCCGCGGCAGCAGCAGCGAGCAGAGACTCCACCTCGCTGGGCTGATCGACGATGTAACTGACGACGAGCCCTGGAAACTCCGTGCTCGCAACTGAACTCACTGCAGCGACGAGGTCCAGTTGACCTGCGCCATGCAAGTCGAGAGAGGTACCGCCGAGTGAGTATGTCGATGTGTAGAAAGCGCGTGCGTCGTCGATCGTGGGCACGGCAAGGGTCAGGATGTCCAGTGACAGCTTCCGGTTGGTCATGCGAATGACCCTATTGCTGCCGCTGTTCGAAAGCTTCTCGATTCCTGATCAGCCGCGACGCCCAGCGGGTTTCAGTGCAGCCTCACATCTCAGCCTGTCCGGTGAATGATGACGATGAAGCCGTCACCCTCGCGGGCACTCGGCTGATAGGACTCCCCTGCCACGCGTCCCGCGTCGTGATACGACTCCCCGGCGCCACCACCGCCACCACCACCGATCGATCCCGGGCTGTGTCCCCCGTCGCCGCCGTGCTGATAGCCACCACCTCCACCGCCCCCACCACCGCTGCCGACCACGGGAACGCGGGATCCATTTGCTCCGTTGCCGCCGCGATCTCGGGGTGCGTTGGCCCCCGCGCCGCCGTCGGCGTCGCCACGCTGACCGCCCTGGGCACCCGCTCTGCCCGGCCCGAAACCGGCCGAGCCACCGTTGCCGCCGTTGCGAGTTCCGTTGAAGTAGGTGTACTTGCCGGCGCCGCCCCCGCCACCGCCACCGCCACCCGCGACGATCAGTGGGGTGCCGTTCACATCGGAGACAACAGACGCTCCGCCACCGCCCCCGCCGTTGTCCGCGGCCGAACTGAATGCGATCCCGCGGCTCCCGCCCGCTCCCTCTCCGTAGCCCGACCCTGAATTGCCATTGCATCCGACCACCACGCGCACGTCGGTATTCGGGGTCACGGTCAGCGTTCCCTCGACCCTCGCGCCATAACCAGGATGACCTGAAACGCTCGGGTCCGATGGATGTCCACCTTCCGCGCCGACGACGATCGCGGTGGCCTCGGTGACCCCGCCGGGGACTCGCCACGAACTCTCGCCGCGAACGCAGGAAAAGGACTGCGCCGTGAAGTTGGCATGCAGCACGATCGATCCGGGTCCGTTGTCCTGCACGCCACCGATGGCCACCGGCCGGGCGCCGTTGCCCACGAACGAGTCGCCGGCACCGCCCCCGCCGCCTGCTCCACATCCGAGGTTTCCTGCGCCACCCGAGCCCCCGTTACCGCCGTGCCGGTAGCCGCCGCCTCCGCCGCCACCGGCGCCGCTCAGAACCGACCCGGACCCTCCCACTCCGGTACCGCTTCCTGACCGGCCCCCGCCGCCGCCGAAGCCCGGATAGCACAACAACTTCGCCCGTCGTGTGCCCTCGCTGAAAGACCCCTCGCCGTTGGAACCGCTGCCCGCCTTTTCACCGCCGGACCCACCGATGCCACCAACACTTCGTTCGGAGCCCGGCCCGTTCCCGCGGCCACCCCCACCCCCGCCGCCGCCGGCGACCACAAGTGGACGATCGCCGCGGAGGATTGCGCTCGAACCACCACCGGACGCCCCACTTTGGCCGGCCAGCGCTGTACCGCCACCGCCACCTTTGGTGTAGCCGACCCGCGGATCACGACCACCCACGTAGAGCTTGAACTGTTCTCCGTTCTGGACGGTCAATTGCGCAACGATTTGGCCGCCGCCGCCGCCTTTACCGCCGTTCGGTCGGCCGCGGTTGTCCAGTGGTGTCCCACCCTGTGCACCGGTGACCACCGCGACGATCGAGGTGACGCCCGCCGGCACGACGACCGTCGCCTGCTCACCCGGAGTCGCGTAGGTGCAACTTTGCCCTGGGCTCAGCACACAATTCGAGGCGGTTGGTGCGGCAGTGGCAGTACTCGGGGAGAGCAGAAATCCGCCGGCGAGGGCCAGCGCAGAGATCCCGATGACTGCCGTACGACTTCTGGACATGCCGCCCCCTTGAGCCCTGCTGCAGCAGAGTTGGTCCGACCCGGAGCAAATCTAACTCACAAACGTTCCACGCAGCCTGTTTCCGACCAGCGCTTTACCCCCGCGCGCTGAAATGCTCGATGATCGCCGACTGGATGTCGGCAGCGTCTGGACCCAACCACGCCGACAGATGCGTGCCGACGTCGACAGTGATGAGTTGCGAGTTCGGTATCGCTCCCGCTGCATGAACGCTTTGCGCATACGGCACATCCGCGTCGGTTCTGGAATGAACCAACAGTGCCGGGACGCTCACCGCGGCCAAAGGCAGATCGAGGTGCTTGAACTGTTCGAAGTCGTTCTCGAAGCCCGGCTTTCGCGGCCCGGTCACCGTGTCGAACAGTGCGGTCGCGAACGCCCGCTGAATGTCGTCCGACATGATCTCAGCCGTCAGTTGTTTCGCCTGCGACCGCGTGAGATCGCCCTCGCCCGACAACAGTGTGGTGATTGCCGTCGCCGGCGCCCTCTCGGCCAGGGTGGTGGCGAACCACGTGCCGAGGCGGCCGAAGAGCATTTTCTCCTCCCCGAGTTCGAGCCGTCCGCGAATCGTCTTCGCAGGGTTGAACTCGGTGCTGACCGCGGCTACGGCGACTACCGCCGTGACGCGTTCCGGATACCGCGCGGCCAAGGTATAGGTCACCGGTCCCCCGCCCGACCAGCACATCAGCGCGAATCGCTCGATCTCCAACTCGGACAGCAACGCCGCCACCAGAGCTGCTTGTTGCTGCGGCGACCGATTTTGCTCCGTCAGGGGCGTACGGAGGTATCCGGGTCGTGAGATCGAGACGACGCGGTGGTTCGACGTCATGAACTGGGTCATCAGCGCACCCTGGTCGCAGCCGCCGGGTGAGCCATGGATGAAGACGATGGGCGGCCCGCCACCGAGATCGACGTATTCGACCGGCCCCGCGGCCGTCTCGGCGATCCGAGGTGTCACGTCATCGAGTTCGCGAGCTGCCATGGTGGGTCCTACGTTCGGGGGGTGATCGTGAGAATCCTAGTGGCGACCAGGCGCCAGGGCCTTCGAATAGCACACGAACACTTGACCTTGACACTGTGACAAGGTCGAGACTGATGGCAAGGAGGTGGTTCACATCAGCAAGCCACATGACGCGGATCAGCAGGCACGTCTGATCGATGCCCTCCGCGCACCCAACGCGTCGACCCGACTGCGGGCTGCTCTCGCCGCAGGAACGACACCCGACCCCACGCTGGTACACCCGCTGATCGCGCGCTGCGGTATCGAACCCGACTTCTTCGTCCGCGACATGCTGACCTGGGCCTTGATCCGGCACCCGACGGAACTGACAGTCCCGGAACTGCTCACCGAGCTGTACTCGGGCAACCCGCAGTCCCGCAGTCAATCCCTGCACACCTTGTCGAAGCTCGCTGACAAGGACCTGTGGCGGAAGGTTCCGAAGAGCCTGATGCATGACGCCGACGACGAGGTCGCGCGGACGGCGTGGCGCACGGCCGTTGTCCTGGTGCCACACGGTGAAGAAAAAGTCCTCGCGGCAGAACTCATCACCGAGCTCGGGCGCGGGGATCGCGACCTCAAGCGCAGTCTGAGTCGCGCGTTGATCGCACTGGACGACGCGATCCATCCGCTCTTGACCGCCGCGATGAACAGCAACGACCCAGCCATCCGCGCTCACGCACACGCCACCGAACGGCTGATGGCCGACCCCGACAGCGAGTTCACCATCACCGCCGAGGACGCCCGCCGGATTGCCAACACGGGCAACGCGAGTCGGGACGAGTAGCAATGTTGATCGGCGAACTGGCGCGGCGAACAGGCGTCAGCGCGCGCATGCTCCGGCACTACGACTCACTGGGCCTTGTGAGTCCAACCGCGCGGAGTGACGGAGGGTATCGCGAGTATTCCCATGACGACATCGTCAGAATTTTTCGCGTTGAAAGCCTCCGCTCGCTCGGGATGTCTCTTCGTGATGTTCAACGCGCGCTCGATGATCCCGGCTTCACCCCTGCAGGGCTTGTCGGCGAACTGATTCAGCAGACAGAGCACAGGCTGGAGCGTGAGAAGGAGTTGTTGACAAGGCTTCGCCAGGTCGACCAGACAGACCCGGACACATGGAGCGATGTGCTGGGTTTGGTGCAGCTCGTGCGTGATCTGGGTTCTGATCACCCGGACCGTCGGTATCGGGCCGTGCTCAGCACGGCCGACCACCGGCCGGTGCCCGCTCAGCTCCTCGCGGAGGCACTGCTCGCCGAGGCCGACCCCAACGTCTCCGGGGCTCTTCGGTGGTCGCTGGCGCGACTGGGTGGCGATGGGGTCGCCGCGCTCGCCGCCGGTGTGAACGCGCCGGACGTCGAAGTGCGCCGGCAGGCTGTCCTGGCGATCACTGCAATTCCGGGCGTTGAGGCAACCCTTCTCCTCGAACAGGCCTTGGCCGACGCCGACGTCACCGTGCGGAGTCGCGCAGCCATCGAACTGGCATCCAGAGGCCAGATCGGTGCGGTGCCTGCGCTCATCGACGCGGTGGTCGCGGGGGCTCGCGATGTGGAGGCCGGCGAAGCGCTGAGCAGTCTCGCACACTCCGGGAAGATCGCCGAGAT
The DNA here is from genome assembly GCF_003217475.1 of Williamsia limnetica. Classification (GTDB taxonomy): domain Bacteria; phylum Actinomycetota; class Actinomycetes; order Mycobacteriales; family Mycobacteriaceae; genus Williamsia; species Williamsia limnetica. Next base: position 23,867 of record NZ_QJSP01000001.1, on the reverse strand, counting down.
GATCACTGCGATGCTGTCGACAGCACTCGACGTGTCCGGCGATCCGGCCAGCCGGTCCAGGTTGACGCAGGCGCTGTCGGAGATACACGGTCCCGCCGCGCACCTGGCCCTGACCTCTCTCGTCGACCATGAGGACCGCGTGGTCGCCCTGACCGCACGAGCGGTGCTGAGCGCCCGAGGCCGAGCGAAGTCCTGACACGAGCCGATGACATTGCCGAAGTTCGTCGTTTCGGTGTGGCATACGGCACAATACGGACGAAACGTGACGTGACGAGCGTCACTACTGGGTGTGCCGAGGGAACAACATGCAGGAAGAACAGGTGACCATCGTGCAGCTGACGAGGTCAGGCGCGCACGATCAATGGTTCGGGCAGATCTGGGATGCGGTGGAGTCGACGCCGGCGGGATCGCACCTGCACGTCGTATTTCCGCCCGAGCACGACGTCTGGGAGTTCGTGATCGCGAACCTCGGCGGCTGCTCCGGCATCACGATGACATCGGTCCCGAAAATCCACGACTCCGTGTCGGTGTTCGACGCGGTTGCCCACGCACTGGCCGCGTCCGGGCGACCGTGGACGTGGTCCAAGCACCGATCCGGCAGGCGCAAGCCCGCACTCGCTCTACGCGAACGCCTCCGCCGATTGCAGCCCAACTGACACCCGAAAGTTCAGAAAGTGCACCGATCGCCCGGCGGGCGTTGCACCGGTGACGATTCGCGCGTGGTGCGCCGCTGCACGGGGTACAGCTGAGCAATGCCCGAACTCCCCGAAGTCGAGAACGCCAGACAAGTCGTCGAAAAAGCATTGAATCGAGTCATCGTCGACATCGACGACACCGACACGTTCGAGTGCCGCCCACACCGGCCGGGTGAGATCGCCCACGCGCTCAAGGGCGGCATGCTCACCGAGGCCAACCGCCGCGGCAAAGCGATGTGGTGCGAAACCGTGACTGCCGACGGGACACCGGGTCCGACGATCGGTATTCACCTCGGGATGGGCGGGCGAATCATCGTCACCGCACCCGACGGAGAGCAGACCTCGCGGTATGGCGGCGGCGATCCGCATGTAGGTGAACGTGATACCGACAAACCCGAGTGGACGCGTTTCGCCATGACGTTCGACGACGGAGGCGGGCTCCGACTCTTCGACAAACGGCGTCTGGGCAGGGTGCGCCTCGAACCGGATATCGACGCCCTCGGGCCAGACGCCGCGGAGATCACCCGCGATGACTTCCGGCGCCGCATCGGTTCCAGCGGAGCGCCTCTCAAAGCGAGGCTGCTCGATCAGGCAGCCATCGCGGGCATCGGTAATCTGCTCGCCGACGAAGTGCTCTGGCAGAGCGAGCTGTCACCGTCGCGCCGCGCCAAGACACTGACCACCGACGAACTCGACCAACTCCGGGTCGTCTTGCGCCGCGCCATCCGATCCGCGATCAAGAAGGGCGGCGTCCACACCGGCGAGATCATCCCGTATCGGAAGACGGACGCCACGTGCCCTCGATGCGATTCGCCCATGTCGCGTGGGACTGTCGGCGGTCGAACGACATGGTGGTGTTCGCGCGAACAGGCGTGACCAGCCGTGCTTCGATGGGATGAGCGGCACGTCTACGAGCCGCATCCACGAACTGCGGATAGATCGGATCGACCGTGACAGATGTCGACACACTGATCGTCGGTGCAGGGATAGCCGGGCTCACCGTCGCGCGAATCCTCGCCCGCGAGGGACAGCGGGTCGCTGTACTGGAAGCGCGTGATCGGGTGGGTGGCCGGGTCTGGACGTCGCGCAGCGACGACGGTGTACTCGATGTCGGCGCGTCTTGGATTCACGGGATCGACGGCAACCCGGTGGCCGATGCCGTCGACGCTCTCGGTATGCGGACTGCGGAGTTCACCGTCGGGAGCTATCAGCCGGATGGGAGACCGATCGCCTACTACTCACCGACCGGCGCCCGACTGAGCGACGAAGCCGCCGCCCGGTTCGTCTCGGACATCTACTCGTTCAACGAGCAGTTCGCGTCGACCGTCGCTGCATCTGGGCCGAACACCTCGTTCGGCGATGCAGTGGAAGCGACCTTCAACCAACTGAAGTGGGATGACGACCGCGCGATGCGCGTCCGGGAGTTCCTGCGCCACCGGACCGAGGAGCAGCTCGGTGTGTGGCTCGACGACCTCGACGCGCACGGCCTCGACGACGATGCCATCGACGGGGCCGAAGTGGTGTTCCCCGACGGCTACGACCAACTCGCCGCGCACCTTGCGGACGGGCTGGACGTGCGACTCGAACATGAGGTGACACGGGTGCGCTGGACGCCGGACGGCGGAACCGCCGAGACCGCCCACGGCTCGTTCTCCGCGGGAAGGATTGTCGTCACCGTCCCGATCGGGGTGCTGACGTCGCCAGACTTCGTCATCGATCCACCGATGCCCGAGCCTCACGCGAGGGCTTTGAGCGGGCTGGAGATGAACGCGTTCGAGAAGGTGTTCTTGCGGTTTCCCCGCAAGTTCTGGGACGAGGACGTCTACGCCATCCGCAGGCAAGGCGATGCAGGCCGGTGGTGGCATTCCTGGTACGACCTGACCAGCGTGCACGGCGCGCCTATGCTGCTGACCTTCGCCGCAGGACCCTGCGCCAAGGAAACCCGCACCTGGTCGGATGAGCGGATCGCGAACTCAGTCCTCGAGGCGCTCCGGGGGCTGTACGGCGATCGGGTCGTCGAACCTGATCTCGTGCACGTGACCCGCTGGCAGGACGACCCTTATTCGCGGGGCTCCTACTCCTACATGACGGTCGGTTCAGATCGCAGCGATCACGATGCGCTGTCGGCCCCGATCGAGGATGTGCTGTACCTCGCCGGTGCGGCGACCTGGACCGACGACCCCTCGACGGTGACCGGCGCCCTGAAGTCGGGACATCGAACAGCCGAACAGGTTCTGGGTCGCCCGGTCCCGTACAACACGCTGTGGGCTGACCACAGCGACTGAGTTGCCACAAACCCAGCTCGTCCAGGCAAACCCAGGTGCTGCTGCACGTGGGTTTGCCTGGAGCGAGTGGGTTTGTGCGGGCTCTGCCTCGCGAGACGACAATGGCCAGATCGATTTATATCGACCTGGCCATACTGTCGGGCTGACAGGATTTGAACCTGCGACCACTTGACCCCCAGTCAAGCACGCTACCAAACTGCGCCACAGCCCGTTGCGGCTCTTTTCGAGCCGCTGCATGAGATTACCTCAGAGTCGTCCCGGTCCGAAAATCGCCTGGCAGATGAGCTAACGAGCACGCGCCGATGACAGAAAAACAGTCGGCCCCGGTCATTTCTGACCGGGGCCGACTTCTGACATCACTACTTCTTGCGTTCACGCTTTTCGCGCACTCGGACGTTCACCTTCACCGGCGACCCGTCGAAGTTGAACTCTTCGCGCAGTTTGCGTTCCAGGAAGCGGCGGTAGCCGGCCTCGAGGAAGCCCGTGGTGAAGAAGACGAACGTCGGCGGCCGTGTTGCGGCCTGGGTGGCGAACAGGACACGTGGCAGCCGACCGCCACGCATCGGCGGCGGGGTCTCGGCGATGACGGCCTTGAGCCAGGTGTTGAGCTGCCCGGTGGAGACCCGCTTGTCCCAGGACGCCAGGCTTGTCTCGAGCGCCGGTACGAGCCGCTGAACCGCCCGGCCGGTGTGCGCCGAGATGTTCACCTTCCGCGCCCAGGGCACCCGCGACAGGTCACGGTCGACCTCTTTTTCGAGTTGCATGCGGCGGTCCTCATCGACCAGATCCCATTTGTTGAAGGCGATCACCAACGCACGACCGGCATCGATGATCATCGTCAGCACGCGCTGATCCTGCTCGGTGATGGGTTCAGACGCGTCGATCAGCAGCACCGATACCTCGGCCGCCTCGATCGCCGACCTCGTCCGCAGCGACGCGTAGAACTCATGTCCACTCGACTGCTGAACTTTCTTGCGCAGTCCGGCGGTGTCGACGAAGTTCCAGATCTTCCCGCCGAGTTCGACGAGCTCGTCGACCGGGTCGACGGTGGTGCCCGCGACGTTGTCGACCACCGCGCGGTCCTCACCGGTGAGCTTGTTCATCAACGAGCTCTTGCCGACGTTCGGTTTGCCGACCAACGCCACCCGGCGCGGACCACCGGTGAGCGTTGTCTCCCGCGGTGTCTCGGGCAACGCCTCGAGGATCTTGTCGAGCAGATCACCGGTTCCGCGACCGTGGGCGGCAGAGACCGAGTACGGCTCCCCCAGACCCAGCGACCACAGCGCGGCGGCTTCGGATTCGATGCGTTCGTCGTCGACCTTGTTGGCCGCCAGCAACACCGGGGTCTTCGAGCGGCGCAACACCTTCGCGACTGCTTCGTCGGTGGTGGTGGCGCCGACGGTTGCATCGACGACGAGCACGATGGCGTCGGCGGTCTTCATGGCGACCTCGGCCTGCCTCGCCACCGACTGCGCCATACCCTTGGCGTCCGGTTCCCAGCCGCCGGTGTCCTGCACCATGAAGCGCCTGCCCGCCCACGACGCGTCGTACGAGACGCGGTCGCGGGTCACGCCCGGGATGTCCTCGACGACGGCTTCACGCCGTCCGAGGATGCGGTTCACCAGGGACGACTTGCCAACGTTGGGGCGCCCGACGATGGCGACAACGGGCACCGCCACCGCGGATCCCTCATCGCCCAGCTCGGTGAATTCGCTGATGTCCCAGTCGGATTCGTCTGTCCACAGGCCGTCGTCGCCGACGCCTGCCCCATCAAAACTGTCACTCATGCTTTTACCTCGTTCGAGCTGTTTACGTGAATGCGGCGACGCGCCAACTCGACCAGCTCGGCGATCACCTCTTCGATGCCCAGATCGGTGGTGTCGACCTGCACGGCATCATCGGCCATTCGCAACGGCGAGGTGGACCTCGTCGAATCCAGATGGTCTCGACGGATCACGTCCTCGAGCACCGTCGCGTACTCACTGTCTCTGCCTGCAGCGGTGTTCTGATCGTGCCGCCGCTGGGCGCGAGCCTCGGGCGACGCGGTCAAGAACACCTTCAGTTCGGCGTCAGGGAACACAACGGTTCCGATATCGCGACCTTCGAGCACGCTGAGCCCGCTCTGGGCCAGATCCCGCTGTGCCTGCACCAAACGGGTGCGGACCGCCGGAACTGCCGACACCGCCGACACGGCGCGGGTGACGTCGTCGCCGCGAATCTCTGCGCTCACGTCTTCGCCGTCCATGAGGACGATCTGCTTGACCGGACTGTTGGTGACCGAGATCGTCAACCCCTCGGTCGCGTTGTCGATCGCCTCTGCGTCGTCCAGATCGACCCCGGCACGCAGAACGCGCAACGTCGCCACGCGGTACATCGCACCGGTGTCGATGTAGTTGGCGCCCAACGCTGTTGCCACTCGGCGCGACACACTCGATTTTCCGGTACCCGCGGGCCCGTCGATCGCGATCACTGCACGGTTCGTCACATTCCCACCGCCTTGTAGAGCGCGCCGATCTCGTCGTTGCCCATGACCCGAAGGGTGCCGGGACGTTGCTCGCCGACGTTCACGGCGCCGATGTCGGTGCGCACCAGACGAATCACCGGATGGCCTGTCTCGTCGAGCATGCGGCGCACGATTCGCTTGCGGCCCTCGTGCAACGTCAGCCGGAGCAAGGAGATGCCTTCGTTCACGTCCAGCAGAGCGAACTTGTCGACCTTCGCCGGTCCGTCGTCTAGTTCGATTCCCTCGCGCAGCGTGCGACCCAAGCTGCGGTTGACCTCACCACGGACAGTCGCCATGTAGGTCTTGGGCACCTCGAAGGAGGGATGCATCAAGCGATGCGCGAGCTCACCGTCGTTGGTGAGCAGGATCAGTCCCTCGGTGTCGGCGTCGAGCCTGCCGACGTGAAAGAGCCTCTGCCCGGACATGACCCGCTCGGCGACCAGATCACCGATGCACGGACGCCCGAACTCGTCGGCCATCGTCGACTGCCAGCCCTTGGGCTTGTTCAGAGCGAGGTACTGATGCTCTTCGTTGACCACCACGCGAGCGCCATCGACACGGACCACAGCGGTCTCGGGATCGATACGCAAGCCCTGCTCGGTGACGACCTCGCCATCGACCTCGACGCGGCCGGCAGCAATCAGCTCTTCGGCGCCACGACGTGATGCGACGCCGGACTGGGCCAGCACCTTCTGCAGGCGCGTGCCGCCCTTGACGTATGTCGCTCCGTCGCCGCCGACATCGAGCGGGTTCTGGTCGCGGGCGGGCTTGGCGTTGTTGAGCCGTACCTGACCGCTCTTCACATCGGGAGCCGACTTGGGTTTGCCCTCGGGTCCGGGACCCTTGCGATGGGCTTTACGGAAACGCTCGGTGGCGGCGCCTTTTGTGGGCTTTCCGCCGGTGGGCTTGCCAGTCGGCTTGCCACCGGTGGGCCTGCCGCCGGCATCTGCACCTGCGGGCCGTTCGCGATCGCCGTTCGGACGATCACGCTCGGCGCCGGGACGACCACGCTCAGTGCTGGGACGACCGCGGTCACCGGTGGGACGGCCAGAAGTTTCGCCTCGGCGTTCACCTCGCTCCGCATGCCGGGGTCCGCCACGTTCCTCAGATGACCGACCACCGCGATCGCGGGACGGTGCACCACGCCGATCGCCCGTGGGGCGGCCTCCGCGGTCTTGCGCGGGCCTGCCGCCACGACTGTCGGCTCTGGCGCCTCTGTCTCCATAAGGCTTCCGATCGCGATCGCCTGAGGAGTTCGTTTCCTCACGCGGTCCGCGCCTCTTGCCTTTGTCTTTGTTTCTGTCCGGTCTGCCGTCTCGGCTAGCGGGTGCCATGCTCGTATCCCTAATTCCCGGTCGAACAGCTGATCCGCAGTTGCGCAATCAGTCGTCGTCGACGGTGATGTTGTGTGTTTTGTTGTTCAAGTCTGACGTGTTACCTGCCAGTTTGGCGAATCGCGGATCGGCGTTTATCTCATCGCCGAGGGCGTCGATGAGGTCGACGTCCGGCAGAAGGGGCGCCAGATCCGGTAGTTCGCTCAACGATGCCAACCCCAGTCGCTCCAGAAAAAGTTCCGTGGTGTTGTACATCACGGCCCCCGAGTCGACATCGGTGCCCGCCTCGCTGATGAGCCCACGGGCCACCAGGGTCCTGATGACGCCGTCCACGTTCACCCCTCGAACGGCGCTGATGCGCGAGCGGGTGACGGGTTGCCGGTAGGCCACGACAGCCAGCGTCTCCAGGGCCGCACGCGTCAGCTTCGAGCGCGCGCCATCCAGGAGCAGACGCTCGACGTAGGGCGCGAACTCGTTCCGGGTGTAGTAGCGCCACCCATCGCCGGCAAAGCGCAGATCGATGCCGCTGCGACGCTGGTTGAGTTCGGTGGTCATCTGTCGGAGCATCGCCTCGACCCGCACCGGGCTTTCGTCGAGCGCCGCGGCGAACTGGTCGGTGGTCGCGGGACTGTCGGTCACCAGCAGCATCGCCTCGAGTGCCGACCGCAGCTCGTCGTCGTCGAGAGTGTCGGCCTCCGCGTCGAACAGCATCTCGGGGTCGTCGGCAGGTGTGGTCTCGGTATCCGGTTCATCCATAGTCATCTGCCTTGTCGATTGTCACTGCGGCCTCGTCACGCTCGCCGGTCCAGCTGACCATGAGGGCTCCGAGGGCCTCGGGCTGTTCGAACGCGACCGCGCGTTCCCGGTACAACTCGAGCAGTGCCAGAAAGCGAGCGACGACTGCCAGGCCGTTGTCGCATTCGGTCACCAGGTCGGTGAAACTGACCCACGCACCCGCGCCGGCATCGCGGAGGATCTCCCCGATCCGCAACGCCTGCTCAGGCACCGACACCGTTGATACATGCAGGTGTCCGAGTCCGACCTGAGGCACCGGTTTGGGCGTCATCGCGGCGACCGCGACCTCGGCGAACACACCCGGCGACACACCGATGGTCACCTCGGGCAGCAGCGACTCGAATCGTTGCTCCAGCGAGACGGCTCGCGGATAGCGTTGTAGCGCCGCGGCTTCGAGTTCGGCAAACAACACGGCGACCTGTTTGTATGCCCGGTACTGCAGAAGTCGCGCGAAGAGCAGGTCGCGGGCTTCGAGCAGGGCCAGATCTTCGTCGTTCTCCACTTCACCCGACGGCAGTAGACGCGCCGCCTTGAGGTCGAGCAGTGTCGCCGCGACCACCAGGAACTGAGTGGTCTGGTCGAGATCCATCTCGGCGCCGAGAAGCTTGGTGTAGGCGATGAAGTCGTCGGTGACCTCGTGAAGAGCCACTTCGGTGACGTCGAGGCGATGCTGCCCGATGAGGTTCAGCAGCAGGTCGAACGGGCCCTCGAAGTTCGTCAGCTTGACCTGGAATCCGGTCTTCGCGGGCGGGTCGTCGGCCTGGGCGTCCACCGGCGCGGCCGCGAGCGCCGGGGCGTCTGCTGCGGTCGACGGGGTGGTGGGGTCCAGCTCCGGTGGTGACGTCTCGGTCATCGGTTAGCGGGTGCGAAAGATGACTTCGCGGGCAAGGGCCCGATATGCCCTGGCCCCGGCCGACTTCGGTGCCCACGACGTGATCGGCTCACCCGCAACGCTGGTCTCCGGGAAACGGACCGTCCGGCTGATCACCGTGTCGTAGACCTTGTCACCGAACACCTCGACGACCCGCGCCATCACCTCACGGGAGTGCAGGGTGCGGGCGTCGAACATGGTCACGAGGATTCCACCGAGCTTGAGCCGGGGGTTGAGGCGATCGCGCACCTTGTCGATCGTGTCGCTCAACAGCGCGAGGCCACGCAGACTGAAGTACTCACATTCCATCGGGATGACGACGGTGTCCGCGCACGCGAGAGCGTTGACGGTCAGCAGGCCCAGCGAGGGCTGGCAATCGATCAGCACGTAGTCGTAGCGGTCGAGCAACGGGTGCAACGCGCGGCCGAGGGTGTGTTCGCGGCCGACCTCGTTGACGAGCTGGATCTCCGCCGCCGAGAGGTCGATGTTCGACGGCAACAGATCCATACCGTCGACACGGGTGCGCATCAGCACCTCATCCGCCGACACCTGCGGCGGGACGAGCATGTTGTGCACGGTCAAGTCCAGTTCATGGTGCGGTACGCCCAAGCCTGCCGACAGCGCGCCCTGCGGATCGAGATCCACGAGCAACACTCGGCGGCCACACTCGGCCAACGCGGCACCGAGGTTGATGGTCGACGTCGTCTTGCCGACGCCGCCTTTCTGATTGCAGATCGCGACAACCGTCGCCGGCCCGTGCCGGTCGAGCGGCGTCGGCTCAGGTACCTCGCGCAGTGGTCGACCTGTTGGGCCGAGCTCGCCGGGGGTGCCCGGTTTCTCGCGTTCATGGTCGTCATCGCCACGTTGCGGCGTGGTGATCATCAACTGATTCGCATCACGCCCGGGCCGATGAGGTGGCTGTGGCGTTGTCACCCTTGCGAGCCTAGTGCGTCGGCGTGGCGCGACTGTGGAGGCTCACCGTCACCAGACGTTCTACCGCGCACGTGGGTGCGCCAACGCGTACACCTCGCGCATGGTTCCGACTGTCACCAGCGTGTATACCTGCGTGGTGGTGACCGAGGCATGACCCAGGAGCTCCTGCACCACGCGCACGTCCGCCCCGCCGTCGAGCAGGTGCGTCGCGAAACTGTGCCGCAGCGTGTGCGGCGAGACCGATTTGTCCAATCCTGCGCGCGCCGCCGCGTCGACGAGCACCTGCCACGCACTCTGCCGGCTGAGGCGGCCGCCGCGGGTGTTCAAGAACAGCGCAGGATTGAACCGCGACACCAGCGCAGGCCGCCCCCTCACCAGATACGCATCGAGGGCGGCGATGGCAGGCCGCCCCACGGGAACGATGCGCTCTTTGCCGCCTTTGCCCCGCAGCAGCACCGAACGTGAGTCGGTCTCGATGTCGTCGACATCGAGGGCGACTGCCTCGGAGATACGTGCGCCGCAGCTGTAGAGCAGTTCGAGCAGCGCCCGGTCGCGCAACGCCCTGGGTCCGTCGGAGACGTCGTCACCCCCGCTCGCGGCCAAAATCGCCAGCACCTCGTCCACCGGAAGGCTCTTCGGCAGACGACGCGGGGCCTTCGGAGGCGCCACCGCGTGGGCGACGTCGGCGACGACGATCCCCTCGGCAGCGGCGAACTTGTGAAAACCCCGGGTGGCCACGAGCGTTCGTGCAATCGAGCTGTCCGCCAGAGGTGGGCGGTCGTTGTCTGCGTCACCGCGTCGCAGCGCCACCAAAAACTCCCTGATGTCGGATTCGTGCACCTGTGAGAGCGCATCGATGCCCCGATCCGCCAGATACTCCTGGTACCGGCGCAGATCTCGGGCGTACGACTGCAGGGTGTTGCGAGCCGAACCGCGTTCGACCTCGAGGTGATCCAGGTACATCTGCACCTGGTCGGCCAAGGTCATCGGTCCGGTCGAGCTCACGACGGTCCGGTCGAGCTCATGACCCGGCGTGCCGGGCAGCGAATGCCGTCGGCTTGTCGGTCCAGGGCGCGTCGACGTCGCGCAGCGGGACCGAACCCGCTCTGTGTGCGACGAGTGCCAGGATCCCGGAAACCGCGGTCGCGTTCACGATTTCCCCGGAGAACACTTTCTGCACCGCATCCCCTATCGGCACCCAGTGCACGGTCATGTCCGCTTCCTCGTCCTCGCGGTCGGGTTGGTCGGCGGCGCTGATCCCCGTCGCCAGATACACCCGCAGGGCCTCGTCGGTGAATCCCGGCGAGACCGCCACGTCGACCAGCGTGCTCCAGTGTTCGGCGGCCAATCCGGTTTCCTCGACCAGCTCACGCCGCGCCGCCTCGACCGGGGCCTCGTCCGGACCGCCGTCGAGGAGACCGGCGGGCAATTCGAGAAGTCGCCGACCGATCGGATGCCGGTACTGCAAGACCAGGGCTATCTCGTCGCGTTCGTTGACCGCGGCGACGGCCACCGCGCCGTGATGTTCGACGACCTCACGGTGCGCGGTCCGCCCACCGGGCATCACGACCTCGTCCACCCGCAGGGCCAGGATCGCCCCGTCGTAGCGGACGTCGGTACCCACGGTCCGGAACTCGTGCGGCTCGCTCAAGCCCCGGCCTCCACGACACCGGCTTCGGCGCCGGTGACGTCATCGAGGTCTGGATCGCTGTCGTCGTCGCCGTGCACGTTCACCGGCAACCGTTCGGCCGCCTTGTAGCGCAGGGACGCCCGCACGAACGCACTGAACAGCGGATGCGGTCGCGTAGGCCGGCTCTTCAGCTCAGGATGCGCCTGTGTGCCCACCAGGAACGGGTGCACCTCCCGCGGGTATTCGACGAACTCGACGAGGTGCCCGTCCGGCGAGGTGCCGGAGAAGACCAGACCGCTTTCGGCGACCTTGTCGCGGTAGCTGTTGTTGACCTCGAAGCGGTGACGATGCCGTTCGGAAACGTCCACAGATCCATAGGCGCCTGCGACCACGGACCCGCGAATGAGCTTGGCCGGATAGGCGCCGAGTCGCATCGAGCCGCCGAGATCGGCTTCGCCGGCCACTGCCTGCTCCTGGTCGGCCATGGTCGAGATCACCGGGAACGGGGTCTCGGGGTCGAACTCCGTCGAACTCGCGTCGTCGAGGCCGGCCTGGCGGGCCGCGTCGATGACGATGCACTGCAGACCGAGACACAGCCCGAGCAGCGGTACTCCGTGGGTGCGGGCGTACCTGATGGCACCGACCTTGCCCTCGATACCGCGGATGCCGAACCCACCGGGTATGAGGATGCCGTCGGCCTGGGCCAGTGCTGCCAGAGCCCCGGCGTCCTCGATGCAATCGTCGGACTGCACCCACACGAGCTTGACGTGCGCGCGGTGGGCAAACCCGCCGGCCCGGATCGCCTCGGTCACCGACAGGTAGGCATCGGGTAGTTCGACGTACTTGCCGACCAGCGCGATTGTGACCTCTTCGCGCGGTTCATGCACCCGCTTGAGCAGCTCACCCCACACCGTCCAGTCGACGTCGCGGAACGGCAGACCCAGCTTGCGGACGACGTAGGCGTCGAGTTGCTCCGAATGCAACACCTTGGGGATGTCGTAGATCGACGGGGCATCGGGAGTCGAGATGACACCTTCGACCTCGACATCGCACATCAGCGCGATCTTGTTCTTGAGGGGTTCGGGCACGTCACGATCGCACCGCAGGATCAGGGCATCGGGCTGGATGCCGATGTTTCGCAGTGCGGCGACGGAGTGCTGGGTGGGCTTGGTCTTGAGCTCGCCCGATGGCGCCAGATACGGCACCAACGACACGTGGAGGAAAAAGACGTTGTCCCGACCGACATCGTGCCGGATCTGCCGGGCCGCCTCGATGAACGGCTGCGATTCGATGTCGCCGACCGTGCCGCCGATCTCGGTGATCACCACATCGGGGATCTCGCCGTCGGCGTCTGCCTGGCTCATCGCCCGGATCCGGTTCTTGATCTCGTCGGTGATGTGCGGGATCACCTGGACTGTGTCGCCGAGGTACTCACCGCGCCGCTCTTTCGCGATCACCGTCGAATACACCTGCCCTGTGGTGACATTCGCGAATCCGGACAGATCACGGTCCAGGAAACGTTCGTAGTGACCGACATCGAGGTCGGTTTCTGCGCCGTCCTCGGTGACGAACACCTCACCGTGCTGGAACGGGTTCATCGTTCCCGGGTCGACATTGAGATAGGGATCGAGCTTTTGCATCGTCACCCGCAGTCCGCGGGAGGTGAGCAACTGGCCGAGGCTGGAGGCCGTCAGACCCTTTCCGAGCGAGGACGCGACGCCCCCGGTGACGAATATGTGCTTGGTGCCTGATCGCACATGGCGTAATGGTCGCAACGCTTCTCCCGTTCGGCTGGAGACGAAGCCGGCGGAGGAACCCGCCACCGGCAACGCAGGCAAGAAAACCTTGCCTACCTACGGGACTCCACGGTAACACCACTGAGCCGAATTCTCGGCCTTGACACGGGTGATCACCCACCGGCGATCCGGTGACGCCGGCGGGTGGTCGCCTCCGGTCAGCTCTCGGGTGCGATCGCGGTGGCACCGGGGCCGGTGCCGTACGCGCCGTGCTTGTCGCCCAACTCGTCGGACAGGGCGAGCACCGTGGTGATCCGGCCGGTCGCCTGGTCGACGTTGTCCACCGTGGACACCTGTGCGTTCAGCGCAGGATCCGCGCGCACCACGGCGATCGGCGACGAGCCCTCGGCAGAACCGGTCCGCCCGACGAGAACCGTCCCTGCGCCGCGCTCGGAGAAAGCCGCCGCGAACCGCGCGACAACCTGCCCCCGTGCGCCCGAATCCTCGGCAAACTTGTTGCCGGTCACGATGATAGCCAGCTGCGCTGGGGATACGGCACCGTCGGCGTAGTCGACGAAGCCGCCCTGCTTGAGGGCGGCGAGCCCGGCGTCGGTCTCACTCCCCGACACCTGCGGCTCGGCATCTCGAGGCGACAGCTGCAACAACAGACCGAGCAGGTCACCGGTGCGGCCACCGGAGTCGGTCAACTCGGTCCGCAGCGTGCTGCCCGGTGGGATCGATTGGTCGATGATCGACCTGACCTTCTCGGCGCTCTGGTCACTGACGAACTCATCGGTGAGAGCGAGTTGACCGTTGAAGACCGCACCCGACTTGTTGAGATTCTCCTTGACCGCGGCCACGTCGCCTTCGTCGGCACCGGGTGTGGTGACGATCAGCACCGGCCGATCGCGCAAGGTGCCCTCGAGCAGACGACCCGCGATCGCCGTATCGAAGTTGTTGGCTGCGTTGACGTTGTTGGTCAGCTGCTGATTCTCGTCACGCAATTCTTGCTCACGCTTGTCCTGTGCGTCGCTGGACGATCCGAATGTGTCAGCGACAAATCCGGATCCCAGCACCACACCCACAGCAAGAGCCAAGAACACCGCGACCAGCGAAATAGCATGCTGGCGAAGCGAAATCACTACTTATCCGATCCAGCCCTGACGGGCTCACTCATTCCAGACCTGCTGGACCCACTCGGTCAGCCGGTTCCACTGATCGACGATCCAATCGGTGACCTCGCCCCCGGCACTGGACATGAGGACCGCGACGATCAACGCGACGAGGCCCGCCAGGATCAGCAGAGCTATGGCGGCTCCGGACACCCGCGAGCGATACAGCGTGGCAACAGCCTTGGAATCGACGAGCTTGGGGCCGACCTTGAGCCTGGTGAGGAACGTCGACGGGTTCGACTCCCGCAGGCTGCGGTCGAAGAACTCGTCGAGCGACGCGGCGTGTCCCACGGTGACGATCAACGCGGCTTCGTGATGGTCCACCAGTAGCAGCGCGAGGTCGGCTGCCGAACCGGCGGCGGGGAACGTCATGGCCCCGATCCCCAGGTCCTGGATTCGTTCGAGGCCCGGGGCGTGACCGTCGGGATCGGCGGGCAGCACCACCTGCGCGCCGGATTTCAGCGTCGCCGACTTCATACCTTCGGGGTCGCCCACGATCAGGTCCGGTCGGTAGCCCAGATCCATCAGGGTGTCGGCGCCTCCGTCGACGCCCACCATGATCGGCTGATACTCCTTGATGAACGGCTTGAGCCGTTTGAGATCTGCGACGTGATCGGCGCCATCGGCGACCACCACCACGTGGCGGCCTTCGATGCGCACGTCGACGTCAGGTACGCCGACGCCGTCGATCAGCAGCGGCGACTCACTCCGGATGAACTCGATGGTGTTGCCCGAGAACGCTTCCAGATGATCGACGAGGCCGGTCTTGGCGTCGATCATGAGGTCGGCGATCTCACGCTCCCCCAGTTCGGTGCCCTTGGCCAGCCGCCGCTCACCGGTGTACAGGCCGCCCTCGTCTGCGCGGATCTTGGCGCCGTCCTTGATGCGCTTGAACACCTCGACACCGACATCGTCGATCAGGGTGATGCCCGATGCCACCAGCAGCTCGGGTCCGAGGTTCGGGTAACGCCCGGAGATGGACGGCGAGGCGTTGACCACCACCAGGACGTCGGCGGCCACCAGGGCGTCGGCGGTGACCCTGTCGAGGTCGACCTCATCGAGGATCACGATGTCCCCGGGGCCGACTCTGGAAAGGAGTCGTTTGGTGTTCTTGTCGATCCTGGCGATACCGCTGATCCCAGGCAGAGTTTCGGTTGTGCGTGACAGCAGGGCAGGCATCTTCATGCGAGAAACACTGAACCACCACTCGACAGTTTTGGTGGAGGCGCGCCGTAACACACGCCACTTTTGTCACATGAGTAACATCCGTGTCATTCCGTCAGAAGGCGGTTTTCTCGTTTTCCGCGGTACTCAGCAACTCCTCCGCATGCGCGCGGCCGGTGTCGGAATCGCCGAGGCCGGCCAGCATCCGGGCCAGTTCCGCCACCCGCTCGTCACGGTCGAGAACTTCGACCGAACTCGTCACGCGGCTCGACTTGGACTTGCCGGCCGATGTCTGTTTCCCGATCAGCAGGTGATTGTCGGCAAAGGCCGCGACCTGAGGCAGGTGAGTGACGACGATGACCTGATGCGCACGCGCCAACTTGGCGAGCCGCCGCCCGATCTCGACGGCCGCCCGGCCACCGACCCCCGCGTCGACCTCATCGAACACCATCGTCGATCCGCCGCCCGGACCGGCGAGTACGACTTCGAGCGCAAGCATCACGCGCGACAGTTCGCCGCCGGACGCCGACTTCGCAATCGGTCGCGCCTGCGCACCGGCGTGTGCGGTCAGTCCGAATTCGACCTTGTCGACACCGTGTGAACCAGCATGCAATGTACGGCCGTCGATATCGATTGCGCGGCGGCCGGAGTCGGCCGAGTCGTCTGGCACGACGGAGACCTCGAGCTGTGCATCCCCCATCGCGAGCCCGGTGAGTTCCGAACTCACCTTGGAAGCAAGCGATTTGGCGGCCTTGACGCGCACCTTGGTCAGTTTCACGGCCGCGGCGGCGACGTCCTCGCGTGCGGCGGTGACGCGGACCGCGAGCTCGTCGAGCGACTCGGACGAGTCACCGATCTCGGCCAACCGGGACCGCGCCGAGTCCGCCCACCCGATGACCCCGTCGATGTCGGGGGCGTACTTACGCACCAAGGACTTGAGCTCGGCTTGGCGTTGCAGCAATTGCTCCAACTCGGCCGCATCGACCGGCAGTCCGGAGACAAACGAACTGAGTTCTTCCCCGATGTCGCCCACCACCGTCAGCGCCTCCTCGATCCGAGGCAGCAGGGCCCGCAGCGTGTCGTCGGCTTGGGTCTCCAACATCGTCCGCGCCGCACCCAGTCCGTCGAGAACCGATGAACCACTCGCGACATCGGCGTCGGGGCCCGCCCCGGTGACCGCGTCGAGCGCGGAGACCGCCGCGGTACGAATGGTCTCGAGGTCACTGAGCCGACGGACCGTCGCGGCGATTTCTTCATCTTCGTGTGGTTGCGGCGCAACCTTGTCGATCTCGTCGAGCCCGAACTTGAGGCGATCCGATTCCTGAGCGATCTCACGGGAGTTGGCCTGTCGATCACGGAGTTGGTCGGCCAAGGTGATCCAGCGCTCGCGCGCCTCGCGATAGGTCTTGAGCGGCTTCGTGATCGCCTCGGCCGAGAATCGATCCAGCGCGTCGCGCTGATGCTCCGAACGCAGCAGCCGCAGTTGGTCGTTCTGTCCGTGGATCGCGAGCTGTCCACTGGTGAACTGGCCGAGGAGCCCGACGGGCACCGACCGGCCACCCAGATGTGCACGTGAGCGACCGTCGGCGTTCACGGTGCGCACCGCGATGACGGTGCCGTCTTCGTCGAGCTCGGCACCGGAGGCGTCCAACACCTCCGCGGCATCGGCACCCGTCGTCCGGAAACGTCCTTCGACAACAGCGCGACTCTGACCCGAACGGACGCGGCCCGCGTCGGCGCGCGCACCCGAGAGCAGGTGCAGACTCGTCACGACCATCGTCTTGCCCGCACCTGTCTCACCCGTGAGCACGGTCAGTCCTTCATGGAACTCTGCGCCGGCCTTGTCGATGACGCCGAGTCCGCTGATCGAGATCTCTTCGAGCACTAGAGTTGCCTTCCCCTCCAACCGGTTACCGGCAGTTCGAACTTGCGCACCAATCGGTCTGCGAACGGGTCGGAATCGATACGGACCCAGTGCACCGGTCTTGCGCCTCTGACGATTTCCACGCGACCCCCGGCGGGGACCTCGATGTTGCGGCGGCCGTCGCAGGCGAGCAGGGCATCCTGTCCGCGGGCCAAGACCTCGATCGCGACCAGCGACCGCGGACTGGTGACCATGGGCCGGGCGAACAGGGCATGGGCGTTCGACGGGACCAAGAGGATCGCCTCGAGGTCGGGCCACATCACCGGGCCGCCGGCCGAGAACGCATACGCGGTGGACCCCGTCGGAGTGGACACCAGGATGCCGTCGGCGCCGAAGGCGGAGACCGGCCGGCCGTCCACCTCGGTGATCAGCTCCAACACCCCCTGCCGCGACAAGTTCTGGATGCTGGCCTCGTTCAGCGCCCAGCTCTTCGCCACCACCTGTCCGTCGACATGCACGGTGATGTCGAGCGTCATGCGATCCTCGACCTCGTAGTCGTGGTTGACGAGCTTGGCCATCACCTCGTCGACGCGGTTTGCTTCTGCTTCGGCCAGAAATCCGATGTGACCCAAGTTGATACCCAGCACCGGCACCTCGACGGGGTGGGCGAGCTCGGCGGCGCGCAGGAAGGTCCCGTCACCGCCGAGCACGATGACCACCTCACATCCGGCCGCGGAGGTTTCGTTCCCTGCCGTCACTGCGACATCGGCACCGATCTCGCGCAACTCCGCCGGATCCAGCGGATACACCGTGCTCAGATACTGCGGGCCCGGATGACTGGGCATCGTGTCGTGATCGACTACCCGAAGGGCGATCCCGGCTTCGGCACATGACCGCGCGATGACGGCCATCGTCTCGTGGACGTTGTCCCGGCCGGTGTGAGCGACCACAAGGAACTCCCGTCCCTGATGCCCCGCCGTCGAAGCCGTGCCACCCACTGGGTTCGTCACTGGGGCCCTTTCTCGATCGCGTCCGCTATCGCTGCCCGCACAGTGTCGTCCACCGATGCCGGTTCCGGCTGTTTCCGCAGCCAGAGAAAGTATTCAACATTGCCGGAAGGGCCGGGCAATGGGCTCGCCACCGCACCGAGCGTCGCGAGCCCGTAGGTCGCGGCGGTCTCGGCCACCGCGGTCACCGCTTCGGCCCGCAACTCACCGCTGCGCACCACACCCCCCGATCCCACCCGATCCTTGCCGACCTCGAACTGCGGCTTGACCATCGGTAGTAGGTCTGCGCCGGGCTTCGCACAGTTGGCGAACGCCTCGAGGACAAGGTTAAGGGAGATGAACGACAAGTCGGCGACCACCAGGTCCACCGGACCCCCGATCTGGTCGGCAGTCAGGCTCCGCACATTGGTCCGGTCGTGGATCTCGACGCGGTCGTCGTTCTGCAGCCGCCAGATCAGCTGGCCGTACCCGACGTCGACCGCCACCACCTGCTGGGCGTCGCGACGCAGCAGGACATCGGTGAATCCGCCCGTCGATGCGCCGGCATCGAGGCAGCGCCGCCCCGCCACGCTGACGCCCTGCGGCTCGAATGCAGCGAGGGCGCCGAGCAACTTGTGAGCGCCCCGGGAGGCCCACCCCTCGTCGTCGCCCTCGGCCACCACGATCGGCGCACCGAGATCGACGTTGGTGGCCGGTTTACTCGCGACGGTGCCATTGACCTTCACCCGACCCGATTCGATGAGTTCGCGAGCGTGGTCCCGCGACCGCGCTTCGCCGCGGCGCACCAGCTCGGCGTCGAGGCGGGCTCTACGCGCCATGACGTGGACGACGTCGCGCGCCCGGTCCTCTCGATTGCACGGACTCAGGCACGGTCGACCTTCTCCAGGGCATCGGTGAGAACTGCGTGCGCCTTCTCGAGCAGGTGGGCCTGACGGGCCAGGCGCGCGAGCGCCTCACTGTCGGCGGTGTCCCCGACCGCTGCCGCGATGTCGTCGGCCTGTTCCAGCAGCTCGGAAACCTGGCGCCGGATCTCATCGGGATCCACGGTGTGGGCCGACTCGTCGAGCGGCGCGGTGGGGCGGGGTCCGGGGACCGGACCGGGTGTCGGGCGGGGTCCGGGCAGAGGTTGGTTCATTGCCTGCCAAGGCTAGTCGATTGTTAGCGTCTAGTGATGACCTCCACCACCGCGGGCGCCGGCGCACCGGATGCCCGAGTTCTACGACGCGACACCCAGCTGTGCATCTCGCTGTCGGGACGACCGAGCAACATCGGGACGAAGTTCCACAATTACCTCTACAACGAGCTCGGGATCGACTTCGTCTACAAGGCCTTCAGCACGGCGGATCTTCCCGCAGCGGTCGCCGGGATCCGCGCCCTGGGCATTCGAGGTGCCGGCATCTCGATGCCGTTCAAAGAGGACGTCATCGAACTCGTCGACGTCATGCACGACTCGGCAGCGGCCATCGACTCGGTCAACACCATCGTGAACGAGGACGGCATCCTGCACGCCTACAACACCGACTATCAAGCGGCGGCGAACCTGCTGCGAGAGCGCGCCCTGCCGAGGGACTATTCGGTCGTTGTCTCCGGCAGCGGCGGTATGGCCAAGGCAGTGGTCGCTGCGCTCCGCGACGAGGGATACACCGACACCGCGGTGATCGCCCGCAACGAGCAGACCGGGCGGGCACTCGCCGAGCGCTACGGGTTCACCTGGCAACCCGAGCTGGGTGCCGCACGCCCGGACCTGCTGGTCAATACGACTCCGGTGGGTATGGCCGGAGGTCCGGACGCCGACGGTCTGCCGTTTCCGCCTGCCGCCATCGACGAGGCCAAGGCCGCGTTCGATGTCGTAGCGATGCCCGCCCGAACCCCACTCATCAGTGCATTCGACGGCCGCCCGGTGATCACGGGCGCCCAGGTGATCGCGTTGCAGGCGGCCGAGCAGTTCGTCCTCTATACCGGCGTGCGTCCCTCAGACGCCCAGATCACGGCGGCGTCCGAGTTCTCCCGCAGCTGATATCAGACCAGCAGGCCGGCGCTCATCAACGCCGACTGCGCCCCTTCTTCTGCAGCCTCGATGACCCACTTCGTCGAGGTTTCGCGAGACCAGGCCTCGTGCAGTACGGCGTACAACACGGCTGCGGGATCTGCGCCGTCCTGGGCCACGACCGTGAGGGTGTGGTCGAGCACGCTGACATGCCAACCGGGCCGCGGGCCGACGATGACACTGTCAGCGGCAGCATTGAGGCCTTGCAGATCCGACGCGATGAACGTCGGACGCTGGGCCTCCGGAGCGTTGAGGGCATCGACCACGGTGCTGACGCCCGTCAATACCAGCAGGCTGTCGGCCTCGATGGCGTTCGCGCCCTCGATGTCGGTGTCGAGGCGGTCTCCCACCACGAGCGGCGTCTTCGACCCACTCCGGTTCACGGCGTCGACCATGAGCGGCGACGCGGGCTTACCGGCAACCTGTGGTTGCTGTCCCGTCGCATTCGCGACGGCGGCCACCATCGAGCCGTTGCCCATCTGGAGACCGCGCTCCGTCGGCAGCGTCGCGTCGACATTGCACGCCACCCAGAGCGCACCCGCACGGATCGCGAGAACCGCCTCGGACAGGATCGCCCAGCCCGTCTCGGGTGAATGTCCTTGAACGACAGCGGCCGGTCGGTCGTCGGCGCTCCGGGTCACCCCGAGGCCTGCGGATCTGACCTCGTGCACCAGCGCGTCGGTTCCCACTACCAGGACACGCGATCCCATCGGCAGCTGTTCGGCCAGCAGTCGCGCTGCCGATTGCGCACTGGTCACGACCTCATCGGGCTCGGCCCGAAAACCCAGCTCTTGCAGATGCTCTGCGACATCGACGGGAGAACGGCTCGCATTGTTCGTCACATAATAGTTGCGTTGCTCGCCGGCATCGAGTGCTTCCTTCGCTCCGGGGATCTCGTTCTTTCCCGCGTACACGGTCCCGTCCAGATCGAGAAGCAACACATCGTATCCGTCCCGCAGGCGCGCACCGGGTTCGGCGGGAGCAGCCGGTACCAGCTGCGGCACAACCTGTTTCGGAGCATTCTGCGTGACAGGCGCCGCGCTGACCTCGGACACTGCCTTCGGGGTCTCTGCGTGGACCGGAGCAAGCAGTTCGGTCTCGTCCTCGAGACCGCTGTCGGGTTCGCCGGCGGCCGATTCGGGCTCGGCCAATTCCATCAACCGGTCTTCGGCGTCGGTCACATCGTCGTCGTCCGCAGAAGCTGCGTTCATGAACCAGGTGATCGCGTCCTCGCGCCGGCCTGCTGCGAGCAGTGCAGCGGCGTACGCGTAGAAATACCGCGCCGCGTCCGTGCCGACGCGAGCTGGGTCGAGGTCCTTGGTCTGGAGGGTGACGATCGCCTTGTCGTATTCTCCGAGGTCGAGGCGCGCACCCGATTCGACTATCCGCATCTCGGCGGCGTCCTCGTCTGTCAGGGCTCGACCCTCTTCGCTGCGTGCGACATCGATCGCACGTTCGGGCCGTCCGAGCCCACGCTCGCAGTCGGCGATCATCGGCAGCAAGGCGTTCCCGCCGGACATTCGCCGCGCGGCCCGCAACTCCGACAAGGCCTCGGCCCACTCGTGTGCGGTGTACGCGGCAATCCCTGCGGCTTCGCGGACCATTGCTATACGGCCGGCCCGGCGACGAGCAGCGCGGGCGTGCTCGAGCGCGAGTACCGGGTCCTCGTCGAGGAGCTTGAAAGTCATGATGAGGTGGCGTGAGACCGTATCGGCGTTGGTGCGGTCGAGACTCAGCAGATCGCGGCGAACCTCCGTGTCCAGATCCTGCGGGAGGACATCGTCGGGCAGTGGAGGCTCAGGCGGGCGGTTCGCGGATCCGGTACCACGGCGCGCGTCGGAGTCGTTGCGGAAATTGCGACCGCCGGGGCCGTCGCGGCGATCAGTAGGTCGTCCACCGCCCGAGTTGCCACGTCCACTGCCACCACGATTGTTTCTGTCGTTCACGTCTGCCTCTTCGTCACGATCGCACCACTCACGCCGTTGACGGAGCCGATGGATTCACGCTATGTAGTTGCCTGTCCTGGCCGATCGGCCAGCCGCCAGAGTAACCGCCGGAACCACCAGCGCGCGAATTGGTCGAGCTCCGCTACCGTGCGCCGAGTACTTCTTTCGCCGCCCGGTATCCCGATCGGACCGCGCCATCCATGTAGCCGGTCCAGTAATCAGAGGTCTCGGTACCCGCCCAGTGCACCGGGCCGACGGGAGCTCGCAGCGCAGTCCCGTAGCGGGTCAGCGTGCCGGGCCTGCTGACGGCCACCGGGCCGCCCTGTGACCACGGTTCCAGGTCCCATTTGAAGATGCCGTGGTCTACGTGGTCACGGGCCTCTGGACCGAAGTAGTCGACGAAGTTCTGGGTGCACTCCGCGGTGATCTGCTCGTCCGGTGCCTGATCTAGGCGACGCATCGAGTCGGCGGAGATGAAACCCATCAGTACGTGATTTCCCTCGGCATAGTTCTCGAAACAGACGTCGATGGGTTCACCGTTGCCGATGACCTGTCCCGACATCCCCTTCTTTCGCCAGAAGGGCTCGCGATACACGGCGGCGAACTTGCTGATCGCGCCCATGCGATATCCGGCGTGCAGGCCTGCGCGAGCGGGCGTGAGACCCGAGCCGTAGTCGATGCCGCCGCTGATCGCCGGTGACATGGCAACGATGACCTTCTTCGCCTTCACGACTCCCGAGTCGGTGACAACTGTCACCACCTCATCGGTCCAGTTGATCGACCGCACCGGGGCGTTGTATACAACCCGCTCAGCCAGTTCATTCGCCATCCGCAACGGGATGAGGGCAGCGCCACCGACGAACAAGCGTTCCTGCGCGCCGCCGGCGGTGCTCAGTAAGCGAATCAGGCTGCCGGGATTGGTCTCGTCACCCGCCGACGCCACGTAGTTGAAGAAGTACAGTGCCGACAACTCGTTCGCCTCCACCGACAGCGCGGCAGAACTGGCCAGGCTCAGGAGCATTCGCGCTGTCGGCGAGATCGTCCGCGACTCCAGCCACTGTTGCCAGGTCACCGAATCCAGATACTCCGCATCTCGATGCTTCCAAGGCTCACCCACCGGGAACCCCAGCAGTGGTTCGAGTTCGAGCTGGGACAAGGCCAACGCTGCCTCAGGTGAAGCCGGGTCGATGGGTAGACCGAGGGCAGCGGGCATCGTCGAACGCCGCCCACTGTTCCAATAGACACTCTCGCCTTCGTTGTAGGTCGGCAAGGAGACGACGCCGTACTCCTGCGCCAATGCGGCGATGTGCGTCTGAGTCGGACCGATGAACTCCGCGCCGGCGTCGAGCGTCACACCGAGTTTCGGGGTCGAGATGTTGTGGACGCGACCGCCGGCCCGCTCTCGTGCCTCGAGTACCACCACCGACCGGCCCGCCTGCGCGAGCTTCTTCGCTGCTGAGAGACCGGACAGCCCGCCGCCGACGACGACCGTGTCATACGTCTGAGCGCCGATGCTGCCTCCTGACGCGGCCGACGCGACGCCGGATCCAACAAAGCGGCTCCCCAGGGCGAGCCCTGCAGCTCCGATCGCCGCACCACCGAGAAGTCGGCGACGACTCAAGGACGACACAGTCAGCATGGGTGAAGCGATGTTGTGCGGCGAACTCGACATGGCAGGAATCGTAGCCGCTTCCGGCCGATCAAGTGGGTCGTTTGACCCACTTGAGGCGCTGGAGACAGCAAAATACCCCGTATCTGAAGTCGCGAGACTTCGGATACGGGGTATTCGCAAATTGTGTTCGGCGGTGTCCTACTCTCCCACACTGATTAGGGTGCAGTACCATTGGCGCTGGTGGGCTTAGCTTCCGGGTTCGGAATGGGACCG